>NZ_JBFUHA010000010.1:0-173929 GCF_056402635.1 Sphingomonas sp. P3_C5
ATCGTCCGCCGCAACGACGTGCTTCGACATCTTCTCCCCGCCACCCGGCGACAGGCTCGTCACCAGCCATTTCGAGCGCGACAGTTCCAACGACACGAAAATTGCGCCAAGATCATAACGGATAGTGGTCGCCGGCTCGGCCCGGCATTCTGCTCGCTGCATGATCGCCTCCAGAGATTGGTCTGCAACCTCACTCTGGCAGAGCGGCGGTCGCTATCCACTCCCCATGGGATCTTGTTCCGGCATCCACCGTTCCGCAAACCCTCAGCGATCCGATTTGCGGAATGGTGGACCGCGGGAACAAATCCGGGGTGACGCCTTGCTTTAGATGGCCCCCATCCGCGCTTCGAGGTTTACGCGGACCTGTTCGAAGAACTGTTCGGTCGTCATCCAGGGCTGATCAGGGCCGATCAGGATCGCGAGGTCCTTGGTCATGTGGCCGCTCTCGACCGTGTCGACGCAGACTTTTTCGAGCAGTTCGGCGAACTCGGTCACCTCAGGCGTGCCGTCGAACTTGCCGCGATATTTCAGGCCGCCAGTCCAGGCGAAGATCGAGGCGATCGGGTTGGTCGAGGTTGCCTTGCCCTGCTCGTGCATGCGGAAGTGGCGGGTCACGGTGCCGTGCGCCGCCTCAGCTTCGACCGTCTTGCCGTCGGGGGTGAGCAGCACCGAGGTCATCAGGCCGAGCGAGCCGAAGCCCTGCGCGACCTGGTCCGACTGGACGTCGCCGTCGTAATTCTTGCAGGCCCAGACGAATTCGCCATGCCATTTGAGCGCGCTCGCGACCATGTCGTCGATCAGGCGATGCTCATAGACAATGCCTGCTTCCTTGAATTTGTCCTTGAATTCGCTCTCGAAAACTTCCTGAAACAGGTCCTTGAAGCGGCCGTCATAGGCCTTGAGAATGGTGTTCTTGGTCGAGAGATAGACCGGCCATTTCAGGTTCAGGCCATAATGCATCGAGGCGCGGGCGAAATCGCGGATCGAATCGTCGAGATTGTACATCGCCATCGCGACGCCGGCGCTCGGGAACTGGAACACCTCCTCGTCGATCACGGTGCCGTCATCGCCTTCGAACACCAGGCGGAGCTTGCCGGGGCCGGGGACGCGGTAATCGGTTGCGCGGTACTGGTCGCCGAATGCGTGGCGGCCGACGACGATCGGGTGAGTCCAGCCAGGGATCAGGCGGGGAACGTTCTTCATCACAATCGGCTCGCGGAAGACGACGCCGCCAAGGATGTTGCGGATCGTGCCGTTGGGCGACTTCCACATCTTCTTGAGGCCGAATTCCTCGACGCGCGCCTCGTCGGGCGTGATCGTCGCGCATTTCACGCCGACGCCATATTTCTGGATCGCCTTGGCGCTGTCGACGGTGATCTTGTCGTCAGTCTCGTCGCGCTTGGCGATGCCGAGATCATAATAATCGAGATCGATGTCGAGATAAGGGAGGATGAGGCGCTCGCGAATCCACTGCCAGATGATCCGCGTCATCTCGTCGCCGTCGATCTCCACGACGGGCGTCTTCACCTTGATCTTCGCCATTGATATTCCGCTTTCCGAAAGGGAGGTTTGGCGACGCGTCTAGGAGGAAGATTTGCAGGGATCAACATGGCGCGGGAAGATTGATCTCGCCGCTTCGACGCCTGCCGACATTGTCTTGGCCGTGCGCAGGGGATAGACGGCGGCGATGGCTTCACTCGATCCGCCGCCGATCGGCATTCCAACTATCAAATGGCGCGTTCCGGACATGCACCCTGAGGGGCGCAAATATGTCTTCATCTCGGGCGTCATCACGGTGGTCGCCTATTTTTTGTGGACCAGCTGGTTCCTTACCTGGCCGTTGATCGGGCTGACGCTCTGGATAGCCTTGTTCTTCCGCGATCCGATCCGGGTCACGCCGCAGGGCGAGGGGCTGGTCGTCGCCCCGGCCGACGGTTTGATCACGATGATTGAACGTGTGCCCGTGCCGCGCGAGCTGGCCGGGCCGGACGGGCTCGGCGATGCGCCACTCGTTCGCGTCTCGATTTTCATGTCGGTGTTCGACGTCCATATCAACCGCACGCCGATTGCGGGGACAATCAGGCAGGTGGTCTATATCTCGGGCAAGTTTCTGAGCGCCGATCTCGATAAGGCGAGCGAGGAGAATGAGCGCCAGCATATCGTCGTCGAGGGCAGAAACGGGCGCCGGGTCGGCTTCACCCAGATTGCCGGCCTCGTCGCGCGGCGGATCGTGCCGTTCGTCAAGCCGGGCGACATGGTCGCGGCCGGTCAGCGCATCGGGCTGATCCGCTTCGGCAGCCGAGTCGATGTCTATCTTCCGGACGATATCGCCCCGCAGGTCACGCTCGGCCAGCGCAGCGTCGCCGGCGAAACGGTGCTTGGCCGGCCGGACGTGGGTGCGGTGACCGGTGTCGCCCAATAATGGCGGAGATTCGATGAGACGACCGCTCCCCCAACGAGCGCAACGCGGCCTTCCGCTCCGCGCTGTCGCCCCCAATGCCGTCACCGCGCTCGCTTTGTGCTTTGGCTTGACCGGCATCCGCTATGCCATCTCGGCGAGCAGCGGCCTGGCCGGAACGGCCGGCGACTGGGAAATAGCGGTAACGATGATCATGATCGCCGGCGTGCTCGATGGCCTCGATGGCACCGTCGCCCGGCTGGTCCGCGGCGAGAGCCGTTTCGGGGCTGAGCTCGATTCGCTGTCGGATGCGATCTCGTTTGGCGTTTCGCCGGCGCTGATCGTCTATCTCTGGTCGCTCAAGGGAATTCCGCGCCTGGGGTGGCTCATAGCCCTTGTGTTCGCTGTGTTCTGTGCGCTGCGGCTCGCGCGCTTCAACGCCAATATCGATGTCAGCGAGCAGCCGCATAAATCTGCCGGGTTCCTCACCGGCATTCCGGCACCAGCCGGGGCCGGGCTGGCGATGCTGCCGCTCTATCTGTCGTTCGTGACCGCAGCACCCGTCTTGCGTTCGCCCTGGCTGGTCGCGCCGTGGATGGCCTTCATCGCCTCATTGATGGTTTCCAGCGTTGCGACTTTCAGCTGGTCGTCGCTGAAGCTCCGCCACAATATCCGCTTCGAGGCGATTGTCGTTGTAGTCCTGCTGGGCGCCGCGCTGATTTCGGCGCCATGGTATGCGCTGTCGGCGATCTGCATCACCTATCTCGCGCTGATCCCCTTCAGCATCCGCAGCTATCGCCGGGTCAGGCGGCTGCGCGGAGCGGTTGGTGGCGCAACGGCAGAGGCTGGGGCCGAGGCGCCACTCCTCGCATCGCAATCGGACGCAACCCCGTCCGAATCCGAGTCCGAACCTGGCGATCGCTGAGGATCAGCGCCGGCCGGATGATGTGAGCGGGATCGCCTTCGCCACGGAGCAGGGCGGCGATTCGCGGAAGGGCGGGCACCAGGGTGAAAGCGAATACCCCAACCACCGCGGCGAAGGCGGCAGCGAAAACCAGGCTTTCCAACATTGCCAACATGCCCAACTCCTTGATCCGATAGGCAGAAGTGGAACCGTTAAAACCCGAAAGGGTCAGGTTCCGTTCCATAATCCCGTTAAGGACACTATATGTTCTCTTGGTGTTCCAGTTGTCAACGCCTGATTTGCCGGACTGTCGCGCGGCTTGATTTTGCGGAACACGTCCGCTAGAGGGCGCGCCTTCACACCGCATGGGAAGCACACATAGCCGGTGTCGGGGCTCGTCTCCGATTACTCGCTTCCCAGAGGCACAACCGGAAAGGAACTATCTTATGGCGGCTCCAGTCGTCACCATGCAGCAATTGCTCGAAACGGGCGCGCATTTCGGCCACCAGACTCACCGCTGGAACCCGAAGATGAAGCCCTACATCTTTGGCGACCGCAACGGCGTCCATATCCTCGATCTCTCGCAGACCGTGCCGCTGTTCGCGCGCGCTCTCGAATTCGTGAATGCTAGCGTAGCGGCCGGTGGCAAGGTGCTGTTCGTCGGCACCAAGCGCCAGGCGCAGGAGCCAGTCGCTGACGCGGCCCGCCGTTCAGGCCAGCATTTCGTCAACCATCGCTGGCTGGGCGGCATGCTCACCAACTGGAAGACCATCTCGAACTCGATCAAGCGCCTCAAGACGCTTGAAGAGCAGCTTTCGGGCGACACGCACGGCCTCACCAAGAAGGAAGTGCTCCAGCTCACCCGCGAGAAGGACAAGCTTGAGCTCTCGCTCGGCGGCATCCGCGACATGGGCGGCATCCCGGACGTGATGTTCGTGATCGACGCCAACAAGGAAGAGCTGGCGATCAAGGAAGCCAACACGCTCGGTATTCCGGTCGTCGCGATCCTCGATTCGAACGTCTCGCCGGACGGCATCGCTTTCCCGGTGCCCGCCAATGACGACGCCAGCCGCGCCATCCGCCTCTATTGCGAAGCGATCGCGATCGCAGCGACCCGTGGCGGCAACGAGCAGATGGCTCGCCGCGTCGATGTCGGCGCGATGGAAGCGCCGCCCGTCGAGGAAGCGCTGACCGTCGAGCCGGCACCTGCCGCTGCCGAGCCGGTCGAGGCAATCGACTTCACGCCGGCGGCTGAAGCTGCCGCTCCTGAAGCTGCCCCGGCAGCTGACGAAGCCGTCGCTCCCGAAGCGGCCGCCGAGGAAGAGCGTCAGCTCGACGCCTGAGCGTCGCTGAACTGAAATACGGACGGGGTAGGGCGAAGGCCTTCCCCCGTCCGCAACCATATCCGAAGCACAAGAGGACTAGAGACATGGCCGAGATCACGGCAGCAGCGGTGAAGGACCTGCGCGAGCAGAGCGGCGCCGGCATGATGGATTGCAAGAAGGCACTGACCGAGACCGGTGGCGACATGACCGCTGCGATCGATTGGCTGCGCACCAAGGGCCTCGCGGCCGCCGCCAAGAAGTCCAGCCGTACCGCAGCCGAGGGCCTGGTCGGCATCGAGGTTTCCGGCACGAAGGGCGCCGCCGTCGAGGTCAATTCCGAGACCGATTTCGTCGCGAAGAACATTCAGTTCCAGACTTTTGTCCGTGACGTGACCTCGGTCGCGCTCGAGCTCGGCGATTCAATCGAGACGATCAAGGGCGCCGCGCTCGGCGGCAAGACCGTCGAGGAAGTGCTGACCAACAACATCGCCACGATCGGCGAGAACCAGACGATTCGTCGCGCCAAGCGCCTCGAAGTGACCTCGGGCGCGATCGTGCCTTATGTCCACAACGCGGCGGCCCCCGGCCTCGGCAAGATCGGCGTGCTGGTCGCGCTCGAAAGCGATGCCGGCGCTGACGTGCTCGAGCCGCTCGGCAAGCAGATCGCGATGCACATCGCTGCCGCTTTCCCGCTGGCGCTGAACGAGGATGGCCTCGACCCAGAGATCGTCGCCCGCGAGCGCGCGATCGCGACGGAAAAGGCTGCGGAATCCGGCAAGCCCGCCGATATCGTCGCCAAGATGGTTGATGGCGCGATCGCCAAGTACCGCAAGGAAAACGCCCTGGTCAGCCAGCTGCTGGTGATGGACGGCAAGACCAAGATCTCGGACGTCGTCGCCAACGCAGCCAAGGCGGCCGGCAAGACGATCGTGCTGAAGGACTATGTCCGCTTCCAGCTCGGTGAAGGCATCGAGAAGGAAGTCTCGGACTTTGCTGCGGAAGTTGCCGCGGCAGCCGGCGTCTGAGCTTATCTCCCTCTTCCCTTCGGGGGAGAGGGAAGGGGCCCATCGCGTAGCGTTGGGAAGGGTGAGGGAGACACTTGTTGAGTGTCGCGAACCTCACTTCCCCTCATCATTCCGTCGCTTCGCTCCTCCCTCCTTCTCCCCTGGAGGGAGAAGGATTATCGGTGCTCGCATTTTCTCGGCGGCTGGACCACGAAATCTGCACGGTTTCCGCGCTTCCAATCGCTCACCGCGCCTACTAAGGTCCGCGCCGCCCCGCCCTCAGCTTGTCGGAACCATGATCATTCCACGCTTCAAACGCATTCTGCTGAAATTGTCGGGCGAGGTCCTGATGGGGCCGGGCCAGTTCGGCATCGATCCTGCAACCGTTGACCGGGTCGCGGGTGAGGTCGCAGCGGCCAAGGCAGCGGGGCACGAGCTGTGCCTCGTCGTCGGCGGCGGCAATATCTTCCGCGGGCTTTCAGCCGCAGCGGCGGGTTTCGACCGCACCAGCGCTGATTATATGGGCATGCTCGCCACGGTAATGAACGCGCTGGCGGTCCAGAATGCGCTCGAGAAGCTCGATGTCGAGACCCGGGTCCAGTCGGCCATCCCGATGTCCAGCGTCTGCGAGCCCTATATCAGGCGCCGCGCTGAACGGCATATCGAGAAGGGCCGGATCGTGATCTTCGCGGCAGGCACAGGCAATCCGTTCTTCACCACCGATACCGCGGCGGCACTTCGCGCGGCCGAGATGAATTGCGACGCCCTGCTCAAGGGCACCAGCGTCGATGGCGTCTATGATGCCGATCCGAAAAAAGTGCCGGGCGCCACGCGCTATCAGAGCCTGAGCTACGACCGCGTCCTTGCCGACAATCTCAAGGTGATGGATGCAGCAGCCATCGCCTTATGCCGTGATAATGACATTCCCATCGTGGTGTTCAATATTCGCGGCGAGGGCAATCTCGCAGCGGTCCTGCGCGGCGAGGGCACCTCGACGACCGTTACGAACAGAGAAATGGAGGAGCAGCATGGCCGCATATGACAAGGCCGATCTCGAACGCCGCATGGCCGGCAGTGTCGAGGCGCTCAAGCATGATCTTGGCGGGCTTCGCACCGGCCGCGCATCGACCTCACTGCTCGATCCGGTGACGGTCGAGGTTTATGGCGCGCATATGCCGCTCAACCAGATCGCCACCGTCTCCGCGCCCGAGCCGCGGATGCTTTCCGTGCAGGTGTGGGACAAATCGAATGTCGGCCCGGCCGACAAGGCGATCCGGTCGGCAGGGCTCGGCCTCAACCCGATCGTCGATGGTACCACGCTGCGCCTGCCGATCCCGGACTTGACCGAGGAGCGCCGCAAGGAACTCGCCAAGCTGGCCGGGCAATATGCGGAAAAAGCCCGCATCGCCGCGCGCAATGTGCGTCGCGACGGCATGGACAGCCTCAAGACCGACGAGAAAAAGGGTCTGTTCGGCGAAGACGAGCGCAAGCGTCACGAAACCGAGGTGCAGAAGCTGACTGACAGCACGATCGCCGATATCGATGCGACAGCCAGCGCCAAGGAAAAGGAAATCCTGGGCAAGTGAGCTCGCGGCCCGCCACGGCACCTGTTTCGGCCGGCGGCGCGGCGCTGTTGCCGCGCCATGTCGCCATCATCATGGACGGCAATGGCCGCTGGGCGAAGAAGCGGCATCTCCCGCGCGTCGCCGGGCACCGCCAGGGTGTGGAGGCGGTTCGCCGCGTCACCCGCGCCGCGCGTGCGATGGGGATCGAGGCGCTGACGCTCTACGCCTTCTCCTCGGAGAACTGGCGCCGCCCGCAGGACGAAGTCAGTGATCTGATGGGCCTGTTGCGGCTGTTCATCCGCACCGACCTCGACGAACTGGTTCGCGAAAATGTGCGGTTGCGCGTGATCGGCGATTTTCGGCGCTTCTCGCCCGATCTCGTCGCGCTGGTCGAGGATGCGATCGCCCGCACCGCGGCCAATGACGGGCCGATCCTGGTGATCGCGCTCAACTACGGCGCCCAGGCGGAAATCGCCGCGGCGGCACGGCGCCTTGCCGAAAAGGCGCGCGATGGCACGCTCGATCCCGCAACGATCGACGAGGCCGCGATCGAGGCCGAGCTCGACACCAGCGATTTGCCGCCGCTCGACCTGCTGATCCGGACGTCGGGCGAGGTCCGGCTTTCCAATTTCCTGCTCTGGCAGGCAGCCTATGCCGAGTTGTTATTCGTCGACACTTTGTGGCCCGATTTCGATGCGGCTACTTTCGCTGAGGCAGTCTCGACCTTCGCCAGCCGTCAGCGCCGCTTCGGGGGCCTGTGAGCAGCGACTCACCGCCGAAGCGTTCGTCCGATCTGGCAGTCCGATCGGTCGCTGGGATCGGTATGGTCGTGGTCGCGGTAGCGACCTTGTGGTCGGGCGGAATCGTCTTCTGGATGTTCTGCACAACCCTCGGGCTGTTGATGATCGGCGAATGGGCTGATCTCCACGGCGTACCGGCGGCGCAAAAGCGGCTGGCGCGCTTCGCCCTCGTCGTGCCGCTCGCGATCATGGCGCCGGCACCGCTCGCAGCCGGGCCTGGTTTCCTGGCGCTCGGCCTGGTTGCCGCGGCGGGCTTCTTCACCGTCATCATCACGAAGCGGCCGATGCTGGCGGCGGGTGCCGTCTATATCGGTCTGCCGATCCTCTCCCTGCTGCTGATCCGCCACCAGAAGGAGGGCGTTGTCTTCACCCTCTGGGCGCTCGCTTTGGTATGGGCGTGCGATATCGGCGCCTATTTCGCCGGCCGCACGATCGGCGGCCCCAAGCTTGCGCCGGCGATCAGCCCCAACAAGACCTGGGCCGGGCTGATCGGCGGTGTCGTGGCGGCAAGCGCATTCGGCGCGCTGATGCATTCGGCTTATGGCCTGCCCTGGCGCCTCACGCTCGCCACACCGTTTCTCGCTGTGCTGGCGCAAGGCGGCGACCTGTTCGAAAGCTGGCTGAAACGCCAGGCCGGGGTTAAAGACAGCGGCAATATCCTGCCGGGACATGGCGGCATTCTGGACCGGCTCGACGGGCTGGTTCCGGTGGCGCCGGTAGCGGCTTTCCTCGTGGTCTTGCCCTCGCTCATAACACTGCCGAAGATCCTGCCATGAAGACGATCACCATCCTCGGCGCGACCGGCTCAGTCGGTAGTTCAACCCTCGATCTGGTCGAGCGCGAGCCGGAACGCTTCCAGGTGCTGGCGCTCACCGCCAATTGCGATGCCGACAAGCTCGCAAAGGCAGCGATCCGCACCAACGCGAAGCGCGCGGTGGTGGCGGACGAAGCCTGCCTTGGCGATCTGCGTGCGGCACTTGCCGGCACTGGAATCGAGGCGGCGGGCGGACGCTCTGCGCTGCTCGAGGCAGCGGCGATGGGTGCCGACTGGACGATGGCGGCGATCGTCGGTTGTGCCGGGCTCGAGCCGGTGATGGCCGCGGTCGCCGAGGGCGGCACAGTCGTGCTGGCCAACAAGGAGCCGCTGGTGTCAGCGGGCGACGTCGTCCTCGCTGCGGCGGCGCGGCACGGCGCGACGTTGCTGCCCGCCGATTCCGAACACAATGCGATCTTCCAGTGCTTCGATCCGGCACGGGTCGAGCGGGTGCGCAGGATCATCCTGACGGCGAGCGGCGGGCCTTTTCGCGACTGGCCAACCGAAAAGATGCGGGCCGTCACTGTCGAACAGGCGGTGGCGCATCCCAACTGGTCGATGGGCGCCAAGATCTCGGTCGATTCGGCGACCATGATGAACAAGGGCCTCGAGCTGATCGAGGCGGCCCGGCTGTTTCCGGTTCCGCATGACCGAATCGAGATCATCCTGCACCGCCAGTCAGTGATCCATTCGATGGTCGAATATGTGGACGGATCAGTGCTTGCCCAGCTTGGCCCGCCGGACATGCGCACCCCGATCGCGCATTGCCTCGCCTGGCCCGACCGGATGGAGACGCCGATGGCGCCGCTCGATCTGGTGGCGATCGGCCGGCTCGATTTCGAGGCGCCCGATCCGGTGCGCTTCCCCGCACTGGCACTTGCACGCCGGGCGCTGGACGCGGGCGGCGCACGCCCCGCCATCCTCAACGCGGCGAACGAGATTGCGGTCGCCGCTTTCCTTGAGCGGCGCATCGGCTTCCTCGAAATTGCCGCAATCGTCGCCGATACCCTTGATCGCTACGACCCACCCGCTCCAGTGACACTTGATGACGTCCTTCTGGTGGACGCTGAAACGCGGAGGCTGGCGGGCGAGCGTGTAAAGGACTGCCTCGTTTGATCCATAGCCCCGGCCTGCTGCTCACCATCCTCGCCTTTGCGCTCGTCATCGGGCCGCTCGTGTTCCTGCACGAACTCGGCCATTATCTGGCCGGCCGCCTGTTCGGCGTGAAGGCCGAGGTGTTTTCGATCGGCTTCGGCAAGGAGCTGTTCGGCGTCACCGACAAGCGCGGCACGCGCTGGAAATTCTGCGCGCTGCCACTTGGCGGCTATGTGAAATTTGCCGGCGACATGAACGCGGCGAGCCAGCCCGATGCCGAATGGCTGATGCTGCCGCCCGAACAACGCGCGCAAGCCTTTCCTGGGAAGCCGGTCTGGCAACGCGCGATCATCGTCGCGGCAGGGCCGGTGATGAACTTCGTCGTCGCGATCACGATACTCGCTGGGTTCGCCGTCCTTTACGGCGAAAATCGCACCCCAACGGTGGTCGGGTCGGTCGTGGCCGGCAGTGCCGCCGCCTCTGCGGGTCTCGCACCGGGGGATGTGATCACGGCGCTCGGCGGACAGCAGGTCGAAACCTTTCCCGATATGATCATGTTCGTCCAGCCGCGAAGCGGTGAGCATCTACGGGTCGATTTCCTCCACGCCGGCAAGGCGCAGAGCCGCGATGTCGTGATCGGCGAACAGGTGCTCAAGGACAAGTTCGGCAATGTCGAGAAGGTCGGCCTGCTCGGCATCGGGCCGAGCGCACCGATCGTCGCGCCGGTCTCGATCCTTCGGGCCCCTGGCGTCGCGGTTCGCCAGACTCGCGACATTTTGCGCTTCATGGTCGAGTCGATCCGAAAGATCGTGGTTGGCGAGCGGCCGCTCAAAGATCTTCACGGTCCACTCGGAACCGCCAAGATTGCCGGGGAGCGGCTTGTCCTGGGACCAGTCGAGTTCGTATTCCTGATCGCGCTGGTCTCCATTAATCTGGGATTCATCAACTTGTTGCCAGTCCCTATGCTGGATGGCGGTCATTTGTTTTTCTACGCAATCGAGGCGGTGCGGCGTAAGCCTGTCGAACCGCAGGTCCAGGAATGGGCGTTCCGTGGCGGACTCGCGGCGTTGCTCGCGCTGATGCTGCTGGTTACGTTCAACGATCTGGGTTCGTTTGGCCTATGGAACAGCTTGACCGGCTTGATCGGCTGACGTGGTTGAGGCAGGGCAGGCGCGTAATAGCGGCCCGCATAAAATTCTCCGATTTGGGGTGGGATAGTGACAGCGATCAAGGTTAACAATTTCGGCGCCCGCGCCACCGCCCTGCTCCTCGCGGGAACGATGCTGTCGGGTGTGCCGGTTGCCGTGAGTGCCCAGACCGCGCCCGCAGCCAATACGCCTGCGCCTGCCGCGACTCCGGCGGCTGCAGCGCCCCAGGCGGCAGCGCCTGTGGCCGCGCCTGTCGCTCGGACGATCAAGAGCCTGCGTGTCGAGGGCTCGCAGCGCATCGAAGCCGATACCGTGCTTTCCTACACCAAGCTGCGCGTCGGCCAGGCCTATTCCAACGAGACGCTCGATCAGGCGATCAAGGACCTCTACGCGAGCGACCTGTTTGCCGATGTCAGCATCAGCGGTGCCGAATCGGGCGATATCGTCCTGCGTATCCGCGAGAACCCGGTGATCAACCGCGTGCTGTATGAGGGCAACAAGCGGCTGAAGGAAGACAAGCTCAGGAAGGAAGTGAAGCTCGCGCCACGGCAGATCTTCACCCGCACCGCGGTCCGCCAGGATGTCGCTCGAATCATCGAGCTCTATCGCCGGCAGGGCCGCTTCGCCGCTTCGGTCGAGCCGAAGATGGTCGCTCTCGACCAGAACCGCGTCGACGTCGTGTTCGAGGTCACCGAGGGCCCGAAATCCAAAGTCCGTCAGATCAACATCCTCGGCAACGAGGTATATTCCGACAACAAGCTGCGCGGAGAGATGGCGACCAAGCAGGCGCGCCTGACGACGATGCTGAGCTCGAACACGAGCTACGATCAGGACCGCATGGCCTATGACCAGCAGAAGCTGCGCCAATTCTACCTGACGAACGGCTATGCCGACTTCCGGGTGACCTCGGCGGTGGCGGAGCTGACGCCCGACAAGAAGGACTTCATCATCACCTATGTGGTGGAGGAGGGCCCCCGCTATAAGTTCGGTGAGGTCACGGTCGACAGCGATATCCGCGATTTCGACAACAAGAAGCTGGCCCAGACGCTGCCGATGCATCCGGGCGACTGGTACAACGCCAAGCAGGTCGAAGACTCGGTCGATAGCCTGAGCGAATCGACCGGCCTGTTCGGCTATGCCTTTACCGACGTGAATCCCGAATTCGACCGCGACAAAGAAAAGCTGACGATGGGGATCAACTTCCACATCGCCCAGGCCCAGCGCACCTATGTCGAGCGGGTCGAGATCAACGGCAACACCCAGACCCAGGAAAAGGTGATCCGGCGCGAGATCCGCCTGTCAGAGGGCGATGCGTTCAACAGCTTCCAGGTCAAGCGCTCGCAAGACCGCATCAACTCGCTCGGCTTCTTCCAGGAGAAGTTCGAGATCAAGAAGAACCAGGGCTCGGCGCCCGACCGGGTGGTGCTCGAAGCCAATCTGGAAGAGAAATCGACCGGCGAGCTCTCGCTGTCGGCTGGCTATTCGAGTCTTGAAAAGTTCATCATCCAGGCGTCGGTCAAGCAGCGCAATTTCCGCGGCAAGGGCCAGGAGCTGCGCGCCAGCGTCAACTGGTCGAGCTATTCCAAGTCGGTCGAGCTTGGCTTCACCGAGCCTTATCTGTTCGACAAGAATATCGCCATTGGCGGTGATATCTTCCGCCGCGATTACAATGCGTTCAACTATATCGGCGACCAGCGCCAAACGACCTATACACAGGTGTCGACCGGCTTCCAGGTTCGCGCAGGTGTGCCGCTGACGGAATATTGGTCGCTCTCAGGCCGCTACGGCCTGTCCTATGAACAGGTCGGGCTCGACAAGGCGTCCTATTTCACGGGCAGTGTTTGCGACCCACTCAAGGCTGGCCGTTACCTCTGCGACGCCATCGGCAACCGCGTGACCTCGTCGGTCGGCTATTCGCTGGTTTATGACAGCCTGAACAACCGCCTGCGCCCGACCCGCGGCCAACGCGGCGTGTTCAGCCAGGATTTCGCCGGCCTTGGCGGTGACGTCCGCTATATCCGCACCCGTTTCGAGGGCGCGAAATATTGGGGCCTTGGCCATAGCGGCTTCGTTCTCTCGGCGAATGCGGAGGGCGGCTATATCATGTCGCTTGAAAAGAGCCGCGGTGCGGGCATCGACAGGGTGCGCATTACCGATCGCTTCTATCTGGGCGAGCCCGATTTCCGCGGCTTCGACATCCGCGGCGTTGGCCCGCGCGTGCAGCGTATTCAGTATCAGGGCGGGCTCGGGAACCAGACGCTCGTTACCGATCGCACGCAGTTCGTCGATGATGCGCTGGGTGGCCGCGCTTATTACCTGGGGCGGCTGGAGCTCGAGATTCCGCTCGGCGCAGGCGTGCGTGAGCTTGGCCTGAGGCCGTCTATCTACATTCAGGCCGGCGCGCTGTTCGGCATTACGCACCCGGTCATAAACGCCACGCCGTTCCCGGTGTATGAGGATCCGATCACACACGTGAAAACGGTCCTGCCTCTGACGACCCAGGCGCTCGATGGCAGTGGCAACAAGCTATATACCGTCGCGGGAACCGATGCGGCGCATGCCCAGGCTCTCACAACCTGCTCGGTCGGCTATTCCGCCACACTGGGGGGAACCTGTGCCGGCAGCTCGATCAACGACCCGTATCTGACATCGACAGCACCGTTCAAGGAGTTCTTCGGCGGCGATTCGCCGAGGCCGCGCCTCTCGGTCGGGGCCGGCTTCAACTGGAATTCGCCCTTTGGCCCGCTTCGCATCGACGTTGCCTATGCGCTGCTCAAGGATCCGAGTGACGACACCAAATTAGTTACATTCAACGTAGGGACACAGTTCTAATGAAGACGTTCACCAAGTTTCTGCTCGCTTCGACGCTCGCACCGGCGGCGTTCGTGGCAGCGCAGGCTAATGCCCAGGTCGCCGGCCTCGCCGTCAGCGACACGACGGGTGCGATCCTCAATGCGAAGGCGCTCGGCGTCGCGCACGACCAGATCGTGACTGCCCACAAGGTCGAGCTCGACCAGATCGGGCCCAAGATCACGGCACTTCAGGCCCAGGTCGATGCCCTGACCGCGCCGCTCGCCAAGGGTGCCAACCATAAGGTGACGCCGGCTGAATTCAACGCTGCGGTCGCGGCGAAGAACCCGATCGTCGACAAGGTGCGCGCGGTGCAGCAGACTGCCCAGACCGAAGTTGCCAAGCTGAACGAACCGACGTTCATGGCGCAGGCATGGGCGATCCAGCAGGTCGCGGCGAAATATGACGAAGCCGTCAGGTCAGTAGCGACCGCCAAGGGCATCAATTTGGTGATGACGGCGGAATCACTGCAATATTCCAAACCCGAGGCTGACATCACCTCGGCGGTGACGGCACAGCTCAATATCTCCGTACCGACGGTCACGATCACGCCGCAGCAGGGATGGCAACCTTCGCAGTCGATCCTGCAGCTGACCCAGGTCTATTTCGAGGCGCTGCAGCGCCAGGGTGCAGCCGCCGCTCAGGCCGGCCCCGCACCTGCCGCCGGCCCCGCGCCTGCCGCCGGCACGCCGCCGAAGAAGCCGACCGGTCGGTGAACGACACGGTGACGACGGGGGCGCTCGGCCCGCTCGATATCGGGCGGGTCATGGCGGCGCTCCCCCATCGTTACCCGATGCTGCTGGTCGATCGTGTCGAGGAGCTTATCCTCGACCGGTCGATCGCTGCGATCAAGGCGGTGACGATCAACGAGGGCTTTTTCCAGGGGCATTTCCCCGGGCGGCCGATCATGCCCGGCGTGCTGATCGTCGAGGCAATGGCACAGGCCGCGGGGATTCTCGCAGTCGAATCGCTTGGACTCGCCGGCTCGGGCAAGCTCGTCTATTTCATGTCGATCGATGAGGTTAAGTTCCGCAAGCCGGTCGAACCCGGCGTGCTGCTCCGCCTCGAGGTCGAGATCGTCCAGAAGAGCGCGCGCGCCACGAAATTCGCCGGCCGCGCGACGGTGGATGGCAAGCTGGCCGCTGAAGCCAAGTTCATGGCGATGATCAGCGATCCACCAAAGGCCTGAGCGGCTCGCTTGCATATCGGGCGTGCGGCGTGTAGTGCGCCGCCCTTCGCTGCTGGTCGGAAACCAGCGGCTTTTCCGGAGATAGAAGACGTGAAGAAAGACACTCATCCCGATTATCACACCATCAAGGTGCAGATGACCGACGGCACGCAGTTCGAGACGCGTTCGACCTGGGGCAAGGAAGGCGATCTGATGACGCTCGACATCGATCCGCTCGCGCATCCGGCATGGACCGGGGGTCGCGGCACGATGCTCGACTCAGGTGGCCAGGTTGCGCGCTTCAACAAGCGCTTCGGTGGGTTGACCCTCAACAAGAAATAAGGCGCCGACGCGCCGCTGCGGGCGGCGCTTCAGCGATCAGAGGCCGGACATTCCCTTTGCCGCTTGCGGGAAAAGGGGTGCGCCGGCTTTTCTGTCTTAACCCCTTAAATATCCTGAAAAAGTGGTTCACCACCACCATTTGCCTGCCGTGCGATTCACGGGCAGGTAGTGCGAACTCGCGGGGGGCGACGACGCAATGGGGTGGCTTTCACGCGCAACGGGATGCGTATTCCTGCTGACGGTGCCGGCACAGGCCAGTGCCGGCACGCGGATCGCCTATCCGACGCCGAGCCAGATGTACGCCCTCCTCGGCAGCGATGTTGGGGTGACTTTCGGCTCGGTGCTGCCGAACGCCCCGATCCCCGAGCCGTCCACCGACACAAAAGAAGCCATGCCGGTGCTGATACCATCGCGTTACGGCTTTCCCTCCACGGAAGCGGGCTTTGCGCCGAGCGTTCGGGATTATGGCATGTCGCCGCTGGATGCCGCCGCGCCCTTGCCGGAGCTGGACGCGCGGATCGACGGTTTCTGGAACATCCGGCAAAATATATTTCCGGAGCAACAGCGCACCAGGCTGCATTCGCCGACGGACACGATGCTGACTCTTTCCATCGGCGGATCGCAAGCCCCCAATGCAAGCCTCAACATCGACGGCGGCGTCGCCGGAGCGCTATGGACGATAGCGCAGCGCCAACAGGCGAAATAGCGGCCCCGTCAATAAGGAGCGGGGTCAATAAGGAAGGGGGTCAATAAGGAGCGGGCGATGACGGTCTCGGTCTTCATCGGCGTCAGCGTCGACGGTTTCATCGCGCGCGGCGATGGCGGGCTCGACTGGCTGCCGGAAGGCGGCGGCGAGCCGCATGGCTATGTCGAGTTCATGGCGAGCGTCGATGCGCTGGTGATCGGCCGCAACACCTTTGAGATCGTGCTCGGCTTCGACGCATGGCCCTATGGCGACAAACGCGTGGTGGTCCTGGCGAGCAAGCCAGTCGATCTTTCGGCAGTGAAAGGCGGGAGAGTCGAGCAGATGGCGGGGACGCCCGCCGAGATCGTGGCGCGGCTGGCGGCGAGCGGGGCGCACCACCTCTATGTCGATGGCGGGATCACGATCCAGCGTTTCCTCAGCGCCGGCCTGATCGACCACCTGATTATCACCCGCGTACCGGTGCTTATCGGCGAGGGCATCCCGCTGTTCGGTGCGCTGCCGCATGATGTGCGGCTCGAGCATGTCGCGACTCACTCCTATCCGAGTGGCCTCGTGCAGAGCGAGTATCGGGTGGAACGCGCGCCCTGAGGCGCGTTGGCGGAGAGGGTGGGATTCGAACCCACGGTGAGCTTGCACCCACGGCGGTTTTCAAGACCGCTGCCTTAAACCACTCGGCCACCTCTCCGCGCGATTTGCGCCTAGAGCAGTCACGATCATTTGTGCAAGCCTTGCGACTATTGGGGTTCATGTCGCCGGGTCGCTGTGCCAAAGTCCGGTGATGCGGGGATTTTGGAAAGCATCGCCAGGAATAGCGCGTTTCGCGGTGACAATGGCGGCGTGCCTTGCGCTCGGCACCTCAGCCGGGGCGCAGGATGAGGCCGGCTTCCAGAGCTATCTCGGCACGTTGCGAGCGCAGGCACAGGCGGAAGGCGTCTCGCGCGCAACGCTCGACGCGGTGATCCCGACCCTCACGCTCAACACCCGCGTCATCGAACTCGATCGCGCCCAGCCGGGCGGCGACCCCAATGCCGCACCGCCGCCGTTCGCACCCTATCGGATCCAGCATGTCGATGCGGCGCGGATCAGCCGGGGGCGGCAGGCCTATCAGGCACAGCGCTGGCGGTTGCAGAAGATCGAGCAGCAGACGGGCGTGCCCGAATCGATCATGGTCGCGATCTGGGGCAATGAGACCAATTACGGCAAGGTGATGGGCGGCTTCGATCTGCCCCGCGCGCTTGCGACGCTTGCCTATGAGGGGCGGCGGCGCGACCTGTTCGCCGATGAATTCATCGCCTCGCTCAAGATGATGGATCGCGGCGTTTCGAGGTCGCAGCTGGTGGGGAGCTGGGCAGGGGCGACCGGCGGGCCGCAATTTCTGCCCTCAATCTATCTGCGCCTCGCCCGTGATGGCGACGGCGATGGCCGTGCCGATATCTGGACGAGCGAGGCTGACACGCTTGCCTCGATCGGCGCCTATTTCGCCAATGCCGGCTGGCGACCGGGCCAGCCCTGGGGGCTGGCGGTGAGCGTGCCGACGGTGTTCGATCGCAGCCAGATCACCAACCGGACACTTTCGCCACGCTGCCCAAGGGTGTTCGCGCGGCACAGCGGCTGGAAGACCATGGCTGAATGGCGCGCGATGGGGCTGGTGCCGCAATCGCGCCGCTGGCCGGGCGACGATGTGCTGGCGACGCTGCTCGAGCCCGATGGCCCGGGCAAGACTGCCTATCTGCTGACCGGCAATTACCGGGTGATCCTCGATTATAACTGCTCCAATTTCTACGCGCTTTCGGTGGGATTGCTGGCCGATGCGGTTGAACAATAAGGTGCTGGTGCTGGCAGTGCTGCTTGCAGGGAGCGGCGGTGGACACGCTTTTGCGCATGCGCCTCAGCCGATCGACGCGCAGCGGCAATCGCCGGGGTCAGCCAATGGACCGATGATCCGCGGCATCGAATCTCCGCGCGCGCAGATGCCCGTCTGGTCGATCGACCAGAATGCGCCTGCCGATCTGCCCCAGGGCTCCGGCCCGCGCGGGACTTCCGGGGAGCTGCGTTACGACACGGTCGGCTATGCGAGTGTCCTGGATTACCGCCCGACCGGTGCCTTTGCCGCGGCTACGATCACGATCGCCCATTCGACGCTGCCCGTGGGCAGCTTTGTCGAGCTGACGTCGCTCGACAGCGGGCGGACGATCGTCGCGGTGGTCGGCGCGCAAAGCTATGATGGGGCGGCTTTCACGCTTTCGCCCGGTGCTGCCCAATTGCTTGGGGTCGGCGATCATGCGGCCGTGCGCGTGCGGCTGGTCACGCCGTCGGGGCCTGACCAGATGGCGCTGCGATCGGGGCGCTCCGCCTCGCCGCGGATCGATGCGCCCGAAGGCCTGCTGAAGGCGCTCCGCAAGCGCCTGCCCGACGAAATGGTGCTTACACCGCCGCCACCGCGACGCATGCCGCCTGTAATGCGGCGCCCTCCGGTTCCCCGCCCAGTGCCGGCGCCGGAGCCCGGTGCCCGCTACGTGCCGCCACCGGAGACCGTCGTCGCACGCGGCGGTCGCTTCATGGTGCAGGTGGCGGCCTTTTCGACACGCGACCGGGCGCAGATCGCGGCGCGGCAGGTCGGGGGCAGGATCGTCGTCGCGGGTAGCGTGTTTCGCGTTCAGCTCGGCCCGTTCCCTGACACCATCAGCGCCAAGCGGGCGCGTGACGAGGCTGCCCGGCATGGCTATGGCGATGCCCGTGTGATCCATATCGAGTAACCCCAAGCGTACGGATTCGTGACATGAAGAAACTCCTCGCCGCCTCCGCCCTTGCGATCGTCGCATCATGGCCAGCTGCCGCCGCAGCTCCCGATTTCCAGACGCCGGCGCCGATCGCCTATATGATCGATATGTCATCGGGCGCGGTGCTCTATTCCAAGGATCCGGATCGCCGCATGCCGCCCGCCTCGATGGCGAAGATGATGACGGTCTATGTCGCCTTCGGCCTGCTCAAGAGCGGGCAGATCAAGGCGAACCAGCTGTTCGACGTGCGGCCCGAGACCTGGCAGCAATGGCACGGCCCCAAAGCGGGTTCGACGATGTTCCTCTCAACCGGTGAGAAGGTGAGCGTCGACAATCTGCTGAAGGGAATCGTCACGCTTTCGGGCAATGACGCCTGCGTCGTGCTCGCCGAGGGCATTTCCGGCACCGAGCAGGGCTTCGCGAGCCTGATGAACCAGCAGGCGGCGAAGATCGGCCTGACCAACAGCCATTTCGGCAATTCGAACGGTTGGCCCGACAATGGCGTGACCTATGTGACGGCGCGCGATCTGGCCAAGCTCGCCCAGGCGACAATCCGCGACTATCCGGACCTCTACAAGCGCTATTATTCGCTGCCGCACTTCACCTGGGGCAAGACGCTCGGTGCTGGGGAGGACATCACTCAGGCCAATCGCGATCCCCTGCTTGGTCATGTCGCCGGCGCCGATGGCCTCAAGACCGGGCATACCGATGAAGCGGGCTATGGCTTTACCGGCTCGGCGATCCAGAACGGGCGTCGGCTGGTGATGGTGCTGGCGGGGCTCGACACCTATAATCACCGCGCCGAGGAATCGATCAAGTTCATGGACTGGGGCTTCCGCGCCTGGCAGGCCAAGCCGATCGTCTCCAAGGGCCGCAAGGTCGAGACGGCTGAGGTCCAGCTCGGCAGCGCGAACAGCGTCGGGCTGGTTGCGCCGAGCGACCTGACCGCGACCCTGCCTGCGGGCGCCGCGCCCGACCTGCAGCTCCGCGTCGTCTATAACGGGCCGATCAAGGCCCCGATCAAGGCCGGCCAGCATATCGCCGACCTCGAGGTGATCAGCCCGGACATGCCAAAGCAGATCCTGCCGCTGGTTGCCGAGACCGATGTGGCCGAGGCCGGCTTTTTCGGGCGCGCCTGGGCCGGGCTCAAAGGCCTGTTCGGCGGGTGATCGGCAGGTTCATCTCGCTCGAGGGCGGGGAGGGCGCCGGAAAATCGACTCAGGCAACCCGGCTGGCTGAAGCGCTGGCCGCGCGCGGCGTGGAGACGCTCGTCACCCGCGAACCCGGCGGGAGCGAGGGCGCCGAGGCCATACGGGGCCTGCTGATGCAAGGCTCAGTCTCGCGCTGGAGCCCGCATAGCGAGGCGCTGCTGTTCGCCGCCGCCCGCGCCGACCATGTCGAGAAGCGCATCCGGCCGGCGATCGGTGCCGGGACCTGGGTGATCTGCGATCGCTTCATCGACTCCAGCCGCGCCTATCAGGGCGTGGCTGGCGGGATCGACGATGCGGCAGTGCTGGCGCTGCACGCCTTCGGTTCGCGCGGACTACTGCCTGACCGGACCTTCGTGCTCGAAGTGCCCGCCGACCAGGGCCGCGCCCGGGCCGAGGTCCGCGATGGGGCGGCGGCCGATCGCTTCGCGGCGCGTGGCGATGCTTTCCATGCTGACGTCGCGGCCGCCTTTCGCCGCTTCGCCGAGCATGAGCCCGAGCGGGTACGGCTGATCGATGCCTCAGGATCGCCAGAAGCAGTGACGGGCAAGCTGCTGGCTGAGCTGGCCGATCTGCTGCCATGAGCCTGCCGGTCGGCAACGAGACCGCGCATGCTGCCTTTGCTTCGGCAATGGAAAGCGGGGCGCTTCACCATGCCTGGCTGTTCGCCGGCCCCGAAGGGGTGGGCAAGGCGAGCTTCGCGCGGGCGGCTGCCCTGAGGCTGCTCGCCGAGGGTGCATCGCCGGGCACGCTGCAGCCCGGCTTCGACGTGCCTGAAGGCGACCGCACAAGGTCGCTGATCGCGGCCGGATCGCACCCCGATTATCGCGAACTGACCCGCCAGCCAAAGGATGCCGACAAGCCCGGTGTGGATCTCGCGCGGAGCATACCGATCGCGCAGGTCCGAGCGCTCCAGCCGATGTTCATGACGACGCCCTCGATGTCGTCGCGCCGCGTCGTGCTGATCGACGCGATCGACGATCTCGAGCGGGGCGGCGCCAACGCCTTGCTCAAGAACCTCGAAGAGCCGCCGGCGGGCACGATCTTCCTGCTGATCAGCCATGCGCCGGGCCGTCTCCTGCCGACGATCAGGTCGCGCTGCCGGCTGCTGCGCTTCGATCCGCTCGATGATGCGGCGATGACAGGCGTGCTCCGCGACGCGCTGCCCGAATGCGACGCCGCCGAGATCGCGGCGCTGGTAAAGGCAGGGCAGGGGTCCCCCGGCCGCGCGCTTGGCTTTGCCGGTCTTGAACTCGCCAAGCTCGATGAGGCAATGGCGGCAATCGCCCGTGATGGCGACCCCGGCAATGCGCGGCGATCGAAGCTCGCCAAACTGCTCGCCCCCAAGGCAGCGCAACCGCGCTACGAGGCGTTCCTGGATCGCGCGCCCGCCTTCATCGCCGCCGCCGCGCCGGCCCGCCAGGGGGAAAGGTTGCGAACTGCGCTCGACAGCTATGATGCAGCCCGATCGCTGGCGGCAAGCGCGCGCGGCCTGTCGCTCGATTCACAGGCGACGGTGTACGAGATGGCCGGGCTGGTGGCCAAGCTGGCGGAGGCTTAGCGAGAGGGGCAGCAGACACAGTGCGGGACGGGACGGACGGCCGCGCAGCGTACGCTCACTATACTTAATCTGCGGCGTCGTATTCGCCTTGCGGTTTTAGCGGTTCCCAGCGGTATTAACTGGCCCAACAGGAGTCATTACCGCCCTAATTTCTACAGTCTTTATTACGCTGCCTCCCGGACTGTCGCCTCCTTCTTGGCGTTGCAAAAGTAAATCCGTAAGACGCTTATAATGACGTAGGGATTCATCATCACCAGCTATCGACATCGGACCGCTTTTAATCGCACTCTTGTCTACAATCTCGATTGGCGAGCCTTGATCGAGAGCGGCACTGCGAATGGCCAAGGCCATATTTTCATTCACGGAATCTCCAGCGGTCGATACGTGAACGTCAGCGACTCCTCGTGTTGGCCGCGGCTGCCGGCTAGGTGCGCCGGGCGCTTTCGCAACCTCTACCTTGCGAATCTTGAAGCTGTACCCGTAACTATTCTCAAGACGCTGCAGACGTTGATCCAACTTTGTAAGGTCGTGCGGTGAATAGGCTAGAACAGCCAACAGGATTAGCGCTGCCCGTGTATCGCTCCCCTTTCCTCCCCAAGTGGCAAGCGGCTCGCTTCGAACGATTTTGAAACGTATAGGCGAGTGCTGAAGAGTTTGCAGATTGCGAGCTGTCGCGGAGATAGACGCCGCGTCCGTCGTCCATGTATCGTTCGCCACCCCAGCAACCGGCGCAGTTTTTGTTCCCATCAAGGGTGCAAATGACTGCTTCTTAGCCGCAACCTGCACGTTAACCGCGCCTATCGAATCGTACCGATTTGGAAATTGTGCTTGGACCGATAGCGCTGCTAGCACGCTAAGTGCGGCAAAACAGGCGATATAAGATTCGGTTCGTCCACGCCTTGCCCAACTATATGTGGCAACAACTGGCGTAAAGAAAGTCCTCACCGCGTCGGTAATCTCTTGTGCGATGAATTCGGATGTGGCTCGAGTGGCTCGGACTCGTTTAGTCATCATCCAGATCCTTTCGATCTTTCCATATCTGACGACAGAAGCGATAGCTAGCAATGCCTACCAGGAAGGTAAAGCACACGCCGTCCGCCAAAATCAGCATGAGCTCGATGCCTCGCATCGGGATACCCAAAATAGCAGGCAGATTCCAATAGCTCACAAGCTCGCCAGTACCGATATAAATTCCTGCCCCCATGATGGCGAGGAGACTGAAAAGCGCTCCGGCCACTAGGACATGAAGCGCAAAGGTAACCGACGCGCGAAGCAATGGGTCGCTATCTCTGCTCAATTAAATCCCCCCAAAAGGCGCACGGTCACAAGCAGCTAACGCGGAGGCCGAACCAGGCGGACTCGCTTTGCCGCCAGCCTCATGGTGTGGCCAATCAAACTATTAGTTCCCCCACTTCTTCGGTTTTCCTGTCGAAGAAGCAATGTGACATTTCATGCACATCTTCTGGTCCAGTGCAATACACTAGGGCGCGAAAGGTTTAATAGGTTAGGGTGGACCCTTCGAAACACACACCGCTTCGGTTCTATCTCTGGATTTCATCACTAGCTCAAAATCGAAAGCGAAGTCTGTAGCGCTTTGAGAAAAACTCCTCAGGTGATCAATTGCCCCGCGCAATCTCAGCGAGTTCAACAACGCGATGGCCGCGATCGCCCGCGACGGTGATTGCTCGCCCCCAAGCAGCGCAGCTGTGCTATGAGGTGTTCTTGGACGGCGCGCGCGGAACCAGCCCGAAATGGGGAGCAGCTACGGACAGCGCTTGTCAGCTATGACGTAGGCCGATCGCGAGGGCCGTCGCTAAATTCGCAGGCGACGGTGTATGAAATGGCCGGGCTGGTGGCCAAGCTGGGCGAGTAGCAAAAAGCTGGCTGTTCCTGGCTGTTTTTTCGGATTATTTTTTGCTGGCTGTTAATTTTAGCTCGATTTGACACTATATTGTTGTTTTACAAACAGATACATTCCATTCCTCTGTTGGAAATAACAGCCAGCTAACAGCCAGCTTCCACCGCCGAACAGCCAGGAACAGCCAGCTTGGCCGTACCGACGCGAATGGCGGCCAGCGGATCGATCAATTTTTCGGTCATGTGAAAGAGCGGGGCGGGACGATAGTCGCCCCTGCTGCCGCCATTGCGCCGGTTCGAGCATGTGTTGAATCACGTTCACCACAGGTCAGTGCGACGGTCATTATCACCAAGATTGCTGGCCATGCGGCCGGAAGCGCTGCACAGAGGATCTCGCCGCTGCCTAGCCGGGAGACCCCTATGTGTTTTTCGGCCACCGCAAGCTTCACCGCCGCAGGCGTGCTCGGAACGATCGGCGTGGCGACGCTCCGCCATGTCCGCGAGCCGCGTTCGCTGCTCTTCGCCTCGGTGCCGATGCTCTTCGCCGTCCACCAATTCGCCGAAGGGATGGTCTGGCTCGGCCTCGACGGGCAGATCGGCAAGATCGGGCTTGATCATTTCTCCTTCCTGTTCACGCTCTATGCCCAGGGAATCCTGCCCTTTCTGATGCCATTGGCGGTCGCGCTGATGGAGCCGCCCGGTTGGCGTCGTGCCGTCATCCTCAGCCTGACCGCTATCGGCGCGTTCGTGTGCCTTTGGGATGCGACAGGGCTGATCTTCTATCCGAGCCGTGTCTTTATCGACCATCATTCAGTCGCATATCGCAATCCGCTGACCGCCAGCTTGCCCGTATCCCTGCTGTTCATCCTCGCCACCTGTGGCGCCCTGATCCTGTCGTCGCACCGCGTCGTCCGAGTTTATGGCGTGCTGAACATCATCGGACTGTCGGTCGTCGAGCTGGTCAAGGACTACGCCTTTGCCTCGGTCTGGTGCTTCTACGCCGCTGCCTTGAGCGTGATGATCTACTGGCAATTCAGCTGCCGGACCTTCGATGTCGAGACGCCCACCGGCGCGTCCCCGATCCGTCTCGATGGATGAAGGTCTAACGCACTGAACTGCAAGAAATTGGCACCGGCATCCGCTCGATCTATCATGAAGCATGGATAGCCAAGTCGAACCGATATTGGAGAGCCTCGGCCTGGGTGGCGACGGCGACGAGATCGCCGCGATCGAGGAGGTGGAACAGACGTTCGGCGTGCTCCTCGATGTCAGCGGCGCTGGCAGTTGGCGCACAGTCGGAGATGTGTATTCGGCGCTGCTGTCAGCGCTCCCTCCGGAACAGCGCGAATCGGAGGATGTTTGGCCTCGCTTCGCGCAAGCCATCTCATGGGAGACTGGCGTCGATCCGACCAGAATTGGGCCCGCAACGGTTTTGCTCTCTAAGGACATAGGCTGTTCGGCCTGGCTCGTCTTCATCTCGCTGATCGCGGTTGGCGCGGCAATCGCTGTCGCCACCCATTTGCGGTGAAGAGCCCGCTGGCATGACTCGACAGCCTGCCGCATCACATGACGAACAGGGGCTAGTCTTCCGCAAGCAGGCAGGACAGTAGAGATGCCTGCCCAGTCCCCACAGGGAAGGACCGATATGAGTATCGAAGCAAACAAGGCATCGATGGAGCGCTTCCTCGAATTCATCAACACCGCCAGCCCGACGCTCGCCGACGAGCTCGTGTCGCCCGGTGCGGTCTTCCACGTTCCGGGACAGCCGGAGCCGATGTCGGGCCCGCAAGGCTATCTGACGATCATCGCGATGATGCGCTCCGGTTTTCCCGACATTCAATGGACGCTCGAGCAGATGGTCGCTGAGGGCGACACGGTGGCGGCTCGTTTCATCATGCGTGGAACCCATCAGGGCAGCTTCTTCGGCGCCCCGGCAACCGGCCGCAAGATCGAGGTCCCGGCGTTGAATTTCTATCGCTGGGTCAATGGACAGATCATCGAGGAGTTCGGGCAGCCCGACATGATGGGCCTCCTGCAACAGATCGGCGCGCTTCCGGGCGCCTGATCTGGAAAGTCTCGCTGCAGCGCCAGGATCAGGCCCGGCATGATCAAGAAAAGCCCGATCACCACAATGGCGGGGAATGCCAAGGCGATGAACGCACCGATGCCGATTGGGACCAGATAGAGCTTGAGCATGTGCGCCATGGTAGCTTGCTCCTACCAGCGGCGGATCAACGTCAGGTTACTGGCGCTGGAGGTTGAAGGGCAAGAGGGCGCCCGGAGCGATCCCCTCCCGCTTGCGGGAGGGGTAGGGGTGGGCTCGCGCTATCCGCTGGCCGGACCGCTTATGGAAGCCGGCAGCCCACCCCCGACCCCTCCCGCAAGCGGGAGGGGAGAAGAAGGGGCTACTACCCCGGACTGCGCACCAGCCGTGCCAACTCCGCCAGGCTGGGCCGGCCGCCGCCAGACAAAAGGCTGGCACGGAAAATCCGCCCCAACGCCACAATCTCGACGACAATGAAGATCAGCAGCGTTGCCCCAGACCCAAGCATCTCCCAGGTCGGTATCCCCGAGCCGAGCCGCGCCAGCACAGCGAAGGGCGTGTAGAGCGGGATCCAGGTGAGCGCCTCGATGATTGGGCCACCCGTGTCACTGAGCACCGCCTGCACCAGCAGTGTCACCGGCAGCATGATCACCAGCAGCACCGGCGTCAGGAAGCCCTGAGCCTCGCGCATCGAATCGCTCATCGTGCCGATCACCAGGAAGATCATCGATACCATCAGATAGCCGGCGACGAAGAAGAACAGGATCGCGGCAATGCTGCCTGGCGTCGAAACCGGCTCCAGCGCCGGCCTGATCAGGTCGGCGATCGCGCCGTGGGTCGCAAAGGCGGCGAACAGCCCACACACCACCCAGGTCGCGACCATCGACAGCCCGATCGCGACCGTTCCGACCAGCTTGCCGTACATCAGCTCGTTCGGGGTGATACAGGCAAGCACGGTCTCGATCAGCTTGTTGCTGCGTTCCTCGATCGCGCCCTGCAACATCCAGCTGCCCGAGAGGACCAGCGACATCAGCAGGATGTAGGCGCTGATCAGCGGCAGGATCGAGCGGATCACCACACGCTCGCGCCCGCTGCCTTCAGGCGGCGTCGTGACCCCGATGGCGGGGGCGAGCGACGCAGCTGCGGCTGCGGTCGGCGCAGCGACGCCATTGGCGAGCAGATAGCGGGTCCGCAGCTGACTGGTGAGCACGCCCTGCAAAGTCGTCACGAAAGATGCGCGCGGCACGCCGTTCGCCCAGAGCCGCACGACAGGAGATGTCCCGAAATCATGCGGGATCAGCATGACATAGCCGATCGGTTTATGGCCGGATTTGTCGGCCGGGCGGAGCAACGGCTGGAGCAGTCCATCGATCGCACCAGCCGGCGCGGTGGCGATCGCCGCCGGTGTTTCGACGATCCGGTAATCCCGGGCGGGAGCGACGAACGCATCGGCATCGGATTTTGAGACGGCGGAGATCCGCCGGATTGCAGCCTTTTGCCCGCCAGCGGCGATGAACGACGCCACGTCGGAGTCGCTGTACCAGCGGCTCTTGCTCGCCCAGGGCGCATCGGGCGCAGCGCGTTGAAGAGCGTGCCGATCGACATAATGCGCCAGCGCATCCATCACCCGGCGCTGGTAATCGATCTCGATCCGTTGGCGGATCGCCGACGCGACACCACCCCCCGACTGATCGACCAACATCACGGTCTCTTCATGCGGCTTATCAGCGAACCGCGACAACAGCGGCCCCGCGGCGAAGGCGAGCGGGATGATCAGCAGGGTCAGCCAGAAGCTGCGGGTGCTGGCGATCTGGCGATATTCGCGCGCGGCGACGAGCAGGATGTGCTTGATCATGACCGGACCTCCGCGCCGCCGATGATATGCAGGAAAACATCGTGCATGCTCGCACGGCGCTGTTCGAAGCGGCGGAGCGGAAAGCCGTTTGCGGTGCATAGCTCAAGCAGCCGGCCCGGATCGCAGCCGGGATCGAGCCGGACTTCCCAATCTCGCCAGCCATCTTCCCGAGCACCGATCTCCCGCACCTCGGCTACGCCTTCGAGCGTGGCGGGGGATCGGCTCGCGGTAAGCGTCAACTGGACGGGGAGGGCAGCGCGCGCCTCGTCCTGTGTGCCTTCGAATTGCTTGCGCCCATGCGCGAGGAACAGCAGGCGATCGCACAGCCGCTCGGCATGCTGCATGACATGGGTGGAGAAGACCACCGCCGCTCCGTCGCGGGCGGCATCCAGGATCATCTCCTCAAGCAAGGCCTGGTTGACCGGGTCGAGCCCCGAAAAGGGTTCGTCGAGCAACAGCAACTTCGGCTTGTTGACGATCGCAGTGGCCAGCTGGACCTTCTGCGCCATGCCTTTGGACAGCTTCTCGATCGACGTGCGGGCGAATGCGGACAGGCCGAACCGGTCGAGCAGCGCCATGCCCTCGCGCCGGGCCGCGCCGGCGGCCATGCCCTTCAGGCGGCCAAGATAGACGATCGTGTCGATCGCGGTCATCGAGCGATAGAGGCCGCGTTCTTCGGGCAGGAAGCCGAGATCCGGGCTCGCCGAACGTCCCGGCGGGCGGCCCATCACCGATATGGTGCCGGCATCGGGCCGCAGGATATCGAGCACCATGCGCAGCGACGTGGTCTTGCCCGCGCCGTTCCCGCCGAGAAAGCCGAACACCTCGCCGGGTGCGACGGCGAAGCTCAGATCATCGACCGCCGTAAAGTCACCGAAGCGCTTGACGACGCCTGCCAGCTTCAGCGCTTCCATGCGATTCCTCCCCTTTATGCAATGGGATATAGCGGGGTGTGGCGTGGTTCCACAACGGTCGATGGCTTCAGGACTACCCCGAGCGCGCGGCCATCCCTGTTGGCGCCGTTAACCTTATTCGCCGCGAATGCATAAACCCGCACTGTGGCAACAAGATGTGTTGGGGGGAGGGAATCATGCTTCACGATATATTGGGCTTTGGCGGCCGGATGGGCCGGCTGGAATATTTCCTCGCCTCCATGGCGCTCGGATTGCTGTTGACGATGCTGGTGGTCGCTCTCGTGGTCGGCTTCATGCCGCATCTCGGCCATGGTGAAAACGGACCGATGCCGCGAGGGCTAATGATCCTTTTGCTTGGGCTCGTCCTGCCGATCTATCTCTGGTTCGGGCTGGCCTTCCAGGCCAAGCGGTTCCGGGACATGGGCTGGAACCCGATATATTGGATTCCGGGCTCAATCGGCGTGCTCGGAATCATCACGCTCCTCTCGCCGTTCGTGCCGGGGCTCTCACTGATTGGAGCGCTTTTCAACATCCTCCTGTGCCTATGCCTGTTGTTCTGGCCGAGCGCACCCACGGGTAATGGCGACTGGTATGGCGGCTCCTCTTATGATGGTCCAGCCGATCGCCGGCCCGAGATTGACCGTACGCCGGTCCTCGCACCTCGCCGTCCCTCCACGGTGCGCAGCTCTGCTCCGCCTCCCGTATTTACGCCCGCGCCGTCAGGGTTCGGACGCCGCAGACTATAGGTAGCGCCGTAAATATCGGCAAAATCCCGAACATTCATCCCGCGCGAAGTGCGGCCTGGCGACACCCGTTGCTGCAGTGCGGCAAGTTGAGGAACCCCGCTTTAATCATCGGGTTGATCGCTGACCTATCAAGCGGAGGAATGAAAATGCAATTTAGACTCTTGTCCGTTGCCATCGCCGGCGGCGCGCTGGCACTCGCCATCCCGGCAACGGCTCAGTCGACACCGAGCACTCTGCCCGGACAGACGGCCCCGGGCAGCACGACTACCACGACAGTCCCCCCGAGCACGGCTCCGGCCCCGACCACACCGGACACGGCGACGACCGCCGGGACCACATCGTCGGACGCTTCAACGCCAGCGCCGGACGCTTCGGCCACACCAGCGCCCGACGCCTCGGCCACAACCACGGCGACGACGCCCGATACGTCGGCAACGACAACGACCACCACGACCAAGAAGAAGAAGCACAAGTCGGAGTGATCTGACGTGAGGGCGGCGCGCGGAATTCCGCGCGCCGCCCTTTCTTTTTGTTCTTTATCCGTTGCTTATAGCGTCATTCTCAAACATGTTTTACCGTCATGCCGGACCTGTTCCGGCATCCACGGTGCCGCATACTCACCAAGGCCTTGGTTTGCGGCGCAGTGGACCCCGGAACAAGTCCGGGGTGACGTTTGGGTTTGGTCGAATTCGATTCCAGCTCTCGGCGGAGCCTGAGGAAGAGAAGGACGGGCGCCCCGCCTACAAGCTCGGGTCGATCAGGTATTTCTCGCCGGTCGTCTTGCGCTGATACGCAGCAACGACGTCCGGCCTGAGCGTGTCCGCCAGGCTGATCGTTGCCGTATAATGGCTGGCGAAGGTCGTGGTCAGTTCGTCGACGACGCGCTGGCGCATGCGAGCGTTTACCTCAGCGCCGGCCTTCATCAGGAACGGCGTCAGCAGCCAGCCGCTGACGCTCCATGACAAGCCGAAGCTGCGATCGAGCAGGATCGGGCCGAAATCCAGCGCACCGTAGATATAGACCTGCTTGAAAACGCTCGAGCCGTAACGGCTATAGGTCGCCGCGGTGCGGTTGGCGGCGACTTCCATCGCGCTCAGGATCTGGCCGGCGAGCTTGCCGCCGCCGATCGCGTCGAACCCGATGGTCGCGCCCGTCTCGGCGATCGCATCGGTGAGGGCCGCCATGAAATCGGGCGCAGTGCTGTCGACGATATAGGTCGCACCGATGGCGCGCAGGATCGCGGCCTGTTCGGCGCTGCGGACGATGTTCACCAGTGGGATGCCGTCAGCGAGGCAGATCTTGTTCAGCATCTGGCCGAGATTGGAGGCAGCGGCGGTGTGGACGATCGCCTTGTGGCCCTCGGCCTTCATCGTCTCGGTAAAGGCGAGCGCCGTCAGCGGGTTGACGAACATCGAGGCGCCGTCCGCCGCGGTCGCGCCTTCGGGGAGCGGTACGCAGTCGCTTGCGCGGAGCTTGCGATACTGGGTGTACATGGCGCCGCCGATCATCCCGACCTTGCGGCCAAGCAGATGCGCGGCATTCTCGCCCGTCTGCACCACAGTGCCGGCGCCTTCATTGCCGACCGGCATCGATTGACCGAGCCGTGCCGCCAGCATCGCCATGCGCTGTGGCGGAATGCTCACGGTAAGGGTCGGGCGATCGGAGGTGCCACCGGCCTGCATGGTCGAAAGGTCGGCCGGCCCAAGCAACAGGCCGAGATCGGAAGGGTTGATCGGCGAGGCCTCGACCTGGACGATCACCTCGTCGGGCCCCGGCGCGTCGAGCGTGACGTCAACCAGGTCCAGCTTCAGGCTGCCGTCGGTAACCGTCGACCGCAATTCCAGCCCGGTCAGTGCTTCGCCCATGATCGCTCTCCTATGGTGTTTGCGATTGTAGTGTTTGAGATTCTCTGGGCCGGTGAGTGGCGGCTGGTCAACTGCGCGCGGTTGCGATTGGCGCCGCATGGCGCAATAAGTTGCGTTACCGTTTCGATTCCCGGGGAAATCGCCATGGCCAACTCTATCACGCGTCGTGTCGCGCTCAGCGCCGCTGCGAGCATTGCACTCGCCACTGCGGCAGGTGCGCTTGCCGAAACCATCACCATCAGTGGCCGCTTTCCGGCGCAGAATCGCGAGGCGAGCTATTTGAGGAAGCTAGCGATCGACCGCTTCGGCGGCCGCGACGGGGAGCAGCTCGCCAATGCGATTACCAGCGCGCTCGCTGGGGCAAGCAATGGCAGTGGGCCGCATTTCACCCTGCTCGGCGGCGGCGGGGTCGGGCCGGCGCGCGCTCAGGGCATGCTGAGCGGATCGGCCAATTCGGATTGGGAGGAGCACAGGGTCCAGCTTACGCGCAACCGGTGCGTCGAACGCGCTGCGCCGAAGGAAGGCGAGCGGGAAGGGGAGTGCATCAAGAAAGCCGATGTCCCCGTGCCCTGCACTGAGCGGACGACCAGCCTGACTGCATCGTTGCGCATCGTGCGCATCGCGGACGGCGCGATCGTCTACAGCACGAACAAGCCAAGGAGCGAGACCGTGAGCTGGTGCCCCGGCGAAAGCCCGCCAAGCACCGCCGAGGCGACGATCGCGGGGATGATCTCGGGTATCGCCAATGAGGTGCGCGGCGAGATCGCGCCGCATGGCGATACCTACCGCATCCGCTTTCGCGAGGACCGGGCGGGCCTCTCCAAGGAGGTCGGCGCGCGGTTCAAGGACGTGGTCAAGCTGTCGCAACGCGACGTCGTGGCGGCATGCACCGCCTGGGGAGAGATCGACCGCGAGCAGCCGGGGCAGCTTTCGACCGTCTTCAACCTCGGCCTCTGCGCCGAACAGCGCGGGGATTATCCCGGCGCGCTTGCACTCTATCAGCGAGCGGCGACGATGAAGCGGGCCGACGATATCAACACAGCGGTCGGGCGCGCCCAGGCGCTGATCGCCGGCGCCGAGGACGAGGCGCGGTTCCGGGGTAAGAGATAGCGTCGCTTCCGGCCGTCAAAGGGATAATACGGGTACCCCTGGTCGGATTCGATTAACCCTTTCGACGCTACCCGAAAGGGGATGGACAGGCGCCAGGAATTCAAGCCGGGTAGCCGGCACCTTCTCGATCGCTTTCGATCCGCCACGCCATTACCCGATGCCGTATATCGCGAGCTGGTCGACATGTTGTTCAGCATGGCGATTCCGGTCGTCTATATGGGCGCCGTCTTTGTCGGGGTGACCGCGCTTGTCGCATGGGAATGGCACGACCCGGTCGTCATCGCCCTGTCAGCGCTCGGCGCGATCGTGACTGCGCTGCGTCTGTTCGTGATCCGTGGTTATCGCCGCCGCACCGTGGCTGACGGCGATCTCGCCATCATCAGGCAGTGGGAGCGGCGCTATGCGATCGGCAATTATGCCTTTGCGCTGCTGCTTGGCCTGTTCAACGCGCGGATGCTGATGTTCCATTATCCGCTGGTCCACATGGTCGCGGTGAGCCTCATATTCGGCTTTGGCGCCGGCGTGGTGGCCCGTATCTCGATCCGGCCGGTGATCTGCGTAACCAGCCTGTTGCTGGCAGTGGTGCCGACCGTGATTGGCCTGGGGCTGCATGCGCTGACGGACAATGGCAGCCTGCTCCACGCCGAGTTCTTCACGATCGAGGCGCTGCTGGTGGCGACTACCGCGCTTCTCAGCCTGCACAGCCTCGACCATCTCTATCGCAATATGGTCGCGCACCTCACCGCCAAGCATGATCTGAGTTCGCTGGCGAGGCGCGACGCACTCACCAATTTGCCCAACCGCCTATGGCTGCGCGAGGCCTTCCAGCGCGACTTCGCCATTCTGGCGAAGGCCAATTGCCATCTCGCTGTGCACTTCCTCGATCTCGACGGCTTCAAGGCAGTCAATGACGTGCATGGCCATCCCGCCGGCGATGCAGTGCTGCGCGAGGTGGCGGACCGGTTGCTGGCGACGGTTCGCACGGGCGACACCGTGTCGCGGCTCGGCGGCGACGAGTTTGTCATACTCCAGACCATGATCGCTGAGGACAGCGAAGCGGAAATGCTCGCACGGCGGATCATCAAGAAGCTGAGCCTGCCCTATCTGTTCGAGGGCAAGGAATTGCGGATATCGGTGAGCGTCGGGATCGCGATCGCGCCGCAGGATGGGTCGGACCTCGAACGTCTCATCACCTGCGCTGACACTGCGCTCTACCGGGCAAAAGGGCGCGGCAAGGGGCAGTTGTTCTTCTATACGGGCGAGGCACCGGAGAGCGCGAAACAGACTGTTGGGAAGGCTGCGGGATAGAGCGCTTCCCGGCCGTGCATCCGCCGTGTACCAGCTTGCGTGATGAAAGCGCTGGTCGATCCCGATAACGTCCTGGGGCAAGGCCTCGCGGCCATCCGCACCCAGTTTCAGGTGCCTGCATCCTTTCCCGCCGAGGTCCTCGCCGCTGCCGAGGCTGCCGCGAAGCGCGCGCCTACAGAGCATGCCGATCGCACCGCCTTGCCGTTCGTCACGCTCGATCCGGCCAGCTCGACTGATCTCGACCAGGCCTTCACGATCGATCGCAGCGGCGACGATCTATTGTTGCACTATGCGATCGCCGATGTGGCTTGGTTCGTCGATGATGGCGGCACAATCGATGCTGAGGCATGGCGTCGTGGCACCACCCTGTATCTGCCCGACGGCAAGGCGGGGCTCTATCCCCGCGCGCTGAGCGAGGGCGCGGCCAGCCTGTTGCCGGATGGGCCGCGGCCCGCGGTGATCTTCACGGTTCGGGTGGCGCCGGACGGCGGCGTGAAGCTCGAGGGCGCCGAGCGTGCGATCATCCGCAGTACCGCCAAGCTCGCCTATGACAGCGTGCGTGACAGCGATCTGCCGGCCGGCTTTGCCGATCTCGCCGACCGCATCCAGGCTGCCGAGGACCGACGCGGTGCGGCGCGGGTCGATCCGCCGCAGCAGGAAGTCGATGCCGTCACCGGCGGCGGCTATCAGCTCGCCTTCAGCCCGCGGCTGCAGTCGGAGGACCGCAACGCTGCGCTCTCGCTGGCGACCAACCTCGCCGTCGCCGATGCGCTCGCGGCCCATCATACCGGGCTGTTCCGGGTCATGGCGTCACCTGATGCGCATGCGGTCCAGCGCCTGCGGCACACGGCACGTGCCTTCGGGCTGACATGGCCTGATGGCGAGACGCTCGAAGCCTATGCGCGGACGCTCGATGCGACCATTCCCAAACAGGCGGCCTTCATGCTCGCGATCCGACGGGCGGGGCAGGGCGCGTCCTATGTGCCCTGGCGCGAGGGTGTCGTGCCCTGGCACGCGGCGATGGCAGCAACCTATGCCCATGCCACAGCACCGCTACGCCGCCTCGCGGACCGCTATGTGGTGCGTGCGACGCTTGCGATCGCCAATGGCCAGCCAGTGCCTGACGTCGTGACGTCCGCCTTTGCCCAACTCCCGCAGGTGATGGCGCACGCTGACAGCCTGGGTGGGCAGATCGACCGCGCGGTGATCGATCTGGCTGAGGCGGTGATGCTGAAGGACAGCGTCGGGCAGATCATTCCGGCGGTCGTCACTGATGTCGATGAGCGGGGCGCGCGGATTCAATTGCGCGATCTGCCCGTCGTGGCGCGGGTCGATGCGCATGGCGTCACGCCCGGCGATGGCGTTCAGGTCAGGCTGACGGCAGTCGATGCGAGCCAGAGAAGTATAAGTTTTCAGCGGATTAGCTGATCTTATTCTCCGCCTTTATGAAGTCGACAAAGGCGCGGAGCGGCGCCGGCAGATGGCGCCGGCCGGGATAGTATAGGAACGGGCCCGAAAAGGACTGCCACCAGGGTTCGAGCACTGGCTCCAGCGCGCCGCTGTCGAGATGCGGGCGCAACCACTCCTCGAACAGATAAATAATGCCAAGGCCATCGATCGCCGCGCTGACCTTGAGATCGGCGCCCGCGCCGCTGCGCACCGTCAGCGGCCCGGCGGGGTCGATTTTCACCATTTCGCCATCGCGCTCGAACTCCCAGCTTGGCGTCATGCCACTGGCGAAGCGGATGCTGAGGCAGGCGTGTTCCAGCAGATCGCGCGGGTGTTGCGGGCGGCCGTGCAGATCGAGATAGGCGGGGGAGGCGGCGGTGGCAAAGCGCTGGGTGCGGGGGCCGATCGGTACTGCGATCATGTCCTGCTCGAGCCGCTCATCGTAGCGAATGCCCGCATCGCAGCCTGCCGCGAGTATATCGACGAAACTGTCCTCAACCGTCACTTCGAGCTTGATGTCGGGATAGGCCTTCAGGAAGGGCGGCACGATAGCGGGCAGCACGAGGCGGGATACGGCCCCGGGAACGTTGAGCCTGAGCGTACCGGTCGGCCGATCACGGAAGTCATTCACCACGTCGAGCGCTGCTTCGAGTTCGCCGAGCACAGGCGCCAGGCGCTCGAGCAGCCGCGCGCCGGCCTCAGTCGTGGCGACGCTGCGGGTGGTGCGGTTGAGCAGGCGAACGCCGAGCCTTGCCTCGAGCCGCCGCACCGCCTCGCTCAGTCCCGACGCTGACGTTGCGCTTGCCCGCGCTCCCTCGCGAAAGCCGCCGGCGCGGGCGACCGCGACAAAGGCGGCAAGATCATCGAGTTCCATCTTCATTGTACGTTTTCCAGCACGACGCGTACCGATTAACATGGCTTATCGCGCAACGCCAGCGCCGCCATATCCGCATCTCATCACAGGAGACAGATTATGAGCCACATCGCAGCCGCGGGAACCTTCACGCTCGGCACGCATCAGGTGAACCGCCTCGGCTATGGCGCAATGCAGCTTGCCGGGCCCGGCGTATTCGGCCCGCCCCGCGACCATGACGCCGCGATCGCCGTGCTGCGCGCGGCGGTGGCGGCCGGGGTCAACCATATCGACACAAGCGACTTTTACGGCCCGCATATCACGAACCAGCTTATCCGCGAGGCGCTGCAGCCCTATCCCGAGGACCTGGTGATCGTGACCAAGGTCGGCGCGCGGCGTGGCGAGGACGCATCTTGGCTTCCGGCGCTCAGCGCGGACGAGCTCACCAGTGCGGTCCACGACAATCTGCGCAATCTTGGCGTGGAGGCGCTCGATGTGGTCAATCTGCGCGTCGGCGAGGTCCACGGGCCAAGTGAAGCTTCTATTGGCGCGCAGTTTGAGACTCTCGCGGAGCTGCAGCGGCAAGGGCTGATCCGCCATCTCGGGGTAAGCAATGTGACGCCGGACCAGGTCGCCGAAGCGCGCGGCATCGCCGAAATCGTCTGCGTCCAGAACCATTATAACCTCGTCCACCGCAACGATGACGCCCTGATCGACGAACTGGCAGGGCAGGGCATCGCCTATGTGCCCTTCTTCCCGCTCGGCGGCTTCACCCCACTGCAATCCTCGACCTTGTCCGACGTCGCGGGGCGGCTCGGCGCGACCGCGATGCAGGTGGCGCTCGCCTGGCTGCTCCACCGCGCGCCGAACATCCTGCTGATCCCCGGCACCTCGTCTGTGAGCCATCTGCAGCAGAATCTCGCTGCGGCGGGGCTGGCGTTGTCGGCGGATATATTGGCCGAGCTCAATGCCATAGGAACCGTGGCGTCTTGACGTCACTCCGGGCGTTGTTATGATAGTAATGAGATAACGTATCTTTTTACTTGACTCAGTGTCGTCGTGCTTTCAGCCTGCCCCCAAGGAGAAAAGGCATGGCTGACACCGAGATCTGGTTTCCGGCACCCTGTCACGAAGACTGGGAGGCTATGCACGCCGATGGGCACGCGGATGGCCGCGCCCGACTGTGCGATGCCTGTGACAAGCAAGTCCATGATCTCAGCCACTATACGCCTGAAGAGGCGGACACGCTGCTCCTCGGCAATCGGGAACCGGCCTGCATACGCGCGACGATCCTGCCTGATGGCAGCGTCGCCACCCTGCCGGGGCGCACAAGGAAGATGCTGATGGCGGCAATCATCACGCCGGCGCTGTTGTTTGCAACTGCGGGTGCCGCGACCGGGCCGCGCACAGGAGCGATCGTCGGATCGGTCTCGACCGCCGGAAAGGCGGTGCGGGTTACCGTAGAAGCCCCGGGCCTGAGGCGCTCGGCCGCGATCCACAATGACGGCACCTATCGCTTCGAGGGGCTTCCACCCGGCGAATACCGGCTCGTCTTCTCGGCCGGCCCATCCCGACGGTGGACGATTGCGCGGGTCGCGGTGCGCCCCAACCATGTCACCGTACGCAACAGCTATGATCCTGCACTGCCGGTGTTCGTAACGGCGGGAATCGTGGCGCCGCTTCCGCAACCGGCGGCACCGAAGAAACAGGCGGGAAGCTAGGCCCAGGTTGGCGATCGCCCCCGCAGCGCATAAGACGCGCTCGCCGACAAGGGAGCAGGGCCGATACATGCGACTTCTCGTGGTCGAAAACGATGCGCGCGAGGCGGAGCGCCTGGTCTCCGGGCTCGCCGGTTTCGGCCATGACGCCATGGTCGCGCCGGACGGGCGGGCGGCACTCGCGATGGCCAGCGACGGCGCGTTCGATGCCATATTGCTCGACAGGCTCGCCCCCTATGTCGATGGAATCGAGGTCACCAGACGCCTGCGCGAGCGGGGCATCGAAGTGCCGATCATCATGCTCAGCCTGCTTGGCGAGGTGGAACAGCGCGTGGCCGGCCTGGACGCAGGGGCTGACGATTATCTGATCAAACCCGCCGCCGCGCTGGAAATCGACGCCCGGCTGCGCGCCATCCTGCGCCGCGCCGCGAGGAGCAACGAGTCAGGCGTGATGCGGATCGGCGACATCGCCGTGAACGAAGTGAAGCACCGCGCCACCCGCGCGGGGCGGGCGCTCGAGCTGCGGAAGCTCGAGTTCCAGCTGCTCTGCGAGCTCATCCGCAACGCGAACGCGACCGTCACCAGGGAAATGCTCTACCGCAACGTCTGGAACTATGACGCCATACCGGCAACCAATATCGTCGAATCCTATGTCCGCCGTCTGCGCGCCCAGCTCAACCACCCCGGCGAGCGCGATCCGATCGTCACGATCCGCGGCGTCGGCTACATGATCACCGACCGGAGCTGAGCCAAAAAAATCCCGGCCCGCGGACGAACCGCGAACCGGGAGGTTGGGGGCCGGGCACGACCAGCGCGAACGCTGGCCGTGCCGGAGAAAAATCAGAACTTCGCGCTGATCTCGGCACCAAAGGTACGCGGCGCATTGAAGTTGCCGTAATCGCCCAGGATGTTGTTCAGCGAACCGACAAAAACATTGCCGGTCTGGACAGCCGGCAGGCTGTTCGACGGGTCGCGACGGAAGACATATTGCTTGTCGAACATGTTGCGGACCCAGACGCTGAAGGTCACCTTGGAGTAGGCCGTGTGAATGTCCGCCAGCGAGAAGCGGCCGTTCACGATGAACGATGCATCGTTGTGGGTCGCGAACTGGTCGAACGACTGAGTCGATTGTGAGTAGTTCGCGTCGAGGTGCAGTTTCGCCGCGGTGCCGCCATCGCCGATCGGCAAGCTGTAATCGATCGAGCCGCTCGCCGCATTGCGCGGCGTGAACACGATGTAGAACTTCTGCAGCACCGTGGTCGAATTGCCGGTCGGAACGCCCGCCGACGTGTATTCCGTGTACTTGATCGGAACCGCTGGGATGTCGGTATAGGTATAGGCATAGGACGCGTTCAGCGTCAGCCCGGTGATCGGCTGCACCGTCAGGTCAGCCTCGATGCCGCGGATCTTGGTCGTGCCCGGGGCATTGAAGGTGACCAGATTGTTGAAGTTGCCGGTCGCGGTCGGCTGGATGGTGCTGAGGTCGACCTGGCTGCCCTTGCGCTCCATGATATAGGCGGCAAGGTTGAAACGCGCCTTGTGATCCCAGAAATCACTCTTCAGGCCGATTTCATAGGATTTGACGTCTTCGGGGTCGAAGGCGCGGTAGTCTGACGTGCGCGAGCTGGCGCCGCCGGCACGATAGCCGGTCGAATATTTTGCATAGGCGTGGATGTTCTCGCTGAAATCATAGGCGATGGTCGCCATCGGATTGAAGCGGTTCCAGGTCTTGTCGAGCGGCGCATAGTTCTGGAGGGCAAGTGTGGCCGCGGGCGCGGTGTCGTAGTTGATGTTGCGCGAGAAATGCAGGACGCCGCGCTTCTCGTCCTTGGTGTAGCGTCCGCCGACCGTCACATGGAGCTTGTTGTCGAGGAAATTGCCGGTGAGCTGGCCGTAAGCGGCATAGCTCTTCGACCAGACTTCCGATGCGCGGTCGATCGAGCAGCCGTTGACCGCCTTGCCGACGAAGAGGGGCGTGCTGGCGGTGCAGTAGGGGATCCCCACATAATTTGCGCCTGTCACCACGCCGCCGTTCACGATCGCAATAGCGCCGACGGAATTGGGCGTTGCCGCATCGTCGCTGACATGCTCGTTGAAATAATAGAGGCCAGCGACATAATCGAAGTTCGCGATCGAGCCGACTGCCTGGAATTCCTGGCTGAACTGATGCTGATCGAGATCGGCAAGGCTATAGCGGCTGAAGGCGCACGGCGCCGCCGTGGTGCACGAAGCCGTCAGGTTGACGAGCGGCACACGGTGCGCGCCGCCGGAGTTATCCCACTGAGTCGCCGAGACGCCGCGCCATGCCGTGATCGAGCGCAGCTCGAGCTCGGGAGCGACCTTCCATTTGAGGGTGTTGGTGAAGCCGTGAGTCTTGTCGACGCTGACCTGCTGCGGCACGCCGATATCGGCGACGTCCATGCGCGTGGTTCCGTTGACGACTTCGCCTGGCAGGAGCGGACGAACCGCCGTCTGCGATCCGGTAAAGGCGAGGCCGGTGAAAGCCGTCCCGGGCAACACGCAGTTTGGAGAGGCGGACTGCGCTCCGGCAGCGCAATTGTAGGGGTTCACGCCCGTCAGCAGCTGGCTGTAGAACGGCGTGTTCTTGTCGGTCGCCACGTCGTACGAGAAATCGTCCGTGATGCCGTCGGTCGGCTGCCAGCGTACAGCGGCGCGGAAGCCCTGGCGGTCATAATAATTCCAGCCGACCGAATCGAGCATCGGATCCTTGGTGGTCGCGTTCTGGTGCTGGATGATGCCGTCGAGCTTCACGCTGAAGCCCTTGAACTCGGGCAGGTCGATATGGCCGTCCAGATTATAGGCGCCGAAATTACCGTAGCCGGCGCTGAAGCGGCCGTCGAACTTGCCGCTCGGCGCCTTGGCGACGATGCTCAGCGCGCCGCCTTCGGTATTGCGGCCGAACAGGGTACCCTGCGGGCCCTTCAGGACTTCGATTCGCTCGATGTCGAACAGGCCGGCGTTCAGGCCGTGCTGGCGGCCGAGATACACGCCGTCGATATAGATGCCGACGCCCTGCTCGCGGGCGGGCTGGTTGGCGTCGAGTGGGACGATGCCGCGGATGCCGACGGTCAGCGCCGACTGGCGCGCCTCGAAGGTCGCGACGCGCAGCGACGGAACGCCGCCGTCAGCAAGGTCATACAGGCTCTGCACATGGCGATCGGCCAGCGACTTGGAGCTCATCACCGAGATGGCGATCGGGGTGGACTGAAGATTGGTCTCGCGCTTGGTGGCGGTGACGACGATGTCCTGGATCTGGGCGCCCTCAGTCGACTGGGGTTCGGCGGCGGCCGGCTGTGCAGCGGCGGCGTCCTCCGCAACTGGAGCTGCCGGCGGCGTGACTTCCGCGAGAGCCGGCGAAATCGTGGTAGCCAGCAGCGCGGTGCCGACGAGCAGCCGCAGCTTGGAGGCCGATAGATAGTGCATGAGTCATACCCCTTGGGAACGGACGTTTTTGTCCTGCCGAGGAGGCCGCTACAGGGGAAAGAGGACAGTAATGTTACAGCTTCTGTAACATTATTGGCATCGTACGATCATTTTCGCGTCATTATCGCTTAATCAGCGTCAGATTATCGACTGAGTCCAGATATCTACCAATATAAGAACGATAGGGTTCGTGTAAAATATATGACGATATTGTCATATAAATTATTATTGCCCTGTAATATTTCGGGGCGCAGCGATGAAGCGCGAATCTCTTCGCTGCCTCACCCCCATACTCTCACGACATGCACCTGGCTTTCAAAGCACAGCGCCGGACAACGGATATCGTGCGCCGCGATCTCGAGAGAAGGCTGTTCAGGAGAGCAGGGCGCTCTCGTCGTCAGCCATGAATGCTTCTCATGGCTCGTTCGAGATTTGATGCTTTGTGTCGCCCGCTGATCGCGTCGATCCTTGCCGCACTGAAGCGGAGATCGACGATGAAGCAAAGACGAACACTGGCCATTTCCCTCGCTACAGCCACGCTGTTCGGCGCAATCCAGACGCCGTCAGCGGCCGCGGACGATCCGCTGACCCGCCCGATCATGCCGGAAGCAGCCACGCGCTGGCTGACGCCGCAGCCGCCCGCGCGCATCTATGGCAATGCTTATCTTGTGGGCTTTGGCGGGCTCAATGTCGCACTCATCCGCACCGATGCCGGCCTGATCCTGATTGACGGCGCGGTGCCCCAGGCGGTTGGGTCCGTCGAAGCAAATATCCGCAAGCTCGGCTTCCGGGTGCGCGACATCAAGCTGATCCTCAGCACCGAGCCGCATGCCGACCATGCCGGCGGTCTTGCCGCGCTCGCCCGGGACAGCGGCGCGACCGTCGTGGCGAGCGGCCCGGCCGCGCGCGTGCTCCGCCAGGGGCATAGCGACGCTGACGATCCCCAGGCCGGCCTCGTCCCAGGCTTTTCGCCCGTCGCGAAGATCCGCGTGGTCGAGGATGGCGAGATGATCCTGCTCGGCAAGACAGCGATCACCGCGCGGGCGACGCCAGGCCACACGCCCGGCAGCATGAGCTGGACCTGGCGCTCCTGCGAGGGGTCGAAATGCCTCAACATGGTCTTCGCCTCGAGCCTGAACCCTATTTCAGCCGACGCCTATCGCTTCTCCGCACCAGCCAACGCACCGACCCGCGCTGCCTTCACCCGCACCTTTGCCGTAATGCGTCACATGCCGTGCGACATCCTGCTGACTGCACATCCCAACCAGTCGGGCGGAGACGTCAAATTCCGGCAGCTGCAACGCCACGCGGCGTCGAATCCCTTCATCGATCCCGGAGCATGCCGCGCTTATGCCGACAAATTCGCCGGGCTTTTCGCGGCAAGGCTCGCTGACGAAGCCAGGCAAAAGAACTGAACCGCAAAGCGGCAGCCGGTGGTTCCAGTCGCGAAAGAACCGCGCTAACAGGCCCGGCATGGGCGAACCTTATTATATCACCACCGCGATCAGCTATCCGAACGGACGCCCGCATATCGGCCATGCCTATGAGGCGATCGCGACCGATGCGATCGCGCGCTATCATCGCCAGGCGGGGCGCGATGTGCGGTTCCAGACCGGAACTGACGAGCATGGCCTGAAGATGGTCCAGACAGCGCGCGACCGCGGCGTTGAAACGCGCGCGCTTGCTGATGAAATGTCATCCTATTTCAAAGCTATGGATGACAGACTGAATATCTCCTATGATCGTTTCATCCGCACCGTCGAGCCGGCGCATCATGCCGCCAGCGCCGCCATCTGGGAGGCAATGGCGGCATCGGGCGATCTCTATATGGATCGCTACGAAGGCTGGTATTCAGTCCGCGACGAGGCGTTTTACGACGAGAAGGAGCTGGTAGACGGGGAAGGGGGGAAGCTTTCCCCGCAGGGCACGCCGGTCGAATGGACTGCCGAGGAGACCTGGTTCTTCAAGCTGTCGAAATATCAGCAGCCCTTGCTCGATCTCTATGCGGCCCAGCCTGATTTCATCCTGCCCGAGGCGCGGCGCAACGAAGTGATGCGCTTCGTCGAGGGCGGGCTGTCCGATCTGTCGGTTTCGCGGACCAGCTTCGACTGGGGGGTGAAGGTGCCCGGCAGCCCGGGACATGTGATGTATGTCTGGGTCGACGCGCTGACCAATTATCTGACCGGCGCCGGCTATCCCGACCAGCCGGACGAGGTCGCGCGCTGGTGGCCGGCCGATCTGCACGTGATCGGCAAGGATATCGTGCGCTTCCACGCGGTCTATTGGCCTGCATTCCTCATGTCGGCAAAGCTTGCGCTGCCGAAACGGGTGTTCGGGCATGGCTTCCTGCTCAACCGCGGCGAGAAGATGTCGAAGTCGGTCGGCAACGTCACTGATCCGATCGAGCTGGTCGAACGTTTCGGCGTCGATGCCCTGCGCTATTTCCTCCTGCGCGAAGTCAGCTTCGGCCAGGACGGGAGCTATTCGGAAGAGGCGATCGTCACCCGCTGCAATGCCGATCTCGCGAACAATCTCGGTAATCTGGCGCAACGCTGCCTCTCCATCGTCGCGAAGAATTGTGGTGGTGTCGTGCCGCCAGCAAGCGCGCCGTCCGAAGCGGATGAAGCCTTGATGGCCAGCATCTCCGCCGCGGAAGCCGGCCTGCACGCTGCAATGGGCGATCTCGCCATCCACAACGCGCTTGAGGCAGTGTGGTCGGCTGCGCGCGATGCGAACCAGTATTTCGCCGACGCAGCGCCGTGGAGCGTGCGCAAGACCGATCCCGAGCGCGCCGACACCATCCTGCACTTCACGATCGAGGCAGTGCGCCGGATCGCGATCATGGCACGCTGGGCGATCCCGGACGGTGCCGACCGCCTGCTCGATCTGCTCGGCCAGAGTGCTGACGCACGAAACTTCGACGCGCTCGCCCGGCCGGTCGCTGCGGGCACAATATTGCCGGCGCCCAGCGGGGTGTTCCCGCGGCTCGAGCTCGAGGCGGAGCCGAGCTGATGTTCGCTGACAGCCATTGCCACCTCAACTATAAGGGCCTGGGCGAGCAACAGCCCGAGGTCCTGGCCCGGGCCCGGGCACGCGGCGTCACCGCGATGCTCAACATTTCGACCCGCGAAAGCGAATGGGACGCGGTGATCGCCACAGCCGAGCGCGAGCCCGATGTCTGGGCCACGGTCGGCATCCACCCGCATGAAGCCGATCAACATCCCGATGTCGGCACGCAGCGGCTGATCGAGCGTGCACAGCATCCCCGTGTCGTCGGCATCGGCGAGAGTGGGCTCGATTATTATTACGATCACAGCGACCGAGACCGGCAGCGCGCGAGCTTCCGCGCCCATATCGCCGCGTCACGCGAGACCGGGCTGCCGATCGTCGTCCACACCCGCGATGCCGAGGATGACACGGCGGACATCCTGCGCGAGGAAATGGGGAAGGGGGCCTATCCCGGCGTCATCCACTGTTTCACCGCGAGCGGGGCCTTTGCCGATATCGCGCTTGAGCTCGGCTTCTATATCTCGATCTCGGGCATCGTGACCTTCAAGAACGCGAAGGACCTGCAGGAAACCGCCGCCAGGCTGCCCCTCGACCGCCTGCTGATCGAGACCGACGCACCCTTTCTCGCCCCGGTACCGCATCGGGGCAAGACCGGTGAGCCGGCCTATGTCGCTGATACGGCTGAGTTCCTGGCGAAGCTGCGCGGCGAGGATCTCGCCACGCTGGCCGAGGTGACGTCAGCCAATTTCCGCCGTCTGTTCGCCAAGACGTCAGTATGAGAAGCGCCGCGTGAAGATCCGCATCCTCGGCTCGGGCACGTCGTCAGGCATACCGCGGATCGGCAATAACTGGGGCGATTGCGACCCGACCGAGCCGCGCAACCGCCGCACCCGCACCTCGGCGCTGGTCGAGACCGCAACCACGCGCATCCTTATCGATACTGGCCCGGATATGCGGGAGCAGCTGCTGGCGGCTGACGTCGGCACGGTCGATGCGGTGATCTGGACGCACGACCATGCCGACCACACCCATGGTATCGACGATCTGCGCCAGATCTACCACACGCTCCGCGGTCCGGTGCGTGGGTTGGCGCGACCGGCGACGCGTGCGGTGCTCGAGGAGCGCTTCGATTATGTCTTCCAGGGCCGCGACGGCTATCCGCCGACGGTGATAATCGAGGATCTGCCGGCAGAAATCATGATCGGTGACGTCATGATCCGCTCGGTCGGCCAGCCGCACGGCAATATCGAATCCGCCGGGCTGCGCTTCGAGCATGCCGGAAAATCGATTGGTTACGCTACCGATTTCAATATCTTAACCGACGATATGATAAGTCTGTATCAGCAACTTGACGTCTGGGTGGTCGATGCGCTGCGCTATCGTCCGCATCCGACGCATCCCGATGTGCCGACCGTGCTCGGCTGGATCGAACAATTGCGGCCACGCCGGGCCGCGCTGATCCATATGGACCAGTCGATGGACTATGGGACGCTGGTCGGCGAGCTTCCGGCTGGTGTCGAACCCGGTTATGACGGGCTCGAGGTGACGCCATGAACGATCGCTACGCTGACTTTCTCTATTACGGGCTGTGGCTGATCCTGCCGATATCGGCATTGGTGGCGCGGCGGATCCCGATGAAGGACAGCTTCAAGATGGCGCTGGCGTGGGTGGCGATCTTCAGCGTGCTGTTCGTGCTGGTGGTGCTCTGGCAGCAGGCTTTTGGCGCCGGCGCCGGGCTGAGAGGGTTTTTCGGTGGATAGGGGGCTTCGATCGGGCCCTGAGCCTACCTCGAAGTCCACATCTGAATTTAACATAATGTGTATTATCAAACTGACCGATGCAGCTGCTGGGAGACTCCCCCTCCAATCCCTACCGTCGCCCCGGACTTGTTCCGGGGTCCACCGGGCCACACTCTCAACGGCTGCGACACCAGCGGCACGGTGGATGCCGGAACAAGTCCGGCATGACGTCAGCTTTGGGCGCACCGCCGCATGATCGACCGCCTCGTCACCATCATGGCCCGCCTGCGCGATCCGGAAACCGGCTGCGACTGGGACGTTGCCCAGAATTTCTCGACAATCGCGCCGTACACGATCGAGGAAGCCTATGAGGTCGCCGACGCGATCGCCCGCAACGACATGGCCGATCTCAAGGACGAGCTCGGCGATCTGCTCCTCCAGGTCGTCTTCCACAGCCGCATGGCCGAGGAAGCCGGCCTGTTCGCGCTGCCTGACGTCGTGGCGGCCATCAGCGACAAGATGGAGCGCCGCCACCCGCACGTCTTCGGCGACAGCCCCGGCGGCCACGCCCAGCATTGGGAACGGCTAAAGGCCGACGAGCGCGAGGCAAAGGGTGACAGCGGCGCGCTCGACGGCGTCGCGATCGGCCTGCCCGCCCTGCTCCGCGCCGAAAAACTCCAGAAGCGCGCGGCACGCACCGGCTTCGACTGGCCCGATGCCGAAGGGCCGCGCGCGAAAGTCTTCGAGGAAATCGCTGAAATCGACGCCGCCTCCCCCGCCGAACGCGAAGAAGAGATCGGCGACCTGCTGTTCGCGGTGGTCAACTGGGCCCGGCACCTGGGGGTCGACGCCGAGGCGGCCTTGCGGAGTGCGAACGCGAAATTCGAGCGGCGCTTCAAGGCGATGGAGGCTGAGGCAGGCGACGCGTTCGTGGGGTTGGATCTGGAAGGCAAGGAAGCGCTCTGGGAGAATGCGAAAACAGACGAACGGCTCCGCACTTAATAACCCAACGGGATGGAGATATCAGAATGATGCCAATTCCCTCCCATCTGCGCGGGCTGGCGGTTCCTCTCGATAGCGCAATCGATGAGAAGCCTCTGGTCGCCGCAGTTCAATGCGCATGCAGCGAGCGACGTTTTCAATTTTTGTATCCTGGCCAAACCCATCTCTACAATGGTCAGAAGGTTCCCTGCACCGCCGAGATCAACGGGAGATATTTCTTCCTGGTCGCTGCGCGCTGCATCACCTGCTCGACAGACAATCTACTCCTCGACGTCGATTTCCACGGGTGGAACGGCTTCATATGCCATGACGATGAACAGGCGGCTCTTCCTCGCCCGACCCTGACGGCATGGCCGTGTGAGGCATGCGGCTATCTCGCCCACACAGGTTTCATCACGATCCAGACCGAGGGGCGGCACGACTTCATCGCCGAGGTAGGTGACGAATTCGACTCCGAACGATGGCCCGATGGGTTCGGCTGGTTCTCGATGTCCCTTACCTGCTGCCGCTGCAACCTGACGAGCGTCGAACTCGTGTCGTGCGAAACGATGTAAGCTTGTCTCCGTCCTATGCAGCTCGGTTCTCCTGCTGGCGACTCTCATCACCGAGGCCCCTCCGCTGAACGACACCGCGGAGCAAGCTTTCGAGCATCTCCCGCTCCGTCACACTCAGATGCCCAAAATATTCAGCATCGTTGGCGTCGGCCAACGCCGCCAGCTCAGGCACCAGCGCGCGCCCGGCAGGCGTGAGCCACACATCCTGATGCCGGCGATCCGACGTCATCGGCGCCTTGCTCGCCAGCCCCTTCCCCGCCAGCCGATCGACCAGTTTCGAGATCGCCCCCTTGGTCATCCCGAGATCCCGCGCCAGCCGCTTCGGCGCGCCGACGTCATGAGCGTAAATCATCCGCAGCAGCACCCATTCAGCTGCAGTCACGTCCCGCGCCGCCAGCTTCTGGCTCAAGCCGTGCCAGACCTGGTTCGACGCGGAGCGTAGCCAATGGCCGAGACTGGCTTCGAGAGGGCTCGGGTCGGGCATTCGCGTCATAAGTCACCCATTAGTTGACTAGGAAACTAACCCATAATGGTTTCCTAGTCAACTACCTCGCCTCCATACTCAAGCAAAAGGGCGTGAGTGCCCCGCCCTTGCATGATACGATGGCGTAACGATCGGGGAGGACATCATGGCACTTTCAGTTATCGGATCCGGTTTCGGCCGTACGGGCACCCGGTCGTTGAAGGATGCACTCGAGTTGCTCGGCCATGGCCCCTGCCACCATATGGAGGAGGTGTTCCCGAGCCAGGAGCAGATCACGCTCTGGTCGGCCTTTGCCGAGCACGGGACGCTCGATCACGACCGCGTCTTCAAAGGCTTCTCGTCACAGGTCGACTGGCCCGGCGCGCATGTCTGGCAGGAGCTCGCCGCCGCCTATCCCGACGCGAAGGTCATCCACAGCGTTCGGCCCGAGGAATCCTGGTGGAAGAGCTTCTCGGCCACCATCGGCAAATTCCTGGCGATCTATCCCGAGATGGAGCTGCCGCCGCACATCCGCATGATGAGCGACACGATAATGGAAATGATCGGGGTGCAGACCTTCGCCGGCGATTTCGGCGCCAGGGACAAGGCGATCGCCACCTATCGTCGGCGCGAGGCCGAGGTCCGCGCAGCGATCCCGGCGAACCGCCTGCTCGTGTTCGACGTGGCCGAGGGCTGGGAGCCGCTGTGCCGCTTTCTCGAGGTCGATGTGCCAGACACCCCCTTCCCGCGCACTAACGACCGGGGCGATTTCTGGGCGAAGCTTGGGGGCGAGCCGGCCTGATCATGGTGGCGTGCGTCCGGTAATCAGCCGGCTTTCGCGTTCGATCCGTCCCGTTGGTTCGGCTGTGTTATCGTCTACGGCAGTGCCTGCCCCAGCCGGATTCGAATATGCGTATCCGGCGCTAATCTGCCGAAGAATCCCTCATGTCCGATCGAATTGCCGCAAAGAACAAGTGTCGGCGCGTCCCGTCCGCTTGGAAATTGCGACCCGCCCAGGACGGACGCACCGCCCTCCAGAATCGCCACATGGCAAATGCCGCGAGCGCGTAAGTCACGAATAGATAGAATGAATTGCTTATAGCTTGGCGCGCTCACCAGCGTGATTTGTCTCGGCGCCCCTGTCTGGGTGACCGCAGCCAAATGCACCCTCGAGTCTGAAACGGGATCAGGATTCCAGCCATTGCGCCGCAGGATTGCAGCAGGCTGGCCTTTGCCGACTTCGATGACCAAGGAATCTATTCCCACATGGGTGATGATCGCTTCCGCAGACGCCGTGCGGGGCTGCCACCATGTGAAGAATGCGATATTGCCCAACAGCAACAGAGCGACAATAGCCATCAATGTGGTGCGTCTTCGGGTCACGGGCGGAGCGTAGCAGCCCGGCTTGAGGCGGGATATGGCCGCTGCGACGCCGCTCCCGACGTTCGCGCTCCAGCACGATGATCGCATCTCAAGCTGACGGACCGCCGAACCGGTATTTGCCGCAATCGATTAACGCCTGTTCGATAGGCCGCTGATATGACGTCGACCGCAGCAAGAACCCTGGCCAGCCGCTTCGCGCCGGATCAGCCCGAACGGGCGCTGAGTGTCGCGCGAGCGATAGAGGCGCCCTGGTTCAGATGTCAGGCACTGTCTCAGGTCGCACGTTACTGGCCTGACGAGAAATATCATCGGATCCTGAAGGAAGCAGTGCGTGCGGCGGACTTGCAGGATCAGGTCTTCAATCAGGTCGCGGTATCCGCGTGGCCGATCAGAGCCTATCTCGAACGCGGTGACGCGCCTCGCGCCAAAAAGCTGCTCGTGAAAGGCACCCAGGCTTCGCGCGCGATCGACAATATGGGCAGCCGTTCGGAGGCCCTTTTCTCAATCTTCCAGGCAGCAAAGCCATTCGCCATCGACTTGTGGCAGCCGGTATTCTGGGCGCTGGTGGAAGCGGCGGAGCCTGCGCTTTCGTGGCGTCAGCTTAGAAACCTGAAATACGCGGTCGCGATGGTGGCTTCGGACAACCCCTGCCTCGCTCATCAGGTGCTCGAGAAGCTTGTCGAACCCAAAAATCTTTCGACCGTCAGGCGGTATCTCGACACCCCTCTTAATATTCAGCCGCGCCCGTATTTCTGGATTCAGGGTAGCTGAGTTCCAGGCGAGGCGGTGGCCCGACCAACCAGGGAATCAGTTGCCCGAAGGCCGGATGCCTATCTGAGGTTTTGTCCACTCTCGCCCGGTGCAGCTTAGGGCGACCAAACCCAGGGCAGCCAGCATTCCGGACAGAATGCTCCATGCAAGACCATGGTCTGCCTCCGGCAACATCGCGGTGAAGAAGAACACCGGCGCATTGATCGATCCATGAGCAAAGGCCGGAACAAGCGCGCTTCCGCCGAACCAACGCCACAAGAGCGAAAACAGGATCGAAAGGCCGCCGATCGTCAGGGCGAACCAAAACGCATCGGCCATCCCGCCCAGCAAGATCGGCAAATGCCAGAAATACCAGATCATGCCCGTTATTGCGGTAGCGCGTGCCAGGCTGTGTCTGGAAGTCAGAGTGGGAATGAGCCATCCCCGCCACCCCAACTCCTCCCCCACGCCGACGATCAGGATCTGCAGGGCCAGATGCACCAGCAGCAGAGGCCAGGCTTTAACCACCGCCCCGGCGCAAGCTTCAAGCGGCAATTCGGCTGCAACATATGCGACCGTGACAATCGCGATGCCAATCAGGGGCAGCAGGAACATCACCCACCAGGAGACTGGCGGGGACAAGCGTTGGCGGAGGAATGGCAGGATCGCGGAGCGGCCGGATGTGGCGGCGACGGCGGTGATGGCGCCACATGTCGGCCCGACCACCACGAAGAACCTGCCCAGGTAAAGTTTCGCTACCTCGTTTATCCCCGAGCCCCCGGCGCCCACGATGAACAGGGTCAGCATCCCAAGACCATAGGACACCAGAAAGGTAACGATCACGAAGACGAGAACTGGTCGCCGCTGGATTGAAGCCCAGCGAGACAGGCGAACCGGCGGATCTGCATTCGGCAATAAGGGATCCATTCTCACCTCGCCTGGTGTTGTAAGGGCTTGTCGCTCGTGGCAGCAAGGGGCGCGAACAGCCGCTTTGGGTCGGTACCACCGACCCGCTTGATGTGATTAAAGCCTGCTGGAACCGCTCATAATCCCGCGGCGCCGTCCGCACGTCGTAGACGCGTTGTTGCCCTCGCGCGCCCTGCCCGATCACCTCGCCATGCGCGTGTTTGCTACGCCACAGTAGTGGCATCAAAAATCGATTGTGGCGACCAGCTGTCGCGCTTGGCCTAACTCCTCCACCATATCGGGCTCGCCTGAAGCCGACGATGTGTAGGTGACGAGAACTATGTCGCGACCGTTCGATAGGTACCACGCCGCCACCAACTCATCTGCTGCTGCCGTGACACATCCCACGGTCGTGATCGGGCCGATTGTCTCTTCCAGCTCCCCGGCATTCAACGAGCGACGAGAGCAAAGGTCGGCGATGAGCTGCCGCAGACCTTCAAGCGTGACTTCCGGCTTGGCACCGCTGCTGTAGCGCGCAGTCGAAAACTGAATGACTCCGATCCCAAAGGGCCGGGATAATGTCGGCGGGGAACCCTCAGGCAAATCACCCGTGATATCTGCCCATTCGGGGGGCAGATCAAACCGCAGCCCGTGAAATTGCACGCGCATATCTTCCCCATACTCGGCCCCGGCGAGCGCGCTCGCGATCCAGACCGTAAAACTGCAAGACCGGCGGAGCAGTCATCTCAAAGGTCGGGGAACCATTCGTCAACTGCCGACTGGTTCAGGCCGCAAGACCCATTCCACCACTGGACTGGGTAAGGCCAGTCATCTTTGCTCCAGGGAGTGTGCTCGCGTTCTGCACTAGGTACGAAGCGTCTCCGAAAGTCTGGTCGACCGGGATCGGCGAGGATGCCCGCATATCCCAAGATACCTATCAGGGTGCGCCGTTCCGCGTTGTTGGACGGCAATAACTTGGAGAGCGCCTGCGCCAGATCGCTTAATCGCGCTGTCGAGGGCAATGATTTTGCCGCCTCAAAAATGGAGCGCAGGATCCGATAATCGTCCTTTGACGGCACGACATTCTCAAGCGAAGCAAATAGCCCGAGGTCGAAGGCGATATATTGGGGATGGTCGTGACGGACGCCTCCCCACTTGAACCGTTCAAAGTTGAGGATATTCGGGTCAGCATTCGCCTTGTCATATGTGCCGCAATAGGCGCAACCAATCCCGCCGGCGGCGACCCTCGAGTGCGCCTTCATATGGTGGCCCACCGCATAGCTTCCCAGCGCTGAGCGAAGGTCGAGGCGGCGTGATCCAAGGCTCGACGTGAAGGCGCGAGCAATTGATTCCTGACTGGTTCGGCGCACGGCATCAATCGCTGCGGCGACTGCCTCATCATGGGTGAGTGCAATTGGATCGAACATCAATCCTTTCGCTTTGGCATAGGCGAAGTCCTCGGGGGACACGGTCGGATCGCGCTTCCAGCCCGCAGATGACCAGAACATGTCAGTCAAGATTTTGAGCGCGCGCTTATCTGGAACCATGATGGATCGTTGCGTACTTCACGTCGCAATACAATGTCCGCTGCCGGGTCGGCTAGCTGCCCGAGCGCTTATGCGTCTACGCACTACCCCGCCCGCTGCTGGACCCGCTCATAATCCCGCGGCGCCGTCCGCACGTCATACACCGCGCCGCCCTCGACCTCCTGCCCGATCACTTCGCCATGCGCGTACAGCCGTGCCGCGCCGGCGCCATCTCAGGCATCCAGCGTGATCGAATAGAGGCGATGCCGCCGGTTCAACAGGCGCTCGAGATACTTGTAGAACCCAAAAATCTTTCGACCGCGAGGCGGTATCTCGACAACCCCCTCAACATTCCAGCCGCGCCCCTACTTCTGGATTCAAGGTAACCGAGCAATATTTCCGACCGCCCGCTTTCGGCATTGTCGGGTAGAAATCCGAGCGCTGGCTGGTTAGATTCAATCACAGGCGATATCTATCGGATATAAAATGACACCTGACGAAAGCACGCTCCTCGCGAGACGCAAAACCCAGTTTGACGATTTCTATCAAGAAATGATGCCAGTCTTGGTGTATTTTATCCAGAGACTTGGGCAGGAGCAAGCTCATACCGTCTTGAATGAAGCTTCACGCTTTTTAGGCGTAGTCGACGACATGTTTAAATCCGCGCCCATATCAGCGGAAGACCGGTCATGGGTCGTGACCAGAATTATGTATTTCGTCGGCGAGTATTTTGTTCAGAAATTTGGCGGCCACTGGTTTGTAAACGACATACCCGGCTCAAGATTCTTTGCTCGATACGTAGTTGGAGGCTTCGGGAGCAAGGCCATACCAAACGGTCAGATTGATCCGTTGGAGGTCGCCACCGCTTATGCCGACTCACCTATTCCTCGAGACCTGATCGGCCTGATTGCTTCGGTCGAGCGTGAGCTGACTGGCGTTTGCTAGGGTCAGCGATCGAGTCGCCATGCTTTCGAGTTGCTCACGGCTGATCCGCTGCAACGCGTGCGTCAGGCCATGTCCCTTCTTCATTGCGGCAGCATAGATCGCCGGGAAATGACCGCAACCAGGCCGTTCGCAGCCCGTGCGCACTATGGGGGATCAGCCTTGCTGGCTCGCTGTTTGGGCGGTGCCGCCTCAAAGCACGATATCTTGTGTACCCACTTCGCTTAGGCGCTCGTCTATAAACTTCACCGCCAATCCTAAGCTCGTATCCCAAGTGCATTGAAAAAGCAGGCCTATAATTCTCTCGGGTGGATCTCTGAACGATTGCTGGACTATGACCCCCTCTGGAGTCACCAAGGAAGCCAGTTCCCCTAATGTTTTAACTTCAGGGGCCCATTCATCAGCAAATTGCCCGAACCGTTCACGATACTCTGGAAGGATTTTTCGATAATATCGAAAAATCGCTTCTTCAGCGAGCTCCCCGAACAAACCTTTGCGCTGCTCAAATGCAGCAAAGGCATCCCGTTGATACTTCTCAACCTCGTCGGGCTCATGGAATGGAATGTCCAAGCGAGTGACCACCTCACGGCCGAAGATCGACCATGAGCATTTTCCCGTCCACCCATATTCCTGTTCAACCTCACCGAATAGCGCGTCTTTCATGCGTCCTCCCGAAGCATTCCGCTGGACGTGAGCAATCTTCTAACGGCTGCAGACGCGTCGGTAGCTGCCCGAGCGCTTATGCTACAATCACTCGCCCCGCTGCTGGAACCGCTCATAATCCCGCGGCGCCATGCGCACATCATACACCGCGCTGTCGCCCTCGACCTCCTGGCCGATCACCTCGCCATGCGCATGAAGCCATGCCGCGCCCGCGCCATCCGACGCATCAAGCGTGATCGAATAGCGCCTATGCCCCTGGGTCAGCAAAGCGGCGACTGTCTCGATCAGGGTATCAACCCCCTCCCCGGTCACCGCCGAGATCGCCACCACATCCTGGCGACGCCCCGCCTCAACGATCATCTCGTCGCGCGCATCGCCTTCGAGCAGGTCGAGTTTGTTCCACGCCTCGATGCGCGGCGTCGTGGCGGCAACGCCGATCTCCGTCAGCACCGCCTCGACATCGGCGCGCTGGGCAGCGCTATCGGGATGCGCGATGTCGCGGACATGGATCAGCAGGTCGGCCGAGATCACTTCCTCGAGCGTCGCCTTGAACGCAGCGACGAGCTGGGTCGGCAGTTCGGAGACGAAGCCGACCGTGTCGGACAGGATCGCCTTGTCGATGCCCGGCAGCGAAATCTGCCGCAGCGTCGGGTCCAGCGTCGCGAACAACAGGTTTTCCGCCATGACGTCAGCGCCCGTCAGGCGGTTGAAAAGCGTTGATTTTCCGGCGTTGGTATAGCCCACCAACGCAATCACCGGCCAGGGCGCGCGCTGGCGGCGGTCGCGGTGCAGGCCGCGGGTGCGCGTCACCTGGTCGAGCTCCTTGCGGAGCCGCGCCATGCGGTCGCGGATCAGGCGGCGGTCAGCCTCGATCTGGGTTTCGCCCGGGCCGCCGAGAAAGCCGAAGCCGCCGCGCTGGCGTTCGAGATGGGTCCAGCTCCGCACCAGCCGGCCCGCCTGATAATCGAGATGGGCGAGTTCGACCTGCAGCCGCCCCTCGGCGGTCGCGGCACGTTCGCCGAAGATTTCGAGGATCAGGCCGGTCCGATCGATTACCTTGGCCTCGAGCGCGGTCTCGAGATTGCGCTGCTGGACCGGCGACAGGGCAGCGTCGAACACGACGAGCCCCGCCTCCTCCATCCGCACCGTCGCGGCGAGCTGTTCGACCTGGCCGCTGCCGATCAGGGTCGCAGGCTTGGCCTGCCGCACCCGGATCGCGACCTTGTCCGCCACGACCACGCCGATTGCCTCGGCGAGCCCGGCGGTTTCGTTCAGCCGAGCCTCGGCGTCCCGCGAGGAGACGCCGTGCTCGGGATAGACGATGACGGCCCGCGCACCACGCGCGAACTCGTCCCGGTCCCGCTCAAAACCGCCACGTTCAAATCCTGTGGTCAATCTTCGTCCGTAGTCGCTGTTTCATCAGCCAAATTCAGCGGATGCGCCGGCTGGATGGTCGAGACGGCGTGCTTGTAGACGAGCTGTGACATGCCATCGCGCTGCAGCAGCATGCAGAACAGGTCGAAGGCAGCGATCTGGCCTTGGAGCATCACCCCATTGACGAGGAACATCGTCACATTGTCGTCGGACTTGCGCACTGCGTTCAGGAAGATCTCCTGGAGCAGCGGCTGCTTCTTCTGCGCTTCGCCAACCGCGTTGACGATCGCCGCTACATCGACTGCAGCGGACGGCATGATCGTCGAGATCGCATGCTTGTAGATGAGCTGGGACTGGCCATCGCGGCGCAGCAGCACCGAGAAATTGTCGAACCAGGTGACGATCCCCTGAAGCTTGACGCCCTTGACGAGGAACATCGTCACCGGCGTCTTCGAACGGCGCAGCGCGTTGAGGAACAGATCCTGGAGGGAAGTTTGCTTGTCGGCCATCGGTCGATCCTTTGTTATTGGCGGGCTGTTCGCCCGCGGTGCACCGGCTCCCGGTGTCGGAAACGCGCCTTACAAAGGCGCGACATGGTCAATCTAGGCACACGCGTGCGCGGCGTCCACTGTTCGTCGCCGAAATCGGCAGGCGATCGCTCCGTAGCGCGATTCAACGGTGCTCCGAAATCACCTATGATGGGGTGCCGGAACTCCGCACCGTCACCTGTCAGGTCCAGAACCCCCCGATAGGCATGACAAAATGATCCAACAGGACAGGCCGGATTTCACGCGTCTTCTCTCGTGAAATTCCAACATTCGGGTCGGATCGGAGCTCGAATTATGTCACAGGCCATAAGCTGGCCTTATCGACCATGCCTATTCGTCGCGCGTTTCGGTGATGCCGAGCAATTTTAGTTTCCGGTGCAACGCCGATCGCTCCATGCCGATAAAGCTCGCGGTGCGCGAGATATTGCCCGAGAAGCGGCGGATCTGGACCCGAAGATATTCGCGCTCGAAGGTCTCACGGGCTTCGCGCAGCGGCGACCCCATGATCGCATTGGTGCTGCCGCCCATTTCGCCCGGATCGCCTAGCACTTCGGCCGGCAGCAGATCGAGGTCGATCCGCCCGATCCGGTCGCCCGGCGCCATGATGATCGTCCGTTCGACGACATTGCGCAGCTGACGGACATTGCCCGGCCACTCATAGCTTTGCAGCGCGACCATTGCGTCAGGCGCGACCTCAGGCGTCGGCACGCGACGCTCCGAGGCGTAATGCGCCATGAAGTGCGCCACCAGCGCGGGAATGTCCTCACGGCGTTCGGCCAGGCCGGGGATAGTCACCGGCACCACGTTCAGCCGGTAATAGAGATCCTCGCGGAAACGGCCCTCGGCGATCTCCTCGGTCAGGTCGCGCGCCGTCGCCGAGACGACCCGCACATCGACCTTGACCACGCGCTGGCCACCAACCCGGGTGAAGCTCTGATCAGTCAGCACGCGCAGGATCCGCGCCTGGGTCGCGATCGGCATGTCCGCGATCTCGTCGAGGAACAGCGTCCCGCCATGCGCCTGCTCGAGCAGGCCGGAGCGGACGAGTTGCCCCTGCTCCTCCACCCCGAACAATTCCTCCTCGACTCGCTCGGGCGTCATCCGCGCCGCGCTCACCACCACGAACGGCGCGTTAGCGCGCTGGCTCCAGCCATGGAGCAGCCGCGCCGCAATCTCCTTGCCGACCCCGGCCGCGCCCATCACCAGCACACGGCTGCCGGTCGACGCTACCCGCTTGAGGGTAGCGCGCACGCCGTTGATCGCGGCCGAGTTGCCGGTGAGATCATTGTTGGTGCCCACCGAAGCGCGCAGCGACGCCACCTCGCGCCGCAACCGCTCGGTCTCCGTGGCGCGGGCGACCATCAGCAGCAGCCGCTCGGCCTCGAACGGCTTTTCGATAAAATCGGCCGCCCCGCGCCGGATCGCCGCGACCGCCGTATCGAGATTGCCGTGCCCCGAGATCACCAGCACTGGGATCGACGGGTCACGGCGCTTCAGCTCGTCGAGCAGCTCGAGCCCATCGAGCCGCGAGCCCTGAAGCCACACATCGAGCAGCACCAGAGAAGGCCGCCGGGCTGAGATCGCATCGAGGGCCGCATCGCTGTCGGCCGCGCCGCGGGTCTCATAGCCCTCGTCCTCGAGCACGCCCGCGACAAGTTCCCGGATATCGCGCTCGTCGTCGACGATGAGGATGTCGAGTGCCATGCTTCAGGTCCGATTCCGTGTGAGTTCAGGGGTGCGCTGGTCTTCCCCCTCTTCATTGCCGTGGTCGCTGCAACCGATCGTCGCCAGCGCGCTGGTGTCGAACGCCATCGTCACCCTCGTGCCGCCGCCTTCCCCATCGGCGAAGGTGATGGTGCCGCAATGTTCCTCGACGATCTTCTTGACGATCGCGAGGCCAAGCCCGGTGCCTCTTGCGCGGGTCGTGACATAGGGCTCGACCAGCCGGTCACGCTGCACCGGCAGGCCAACACCGTTGTCGACCACGCTGACGATCACCTTGCCGCCCTGTTCGGCGAGGGTCATCGTAACCGCGCCCTCAGCCGCCTCCCCCTTCGCGTCGATCGCCTCGACTGCGTTCTTGACGATATTGGTCAGCGCCTGCCCGATCTGGCGGCGATCGCACACCAGCATCGGGCCGGGATCGTCATGGATGAGGCCGAAGTGGATCGCGGGATGCGCCACCTCGTGCAGGAACACTGCCTGACGCGCGATATCGACCAGCGATTCCTCGCGGAACACCGGCTTGGGCATCCGCGCGAAGGACGAGAATTCGTCGACCATCCGCCGCAGATCGCCCACCTGCCGCACGATCGTCTCGGTCAGCCGGGTGAAAGTGCCATCGTCATTGGCGATCTGCTTGGCATAGCGGCGCTGGAGGCGCTCGGCGGCAAGCTGGATCGGGGTCAGCGGGTTCTTGATCTCATGCGCGATCCGCCGGGCGACGTCGGACCATGCGGCGCGGCGCTGGTCGAGCAGCTGGCCGGTGATGTCGTCAAAGGTCAGGATCGGCCCCTCGTCAGAGCGCGCAATCTTCACTGCGAGCGTCCTCGGGTCGCCCTCAACCTCGACTTCGACGATCGCCTCACGGGTATCACCGCCAATCAGCGCACCTAGTTCGGGCGAAATGTCGGCGAGTGGCTTGCCGACGAGATTTTCGTCCCCGGTGTGGAGCAGCATCGCCGCCGAGCGGTTGATCAGCCGGATCCGGCCATCGGCCGCGATCGAGATCACCCCCGCGCTCACCCCCGACATCACCGCCTCGATCAACGCGCGACGACTTTCGAGCGCGCCGGTCTGTTCCTGCAGCCGCCCGGTCATCTGGTTAAAGGCGTTGGCGAGCGTGCCGACCTCATCGTCACTCTTCGGCTCAGGCACCCGCGCCGTCAGGTCACCGGTCGCGACCCGGTGCGCAGCGGCGACCAATTCACCCACCGGCCGCACCAGTCGATCTGCAACGGCAAGCGCGATCCACACCGCAATGCCGACGATCAGCAACGAGATCCCGAGCAGGGCGGCGTTGAACCTGAGCTGGAGCGAGCGTGAGCGGGTCAGCAGCGCCTGGTAATCGGAGATGACCGCTTGGGCGCGGTGCATGCGCGCGGTCATCTGTTCAGCGCCGGTGACGCGGGCTGAATAGAGGAAGAAATTGGTGTTTGGAATCGACGTGATCGAGGTCGTGCGCTGGCTGCTGGTGCTCGCAACGCTCGCCTTGCCCTGGCGCAACTGGTTGATCGCAGCAAGGTCGATGGCGCGGTCGAGATCGCGCTCATAGGGATTCACCAGCGCCTCGGAATGAATCTCACCGGTCTTGGATACCGAGAAGATCACCGATTCAGCGAGACTGCGCTGGAACACGTCCTGTCCGTAAAGCGCCTGGAATTTCTGGTCTTCGATCGTCAGGTGATATTCGTTGAGCCACCGCGACAGATCCTGCGCCATAGCGAGGTTCTCTTTGTCCACGTAGCTCAGCATCTCGCTGTACGATTCTTGCGCGAGAGTCTGCGCGTTCTGGACCACTCCCTGTGCCCGGCCCGTATACCAGAATTCGACTCCGTACTGGAACAGCAGCGAGGCGAAGATTACCACCAGCAAGGTGGGCACGGCGGCGATCACCGAGAACAGGGCGACCAGGCGGACATGGAGCTGCCCACGCCCCCCGATCGGCGAACGTGCCGCGCGCCGCATTGCGATCCTGCGACCGAGCAGCACGAGCAGTGCGATGCCGGGAACGAGATTGGCCACGAGCAGGAGCGCGACCGTCCAGGGCTTCAGCATGGCGGGCTCGGCGCCGCCGCTCGAGATTATAAAATAACTTCCAACCGCGATCGCAACCGCAAAACCAAGCACCGACAGCTCAACGAGCGGGGTTACCGCAAGGCGCACTTTCCGTAGTGGAGGGCTCGGCATAGGTGCCGCATCAGCTATCATCGTGTCTTCAATACAACGACATTGTGGCAAGGAAAACACACAATTTGTCGTGCTACCCCGAATCGGCCCCACCTGACCGTCCTGCGTCGGGGTCGATCCCGAGCGTGTCGAGCCGCTTTCGCAAGGTGTTGCGGTTGATTCCCAGCGCCCTGGCCGCACGCAGCTGGTTCTGACCATGGCGGGCGAGCAGTGCCTCAATCAGCGGCCGTTCGACCTCGCCGATGATGCGATCATAGAGCGTGCCGTCGTCGAGCGCCGCAGGTTCCTCGCGCGCGAGGCGCTCGAGTCGCGCACGGACAGCCGCCTCGATTCCCGGATCGCCCGGCAGGACGCCGGAGGCGATGGCTGCGGCACCGAGTACCGCGCGCACCTCGTCCGCATCGATCCGCTCGTCACGACTCAGCACCGCCATGCGACGCATGATATTCTCGAGTTCGCGGACATTGCCGGGCCAGTCGTAATTTTCGAGCGCCGTGATCGCGAGTGGGTCGAGCTGCTTGCGCGGAAGACCACCCTCGGCCGCGCGATCGAGGAAGTGCCGAGCAAGCAAGGCGATGTCCTGGCGCCGTGCCCGAAGCGCCGGCAGGCTGACCGGCACCACATTCAGCCGGTAGAAGAGATCCTCGCGGAACTGACCATTGGCGACGAGCTGGGAGAGATCGCGGTTGGTCGCGGCAACGATGCGCACATCGGCACGGATCGTCCGCGCGCCGCCAACCGTGGTGAACTCGCCCGATTGCAGCACGCGGAGCAGCCTGGTCTGGGCCTCCATCGGCATATCGCCGATCTCGTCGAGGAACAAAGTCCCGCCCTCGGCCTGCTCGAAACGTCCGGCCGAGCGGGCCTGGGCACCCGTAAAGGCGCCGCGCTCATGTCCGAACAGCTCGGCCTCGATCAGCTCGCGCGGAATCGCAGCCATGTTGAGCGCCACAAAGGGCGAGCGCCGCCGCGGGCCGAGATCATGGATCGCCCGTGCGACCAGCTCCTTGCCAGTCCCCGATTCGCCCGAGATCAGCACGGTAAGGTCATTGGAGACGACCCGCGCGATGATCCGATAGACATCCTGCATCGCCGGCGACCGGCCAATCAGCGGCAGCGCCGGATCGACTTCGTCAGCCAACTCCTCGGTCAGGCCATTGTTGCGGGCGAGCGCTCCCTGCACGGCACGGGTTAGGACGTCGAGGTCGAAGGGCTTGGGCAGATAGTCATAAGCGCCCACCTCGGTCGCGCGCACCGCAGTGGTCAGCGTGTTGCGCGCGGAGAAGACGATCACCGGCAAGCGCGGGTGCTCGAGCACGAGCTTCTGGACCCGGTCGAGACCGTTGCCATCGGGAAGCACGACATCAGTGATCAGCACATCGGGCATGCTCGCGGCGAGCTGGACATCCAACTCGGCGAGGCTCGCGGCGGTCGTCACGCGGTGTCCCTCGCGGCGCAGTGCCTGGGCGACGACGGTGCGAATCGCCGAATCATCATCGACGACCAGGATCGAGCCCTGTTTTTTCATGCGGATCCTCTGGGTAACAGAATGCGGAACACCGACTGGGGCGGCGATCCTTCGCGCGCATATTGCACGATGCCCCCCATGTCGCGCACCAGCTTGTCGACCAAAGCGAGGCCGAGCCCCTGCCCCTCCGGCTTGCCCGAGACGAACGGGTCGAACAGATGCTCGGCGATATCGTTGGGCGCGCCCGGACCATTGTCGATCACGCAGATTTCGATTGGCAGCGGTTGGCGCGGCCGGCCCGGCGCGGGGCTGACTGCCATGCCGTGACGATAAGCGGTGGCGAGCGTGATCCGCGCATCGGCCCGGTCGCGCATCGCCTCGGTCGCGTTCTTGATCAGGTTGAGCACGATCTGGAGGAGCGCATCGCGGTTGGTGAGCACCGGCGGCAGCGACGGATCGAAGCGTTCCTCGATAAGGACATGCCGCGCGAACCCCGCCAGCGCGACGCGCCGGGCATGGCCGAGCAGCGGATAGATATTCTCCGCCTTCAAGCTCAGCGGCCTTGTGTCGGTGAAGTCCTGCATCCGGTCGATCAGCGCCGTGATCCGATCGACCTCGGTGGTGATGAGCGTGGTCAGTTCCTCGCTGCTGTCAGCCGCCAGGAGCTGGGCCGCACCGCGAATGCCTGAAAGCGGGTTCTTGATCTCATGCGCAAGCATCGCCGCCGCGCCGATCGCAGCCCGCGCCGCCGAGGCCCGGTCGACTGACTGACCCATCCGGCGCGAAGTGGCACCTGTGTGGAGCGTGATCGAGCGCCAGCCCGGATKGTCGGGCACCCGCGCCTCGACATAATCGACCATCACCCGCCCACCGCGCACGATCTCGATCTCGGCATCGAAGGCGGCGAAACCCTGATTGTCGCGCCGGCTCGGTTCCCCGGGCGGCTGGAGCACGCTTTCGAGCGGCAGCCCGCGCATCGCTCGCTCGGAGAGGTTGAGCAAAGTCTCGCACTCGGCATTGGCAAAGGCGATCCGCTCCTGCGGATCGATCACCATCACCGCTATCGGCAGGCTGGCAAAGAGCGCGGCGAAGCTTGGCCCCGCCTTTTCGGCCATGAGATCAAGCCGCCGCACGGCTGCGCCAGGGCGCGTAGAACTCAGCGAGCATTGCCTGGACCGTCTTCGGATCCGCGATCTGGTTCACGCGATTACGGAACTCGGCCGAGCCGTGCAGCCCCTTGGTGTACCAGCCGATATGCTTGCGCGCCATGTTGACGCCCACTTCATTGCCGTAATGCGCCAGCATCGCATCATAATGCTCTGTGATCAGATCATATTGCTGCTCGACTGTCGGATCCTCGATGCGCCGGCCGCTGGCGAACCATTCCATCACCTGCGCGAGCAGCCATGGCCGGCCATAAGCGCCGCGGCCGATCATCACGCCGTCGGCGCCCGATTGCTCAAGCGCCTTCTCGGCATCCTCGATCGAGCAGATATCGCCATTGGCGATCACCGGAATCGAGACCGCATCCTTCACCCGGCGGATAAAGGCCCAGTCGGCTGTGTCGCGGTACATCTGGTTGCGGGTGCGGCCATGGACGGCGACCATCTTCACGCCGAGATCCTCGGCGACCCTGGCGAGTTCAGGCGCGTTGAGGCTGGAATGGTCCCAGCCCATCCGCATCTTGAGCGTGACCGGCACGCTGACCGCCGCGACGATCGCCTTGATGATAGCACCGGCAGTGTCGAGGTCGCGCATCAGCGCAGAGCCCGCATCGCCACTCGTCACCTTGCGGACTGGGCAGCCCATATTGATGTCGATGATCGCGGCGCCGCGGTCCTCGCTGAGCTTGGCAGCCTCCCCCATCTCATGCGGCGTGCAGCCGACCAGCTGCATCGACACCGGCTCCTCGACCGGGTCCCAGGCCGCCTTCTGCAGCGATTGTCGCGTCTCGCGGATCGCGGCCTGGCTCGCGACCATCTCGGTAACGTTCAGCCCCGAACCGAAGCGCCGAACAACCGTGCGGAACGGCATATCGGTGACGCCCGTCATCGGCGCGAGAATCACGGGGCGCTCGATCCGGACGGGTCCGATCTGGATGGGGGCGAGGGTCTGGGTCATGTGCCTGAAAAACGGGCAGCCTATAGGGGAGGTCGGCCTATCCGGCAAGGCTGGCGGTCGCTTCGCCGTTCCGCTAGGCGGGCGCGATGACGCGAACCGGCACCGCAGCGCTGATCGTCGCCGCCGGACAAGGCGTGCGGAGCGGCGGGACTCTGCCCAAACAATTCGCGATCCTCGCCGGCAAACCGATGATCGCCCACAGTTTCGCGGCATTGGCCAGGCACCCTGGCATCGACCGGGTCGTCGTCGCGATCGGCCAGGGCCAGCAAGGGGCACTGGCGGCGACTCTCGGCGATGTCGAACATGTCACTGGCGGTGCGACCCGTCGCCTGTCGGTGCTGGCCGGGCTCGAGGCGCTGGCGAGCGGCAACCCCGAGCGCGTGCTGATCCACGATGCCGCTCGCCCTTTTTTGAGCGCGGCTGTTATCGACCGGCTGCTCGCCGCCCTCGACACGAGCGAAGGTGCCGTCCCTGCCCTGCCCGTTGCTGATACGCTTGCGCGTGATGATAGCGGACTGAGCGGCGCGACGCTCGGCGAGGTCATGCCGCGCGACGGATTGCACCGCATCCAGACGCCGCAGGCTTTCCGTTTCGACACCGTGCTTGCCGCACATCGTGGCTGGGCTGGTGAGGAGCCGACCGACGATGCCCAGATGGTACGGAAGGCAGGCGGCAGCGTCGCGCTGATCGAAGGGGACATGATGCTCGAGAAGATTACCTACCCGGCCGATTTCGCCGCCGCCGAGGCGCGCCATGGCGGCGGCATGCGGGTGCGTAGCGCGACTGGTTTCGACGTGCACCGGCTGGTCGAAGGCGAGCAACTATGGCTCGGCGGAGTGCTCATCCCACATGACAAGGGGCTGTCGGGCCATAGCGACGCCGATGTCGCGCTCCATGCGATCACTGACGCCCTGCTCGGCACAATCGCCGAGGGAGATATCGGCACCCATTTCCCACCGACGGACCCGCAATGGCGTGGTGCCGACTCGGCGCAATTCCTCGAACATGCCGCGTCGCTGATCACCGCGCGCGGCGGGATCATCGATTTCATCGACCTGACGCTGATTTGCGAAGCGCCGAAGATCGGCCCGCACCGCACGGCGATGCGCGACCGGATCGCAGGGCTGTTGCGGCTCGCGCCGGGTCAGATTAGCGTCAAGGCGACGACGACCGAGCGGCTGGGCTTCGCCGGTCGCGGCGAAGGGATCGCCGCCCAGGCGATTGCCACCATTCGAATTCCGGGGAAGATGTGATGACGAAACGAATTCCTGCTTCGGCCGCAGCCGCCCTCTGGTTAGCGCTCGGCGCGAACAGCGCGCAGGCAGCCGAGGCCGCGAAGCAACCGTGTGTGACCCATGGCGAAGCCGTGAGCCTGGTGCTGGTGCTTGCGCCCGAAGCGATCAAGGCAGCTGGCACTGCCTGCGCACAGGTCCTTCCGTCAACGGCTTTGGTCCGACAGACGACGGGCTCCTATATCCAAGGTTTTCAGGCAGAAGCCGATCGCGCCTGGCCCCAGGCAAAAACCGGCATCAGCAAGCTTGCCGCGGGTTCCGGAAAAGACGGGGCTGGGTCTGATCAGGACAAGCTGATTGCGGCCATGCTCGACTCCGATCAAATCCGGCCGATGGTGATCGCAATGCTCGCGCCCGAACTCGCCAAGGCGATCAAGCCGAAAGACTGCGCGACGATCGACCATATGTTGACCGAACTGGCACCCCTGCCACCCGTCAATTTTGCCGAGACGATCGTGAGCGTGATCGAGCTGGTAAACAAGGACAATGCCGCCAAGGGCAAGAAGCAGGATCTGCCGATCTGCCCGGTGGCGGGGTCCTGATCCCATGGACACGATTCTCCCAACCGAGCTCGTCACCGCCGCACGGCGGGTGGTTGAGGAGAATCTCGCGATCGGCCGACGCATCAGCGTGGCGGAAAGCTGCACGGGCGGTCTTGTCGCTGCCGCCCTGACTGAAATCGCCGGATCGTCCGAGATTTTCGAATCAGGCTTCGTGACCTATTCGAACGACGCCAAGCTCGACATGCTGAAGGTCAGCTCCGACGTGCTCGAAACCTTCGGCGCCGTGTCGATCGCGACTGCCTGGGCCATGGCGCAGGGCGCGCTCGAGCTGAGCGGTGCCGATGTCGCGGTTGCCATCACCGGGGTCGCCGGACCTGGCGGGGGTACCGAGAAGAAACCCGTCGGAACGGTTGTGTTCGCGCGCGCCGAAAAGGGCGGAGACCCGGGCAACGTCGTGGCTGATCGCAAGGATTTCGGCGACCTGGGCCGCGGCGGCATCCGCCTTCAGGCGGCTCTGTGTGCGCTCGAGCTGTTGTTGCCCCCGGCCGGAGACGCGCCAGCAGCCCCATAAAGCACGGCGGCGCGATCCTCGAACGCGCCGATCATCTTGCGCAATGCCGCTCCGAACACCTGGCCGGCGAGCATCTCGAACACCCGATTCTTGAAGGCGAAATCGACGCTGAAATCGACTGCGCAGCCCGTGCCGTCGGAGCGGAAGACCCAATCGTTGCGCAGATATTTGAGCGGGCCGTCGAGATAATCGACATGGATACGCTCCGGCCGGACTTTCTCGACCTTCGAGGTGAAGGTTTCGCGCAGGCCCTTGAAACCGACAATCATGTCAGCGACCATCTCGGTCTCGCTGTTCGAGCGCACGCGGATCTGGCTGACCCAGGGCAGGAACTCGGTATAGCGGGCCACATCGGCGACGAGATCGAACATCTGTTCGCGGCTATAGGGCAGCCTGCGGGTTTCGGAGTGGCGCGGCATCAGCCCCTCGAAAGCCCCCTCGAAAGCTGGGCCTCGCGCGCGGCACGCATCTTCTCGAAATCATCGCCGGCGTGATAGCTCGACCGCGTCAGCGGCGTAGCGGCAACGAGCAGGAAGCCCTTGGCGCGGGCGATCGCCGCATAGGCGTCGAATGCCTGGGGCGTCACGAAATCCAGGACCTTGGCGTGGCGCGGGGTTGGCTGGAGATATTGGCCCATGGTCAGGAAGTCGATGTCGGCCGAGCGCATATCGTCCATCACCTGATGGACTTCGAGCCGCTCCTCGCCGAGCCCGACCATGACGCCCGACTTGGTGAAGATCGAAGGATCGTGCCGCTTGACCGATTCGAGCAACCGCAGCGACGCATAATAGCGCGCGCCGGGGCGGATCGTCGGGTAGAGCCGCGGCACGGTTTCGAGATTGTGGTTGTAGACGTCAGGCCGCGCCTCAACGATCGACTCGACCGCAGCCTGCGCCTTGTTCCTGAAATCGGGCGTCAGAATCTCGATCGTGGTCTTCGGCGTGGTGCGGCGAAGCGCCTGTATCACCTTCACGAACTGCGACGCACCGCCATCCGGCAGATCGTCGCGATCGACCGAGGTGATAACGATATGCTCGAGGCCGAGCTCAGCGGCCGCATCAGCGGTGTGCTGCGGCTCGAGCGGGTCGACTGCGCGCGGCATGCCCGTCTTCACATTGCAGAAGGCGCAGGCGCGGGTGCAGGTGTCGCCCAGGATCATCACTGTGGCGTGCTTCTTGGTCCAGCACTCGCCGATGTTCGGGCAGGCAGCTTCCTCGCACACGGTATTGAGGTTGAGGCGGCGCATCATCGCCTTGGTCTCGGCGAAACCGACACTGGTCGGGGCCTTGACCCTGATCCAGTCGGGCTTGCGCTGGCGTTCAGGGCGGGCGAGCGGCGTAATCTCGTTCATGGAGGCCAGATAGCGACTGCAGCCCGGCCTTGCCACCCCCTCCTCTCGACGGCAAAGGGAGCGCCATGACCGGCTTTTCAGACTTGCTCAGCGGCTATCACCGCTTCCGTGACACCGACTGGACTCGCCAGCGCTCGCGCTGGGCCGAGCTTCGCGAAGGTCAGAATCCCAGCGTGATGGTGATTGCCTGTTCGGATAGCCGGGTCGATCCCGCCCAGATCTTCGATGTCTCGCCCGGAGAGATCTTTGTCGTGCGCAACATCGCCAATCTGGTGCCGCCGTTCGAGCTCGACGGAAAACGGCACGGCGTTTCGGCTGCACTCGAATTCGCGGTGACCCAGCTAGAAGTCTCCGAGGTGGTGGTGATGGGCCATGGCTCGTGCGGTGGCGTCGCCGCGGCCCTGTCACAGCGCTTTGCCGGCAAGCCACCCGGCGAAGGCGGTTTCATCGATCATTGGGTAGATATGCTCGACGACGCGCGGGACCGGGTCGTCGCCGAATATGGCACCGGACCCGAGGCGGTCCATGAACTGGAACTGGAGACGGTGCGGGTCAGCCTCGCCAATCTGCGGACCTTCCCCTGCATCCCCGAGCGCGAGGCGGCCGGAACGCTGAGGCTCCGCGGCGCCTATTTTGCGATTGCTGACGGTGTGCTGCACGTAATGGACGAAAACGGGGCGTTCGCCCCCGCCTGACCCATTAATCGATGCCAAGCGCCTTGCGCGCCATCTTCTCCAACGCCGGATCGAGCGGCGGCGCATCCATCGGTACGCTGGCTTCTAGCCGCTCGACGATGACCGTGAGGGCTGCAATGCGCGCGGCCTTCTTGTTGTTGCCATCGATCGCGTGCCAGGGAGCCCAGCGCGTGTCCGTGCGACGGAACATCTCGGCCATCGCATCGAGATAGTCGGAGCGCTTCTCCCGATTGCGATAGTCCTCAGCGCCGGTTTTCCAACGCTTCCAGGGATGTTCGAGCCGCGCCTTGAGGCGCTCGTCCTGTTCCTTCTGCGTCGTGTGGATGAACAGCTTGACAATTGTGGTTCCTGAATCCCCCTGCTGAGCTTCGAACTCGTTGATTTCGTCATAGCCGCGGCGCCATTCTGCCTCGGTGGCGAAGCCCTCGACCCGCTCGACCAGAACGCGGCCGTACCAGCTGCGATCGAACACAGCGATATTGCCGTTGGCGGGCAGCTTCTTCCAGAAGCGCCACAGAAAATGATGGCCGAGCTCGATCGGCGTCGGCGCCTTGATCGGCCAGACTTCGAAATTGCGCGGGTCCCATTCGGAGGTGAGGCGCTGGATGATCCCACCCTTCCCCGCCGCATCCCAGCCCTCGAACAGGATCAGCGCGCGGCGTTTATGGACGATATGCGCAACCTGGACATGCGCGAGTCGCTCCTGGAGCTTCGCGAGGTCCTTGTCATAGTCGCCGTCGTATTTTTTGCCGGCTTCATAGTCGGAGAGGTTGATCGTCATTGCCCGCCAATTCCGTCATGCCGGACGTGTTCCGGCATCCACCGCGCCGCACACGCAACGGGCGGAACTCATGCGGCACGATGGACCCCGGAACAAGTCCAGGGTGACGGTAAAGCCAGTTATTCCGGTCGCACTGCCTCCACCGCCGGTTTAGCCGTCGCCGGCTCGAGCGTGCGGATGTTGAGTTCGCGCAGCTGCTTCGCGCTGGCGAAGTTCGGCGCGCCCATCATCAGGTCCTCAGCCTTCTGAGTCATCGGGAAGACGATCACCTCGCGGATGTTCGGCTGGTCGGCGAGCAACATGACGATTCGGTCAATGCCCGGCGCCGAGCCGCCATGCGGAGGGGCGCCAAACTTGAAGGCGTTGATCATGCCCGCGAAATTGGTGTCCACGTCCTGCTGGCTGTACCCGGCGATCTCGAACGCCTTATACATGATCTCGGGCCGGTGGTTCCGGATCGCGCCCGAGGACAGCTCGACGCCGTTGCAGACGATGTCGTACTGATACGCCAGGATATCGAGCGGGTCTTTGGTCTGCAGCGCTTCCATCTCGCCCTGCGGCATCGAGAAGGGGTTGTGGCTGAAATCGACCTTCTTCGAATCCTCGTCATATTCGAACATCGGGAAGTCGACGATCCAGCAGAATTCGAAGCGGCTCTCGTCGATCAGACCGAGTTCCTGGCCGATCCGCGCGCGGGCCGCACCCGCCAGCTTGGCGGCGGCGAGTTCCTTGCCGGCAGCAAAGAAGATGCCATCATTGGGGCCGAGGCCCATTTCGGCAATCAGCTTGCGGGTCGCCTCTTCGCCGTGATTCTTGGCGATCGGACCGCCAAGCTCACCGTCCTTCTGGGTGATATAGCCGAGCCCGGCATGACCCTCGGCACGCGCCCAGTCGTTCATGTCAGTGAAGAATTTGCGGCTCTTGTCGGCTGTGTTCGGTGCCGGAATTGCGCGCACCACATCGCCCGCCGCGACGATGCCTGCGAACAGGCCGAAGCCCGAATCGACAAAATGATGACCGACGTCCGAGACCAGGAGCGGGTTGCGCAGATCCGGCTTGTCGCTGCCATATTTGAGCATCGATTCGCGGTACGGGATGCGCTTGAACGGCAAGGGCGAAACGGTGCGACCCTTGCCCTGCCAGTCGGCGAATTCCTCGAACACGCCGTGCAGCACCGGCTCGATCGCGGCGAAAACATCGTCCTGGGTGACGAAGCTCATCTCGAAATCGAGCTGGTAGAATTCGCCCGGGCTACGATCGGCGCGGGCATCCTCGTCGCGAAAGCAGGGCGCGATCTGGAAATAGCGATCGAAGCCGGCAACCATCAGGAGCTGCTTGAACATCTGGGGCGCCTGCGGAAGCGCGTAGAATTTCCCCGGGTGGACACGGCTCGGCACCAGATAATCGCGCGCGCCCTCGGGGCTCGACGCGGTCAGGATCGGGGTCTGGAATTCAGTGAAGCCCTGGTCGTTCATTCGCCGGCGCAGCGACGTAATCACCTTGGACCGGAGCATGATGTTGGCGTGGAGCCGCTCGCGCCGCAGATCGAGGAAGCGATAACGCAGACGGATATCCTCGGGATATTCGGCATCGCCGAAGACCGGCAACGGCAATTCGTGCGCCGAGGACTGTACCACGACAGCACTCGGCCGAAGCTCGATCTCGCCGGTCGGTAATTTCGGGTTGATTGTTTCGGCCGAGCGCGCGGCGACGATTCCAGTGACGGTCAGCACTGATTCAGCGCGCGCCGTATCGACCGTCGCGTACAGATCGGACGTCGCCTTCTCTACGACCACCTGGGTGATGCCATAATGGTCTCGCAGATCGACGAAGAGAACATTGGCATGTTCGCGCTTGCGATGGATCCAGCCCGAAATGCGGACTTCCTGCCCGACATGCTCGGGGCGAAGCTCGACGCAGGTGTGGGTGCGATAGGCGTGCATGATCGTCTCTTTGTTCAAATGGTCGGCTGTTATGCGAAGCGCCGCGCTTCCCCGTCATACGCGCCTTTGTCAAGGCGCACTCCCCTCGCTATGGGATCAAGATGCATATCCATCCCCTGATCAACGACAGCGCCACCCTCGCCAATCTCTGCACCCGATTGAGCTCAGCCGATTTCGTCTGCGTCGATACCGAGTTCATGCGCGAGAACACTTTCTGGCCTGAACTGTGCCTCATCCAGATCGCCGATGTGAACGAGGCTGCGGCGATTGACCCGATGGCGCCCGGCCTCGACATGAAGCCCCTGCTCGACCTGCTGGTCGAGAATGAGGAGGTGCTGAAGGTCTTCCACGCCGGCGGCCAGGATCTCGAGATCGTCTATAACCTCACCGGCAAGACCCCCTACCCGCTGTTCGACACCCAGATAGCGGCCATGGCGCTCGGCCAGGGCGAGCAGATCGGCTATTCCAACCTGGTCGACGCCTATCTCGGCATCCAGGTCGACAAGGGCGCGCGCTTCACTGACTGGAGCCGGCGGCCGCTCGATGCGCGCCAGATCGAATATGCGATCGGCGACGTCACGCATCTCGCGAAAATCTTTCCCAAGATGCTCGAACGGCTGCGCAAGACCGGCCGCGGCGCCTGGCTCGACCAGGAGATGGAGCGACTCGGCGACCCGAAAAACTATGCCAACGATCCCGAGGAAGCCTGGAAGCGCGTCCGCATCGCGGGACGCAAGCCCGAGGTTCTCGGCCGCCTGAAGGCGCTGGCACGGTGGCGCGAGCTCGAGGCACAGAACAAGGATCTGCCGCGTGGCCGAATCGTCAAGGACGAGACGCTTGCTGATCTCGCCGGCCATTCGCCACGCAAGCAGGCCGATCTCGCCAAGGTCCGCGGTCTGTCGGCGACCTGGGCGGGCAATGATATCGGCGCGCGGCTGATGGCGGCGCTCGAAGCTGCCGTGCCGATGAGCGCGGACGAGATGCCGGCGCGCGACGATCGCAAGCCCGGGCTGGGCAAGGACGGCGCTCTGGTCGCCGACCTGCTCAAGCTGCTGCTCAAGATCCGCTCCAAGGAGATCGACGTCGCTTCGCGGCTGCTGGCGCGGAGCGAGGACCTCGAAGGGCTTGCCGCGGGGCAGCGCGAAGGGCTGTCCATTCTGGAGGGCTGGCGCTTCGAGCAGTTCGGGCGCGACGCGCTCGATCTGGTCGAGGGACGACTGGCCTTCGCGGTGGTCAACGGGAAGCTGAAGATGACACGGACCGAAGACGCCGCCTGATCAGCCAACTCGCGGCTCTGCACCGAACAGACTGTCGGCAAACAGATCGAGCGTCTTTTGGGACATTCCGGTGTTGTTGAGGATCACCACCGTCGAGCGATCATCGAGGCGGTGGCCGAGCACTGAGCGATAGCCGTCGGTATTGCCGGTTTCCCATCCKGCGAGCCGGGTCTGGCCATCGATACGGAGCGTACGGATGCGGCCGCCCAGCGCATAATCGTCCGCCGGCGACCGAATCGTCTCAAGCTGACGGCGCGACTCGGCGTTCAGGAAGCCGGTGTCGAAAATGAGGTGCGCCGCACGCATCAGATCAGCCGCCCTGCTGTAATAGCCACCGCCCGCCGCCATGATCGCCAGGCGCTTTACAGCGAAGCGCGCCAGCGGTGCTCCGCGATAGGATCTGGCAGTGTCAGGCAGGTCGAGGATCACGCTTGCCGCATCGGTATTGACCAGGCCGAGCGGATCGAGCGTAATCGCGTGCACCGCTTCCTGAAAAGGCCGCCCGGTCACCGCCTCGACAATGGCAATGACGATGAACCAGTTGGTCATCGCGTAATCGAACTTGCTGCCGGGTTCGAAGACGAGATCGCCCGACGCATAGAGCCTGACTCCTTCGGCGGTGGGGATTTCGCGGGCCATGATCGTCGGATCGGCCTTGATGGCGGTGATGAATTGATTGGGAATGCCGCTCATGTTGGAAAGCAGGTGCGAGAGCATGACACGGGCGCCGGTGTCCTTCCGATAGGCAGGGAGCCAGGTCGAGATCGATGCATCCAGCGCCAGCCTGCCTTGTTCGACGAGCTTGAGGACCGTTATCGTCGTCAGCCATTTCGAGATCGATGCGATCGCGTAGCGGGTTTCGACCGTCGCCGGCTTGTCCGCCTCGATATCGGCCATCCCGAAGGCCCGGGCGTAGCTCGGCTTGCCGGCCTTGCCGAGCATGATCACGCCCTGGAAACCTTGCGCCTTCACAAAGGCGTCGACCGCCGGATTGTCGCTGCCCAACGGGGTTTTCGCCCAGGCGCTGGCGGGGATCACGCCCAGACACGTTCCGGCGACGAGTAACCTGCGGCGATCGATCAAGAAATTTCTCCCGGCTGGGACGTTACGGCCCCGCCACGATCCTTGCCGCCGGAAGCTGAACGGCGGATGACGTGCCTCGAGAAAGATCAGGCAGTCACGATCGGCTCGCGCCCCAGGGCCAACGCCAGCGCGGCATGACGTCGCTCCACCGCATCCCCATACAGCGCGAGATCATCAGACGAGACGTGGAGTGTCACGACCTCGCCGTCATCGCTGAGATGCGAGCGCTGCAGGGGCCCCGCGAGGCCACCGCTGAGGCGTTGACCGAGACGCATTGCGAGCCCCCAGCTTGTCGCGCGCTTCAGGTCCGCGGGTGACGCGAGCGTATCGAGCGGTGCGGGTATCGTCGTGCCGCCGCCAAGGCTCGTGAACAAAGCCTGGGCGACGACCGCGCGGCCATGCGCATCGATCGCTACCCAATTGCCATGGAGCGCGATCTCGACGCCGCGTTCGGCGCGGAATTCCGGGTTTGCGCGCCAGCCGACATCGGCCAGCAGGCACGCCATGAGCCGGAGCCGCGCGTGGGCCGGCGTATCCCCGGTGAAGAGCGGTGCGATCCACCGGTCGAGCAGATCGCCATGCTCGGCGAAGCGGCCATGGCGCTGGCCCTCGTCGCGGGCTGAGACGATGAGCGGGTCTTCCGCGCGCAGCTCTTCGTCGAGGTCCTCGAACAACAGGCCTTCGCGCAACCCGAAGGCCGAGACGATCGTCGCCTCAGTGCCGAGATGCTTGAGCAGAACCGCGAGCAGCGCGGCGGCATCGCCGAGCGTCGAAGCGCGGCCTGATGAGAGGCCGGGTACGGCGCGCAACCAGCTTTTCGGGACATGGCTGATCGTGCGGCCCATCCGGGCGATCGCGGCGGGCGCCATCGAATATTGGTGGATGACCGGCAAGGGATAGCTGCTGAGGTGCATGTCGAGCCGCGCAAGGCCGCGCCATGAGCCGCCGACCAGATAGAGCGGCAGCCCGCGCCCCTTCCCCGACCATCCGGCTTCCTTGAGTGCCTTGAAGACCAGGCGTTCGAGAGCGCCCTGCCCCTTGGCGCGAATCGCACCGATGCGCAGCACGCCGAGCGGGAAGGATACGCGCTCGCGGACTTTTCCGCCGGAAATGCGCACCAGCTCGAGGCTGCCGCCACCGAGATCGCCGACAATGCCGTCTGCATCGGGGATGGCTGACAGCACGCCGAGGCCAGCCGCGGTCGCCTCCTGCTCGCCTGACAACAGCTCGACCTGCAACCCCAGCGACCGTGCGGTTTCGAGCAGCTGGTGGCCATTGCCTGCTTCCCGCACCGCGGCGGTGGCGACGGTGCGCAGCCGCGTCACCTCCATCTCGTTCGCGACCGCGGCAAAGCGGGCCAGCGCCTCGCTGGCAAGCTCGAGGGCGCTTTCGGCGATCATGCCGGTCTCGGCGAGCCCGCGCCCGAGCCCCGCCATCACCTTTTCGTTGAACAGGACGGCCGGCAGCCGCTCCGGACCCTGATAGACAACGAGGCGAATCGAGTTCGACCCGATATCGATGATGGCGGTGCGTGGCTCAGCGACCGGGTCGGGATTCGGTTTGCGGAACAGGAGCGTGGCCACCCCGTTCAACGCCTGCGCCTGAGCGATAGTTTTGGTACCGAATCACGCGCCGACAGCGCCGCACCGCGGCCTGAAAGCGAGGGGTTGGTCATAAAATAGCGATGCAGGTTGAACGGTGTGTCGCCGGGCTTGGCCCGGACATAGCTGCCGTCCGATTGCAACTCCCAGCTCTGTTCATTGTCGATGAGATTGGCGACCATCACCTGATCGAGGATCTGGTCATGCACCGTCGGATTCTCGATCGGCAGCATATATTCGACCCGACGATCGAAATTGCGCGGCATCCAGTCAGCCGAGGAGATGAACAGCTGAGCGCCGTCATTGGGAAGCGCCGCGCCATTGCCGAACGCCCAGATCCGGCTGTGTTCGAGGAAACGGCCGATCACCGACTTCACCCGAATATTCGCCGACATGCCGGGTATACCGGGCTTCAGGCAGCAGATGCCGCGGATGACGAGATCGATCTTCACCCCCGCCTCGCTCGCCTCGTACAGCTTCTCAATCACGGCTGGATCGACGACTGAATTCATCTTCGCCCAGATCGCGGCTGGCTTGCCGGCCCGGGCGAAGGCTATCTCGGCGTCGATCAGCCCCATCAGGCGCGGCCGCATGTCGCGCGGCGAGAGGCTGACCAGCGTCATGTCGACCGGCTCGACATAGCCGGTCACGTAATTGAACATCTGCGCTGCATCGCGCCCGATGCGAGGATCGGCGGTGAAGAAGCTCAGATCCGTGTAAATTTTTGCCGTCACCGGATGATAATTGCCGGTGCCGAAATGGCAGTAGGTGCGGAACTGCCCCGATTCGCGGCGCACCACCATCGAGACCTTGGCGTGGGTCTTCCATTCCATGAAGCCATAGACGACCTGCACGCCGGCACGCTCCAACGCCGAGGCCCAGAGCAGATTCTGCTCCTCATCGAAGCGCGCCTTCAGCTCAACCACGGCCGTTACCGACTTGCCGGCTTCGGCTGCGGCGATCAGCGCGTTGATGACTGCGGGCTGCTTGCCCGCGCGGTAGAGTGTCTGCTTGATCGCGACGACATCAGGATCTTCGGCTGCCTGGCGCAGAAAGGCGAGCACGACGTCGAACGTCTCGTACGGGTGGTGGACGACGATATCCTTGGCCCGGATCGCCGCGAAGCAATCGCCGCCGAATTCACGGATACGCTCAGGAAAACGCGGGCTGTAGGGCGGGAATTTCAGGTCGGGCCGGTCCTCGTCGACCAGCGATTCCAAGTCGCCGATGCCGAGGAAACCGGCGCTTTCAGTGATGATTGCGTCAGTGCCGGCCAGCTCTTCCTTGAGCTGCGCCTCCAGCTCCTCGCTCATGCCGGTTTCGATTTCGAGCCGGATCACGCGACCGCGGCGGCGGCGCTTGATTGCGTTGGCGAAGTAGCGGACGAGATCCTCGGCCTCTTCCTCGATCTCGATATCGCTGTCGCGCAGCACACGGAAATTGGCGGCACCGTTGACGATATAGCCCGGGAACAGCAGCGGCGCGAAACGCTTGAGGATCGTCTGGATCGTCACATAGCGCGCAACCTCGCCCGGCAGCCGGACGAAACGCGGCATCGATGCCGGCAGCATGACGAGCTCGCGAATCCGCTCCTTGTCCGACTTACGGACCAGATCGAAGATCACGCTCAGCCCCTTGTTCGGGATGAACGGGAAGGGATGCGCCGGATCGAGCGCCTGTGGCGTGAGGATCGGGAAGATCTGCTCGCGGAAATGCGTTTCGAGCCAATCGGCCGCCTCGCCTTCGATCGAATTGCTGTGCAGCATGGCAATGCCCGCGTCCGCGAGCTGGCCGCGAAGGTCCCGCCACACTTCCTGCTGGCTCGCCATCAGCGCATCGGCCTCAGCTATCGTCGCGGCGAGCTGCTGCCCCGGGGTCAGACCGTCGGCGGAGAGGCGATCGACGTCCTGGAGCTGCTGGCCCTTCAATCCGGCAACGCGGACCATGAAGAATTCGTCGAGGTTCGAGCCCGAGATCGACAGGAAGCGGACGCGCTCCAGCAAGGGATGCGCTGCGTTGCACGCCTCTTCCAGCACCCGCCGGTTGAAGGCGAGCCAGGAGAGCTCGCGATTGAAATAGCGATCGCTCCCCTCGCCCGCGAAGAAGGGATCGTCATCGTCATCGAGGCGCACGATATGGGCTGGGCGGGTCATGGGGCCTCTATCGGCAATTCGGGGGCGCGGCCGGCAATCAGCCCCGCTTCCTGCAATGTGGCGCGCGCGAGCGGAATCGACAAGCGTTTGTGGCGGGCAAGCACTGCCTGATCGAGGATATCGACGGTGCGGAGGATCGCGACATGGCTGCGCTCGACCCGAAGCTGCAGCCACTGGATCAGGTCCGGCCGGGCATCGAGCCCGCGACGGAGGAACTGGCGCTCGAACAGGGCCTGCATCAGCGTCTCGTCGGGCGGACCGATTCGCGCGACCGGGCTGGCGGTGAGGCGAGAGCGGAGATCGGGCAACTTCACCGTCCATTCGGGTGGGGCGGCATCGGCGACGATCACCAGCGGGTGATGCTCGGCCTGGGCCCGGTTCCAGGCGTGGAAGATCGCAGTTTCATTCTGGCGCTCGGCGTCATCGATGATCTCGCCGCCGCTTTTCGCCGCGAAGATGCGCGCGAGCAGGCTGCGGCCGGATTTGCGGGGGCCGGTGAGCACCACCGCCATCACCGGCCAGGTGCTCCAGCGTTCGAGCTGCTGGACGGCGCGGGCGTTCGAATCGCTGACGAGGAATTCGTCGTCGCGCGGGTCGGGCGGCCAATCAAATGGCAGCGCGATCTGGCTCATCCGCTGGTCGCGTTGTCCGCGGCGGGCGCTGATGGCCCGCCCTGGGAAGGCGCGCCGGCGCGCCTGATACGCAGCGTAGTGCCGCTGCCAATCACCGTCCAGCCGCGCGATTCGAGCAGCGGACGCAGCGCCGCCGGATCGCCATCGAACGAGACCCGCACCACCGAGACGCCGCCCAGCGCGAGGCTGGTCGTGATCGCGGACCGTACGCCAGGGATGCCGCGCAGGGCCGATTCGGTGGCGATCACCGAGGAAGCACCCGGCGTATCGACCTGGAGGTTGATCGCGGTCCCGCCGGTTACCACAGCCGTATCGCCGGTGTCGGTCGCAGTGTCATCGCCCTCGTCAGTCGTGACCACAGCTGCCGTGGGCGGACGCCAGGAAAGGCTGGGGTCGGCCCTGAGGCCGCCATTCTTCAAGGCCGCCTGATAGGCTTCGTCGATTCGCTTGACGCCGGCGTCCAGCAGCACCCCGAGCCCATCGCTGTTGCCGACGCGTAGCGAGAAACGGGTGACGATGCGGTTGTCCGGCCCATGCCGCGCCTCGAACGCGCCGATGATCGGCCCGCCCGGCCATTCGCGGTAAAGATGGACCACAGGCACGAGCACGTCGCCGGCGCCATATTGATCGAGGATGGTCCGCCACCAGCCGCGGGTCGGGCGGCCGGTCTGGCCAGCGTTGAGCAACAGCGCGTCGGGGCCGGTGCCTGTCGGGCGGACATAATCGACTGTGCTGTTGCCGGTGCGGAAACGGCTCCAGGCCTTTTGCCAGTCAGTCCCTTGTTCGAACACCTGCGCGGTACCGCCCGAATATTGGAGCGGGATCGTGAGCATCGGGCCGGAGCGCTCCGATTCGCCGGCGACACCGAGTAGGGCGCTCGACTTGGCACGGCTGAACAGCACACCGAGCCGCGCAATGTAACGATTGGGGCCGATCTGCTCGTCCTCGACGACGATTCCGGAGACGATCGAATCGAGCGCGCTGTCGGACAAGGTGCCGCCGGCGCCGCCGAGCCGCTGCGACAGCAGCGCCCAGCCCTTGCGCTGCGCGATCCTCCAGCCGCCGTAGCGCGCCTGTTCCGCGGTCTTGCCGGTAACATCGACCTGAATACCGCCGACCTCGTAACTACCCGAACTGTCGGCCGAAGCGGTGCCCTGATCGGTGATCTGGTCGTCCTGCGCGAGGACGACGCCGCCGGTGATGGCGAGCGCCAAAGCGAGCGGGATGAGGATGGCAGCTCGGCTTATGGGGCGGGAAATGGGCATGTCGCCGCCCTTTTGGCGAAGCAGGCGTGGAAATCCAAGCAAGTTATGGCTAGGCGCCGATCATGACCGATACCGAACTGGGCAATACGCCCTACACCTATGCCCAGGCGGGCGTATCGATTGCGGCTGGCAATGCGCTGGTACGGGCGATCGCACCCCTGGCAAAAGCGACCCGCCGGCCGGGGGCCGATGCTGACCTCGGCGGCTTTGGCGGCTTCTTCGACCTGAAGGCAGCGGGGTTCAAGGATCCGCTTCTGGTAGCGGCGAATGACGGGGTCGGCACCAAGCTGAAGCTTGCCATCGACCATGACCGGCATGATGGGGTGGGCATCGATCTTGTCGCGATGTGCGTCAACGACCTGATCGTTCAGGGCGCGGAGCCGCTCTTCTTTCTCGACTATTATGCCAGCGCGAAGCTCGATCCGCCGGTCGCCGAGCGCGTCGTCGCCTCGATCGCCGAGGGTTGCCTCCAGGCCGGGTGCGCGCTGATCGGCGGCGAAACTGCCGAGATGCCGGGCATGTATGCCGAGGGCGATTATGATCTTGCCGGCTTCTGCGTCGGTGCGGTCGAGCGTGATCGGGTGCTGACCGGCGCCGCGATCGCGCCGGGCGACGTCATGATCGGGCTGGCGTCCTCGGGCGTGCACTCGAACGGCTTCTCGCTGGTGCGGCGGCTGGCGGCGGACAAGGGGTGGAAGTTCGATCGCCCTGCCCTGTTCGACCAGGATGTGCTGTTGATCGACGCGCTGATGGCGCCGACCCGGATCTATGTGAAGAGCCTGTTGCCGCTGCTGGCGGAGAAGCGGATCAAAGGGCTGGCGCATATCACTGGCGGTGGGCTGCTGGAGAATGTGCCGCGCGTGTTGCCCGAGGGGGTTCATGCGCGAATCGAGGCGGATGCCTGGCCGCAATCGCGGTTGATGGCGTTCCTGCAGGCGCAGGGGCAGATCGAGCCCGGCGAGATGGCGCGGACCTTCAATTGCGGGATCGGGATGGTCGCGGTGGTTGCCGAGGGTGAGGTTGCCGGGGTTACGGCTGCCCTCGAGGCTGCGGGCGAGACGGTTTTCCGGATCGGGGTGATCGAGGCTGGGGTTCGGGGGTGCACTGTGTTCGGGAGCGATGAGGCCTGGAGCGCTCGTGAGGCCTGGAGCGCGACCTTTGAGGCGTGACGCAGCCAAGTCCCCCTCCCGCCTGCGAGTTTCAGGTCGGTCAGGCTCCCAGCCTGACCTGAACGATGCGGGGCATCGTTCACCTGAAACTGGGTTAGGGGAGGGCCTGCCATCAGATGGGACTTCTCTTTGCGGACACGCCCTCCCCCAGCCCCTCCCGCAAGCGGGAGGGGAGTTGTGAGACGCAAGGTTGGTGTTCTTATTTCGGGCCGTGGTTCGAATATGATGGCGCTGGCCGAGGCAGCGCGAGATCCCGACTGTCCTTACGAGATCGCGATTGTCATGTCCGATCGCCCAGAAGCTGCGGGCCTTGCCTGGGCGCGCGATGCTGGTTTGGCGGTAGTCGACCTGCCGCCGCCGACACCCAAGGATAAATCGTCGTTCTTTCGCGCGCTTGACCACCAGCTGCGCTTGGCAGGCGCGGACTATGTAGCGCTCGCGGGCTTTATGCGGATAATTCCACCCGCTTTTCTGGAAGGCTGGCGCGGCAAGATCGTCAATATCCACCCTTCCCTGCTCCCAAAATACAAAGGCCTCGACACCCATGCCCGCGCGATCGAGGCAGGTGATGCGCTCGCCGGCTGCTCGGTGCATATCGTCACCGAGGAGCTTGATGGCGGCGAAGTGCTTGGTCAGGCCGAGGTGCCCGTCCTGCCTGGCGACACGCCCAACACGCTCGCAGAACGTGTGCTTGCCGAAGAGCATCGCCTTTATCCGCGCTCTCTGGCAGACTTTGTCCTGCGATGAGCCCCGATCCCGAATCCGTCCTCGCCAAGGTGCGTGCCATTTGCATGGCGTTGCCCGCGGCGGCCGAGAAGATCTCGCATGGTGCGCCGACCTTCTTCATCGAGAAGGGCAAGGTGTTCGCCTATTTCTCGCACAACCATCATGGCGACGGCCGCACTGCGGTCCAGGTCAAGACCAGCGGGCGCGAGGAGCAGGCGATGCTCGTCGAGATGGACCCGGAGCATTATTATGTGCCGGCCTATACCGGCCCCGCCGGTTGGATCGGGATGCGGCTCGACACCGGCGATACCGATTGGGACCATATCGGTGACCGGATAGCGACCAGCTGGGAGCTCGTCGCGCCCCGGCGACTGCTCGAGGCAGGTGGACGATGAACGACGATCCGATTGAGCCGCCAATCGAGCCGACAGCGCCCCCAGCCGAACCGATAGCGCCGCCCCCGCCACCCGTGGAAACAGTCGCGCAGCAGGTCGAGCGCGCTGAGGCGGCCGCGACGCGGCGGCGTTGGATCACGCTGGCTGAGCTCGTGGGCGTTGCGGGCTTGCTGATCGCGGCGCTCAGCCTGTGGATGAGCTGGTCCGATCGCCGTGCCGACCAGCAGGAAAAGCAGGCCGAGAAGGCGAGCGAGACGAAGGTGAAGACGCTGGTGCTGCTGACCGCGACGCCCGAAAAGGATGGCAAGCGGCTGGCGCTCAAGGATTCGGCGCATGAGGTGCAAAGCATCGATGTGCGCTTCCCGGCGTCGCTTGGGCTGGCGGCCCAATCGAGCGTGCTCGATCCTCGGATCGAATCGAGCTGGTTCGCCGATGCTATCCTGAAGATGGTCGAGAAAGGGCCGGACAAGCGCGAGGGCCGGTTGCCGGTGCTGATCACCAGCAATTATTGGGATGCGGACCAGCAGCGCAGCGATAGCGCGATCTATGATGTGGTCTGGTTCACCGAGGGCAGCTTTATGGGCGTGAGCGGCCGCTCGCTGCGGCTGAAGGGCATATTGCTGCGGGAACGCACTGCCTCGCCTGCACGGCTCGAGGCGATCTGGGCGAAGGAAAAGCCGAAGCCGGCTGGGTAAATCCCTCTCCAGTGGGAGTTTTGTCTGAGTGCAGGTCAATCATGCCCCCGGCATGATTGAGAAATGCCCGGGGGGCATTTCGACCTGCATCCAGCCAAAACTGATAGTGTAGCTTGGCAGCTTGCTGACTAGCGAAACTTGGTGAGGGGCTCCGGGAGCTATCGATAGCTCCGGGAGCCCCTCACCAACTGCGCCTAATTCGCTTCGCTCATAAGGCTTCGTATCCTCTCCCACTGGAGAGGATTATAGTTCAGCCGACAATCTCTTCCGKCTTGAAGAAATAGGCGATTTCGATCGCTGCGTTCTCGTCCGAATCCGAACCATGGACGGTGTTCGCCTCGATCGATTCGGCGAGTTCCTTGCGGATCGTGCCGGGCTCGGCGTTGGCGGGATTGGTCGCGCCCATGATGTCGCGGTTGCGCTGCATCGCGTTCTCGCCCTCGAGCACCTGAACGACGACCGGGCCCGAGATCATGAACGACACGAGATCGTTGAAGAAGGGGCGCTCGCGATGAACTTCGTAGAAGCCCTCGGCCTGCTCCTTGGTCATCTGGATGCGCTTGGAGGCGACGACGCGCAGGCCGGCCTCCTCAAGCATCTTGGTGACGGCGCCCGTGATGTTGCGGCGGGTGGCATCGGGCTTGATAATCGAAAACGTCCGGGTCGCGGCCATGGCCGTTCGGCTCCTGTCTTGGTGATGATGGAATGTCGCGGTCCCCTAGTCGGGAGGGGCCGAGGATGCAACCCGGATGGTCCCTAGGCGGCCTGTTCCCAGCGGCCTTCGTCATTTTGCTTCCAGTAGCGGCGCTCGATGCCGTCGCGGTCGGCCAGGGCTTTCCAGGCGGCGCGGGCTTCGGTGATGCGGTCGGCGTCGAAGAAGTGGAAGGCGCGGTCGAACGCGAGGGCTTCCTCGCGCCAGATGCCGTCGGCGAGCGCGACGTTGCGCGCGCTATTGGTTGGATCAGGCATCGCTGCGATGAGGATGGGCTGAGCCTCGTCATCGCCACCGGCTTCGGCATGGGGGAGGAAGCTTTCCGGATTGTAGGTCCAGAGCAGCTTGTCGAGCGCGGCGCGCTGGTCTTCGTTCTCGGCGACCACCAACAGCCGGCCGCCGGTCTCGACCACGCGCTCGGCGATGCGCGGCAGGACGCGGTCGAGCGGTTGGGCCGTCAGATGATAGAAGTCGACCTGCATCGATATCGCCTGTTCCCGGCCGGATGTTGGAGAATTATGTCACACCTATCGCCGGGGTTCGCCAGCGGGGCGCAAATAAATTATCAGTATAATCAAATACTTAAATATGACGTCATGACGCCACTTCTGTTGGATGTGTGACATTATTATCCAACAGATGCACMGGTCTAGCTCTCGAAATTGTCGGCCACGAACCGGTCGAGCAGCCGCACGCCATAGCCGGTCGCGCCCTTGTCATAGGTCGGGCCTGGCTTATCCGCCCAGACCATGCCGGCGATATCGAGATGCGCCCAGCGAACGCCGGTATCGACGAAGCGCTGGATGAACTGCGCCGCAGTGATCGAGCCGGCGCCGCGCGGGCCGACATTCTTCATGTCCGCGATCGGGCTGTCGATCAGCTTGTTGTACGCGTCGCTGAGCGGGAAGCGCCACAACAGGTCGCCGCTCGCCTTGCCGGCAGCCAGCAACTGGTCGGCGAGCGAATCGTCATTGGCGAAACAGCCGCCATGCTCGCTGCCGAGGCTGACGATCATCGCGCCCGTCAGGGTCGCGAGATCGACGATCGTCTTGGGGTGAAAATGGCGCTGCACCCAGGTGATCGCGTCGCACAGCACCAGCCGCCCCTCGGCATCGGTGTTGAGGACTTCGATCGTCTGGCCAGACATCGAGGTGAGCACATCGCCCGGGCGGATCGCATTGCCGTCCGGCATATTCTCGACGAGGCCGCATACACCGACCACATTCGCCTTCGCCTTGCGCCCGGCAAGCGACTTCATCGTGCCGACGACGGCGCCGGCGCCGCCCATATCCCATTTCATGTCTTCCATGCCGGGCCCGGGCTTCAACGAGATACCGCCGGTATCGAAGGTGACGCCCTTGCCGACCAGCGCGAGAGCCGGGTCGCCCGGCCCTGCCCCGTTCCATTTGAGCACGAGCAGCCGGGCTTCGCGTGCCGAGCCCTGGCTGACGCCGAGCAATGCGCCCATGCCGGCCTCGCGCATCTCGGTCTCGCCGAGCACCATCACTTCGAGGCCGAGACCGGCGACATCAGCCAGCACCCTGGCAACGAAGGTTTCCGGATAGATGATGTTTGGCGGCTCGGTGACGAGCATGCGGGTCAGTTCGAGGCCCTCGGTCAGCGCCTTTTGCGGAGCCCAGGCCGCCTCGCTGCCGTCTGGCGTGTTGAGCAGGGTGACCGCAGCCAGGGTTGGCTTCGCCTTTTCGGGGAGCCTGGTGCGATAGATATCGTAGCGCCAGCCGCGCTGCGCAGCGCCGGCGGCGAAGCGCGCGACCGCCTTCGGGGTGGGTGCAGCCGCGGAGAAATCGACCGCCACATTTTCGACGCCCGAGGTCAGCAGACGCGCAGTGATTGCGCCGCCGGCACGCTCATAATCGCTTTCGCTGCCGCTGCCGGTCCCGATCAGCAGCACCCGGCGCACAGAGCTACCCTCGGCTACGAATGCCTCGACCATAGCCGCCGCCTCACCGTCGAAACGGCTCGCCCGTGCGGCGCCCAACACCACCTGCAACGCATCCGCCCCGATTTCGCCCGTCGACAGCCGATCAAGCCCGTCCTTCTCGACAGGAAGCGCAAGCGCGGCATTGGGGGCCGAGGTGGAAAAGCTGATCTGCATCGGGATCCTCTGATTATGGTTCTGGACGTGAGTCGCCATCCCTCTAGGACAGCAACACTCTGCTGGCAAAGCAGGTCCATTCAAACGGCCAGTGAAACCGGCATCAAAACCGGCGCGATTGCAGCGCGGCGCATCGGATGCGATAGGGCGGCGTCACCCGCGACCATTGGGGCGCGCTTGGGAGGTGTTTTTTCCAACGTGAAGCGTTCCGATCTTCTTCTCAGCTGTGCGCTGCCGCTGGCCTTGTGCGCCGGCACTGCCGCGCGTGCGCAGGACCTCACCCAGCCGCAGACGCCGCTTCCGCCGCCCTCGGCAGAGGCGAAGCCGGCCGACCCCCAGCAGGTCCAGTTCAGCGCTGCCACGCTTGAATATGACAATGAACAGGATGTGGTGACCGCCACCGGCGATGTACGGATGTACCGCGAGGGCAACCGGCTGCGCGCAGACAAGGTCGTGTGGAACCGCAAGACCGGCAAGGTCGTCGCGACCGGCAGCATCGCCGTGGTCAATCCGGGCGGCGACGTGGCGTATGGCGATTCGATCGAGCTGACCGATTCGCTGAAGGACGGCATGGTCGACAATATGCTGGTCGTGCTCGAGCGCGGCGGGCGCCTTGCCGCCGAGCATGGATCGCGCGCGCTCGACGAGACGGTCACGCTCGAACATGCAGCCTATACGCCCTGTGCCGTCACCACGGCCGAGAATTGCCCCAAGGAGCCGAGCTGGAAGATCACTGCGGTGCGGGTGGTCTATCGGCCTGAAAAGAACCGGATCTATTATACCGGCGCCCGGCTGAGCCTGTTCGGGCTGCCGTCCCTCCCCTTGCCTGCCTTCTCCCACCCGGCGGGCGGCGAAAGCCAGACCGGGCTGCTGAGCTCCGACTTCAAATATAGTCGGGTCAACGGATTCGAATTCGCCCAGCCCTATTATTTCGCGCTCGCCCCCAACCGCGCGCTGACGATCACGCCGCGCGTGTTCAGCAACGCGCTGCCGATGCTCCAGGCGCAATATAGCGCGCTTGGCGAAAAGGGCGCGTTCAGCGTCGCCGGCTATGCGACCGTCAGCCGGCGCAGCGACGATTTGCTGACCCCAGTGCCGACCAGCACTGAAGAGGCGTTTCGCGGCTATATCGACGGCGTCGCCCGCTATCAGCTGAGCCCCAACTGGTCGGTCAGCGGCTCCTTGCGGCTGACGACCGACCCGACTTTCCTGCGCCGTTACGATATTTCGAACGACGACCGGCTGCGCACGACCGCAACCCTCGAGCGGATCGCCCCGGACAGCTATTTCTCGATTTCGGGCTGGTTCGTGCAGACGCTGCGGGTCAATGACCGCCAGGGCCTGCAGCCGATCGCCCTGCCCGAGATCGATTATCGCCGGCGGATCGACGAGGGGGTGCTCGGCGGCAAGATCGATCTCCAGCTCAACACCCTTGCGATCACGCGCACCGCGGGCGAGGACACGCAGCGCGCCTTTGCCAGCGTGAAATGGGACCTGCGCAAGCTGACTCCCTGGGGCCAGGAAGTGACCTTCACCGGCTATGCGCGCGGCGACGTCTATCATGCCAGCGACATCGCCGCCGAACCGATCGTCAATTATCGGGGCAAGTCAGGCGTGCATGCGCGCGGGATCGCAGCGCTTGCGGTCGATGTGAAATGGCCATTCATTGGCGCCTTTCTAGGCGGCACGCAGAGGCTGACGCCGCGCTTCCAGATCGTCGCGACGCCCAAGACCGAGAATCTCTCGATCCCGAATGAGGATGCGCGCGCAGTCGATCTCGAGGATTCGAACCTTTTCGCGCTCAACCGATTCCCCGGTTACGACCGATATGACGATTCGAGCCGGGTGACCTACGGCGCCGACTGGGCGCTCGACCTGCCCGGCTTCTCGCTCGATACCACGATCGGCCAGAGCTATCGGCTCGGCCAGCGGCCAGTGCTGTTCCCGAATGGAACCGGGCTGAGCGACCGGCTTTCCGACATTGTCGGGCGGACCGAGCTTCGCTTCCGCGACTTCGTGTCGGTCACGGCGCGCTACCGGCTCGACAAGAGCAACCTTGCGGTCCGCCGCAACGAGATCGACGCGACGATCGGATCGCGGAGCACCTATGTGCTGCTCGGCTATCTGCGGCTCAACCGCAATATCGACCCGACGCTCGAGGATCTTCAGGATCATGAGGAAGCGCGGATCGCCGGGCGAGTGCAGATCACGCGCTTCTGGTCGGCATTCGGATCGACCGTGATCGACCTGACCGACAAAAGCGAAGACCCGCTTTCGACGACTGACGGTTTCGATCCCGTTCGGCACCGGCTCGGTGTCCAATATGAGGACGACTGCCTGCGGCTGGGCTTCACATGGCGGCGTACCTATCAGGACACCGGCGACGCCAAGGCAGGTAACAGCTTCGTCTTGTCACTGGCGTTCAAAAATCTTGGGCGCTAAACGTCTGCCATAATTGTGCGCCATCCGGCGTGTGAGTGGCAGTGATTGGGCCGCTCAGCACCGGTTCAGCTACAGTGGAAGAATAGCCAGGTGCCAATGGCGCGGGATGGGATTTTGAAAAACGTGATGACTTCGATGAAGAAGGCGGCCCGGATCGGACGCAGGGTCGGTTTTACAGGCACAGGGATGCTCGCGATCATGATCGCTGTCAGCGGCCCCTCGGCGCAGACGGTTGAAGACAATAGCGTGCCGCCCGTCGGGCTGGACATCCCGGCGAACATGCAGATTTTCGGCAAGCTCGACCCCAATGTGCGCAAGCCGACCGCGCTTGTGAACGAGACGGTGATCACCGGGACCGATGTCGACCAGCGCGTGAACCTGATCGTCGCGGTGAACCAGTTGAAGCTGAGTCCGGAAGATCTCGATCGGCTGAAATTGCAAATCCTGCGCGGGCTGATCGACGAGACGCTGCAGATCCAGCAGGCGAAGACGGCCGATATCACGATCAGTGCCGACGAGATCAACCAGAGTTTTGGCCGCGTCGCGCAGCAATTCCAGAAGACCGAGCCTGAGATGCGCGCCTTTCTGCGCAGCGTCGGCTCGTCAGAGCGTACGCTTCGCCGGCAGATCGAGGCCGAGCTTGCCTGGCAGCGCTATCTGCGCCGCAAGGTCGAGTCTCAAGTCAATGTCAGCGATGAAGAGGTCAAGGCGTTCATCGACCGGACCATAAAGGCAAAGGGCACAAGCGAATATCATCTGAAAGAGATTTACCTTTCCGCCGGGCAAGATCGCGCGCAGCAGGTCTTCGACAATATGCGTCAGATGATCCAGAGCATCGAAAAAGGTGAGAAACCTTTCGAATATTATGCGCAGTTCACCGAATCCTCGGCACGCGCGCAGCAAGGCGACCTTGGCTGGATCGGCACCAACCAGCTCGCCTATCTGCCCGACAGCCTCAGCCAGGCAGCGCAGAAACTGGGTGTTGGCGAAGTCGCGGGCCCGATTGAGGTCCCCGGCGGCTTCTCGATCCTCTACCTGGTCGACAAGCGCATCGTGGGCGAGACGAATCCTCGTGACGCAAAGCTGACGCTCAAGCAGCTGACCGTGCATTTCCCTGCGGGCACCACTCAGGCGGGTGCGACAGCGCGGGTTGCCGAGCTTGAAACGGCCACGCGGGCGTTGCGGGGCTGCGGCACCGTCGCCAGCGTCGCGGCTGAGCTGAACGCCGAAGTTGTCGACAATGATTCAGTCGTTGTCAAACAGTTGCCGCCGAAACTTCAGGACATGGTCCTGGCTATGCAAATCGGCCAGGCGACCCCGTGGTTCGGCACCCCCGAGGAGGGCGTCCGCACGCTCGTCCTGTGCGGGCGCGATGATCCGCAAGTTGCAATTCCGCAGCCCGACCAAGTCTCTGAACAGATCACCGCGGGGCGCGTGAACAAGCGCGCGGAAGCAGTGCTGCGCGATCTGCGTCGTGATGCGGTGATCGAATATCGCTGATACCGGGAACCTCGCATGATCGCGCCGCTTGCGGTCTCCATGGGCGATCCGGCCGGGATCGGCCCCGAGATCATCGCCAAAGCCTGGGCCGCGCGTGAGTCAGCGGGGCTGGTGCCGTTTTTCGCGGTGGGCGACGCCCGCGCGATCAGTGCGGTCTGGCAAGGACCGGTCGCCCGGATCTTCGACCCTGCAGAGGCAAGCGCCGCCTTTGCGGGCGCGCTACCGGTGCTGAATGTCGAGGATGGCGGTGAGATCACACCCGGCACGCCCGATGTCGATGGCGCACGCTGTGCGCTCCATGCGTTGGAAATGGCGGCCGGACTGACCCGATCGGGCACGGCTGGTGCGCTGGTGACCGGGCCAGTGTCCAAGGCGCAGCTCTATCAGATCGGCTTCTCCTATCCCGGCCAGACCGAGTTCGTCGCTGAACGCTGCGGCATTGCCGGCGAAAATGCGGTGATGATGCTGGCCGGGCCGACCCTGCGCGTCGTGCCGATCACCACGCATGTGCCGCTTGCCAGCGTCTCGGAGCTGCTCTCGATTGAGCTGATCGTCGCCAAGGGGCGCGCGACGGCGCGCGGGCTGACCCGGAATTTCGGCATATTGGTGCCGCGGCTCGCCTTTGCCGGCTTCAACCCGCATGCCGGCGAAGGCGGGGCGATCGGGCGCGAGGAGATCGAGTTCATAGCGCCGGCGATCGAGATCTTGCGCGAGGAAGGGATCGAGGCGACGGGGCCGTTCGCGTCCGACACCATGTTCCATGCGCGGGCGCGGGCGACCTATGACGCTGCGCTCTGCTGCTATCACGACCAGGCGCTGATACCGCTGAAGACGCTCTTTTTCGACGAAGGCGTCAATATGACGCTCGGCCTACCGATCGTGCGCACCTCACCCGATCATGGCACCGCCTTTGGCATAGCCGGCAAGGATGTGGCCGAGCCCGGAGCGATGATCGCCGCGATCCAGCTTGCCGCGAGCGCGGCCGAGCGCCGCGCCGCCGCGGGGGCGTGACCCCGCTTCATCCCCTGCCCCCGCTGCGCGAAGTGATCGCGCGTCACGGGCTCGCCGCCAGCAAGGCGTTGGGGCAGAATTTCCTGCTTGATGCGCAGCTTCTGGCTCGGATTGCGCGGATTCCGGGGGATCTGACGGACGCCGAGGTGCTGGAGATCGGTCCTGGCCCGGGCGGCCTGACCCGCGCGTTGCTTGGAGCGGGCGCGCGCGTGACGGCTATCGAGCGCGACCGGCGCTGCATTCCGGCACTAGCTGAGCTCGGCGAGGCCTTTCCGGGCCGGTTGCGGGTCATCGAGGATGATGCGCTCGAAATCGACGCGGCGGCTTTGTTTGAGGGCCGGCCGCATATTGCCGCCAACCTGCCGTACAATATCGGAACCGCCTTGCTTGTGCGGTGGCTGTCAGCCGATTGGGCGCCCTGGTGGCAAAGCCTGACACTGATGTTTCAGAAAGAGGTCGCTGAACGCATCGTCGCGCCGACAGATGGTGAAGCCTATGGCCGGCTGGCTGTGCTGGCGCAGTGGCGGAGCAGCGCCAAGCTGGCGATGCCGGTGCACCGGTCAGCGTTTACGCCTGCACCCAAGGTGATGTCGGCCGTTGTTCACATCGTACCTGAAGAAGAGCCGGCCGGCGTCAAGTTCGCTGTGCTGGAACGGCTGACCGCAGCTGCGTTCGGCCAGCGGCGCAAGATGCTGCGGCAGAGTTTGAAATCGGTGCCTGGGGCGCTCGAGGCGCTCGAACGCGTCGGGATCGAGGCGACGCGGCGGGCTGAGACGGTGAGTGTGGTGGAATTTGTGGAGCTGGCGCGAGCGCTGAGCTGAATTCCTTCTCCCCCTGTGGGAGAAGGAGGGAGGAGCGAAGCGACGGAAGGATGAGGGGGAGTGAGGTTCGGCGGCGACCTACAAAGAGTCCCCCTCACCCTTCCCATCGCAGAAGCGATKGGCCCCTTCCCTCTCCCACAGGGGGAGAGGGAGAAGAAGGTGCCGCTACGCTTGGATCAGCTGGTTCTCCCGCCGGGAGAGGGAGATAGGGTTATTCCTTGCCCGTCGGCTTCACCACCGGCACCTGGACGGCAGCCGTCGCGATGGGCGGGCCCTTGGCGATGACTGCGGCAAGTTCAGTTGCCTCGGTGCAGCCGCTCTTGACGCAAAGCGAGCGGATCTTGGTGAGATTGTCCTTGGCGCGCTGGACTGCGCCCTTGGCGACAAGCGCTTCGCCCTGGCCCTTGAGCGCGGCAACGTCGTTCGGCTCGAGCAACAGCGCCTCGCGATAATAGCGGATCGCCTTGCCGGGCAGGCCACGCGCAGTCGCGACCTCGCCGAGCACGACAAAGGCGCTTCGGTTGCGCGGATCGACGGCGAGGGCGCTTTCGAGCGCGTCTGTCGCGGCATCGAGATTGCCGCTGGCCCGCGCCGCCTGCCCCTTGGCGAGCAGCGCCATCGAGCGCGGATCGATCTGGTCGTCGGGGCGCTGGCCGTGAAGCGACGTCGTAACGGTGAGCAACGTCAGCGCAGCGGCAGCGGCGACGGTCGTATAGCGCATGATCAACTCCAGCTTCAGCACAATGGCCAGAGCTAGCATGGGCTTTCAAGTCTTGCGACAAAAAACCCGTCAGTCGCGTCATGCCCCGGCGTGAGGCGGATACCGTCGCCGCGGACCCGCCCGGCGGGGAGCGTGAGTGACGCGGAACGCCAGCCTGGATGGGTGGCCAGGAAATGCGCGACCTGCCCAGCACCTTCCTCGTCCAGCAGCGAACAGACGATATAAACGATCGCGCCACCGGGTTTGACGAGACCGGCACCGATCTCGAGGACATGACGCTGGGTTTCGACGAGGCGCTCGATCCGGTCGGGCGACAGTCGCCAGCGCGCCTCGGGATTGCGGCGCCAGGTGCCGGTGCCCGAACAGGGCGCGTCGATCAGCACGCAATCGGCGGTCCCCGCCCAATCCTCGAGCGCTTCGGTCTCATGGTTGGGATTGAGCAGCCTGGTCTCGACGATCGTGGCCCCTGCCCGCGCCGCGCGCGGCGCGAGCCGCGAGAGGCGGGCGCGATCAGTGTCGGTCGCGAGCAGCACGCCTTCATTGCCCATCAGCGCGGCGAGCGCGAGCGTCTTGCCGCCGGCACCTGCGCAGAGATCGACGATGCGCGTGCCGGGTGCCGCATGCGCCGCGAGGGTGACGATCTGGCTGCCGGCATCCTGCACCTCGATCGCGCCGCCCTTATAGGCGTCGAGCGTCTCGATATTGGTGCCTGACGGGAGCCGGAGCGCATCGGGGAGGCCGGGAATCGGGATTGCGCCCTCGATCGGCGGCGGTGCGGGCTGGAGCCAGTTGATCCGGATATCGAGCGGCGCGCGATCGATCAGCGCCGGCCATTCGCTTTCGGCGACTTCGGACTTTTCGAGCCGGGACAGCATCCATTCGGGTGCGACGCCGGGCTTTGCCGCGACTTCGCTGGCGCCGATTGATGGTGGCCCGTGGCCGATACCGTCGAACAGCGCGGCGATCTCCGGATCCTGCGCGGCGAGGGTCAGCATCGCGGCCCGGCCACTGCGCGGGCGCTCGCCGAGCTGCCGGATGGCGGCGTAGACGAGCTCGCGGACCGCGCGGCGATCCTTGCTGCCGGCATAGCGGCGTTCAGCGAAATAGCGGGCGATCAGCGTATCAGCGGCGGCGCCCTGATCACGTGCGGCGGCGATGATCGCATCAAGCAGCTCGATCGCTGCCTGGACTCGGGATGAGGGGGTCATGCCGGGAAGAACTCCGCAAACGCCCCATACACATCGCGATCGGGCGTCTTGTCATAGATCGCCATGATCACGCGCTCGAAGCTGTTCGCATATTCTCCGGTCAGGAGATCGTGGAACATCCCGGCGATTGCGCGAGGATCGTTCTGGAAAACCCCACATCCCCACGCGCCCAGGATCAACGTGCGATGACCGTGCTGGCTGGCTATCCACAGAATCTTGCGGGCACGCTCGCGATTGACGGTATCGATCAAGCCGACCCGATCGGGCTCGTTGCGCCGGACCGCGCCGGCGTTGACGGCGGGCGACGAAACGAAAGAGGCCATATAAGGCGCGTTGAGCAACGCGCCGTCATCGTCCCTGAAGATCGGCACCTTCGGCGAGTAGATCATCCAATCTGAATAGAGGCAGGAATCGTTCGCACGGTTGAAGTCGTACATCTCGAACTTCGCATTCAGGCAGGAATATAGCGACGACGACCGCGCCAGGGATTCCTCCTGAGCCTGGGAGCCGCTCAAAAAACCTCCGCCGGGATTCTTGGCGGACGCAAAGTTCAGAACCAAAACATCGTCGTCATCATCGCTGAGACGAGAAGCCGCCGCCAGGGTGGTTTCGTCGGTCAGCTCGAACATGGTTGCCACGTCGCGCCGGATCGGATCGATGTGCGACGGAAAATCTTCCGGCTTGAATAATCTTGTATTCGCAACTGCTTCGGATGCCGCGGCTTGTATCGACACGAGATCGCCGGTGCCGTTACGATAGGCGCCTGCCTCGATAATCTGAAGCGTTTCCTGAGAAATCGCGACTCTGGCAGCCCTGTTCATATAATCTCGTTCTGGTTGCTCGCGCAGAACAGGATCGGGCGAGCGCCGCCGCGAGCCCGTCTGTTACTGAGTCGGGTAGTTCGGCGCTTCCCGGGTGATCGTCACGTCATGGACATGGCTTTCGCGCAGGCCCGCGCCGGTGATCTGGATGAAGCGCGCGCGCTTCTGGAGGTCTTCGATCGTCGCCGAGCCGGTATAGCCCATCGCCGCGCGCACGCCGCCGACCAGCTGGTGGATCACCTCGCGCGCCGGGCCCTTATAGGCGACCTGCCCTTCGATCCCCTCGGGGACGAGCTTCAGCTGATCCTTGATGTCCTGCTGGAAATAGCGGTCGGCAGAGCCCCGCGCCATCGCGCCGACCGACCCCATGCCGCGATAGGATTTGTACGAGCGGCCCTGGTAGAGGAAGGTCTCGCCCGGCGCTTCCTCGGTGCCGGCGAGCAGGGAGCCGATCATCACGCACGATGCGCCGGCCGCGATCGCCTTGGCCATGTCACCCGAAGTGCGGATGCCGCCATCGGCGATCACCGGCACGCCTGACTTCGCGGCCTCCTCGGCGCAGTCCATCACTGCGGTGAGCTGCGGAACGCCGACGCCGGCCACGACGCGGGTGGTGCAGATCGAACCCGGACCGATGCCGACCTTGATCCCGTCGGCCCCGGCATCGATCAGCGCGCGCGCCGCCTCAGCGGTGGCGACGTTGCCGGCGATCACCTGGATCGAGTTGGACAGCCGCTTGGCGCGTTCGACCGCGCGCGACACCTCGATATTATGGCCATGCGCGGTATCGATCACGATCAGGTCGAGCTCGGCATCGACCAGTGCCTCGGTGCGCTCGAAACCCTTGTCGCCGACCGTGCTGGCGGCGGCGACGCGCAACCTGCCGGTCTCGTCCTTGGTGGCGTTGGGGTACATCACCGCCTTTTCGATATCCTTGACGGTGATCAGGCCGATGCAGCGATAATCCTCGTCAACGACCAGCAGCTTCTCGATGCGGCGCTGATGAAGCAGGCGCCGCGCCTGTTCCTGGTTGACGCCGGGCGAGACGGTGGCGAGATTTTCGTGGGTCATCAGCTCGGCGACCGGCTGGTGCGGGTTGCCGGCGAAGCGCACGTCGCGGTTGGTGAGAATGCCGACCAGCTTGCCGCTCTTCTCGGTGACGGGAATGCCGCTGATGCGGTGATGCGCCATCAGCGCCTGCGCTTCGGCCAGCGTCGCCTCGGGCGCGATGGTGATGGGGTTGACCACCATGCCCGATTCGTAGCGTTTCACCGCGCGGACGGCCGCGACCTGCTCGTCGATCGTCATGTTGCGGTGGAGGACGCCGATGCCGCCCAGTTGCGCCATCACGATCGCCATATCGGCCTCGGTGACGGTATCCATCGCCGCCGACACCACCGGGATATTGAGCGCGATGCCGCGCGTCAGCCGGGTCGCTGTGTTGGTCTGGCTCGGGACGATATCCGATTCAGCCGGATACAGAAGGACATCGTCGAAAGTGAGGCCGAGGCGAATGTCCATTGGGTGCCAATTCCTGCGCATGGGGGGCGAGTCGTGGCGGTCCATGTAAACAAGGGTCGGGAGATGCGCTAGGGGAAGAAGGGGGCGAGCCAGAAGGCCCGCCCCACGATCACCAAGGCATGCGAAAATCCTTTCGACGTACCTTGGCCATCCGTCCGTCTTCGTGGTGGAAGACCAGACCCTCCTCTTCGTGATCGAGCAGCCATTGCAGGATTGCCTCCCGCGTTCGCTTCACCTCGACCACTGCCGCGCCATGTCGCCAAAGCTCATGACGCTCGAGCCCATAGTGGTTCCGTTGCACCTTCGGACCGACCAGCTCGTATGTTCCGTCATCAAGACCTTCGCGGAACGCCTCCAGATGATGGCGATCGCCTGGTTCGTCGGCGCGGACTGGGACCCAGCCCGGCCAATGACCCGTCACCGGATCCGGCGCCGCCTCGCACGGCTCAAAGCCTTCCGGAGGCGTTCGCCCCCGTTTGGCATCGAGCCGCTTGAACAGCACGCCGTCCCTGACCATGCACGATGTGCCATCATGCTTGATCGTGGCGACACCTTCGCCATCGAGGACCCATCCCGCACGAACCGCATCAGTCGCCTGATGCGTCGTCCGGTCAATCTCGAACACGGTACAGATCTTCTTCATCGAACACTCCTTTTTTGGGCGTTTTCGAATCCAACCCAGGGAGTTTCTCCGAAGAGATCTCGTCGCAGTGCAGTGCCGCGGCATTTTCGTCAATCAGCACGCGGTGGCGCGGCGCCGCTCTATTCGTGTCGCATTTCGCTATAACGCCCCCGCCAATCTGCTATTCTGCGCGCATTGCCGTGGTTCACGCGGCATCGATAATCGGGGGGATTTCGCCCATGACGCTCACCATCTCCGGCCTCGTGCTGCTTGCCGTGATCTTCTATTTCATGACGAGCATAAAGGTGGTCCGCCAGGGCTATCACTACACGATCGAGCATTTCGGGCGGTTCACCACCGTCGCCAGGCCAGGGCTCAATTTCTACCCGGCATTCTTCTACCGCGTCGGCCGGCGGGTGAACATGATGGAGCAGGTGCTCGACATACCGGGCCAGGAGATCATCACCAAGGACAATGCGATGGTCGCGGTCGACGGCGTGGTGTTCTTCCAGGTGCTCGATGCCGCCAAGGCTGCCTATGAGGTGAGCGACCTTTATCTTGCGATCATGCAGCTCTCGACCACCAATCTGCGCACGGTGATGGGATCGATGGACCTCGACGAGACCTTGTCGAAGCGCGACGAGATCAACACGCGGCTGCTCCACGTCGTCGATCAGGCGACCGAAGCCTGGGGCGTGAAGATCACCCGTGTCGAGCTGAAGGACATCCGGCCGCCCGCCGACATCGTCAATGCGATGACCCGGCAGATGAAGGCCGAGCGCGAGAAGCGCGCGACGATCCTCGAATCCGAGGCGGCGCGGCAGAATGAGATCAACCGCGCCGAGGGCCTGAAACAGGCGCAGATCCTGGAGGCGGAGGGCCGCAAGGAAGCTGCCTTCCGCGACGCCGAAGCGCGCGAACGCTCGGCCCAGGCTGAAGCGACCGCGACCAAGATGGTGTCCGACGCGATCGAGGGCGGCAGCACCCAGGCGATCAACTATTTCATCGCGCAGAAATACGTTGAGGCGGTCGGCAAGTTCGCGACCTCGCCCAATGCCAAGACGATCCTGTTCCCGGTCGAGGCGACTCAGCTGATCGGTACGCTTGGCGGGATCGGCGAGCTGGCGCGCGATGCGCTGCGCGAGCGGCCCGCCCCGCCGCCGGCGCGCCCGCAGAAACCGCGCGGCCCGTTTGAAGGAGGTCCGGCATGACTGTGTTCGGGCTGGAATGGAGCCTCGGCGCGCTCTGGCTCGCGGGTGCGCTGCTGCTCGCCATTGCCGAGCTGATTGCGCCCGGGTTCTTCATGATCTTCCTCGCGGCGGGCGCAGTGCTGACGGGCGTGGCCGTGCTCGTCGTGCCGGGCACACCGCTCCTTCTCCAGATGCTGTTGTTCGCGCTGTTCACCGCTGGCGCGGTCGGGCTCGGACGGCACTGGTACAAGCAGGGTCCCGCCACCGCCGATCCCCTGCTCAATGATCGCGCGGCGCGGCTGATCGGGACGACCGCCGAGGTTTGCGAGCCGATCGTCGCGGGTAAAGGCCGGGTGCGCGTGGGTGACGGCGCGTGGATCGCTCAAGGAGCCGATGCCGCGGCCGGCGCGACTGTGCGGATCACCGGCGCGGCGGGGAGTGTTCTGCTGGTCGAGCCCGCCTGAGCCCGCCAGCAGGCAGTGCCGATCAGATTCGGCCGCGCGTACGCTCTATGGTCGGGCGATCGAACGCCTGATCGCGATAGCGGCCATTGGCGTCGATCCAGTGCAGGAAAAGATGCGCCGACCACGGGTTCGGATTGGGATCGATCCGTCCGTGGCGGTGATGGACCCCCTGATACAGGACGCCGTCGCCCGGCTGCATCGCAACCGAGCCATAGGGGCTGCCCCCGAAGTCTTCGTGAGCGACCGGCTTTGGTTCGGGATCGGGGTCTGTGGCGACCGAGAGGGGCCAGGTCTCATCGCCGCCATAGGCGATGGTGAGCGAGAGGCTATGCTCGCATGCCGGCCGATCCGTGTGGACGCGGCAGATATCGCCTTTCTGGTAGAGCCGGAAATACGCGTAGGTCGGCAACAGCTCGCACCCGGTCGCCAGCGCGATGCGCGGGGTCAGTCCCCAGAGGAAGGTCAGCATCGGCGGATATTGCAGCGCATAGACTTCTATGGCGTCCTTGGTCAGCAAGGGCCCACGCGCAATGAATTTCCGGGCGCCCGCCTCGCTAAGGCCGAGATCCGCGCGCATGACCTCATAGAATCCGCCCAGGATCTGCGGAGAGAAAAGCCGGGGCAGCGCGACATAGCCCTGCGCGCGATAATGTTCGGTCTCGGTCATCAGCACGATCTATCCCATCGCCCTGTGCCTCGCCAGCGCGGCTCGCCAGCGCGGCTCGCGGCGAGTGATGGGAGTGCGTCGGTGGCTCGTGCCTGGCCCTCAGTGCTTGCCGAACAGCCCCGATGCGATATCGCCCAGTTGGCCCAGGACGCCCTCGCCGCCTTGGGCGGTGAGCAGGCCGGCGAATTTGCCGAGCGCGCCCTCGCCGCCGATATGGCCGACGATCTGTTGGAGGATATCCGCCGGCAGGCCGGTCGATGCAGCGGCGGTATCGACTGTGTCTCCCGGTGCGGCATGGGCATGGCCGAGCGCGGTCACAGCCGATTCGATCTGTTCGGGCGTCAGCCCCACTTTGGCCGCGAGGTTCTTCACATCGACATTTTCAGTGACCTGGCTGAGCAGTCCGTCGAGCATTCCCATGGCTGATCCTTCGCGGCTGGGGGATAAGGCGCTGCCCTATCACGCCTCTGGCAAAGGTGCGAGGTCGGGGGCCGCGAATTTGCGTCGCGCGGACACGGAAAAGAGCAGATCACGACTGTAGAAGCGGAGCGGCCAGTCGCGCTTCCCCATTGGGCTCGCGAGAAGGCTGTTGACGGCGTCCGCGACCGGTTCGCCGCCTGGGCGCCCGGCCAGATGCAGCCGAATCCCCGCGACGAAAACATGAGTAATGGTGTCGTGATAGCCCTGGTGGTCGTCGTTCACCCCGCCCACGCTCTCATTGTAGCGGGAGATGATGGTCGCGATCCTGGTGTCGACGTCGACATCAGGCCGGTCGCGGATCAGCCATAGCGTTGCCGCGAGGTGTGCCTCGTGGGTCCAGTCGTCGCGTGGGAGCGTGCGCGCCAGCAAGCCTTCGCCGATCCGGTGGATCGCGGCGTCATCTGCGAAGGGGCGGTAAGGAAGGTCGGTCATCGATCGGGCTTTCTCGTCGGGCCCGATCGATGACCGGGCGTTTCAGGCTGCTTCGGCGGTCCTGGGAGCGGCTTGGAGCACCCCCTCGTCCACATCGTCAGCGAATTGGGCGAAGTTATCGACGAACAGATCGACCAGCCTGGCCGCTGTCGCGTCATATTCGGCCTTGTTGGCCCAGGTTTCGCGCGGATCGAGGATTGAGGAATCCACGCCCGGCACGCTCACCGGAACCTTGAAGCCGAAATTCGGATCGGTGCGGAACTCGGCATTGTTCAGGCTGCCGTCGAGCGCTGCGTTGAGCAGCGCGCGGGTCGCCTTGATCGGCATGCGGCGGCCGACACCATATTTGCCGCCGGTCCAGCCGGTGTTGACCAGCCAGCAATCCACCCCGCCCTTGGCGATACGGCTCTTGAGCAGGTTGCCATAGACCGACGGGTGACGCGCCATGAAGGGGGCGCCGAAGCAGGTCGAGAAGGTCGCATCGGGCTCGGTCACGCCGATCTCGGTACCGGCGACGCGCGCGGTATAGCCCGAGAGGAAGTGGTACATGGCCTGATCCGGCGTGAGCTTCGAGATCGGCGGGAGGATGCCATAAGCGTCCGCCGTGAGCATCACGATGTTGCGCGGCACCGGCCCCATATTCTCTGCCGAGGCATTCGGGATGAAGTCGATCGGATAGGCGCCGCGGCTGTTCTCGGCGAGGCTGGCATCGTCGAGATCGAGCTGGCGCGTGACATTGTCCATCACGACATTCTCGAGCACGGTGCCGAAACGCTTGGTCACCGCGAAGATCTCCGGCTCGGCATCGGCCGAAAGACGGATCATCTTGGCGTAGCAGCCGCCCTCGAAGTTGAAGACGGCGGTATCGGACCAGCCATGCTCGTCATCGCCGATCAGCGTGCGGCTTGCATCGGCCGAGAGCGTCGTCTTGCCGGTGCCCGACAGGCCGAAGAACACGGCGGTGTCGCCTTTGGGGCCGATATTGGCCGAGCAGTGCATCGGCATCACGCCAGTCGGCGGCAGCAGATAATTGAGCAGGCTGAACACTGACTTCTTCATCTCGCCCGCATAGCGCGTGCCTCCGATGAGGATCAGCTTGTCGGTGAAGTTGACGGCTATCACCGTCTCCGACCGGCAGCCATGGCGCCCCGGGTCAGCGCGGAAGCTGGGCAGGTCGATGATCGTATATTCGGCCTCGAAGCCACGAAGCTGGCTCTCTTCGGGGCGGACCAGCATCGTGCGGATGAAGCTGTTGTGCCAGGCGAGCTCGGTCACGATGCGGACGCGAACGCGGTGTTCCGGCTGCGAACCGCCGAACAGATCCTGGATGAAAAGGTGCTCTTTGTCCTTAAGGGCAGCGAGGAAGTCGGCCTTGAGCGCGGCGAAATGCTCCGGTGTCATTGCCTTGTTGCTCTTGCCCCACCAGACCGTTTTTTCGGTCTCGGCATCACGGACGATGAACTTGTCCTGCGCGGAGCGACCGGTGTGCGGGCCGGTTTCGACCACCAGCGGGCCATCGGCGGAAAGCTTGCCCTCACCTCGTGCAACCGCGGCTTCGATCAGCCGCGCGGTGACGAGATTCCAGTGCAAGGTTGCCCGGGTTTCAATTCCCTGGGCCTCGAGGCCGGCGTCCGGAATGCGATCGCTCACGGGCTTCTTTCTCCTGAAATATGGCAGTGTGGTTGATGCCGAACACGAATGTTTGGATACGAGTCGCGCATATGTCTGAAATCGAGCAAATGTCCAGTCGAGACAATTTGTCATATCACGTAACAAGGTGGTGCGAGCAGGGAGCGAGTTGAGCGGGCGCCCGCTTTGGACTAACCCGGATGTCTACAACACAAGGGTTGCACGCCGATGACGGCTTCGATCGCGCTCGTCGATGACGACCGCAACATCCTGACTTCAGTCTCGATCGCCCTCCAGGCGGAGGGATTCCTCACCCGCGTCTATTCGGACGGCGAGACGGCGCTGAAGGCGCTGATCGAGAATCCGCCAGACCTCGCGATCTTCGACATCAAGATGCCGCGCATGGACGGACTCGAGCTGCTCCGCCGGCTGCGCGAGAAGAGCACGACACCGGTCATTTTCCTGACCTCGAAGGACGATGAGCTCGACGAAGCGCTCGGGCTGGCGATGGGCGCGGACGATTATATCTCCAAGCCCTTCTCGCAGCGGCTGCTGATCGCGCGCATCCGAGCCATCCTCCGCCGCGCCGAGCTGGCCCAGGCAGGCGCAGGCGGAGAAGAAGAGAGTGCCGGCGTCGCCCTGGAGCGTGGCAGGCTGGCGATGGACACCGCGCGGCACCGCGTCACGTGGAACGGCGAGAATGTGACGCTGACGGTCACTGAGTTTCTGATCCTCGAGACGCTCGCCCAGCGCCCGGGGATCGTGAAGACGCGCAACCAGCTGATGGATGCCGCCTATCATGACGATATCTATGTCGATGACCGCACCATCGACAGCCATATCAAGCGCGTGCGCCGCAAGTTCAGGCAGATCGATCCCGAATTCGATGCCATAGAGACCTTATATGGCGCGGGTTATCGATTCTCCGAGGAGTGACGACCGCGAGCTGACGCTCCGCTGGTCCGGGCAGGTCTCGCTCACGCCGCGCATCCTTGCGGTCAACATCTTCGCGCTTGCGCTGCTCGCGGGCGGCTTCTTCTATCTCGACAGCTATCGCAGCCGGATCGTCGATTTCCGGGTCGCACAGGCAAGCCGCGAGGTGCGACTAATCGCTGAGGCGATCGGCGCTGTGCCGCCCGAGCGGCGCGATGTGCTCACCCTGCGGCTGGCGCGGGACAGCGGCGCGCGGATTCGGTTGTACGACGGCCAGGGCAAGCAGATCGGCGACACCAGAGCGCTGGGGCTACGCAACTTCGTGCTCCAGGATCCGGACAAGGAGGACTGGCAACAAAACGCCGCGAGACTGCTCGACGCGATGATCGATACCGTCGTCCGAGCGCCGCGCGCGCCGCTTTACCGCGAGCAGGTCAATGGCAATGAATGGCCTGACGTCCACACCGCGCGCACGACTGAAAGCGCGCCGGCGACTGTGTGGCGCGCGCCGGACCGGACGCCGGTGATCACCGCAGCCGCCGCCCTGCCCACCGGCGGGGTGGTGATGACGACGCTCAATGCCCGCGACATCACCCAGATCGTCCGGATCGAGCGCTTCCGCCTGAGCGTGGTGCTGGCGATCGTTTCGATCGTTTCGGTGCTGCTGTCGTTGTTCCTGGCGCGGACGATCGTCCGTCCGCTGCGCCGACTCGCCCGTGCAGCCGTACGCGTTCGGCTTGGCCGCGCGCGCGAAGTGGTGGTGCCCCGCCTGCCCTCACGGCGCGACGAAGTCGGCATGCTCGCCCGCGCTTTGTCCGACATGAGCCTCGCGCTCCGTGCCCGGATCGACGCGACTGAAGCGTTCGCAGCCGAGGTGGCACATGAAATGAAGAACCCCCTCGCCTCGCTCCGTTCAGCGGTCGACGGACTGAACTCGGTGCGTGACCCAGAATTGCAGGAGCGACTGCTCGCGATCGTCCGCGACGATGTCCACCGCATGGACCGGCTGATCACCGACATCTCCGAGGCCTCGCGACTCGATGCTCAGTTGAGCCGCGCCAAGTTCGAGTCGGTCGATGTCGGGGCGATGATTGCCGCGCTGCTCGACAGCCGCATCGCCAGAGGCATCGAGCGCGGTATCCAGATAAGATTCGATCACAAGATCGGCGAGCAACTCGTTGTGATGGGCGAAGGCGCGCGGCTTGAACGCGTCTTCGAGAACCTGATCGAGAATGCGATCTCCTTCTCGCCCGACAACGGCCTGATCGTGATTGCCGCCGTGCTGGACGATGACGATCTCGTCGTCCGGGTCGAGGATGAGGGGCCGGGCGTGCCGGAAGAGGCGCGCGAGCAGATTTTCAGGCGCTTCGAGTCGCTCCGCCCCGAGAGCGAGGAGTTCGGCAAGCATTCAGGCCTCGGCCTCGCGATCGCCCGGACGATCGTCGAGGGTCATCAGGGCTATATCGTGGTAGAATCGCGCGAGGACAGGCTCTGCGGCGCGCGCTTCGTCGTCCGGCTGCCGCTGGCTGACCAGAGATGAGTGAGACGCTCCACGCCTCGACAGTGGCGATCGATGGTCGCGGGGTGATGCTCGAAGGGCCTTCGGGTGCGGGGAAATCCGACCTCGCGCTCAGGCTGATCGATCGCGGTGCGGTGCTGGTCAGCGACGATTATACGGTACTGGCAAGGTCCGGCGACACACTGATCGCGAGCGCGCCACCGACGATTGCGGGGCGGATTGAGGTGCGCGGCGTGGGCATTCTCCCCATCGCCAATGTCGCGCAGATTCCCATCTCGCTGCTGGTGCGACTGACCACCGAGGTTGAGCGCCTGCCCGAACCGGCCGTGCGATCGATCGTGGGTGTCCCGATTCCGGAGATCGCGATTGATCCCCATCAACATTCCGCACCGATCAAGGTGGAACTCGCCCTGCGCCACCTGCTAGACGTGACGTCATGAAACGCGATCCGAAGGACATATTGCTCGTCACGGGCATGTCGGGTGCCGGCAAGTCGACTGTGCTGAGGACGCTCGAGGACCTTGGCTGGGAGGTCGTCGACAATCTTCCTCTGCTGCTGCTCGATCGCCTGCTCGACGCACCACTGGCAGAGGGCGCCGAGCGCGTGTCGCAGCCGCTCGCGCTTGGCATCGGCGCCCGCACCCGCGATTTCGATCCCCAGAGGATCCTCAAGCGAATCAGGAAGCTCCGAGGGGATCATGGCCATGACATCGGCATGCTGTTCCTCGATTGCGCAGGCGGCGAACTCGAGCGGCGCTATTCGGAGACGCGGCGCCGCCATCCGCTCGCGCTCGACCGGCCCGCGAGTGACGGCATCGCCCGCGAACGCGAGCTCCTCGCCCCCCTTCGCGACCGGGCGAACCGGCTGATCGATACGACCAACTTGACGGCGAACGAACTGGCGCAGCAAATCCGCTCCACTTTCTCAGGCGAGGGGCTGGGCGAGCCGACCATATCCGTCACTTCGTTCGGATTCGCGCGGGGCGTGCCGCGCAATGCCGATCTCGTTTTCGACATGCGCTTCCTGCGCAACCCGCATTGGGTGGAGAAATTGCGACCCGGGACCGGGCTCGACGCCGATGTCAGCGCCTATATCGCCGATGATACGGCCTATGAGGCGGCGCTGGCGCAGATCGAATCGCTGCTGCTGCTGTTGCTCCCGCGCTACAGGGCGGAGGGCAAATCCTATGTGACGATCGCTTTTGGCTGTACCGGGGGGAGACATCGCTCAGTCCATGTCGCCGAACGCGTCGCGGCACGGTTGCGCGCCGAAGGATTTTCGCCCACGGTCGCGCACCGCGATCTTGCTGCGGCACCCCAGGACTCGCTGGAAGGTGCGGCCGGTGTCGCTCATGACCAGATTAGTCTGGGGGATGGGATTCAGTTGGAATGATCGGCCTCGTTTTGGTGACGCACGGACGCCTCGCCGAGGAGTTTGTGACCGCGATGGAACATGTCGTGGGAAAGCAGGAGCGAATCGCGACGATCGCGATTGGGCCCGAGGACGACATGGAAGCGCGCCGCGCCGACATTGCCACTGCGATCGGCGAGGTCGATTCGGGGCGCGGCGTGATCGTCCTGACGGATCTTTTTGGCGGCACGCCGTCAAATCTCGCCATCTCGCTGATGGAGCGCGGGCGGATCGAGGTGATCGCCGGCATCAACCTGCCGATGCTGATCCGGCTCGAATCGGCGCGCAAGACGATGAAAGTGGTCGACGCGGTCGCCGCCGCGCGCGAGGCGGGGCGGAAATATATCTCGGTCGCCTCCGAGGTTCTCGGCGAGGCTGCTGCCTGATGTCGGTCAGCCGTACCGTGCTCATCACCAACAAGCGTGGCCTGCATGCGCGGGCAAGTGCCAAGTTCGTGACGCTCGCCTCGACCCAGCCGGTCGAGGTCGCTGTGGAGAAGGACGGCGCGGGTTCAGTGACGGGCACTTCGATCATGGGCCTGATGATGCTTGGCGCCGCGATGGGCGATTCGATCGTGATCAGCGCCGAGGGTGACGGGGCTGAACAGGCGGTCGGGGCGCTGTGCGAGCTGGTCGAGGCTAAGTTCGGGGAGGATTGATTCCTTCTTACTCCCCTCCCCGCCTGCGGGAGGGGTTGGGGGTGGGCTCCCGGCCCCCACAAGTGGAACATTCGAGGATAGCGGGAGCCCACCCCCGGCCCCTCCCGCAAGCGGGAGGGGGGAAGAAAGAAGTAGATGCCCCGCGAGATTACCGCTTACTCCAACCCGCTCATCAAGCGTGTCCGCCAGCTTCGTGAGAAGCGGCATCGGCGTGAGGAAGGGCTGTTTCTCGCCGAGGGCCTGCGCATTCTGACCGAGGCGCGGGAAAGCGGGCGGATTCCGGAATATCTCTTCTTCGCCCGCGACAGCGCCGGCCACCCACTCGTCCGTGCCCTTATCGCAGATGTCGAGGCAGCTGGCGGCGAGGCGATCGAGACGGTTCCCGACATCCTTTCGAAGCTCTCGGGCAAGGACAACCCCCAGGCCGTGGTCGGGGTCTTCCCGGAGTTCGCCACCTCGCTCGAGTCGCTCGACCGTAGCAGCGCCGATATCTGGCTGGTCGCCGAACGGCTGCGCGATCCCGGCAATCTCGGCACGATCCTGCGCACCGGCGATGCTGTCGGCGCCGGCGGGCTGATCCTGATCGGCGAATGCGTCGATCCCTTCTCGGTAGAGGCAGTGCGCGCTAGCATGGGCGCGCTGTTCACCGTGCCGATCGTCCAGGCCGATTGGACTGACTTCCTCGCCTGGCTCCGCGCCGGGCCGGGGCAACTGGTCGGGCTCAGCCTCGATACCGAGACAAATTATCGCGCCGCGACCTATCAGGCGCCGGCCTTCCTGCTGACCGGCAACGAAGCGCAGGGCATGCCCGCCGACTACGCCGCCGCCTGCGACCTGCTGGTCAAGATCCCCATGCTGGGCAAGGCCGACAGCCTCAATGCAGCGGTCGCGACTGCGGTGATGGCTTATGAAGTGCTGGCGCAAAATCCTTCCCGCCGCTGAACCGCTGCGTAACGAGCGGTTCAGGCGCGCTCTCCTATCCGACCAGGCAAGGAGACGAAGATGAAGATCGCGCTTGCCCTTGTTGCCCCTGCCCTGTTTCTCGCCGGTTCAGCGATCGCCGCACCACCCGAGGCGCCATATCGTGCGTTGGGCACTGAGCCGGGCTGGACGCTGACGATCCACCATGGCCTGATCCGCTATGTCGGCGATTACGGCCGGACCCGTGTGACGACCACGGCGCCAGAGCCACGGCCGAGCTTCAACGGGCGCCGCTACGTCACACCCCGCATCACCATCGATATCACCCGCGCGCCCTGCAATGACGGCATGAGCGACCGCGAGTTCCCCGAGCGGGTGATGGTGACGGTTGGTCGCCGGACCGTGCGCGGCTGCGGCGGCGACCCGATCTTGGCGCAGGCGCGCGCGCCGGTGATCGACGGGAAATGGCTGATCGAGACAGTGGACGGCCATGCGATCCGCAGCGGACGCCAACCGGCGATCAGCTTTACCGATGGCCGGATCAGCGGGAACGGCGGCTGCAATAGCTTTGGCGGTTCATACCGCTTCGCACGCGGCACGCTGACGGCAGGCCCACTGATCTCGACCAAGATGGCATGCCTTGGGCCGATCATGCTCGAGGAACAGGCGATCTTTCAATTGCTCGGTCGGCCTCTCAGCGTGAGTTCCAATCGCAACGACAAGCTCGTGCTGAGCGCGGGGGGCGCCCGGACGATGGTGCTGGTGCGGGCGGGCCGTGGCTTCCCCGAGCGGGACTAAGCTTCAGGCAGCCAGCAACTGCTCGACCGGCTCGGTGTCGTGGCTGTCCTGCCAGTCAGTTCGGCGCCTCAGCCAGGGATTGAGGTACAACAAGGGCAGCTTGACGAAGATCAGGCTGCGATGGACCCAGGCGTCGGCGATCCGCTCCGAAAGCCTGGGCATGCCGCCATCATGCGCCTTGAGCCAGGCCTTGTAGGGCATCCAGTGTGACGGCTCGTCGCGCTCGACCACCTTGAATATCTTGATCAGCGCATGATCAGATTTGACGATGAAGGACTGGAGCAGGTCATCGACCTGGTTCATGCCTCTGATCTCGGTGATCATCACGATCCGGCACAGGCGATTGAACAGGGTGTCGCTAGCGACCACGGCAGCCGTATCCAGATCGTCGATATGGCAGCCGAAGGTGAGCTTGATCAGCCGGTCGATATGGCCGCAGGTGCGATCGACGAAGAAGGGCTTCATGCCGAGATGCTCGAAATAGCGCCTGAACATCAGATAATGTTTGCGCTCGTCGGCCCGGTGTTTCTCGACCTGGGCAATGAAATCGCCGTCGTCCGGATATTTCGCGCGGACCGCCTCGAGCACCCGGTCGAGGCTCTGATATCCACGATGCTCGTTGTAGATATACACCGAGGCAAGGATATCGAGATAGCGGCGGCGGGCTCTGGCAAACATCGTCTGGTCCTGCAGGCATTCGATGACCCCCGGAACATACAGCATATTCGGGCATGACGCCATTTCGTCACCGGCTCGCCGTCCGCAAATGGAACGGATTCGGACCTGAATGGAATTGGTCGGATCAGGTCTTTGGCCGGCTGCGCGCGATATATTCCAGCTCGGTTTTCGCCTTTTCATAGCCGGGATCCAGCGCGAGGCACTTGTTCAGCAATTCGGTCGCGTCATCCCAGCGGCCAAGCTCGATCTGCGCATAGGCCATGCTGTGCCATGCCTTGCAGAGGAACGCCGTACGATCGGACCCATCGGCCTCTGCCGCCAGGGATGCGGCGTGGCGACCGGCATCGAGCATCTCGGGCCACGCCTTGATCGCCTGATAGGCAAAGGTCAGCTCCGCCCAATATTGGCGTTGAGCGGGCCGCATGGCGGCGGCGCGCACCAGATAGGGGATCGCAGCCGCGGGTTGGCCGCCATCGTCCAGCAGGTATCCCTTGGCCCAGAGCGCCACACACCACCCCTTCCCGATCACGACAGCGGGGCTTGCGGGTTTCTGGGCTCGGACTTCATCCATGTAGCGCCGCGATTCGGCCGCATCGGCCGCGCAATAGATGTGGCGCTTTTCGCCTGCATTGGCCTTTTCAAATTCTTCGAGCAGCGGATCGACGAGCGCTGTCGCATCCGCCACCTGCTTGGCTACGATCAAATCGGCGATGTGGTCGGCACGCCCGTCGAGCGTTTGCGCCGCAGCGCTCGTGGCTTCATGTTGAAGTGCAGGCATCGCCGGAGCGGCTGTCCCAAGCATCAGCGCAAACCAGAAAACCATCCTCGTTACTCCCCACCTAGCTGTCCTGCGTTTACTCCGCCGCTTCGCTCAGCCCCTCGATCAACGCCGGCGTATCGCCATAGCGCGCAAGCGCCTCGACTGGTGGCACATCCTCGATCTCTCGGGCGCCTGGCTCGATATTGAGGTCACGCAGCTTGCGCGCCGTCACCAGGGTGCGAGTTTCGAAGCTGCTGACGAACGCGTTGTAATTATTGACCGCCGACGTCAGTCCGCCGCCCACTTTGCGCAGATCGCCCGCCGCCTTGGCGAGGCGATCATAGAGCTCCTTGCCGAGCTCTCCGATTTGCCGCGCCTCTTTCGCGAGCCGCTCCTGCCGCCAGACCGCCGAGACGGTGCGCGCGATCGCGATCAGATTGGTCGGGGTGGCGAGCAGCACGCGCTTCTCGAAGGCGAAATCCCAGAGCGTCGGATCATGCTCGAGCGCAGCCGACAGGAAATGCTCGCCGGGCACGAACATGATGACATAATCGGGCGCGTCGGCGAACTGGCTCCAATAGGCCTTGTTGCCGAGACCGTTGACATGGGCGCGCATCGAGGCGGCGTGGGCGGCAAGGCCGATCAGCCGCTCAGCCTCATCGACCGCACCGAAGGCGTCCTGATAGGCATTGAGCGAGACCTTGGCGTCAATCACCAGCGCACGGCCGCCGGGGACCCGGATGATCGCGTCCGGGCGCAGCCGGCCGCCATCGTCGCTCACGACATTCACCTCAGTCTGAAAATCCGTATGTTCTGATAAGCCACAGGTTTCCAAGACATTCTTAAGCTGCTGCTCGCCCCAGCGCCCCCGGGACTTCGGCGCATTGCGGAGTGAGTTGACCAGCTTGGCCGCTTCGCTGCTGACCTTTTCCTGGCCGACGCGCAGCCCTTCGAGCTGGCCCTTGAGCTGATCGAACGCGCCCTGGCGCTCGCTTTCGACCTTGGTGACGGTCTCCTCATATTTCAGGAGCCGGTCGCTGACGGGCTGGAGCATCGATTTGAGGTTCTGGCCGGCCGTCTCCTCGGACTGTTTGAAGCGAGCTTCGGCGCGCTCGAGAAATGCTTTCTGGGCTTCGTTGAGCAGCTTGCTGGCGGTTTCGTTGAAATGGCCGGTCATCGCTTCGCGGCTGTTCCTGAACTCCTCGAGCCGTGCCTCAAAGGCCTCGGCATGGGCGCGCAGGCTCGCATTTTCCGTACGGAATCCATCACGTTCGTTGCGAATGACGTCAAGCTCGTCGCGCAGCTGCGTGGCGGCGCGCGCGCGTTCCTCGGCGCCGGCGAGATCAACGATGGCGCGTTTGAACTCCTCGGTCCTGGCATCGCGTTCCGCCAGCGCGGCGGCGGCACCACGGCCACCGAGGAACCACCCGATCACAAGCCCGACAAGCAGGACGGCGATCAGCGCCAGAGGGATCGTCAGGCCGGTCATGATATGCCTCGCTGGAACATTGGGTGAACCTTAGGCCTGCGAGGCGATAAGGTAAATGCTTGCGCGGCACAGGCCGACGCGTTGGGCGGCACGGTGGCTCTTGGCCTCAAAGGCGAGAGTGACGGCTTGCGGAGGGTAAAGAGAGTGCGTCACCCCAGCGCAGGCGAGGTGGCGGATCAGGCTGCCTTGCGGGCCTTGGCCAGCTTCTTGAGCACCATGTCGCGCTTGAGGCGCGAGATATGGTCGATGAACAGCACGCCGTTCAGATGGTCGATCTCGTGCTGGATGCAGGTTGAGAGCAGGCCGTCGAAATCGGCCTCATGCGCGGCACCCTCACCATCTAGCCATTTCACCCGGCAGCGCGCGGGGCGCTCGACCTCGGCATACTGATCGGGGATCGAGAGGCATCCCTCATTGTAGAGCGCCGTCTCCTCGCTGACCGACACCAGCTCGGGATTGACGAACACCAGAGGGGCGCGGATCGGCTTGGCGTCCTCAGCGTCGCTTTCGGGCTCCTGCAGATCGATAACGACGATGCGCTGCTCTATCCCGACCTGAGTCGCGGCGAGACCGATGCCCCGGGCGTCGTACATCGTGTCGAACATGTTGGAGATGATCGCGCGGACAGACTCGTCGATCTGGGCGACAGGCTTCGCCACGGCGCGCAGGCCGGGGTCGGGAACTTCGAGGATATTGAGGACGGACATGATCGCGAGCTAGGAAAGAGGAGGCCMGGCGTCAAGTTTCGGGTGATACACCCATATCAGGAAACCGGCCGGCGCGCCCTGAGCGCCTGAGCGAGCGTGCCCTCATCGAGATAGTCGAGCTCTCCGCCGACCGGCAGGCCGTGCGCGAGCTGGGTGACGCGGATCGGGAAGCGCTCGATCCGCTCGGCGATGTAGTGCGCAGTGGTCTGGCCTTCGAGCGTCGCATTCATCGCCAGCACGACCTCGTCGACACCGCCTGCTTCAATGCGCCGGACGAGCGAATCGATCGCGAGATCCTCGGGCCGCACGCCTTCGAGTGCCGAGAGCCGGCCACCCAGCACATGAAAGCGCCCTGGGAACAGCCGCGAGCGATCAAGCGCCCACAGATCGGCAACCTCCTCGACCACACACAAAGCGCGGGCATCGCGGCGCGGATCGGCGCAGACGCCGCATGGGTTAGTTGTATCGATATTGCCGCAGACAGAGCAGCTTGCCAGTCGTTCTTCCACAGCAGTGAGAGCTGACAGCAACGGCCCAAGCGCTGCCTCACGCTTCTTGAGCAGATGCAGCACCGCACGGCGTGCCGAACGGGGGCCCAGGCCGGGCAGCCGGGCCAGTGCCTGGGTGAGCGCTTCGATCTCGGGAGATGCCATGCAGAACAGATAGGGGGTTGCACTGCCCTCTGCCAAGCGGCCAGAGCAGATCCATGCGGATCGTCTTCATGGGAACCCCCGATTTCTCGGTGCCGGTGCTTCAGGCGCTGGTGGATTCAGGCCATGACGTCGTGGCGGCTTACAGCCAGCCGCCACGTCGCGCCGGGCGTGGCAAGGCGGTGACGCCCTCCCCTGTGCAGACGCGAGCCGAGGTGCTGGGGATCCCCGTCCGTACCCCGCTGACGTTGCGGGACGCCGAAGCGCAGGCCGAATTCGCCACTCTGGACGTGGATGTGGCGGTCGTCGCCGCCTATGGCCTTATCCTGCCCCGTGCGGTGCTGGACGCGCCGCGGCGCGGTTGCCTTAACGTCCATGCCTCGCTGCTACCGCGCTGGCGGGGTGCGGCCCCCATCCAACGCGCTATCCTGGCTGGCGATAGCGAAACCGGCGTTTGCATCATGCAGATGGAGGTGGGGCTGGATACCGGGCCGGTGCGGCTAGAGGGCCGAACGCCGATCGACGACAAGACCGCCGGCACACTGACCGACGAACTGAGTGCGATGGGTGCTAGGCTGATGGTCCAGGTGCTCGGCGATATCGAAGCTTATCCTCCAGTCGCGCAGCCCGAGGATGGCGTCACCTATGCGCCCAAGATCGACAAGGCAGAGGCGCGGATCGACTGGTCGCGAAGCGCGGTTGAGGTCGAGCGGCAGATCCGGGCATTCAATCCGGTGCCAGGCGCATTCTTTGAAGTCGCGGGCGAGCGGGTAAAAGTGCTCGCGGCAGAGATCGATCGTCATCCCGGCGGAGGCCGGGCCGATGGGGAGGTCCTCGACGACACCCTCACCATTGCCTGCGCCGAGGGGAGAATCCGTCCTCTCCTCCTCCAGCGCGCTGGGCGTGGCGTCATGACGTCAGCCGAATTACTGCGCGGTTTCCCCATCCCGCCGGGCACTCAGCTCGCGTGACCCGCTTCGCGCTCACCATCGAATATGACGGCCGCCCCTTCATGGGCTGGCAGCGCCAGGCCCATGGACCGAGCGTGCAGGAAGCGATCGAGGTGGCGGCGCGAAAGATTACCGGGGAGACGGTGGCCGTCCACGCCGCCGGGCGGACCGATGCCGGCGTCCACGCAACCGGCATGCGCGCCCATCTCGATATCGAGCGGCCGATCACGCCGTTCCGGCTGAAGGAGGCGCTCAACGCCGTAGTGCGGCCAGCACCGGTGGCGATCCTCGCTTGCGAGGTCGTGCCCGACGACTGGCATGCGCGCTTCTCCTGTACGGCGCGCCACTATGAATACCGTATCGTCACACGCCGCGCGCCGCTGACTTTCGAGAACGGGCTGGCGTGGCGATTACCCGGCAGGCTCGATGCCACAGCTATGGCCGAAGCCGCTGCGCGCCTCGTTGGACGTCACGACTTCACCACCTTCAGATCGGCGCACTGCCAGGCGGACAGCCCGCTCAGGACGCTCGATCGGCTCGATGTGGTGGAGACGGGCGAGCGGATCAGCGTCTTTGCCTCGGCACGGTCGTTCCTGCATCACCAGGTACGCTCGATGGTCGGCTGCCTGGCGCTGGTCGGGCAAGGGAAATGGTCTCCGGACGATGTACAGTCAGCGCTGGAAGCGTGCGACCGCGCGCAGCTTGGGCTGAACGCACCGTCGGATGGGCTGTATTTCCGCCAGGCGGATTATCCCTGAATGCCGCCCCTTCCTTTTCCTTTCCAACGGTTGAAATTGTTCCGGTGGGCCCGAAGGCCCAAAACCTTCCTGTTCGCCGCTAGGCGGCCGCCAGCTTGTAATCCTTGAACTGAGCCCGAAGCTCAGTCTTGAGGAGCTTGCCGGTCGCGGTGTGGGGCAGTTCATCGACGAAGACGATCTCGTCGGGGAGCCACCATTTGGCGACATGCTTCGCCAGATGATCGGTGATTTCGTCGGGGCTCACATTGCTGCTCGGCTTGCGGACGACGAGCAGGATCGGCCGCTCATCCCATTTCGGGTGATAGACGCCGATCGCCGCGGCTTCGTGTACGCCGGCGCAGCCGATCGCGGCGTTTTCGAGTTCGACTGAGCTGATCCACTCGCCGCCCGACTTGATAACGTCCTTGGCGCGGTCAGTGATCTGCATCGTGCCGTCGGGGTGAAGCACCGCGACATCGCCCGTATCGAACCAGTTGTCGGGGCCGACCGCATCGGCATCGGCCTTGAAATAGCGCTTGATCACCCAAGGACCGCGCACCTGGAGCCGGCCCGAGCTGACGCCGTCACGCGGTTGTTCGCGGTCGTCATCGTCGAGCACGCGAAGCTCGATGCCGAACGGGATCTGGCCCTGTTTCGCGACAAGATCGAGCTTTTCGTCGAGGCTCATCTCGTCCCAGTGCGGCGGCGGCGTGCCGGCAGTGCCGATCGGCGACGTCTCGGTCATGCCCCAGAGATGCTTGACGGTGACCCCCATCCCCATGATCCGCTCGATCATCGCCCGCGGCGCGGCCGAGCCGCCGATCGTCACCTGCTGGAGATGGCGCGGCACCACGCCGCTGCTGTCCATATGCTGGAACATCGAGAGCCACACAGTGGGCACGCCGGCGGAATGCGTCACTTTCTCGTCGTTCATCAGGCGGCAGAGCAGCGCCGGATCATTGACCGCGGCATAGACGAATTTCGCGCCCGACAGCGCACCGGCGAAGGGCAGTCCCCAGGCGGCGGCGTGGAACATCGGCACGATCGGCAGCACCACCGCGCGGGGCGAGAGGTTGAACACCCAGGGCGCGACCTCGGCCATGGCGTGGATCATGGTCGAGCGATGCTGGTAGAGCACGCCCTTGGGATTTCCGGTGGTGCCGCTGGTATAGCAGAGCATACAGGGATCGCGCTCGGAGCCCTCGACCCATTGATAGTCACCATCCTGGGCGGCGATCAGCGCCTCGAAGCTGTTCGGCCCATCACCGTCGAACACCACATAATGCTCGATGCTGGTCCATTGCGGCTTCAGCCGGTCGATCAGCGGCTGGAAGACCTTGTCGTAGAACAGCACCCGATCTTCGGCATGGTTGGCGATATAGACGAGTTGCTCGTCGAACAGGCGCGGGTTGATGGTGTGGATCACCCCGCCCAGCCCGATCGCGCCGTACCAGGAGACGAGATGGCGGCTGTGGTTCATGCCCAGCGTGGCGATGCGGTCGCCGGGCTTGCAGCCGAGCTTTTCGAGCGCCTGCGACAGTTTCCGGGCGTCGCGGGCGATGCCGGCCCAGTTCGTACGGGTCTCACTGCCATCGGCCCAGACGCTTACAATCTCACGAGTGCCATGCTCTCGCGCGGCGTGATCGAGCAGCCGCGGCACCCGGAGTTCGAAGTCCTGCATTCCACCTAGCACGCGTATCTCCCCTCCCGCTTCTTCTCCCCTCCCGCTTGCAGGAGGGGCTGGGGGAGGGCCTGCCCGACTATTCACGCCTATAACAGGCCCTCCCCTAGCCCCTCCCGTAAACGGGGGGGAATAGGTCATCCCACGAGCGCCAGCCTCGTCTCGGAGGTCTTCAGCGTCACGTTGCTCACATCCTGCAGGTTCTCGATCCGCGTCGCAAGTTCGCCGTCGAGGAGGAAGTCGCGGCCAAGCAGTACCCGCGCCACGCCGCCATCGGGCAAGGCAGCATTGACCCACACCTCGCCCCGCGCGCCGCGCGCCTCTGCGATGAGGCTGCCCAGCGCCGCCATCGCTTCGGGGGTCGCCACCGACAATTCCATCACGAACCGAGCGCTATTGGCGAGTGTCTCGAACGGCTGAATGCGCTTCACCGTAACCCGCGGCGTATCCTCGCCCGGCCGGCGATCGAGCTCGACCGTCACCAGCCCGCAACCGCCGTTGCGCGCAGCCTCTTCGAGATCGGCAGCGACTGCGTCATCGAAACAGGTCGCGATGAACTGTCCGGTCGGATCGGAGAGCGTCGCCATCAGATAGCGTTTGCCCCGCGCCGAGGTCCGCCACCGCGCATCCTCGACCAGGGCCGCCATCGTCGCACCCGACCGGGTCCCGTCATCGGGAATGGCGAGCTCGCCCAAAGCCGCATAACTGCGCGCGCCGTGCATCTTGGCGAGATGCGCATGGCGATCGACCGGGTGTGCCGAGAAATAGAAGCCGAACGCTTCCCTTTCCTGTTCCATCCGCTGCGCCAGCGTCCAGCGCGCCGATAGCGGCAGCTTGATCGCCGGTTCGACTGCATCCGTGCCGCCGAATAATCCCCCCTGCCCGCTGATCCGCATATCATGGACGCGGGCTGCGGTGGCGAGGATCGTTTCGGCAGTGGCGAAGATGCCGGCGCGGTTCGTATCGAGCGAGTCGAATGCGCCGGCGGCGGCGAGCGTTTCGAGCTGGCGCTTGTTGAACATGCGCGGATCGACCCGGCGCGCCAGATCATCGAGCGAGGTGAAGGGGCCGTTCTCGTCGCGCTCGGCTACCACCCGCTCCATCGCGCCTTCACCCACGCTCTTGAGCGCTGCGAGCGCATAGCGGACGGCGAGCCCGTCAGGCGTACTCTCGACCGAGAACTCAGCCTCGCTGCGGTTGATGTCCGGCGGCAGGATGGCGACGCCCATCCGTCGCATATCGTCCGTGAAGATGCCGAGTTTGTCGGTCAGCGTCATGTCGAAGCACATCGACGCGGCGTAGAATTCCTCCGCATAATGCGCCTTCAGCCACGCCGTCTGATAGGCGAGCAGCGCATAAGCGGCGGCGTGCGACTTGTTGAAGCCATAGCCGGCGAACTTGTCGATCAAATCGAACAGCTCGTTCGCCTTTGCCGCCGKGATCTTGTTGACTGCCAGGCAGCCCTCGACGAACCCGGCGCGCTGCGCGTCCATCTCGGCCTGGATCTTCTTGCCCATCGCGCGGCGCAGCAGATCGGCCTGACCGAGGCTATAGCCGGCCAGGATCTGCGCGGCCTGCATCACCTGTTCCTGATAGACGAAGATGCCATAGGTCTCGGCCAGGATCGTCTCGAGCAGGGGATGCGGATAGGTGATCGGCTCGCGGCCGTTCTTGCGGGCGCCGAAGCTCGGGATATTGTCCATCGGGCCTGGGCGGTACAGCGAGACGAGCGCGATGATGTCGCCGAAATTGGACGGGCGGACTGCCGCAAGCGTGCGCCGCATCCCTTCCGATTCCAGCTGGAACACACCGACCGTGTCGCCCTTCTGGAGGAGCTTGTAGACGCCCTCGTCTTCCCATTCGAGCGCGTCGAGATCGACATGGATGTTCCGGGCTTCCAGCAGCTGAACCGCTTTCTTCAGCACCGACAACGTCTTCAAGCCAAGGAAATCGAACTTCACCAGCCCCGCACCCTCGACATATTTCATGTCGAACTGAGTAACGGGCATGTCGGACCGAGGATCGCGGTAGAGCGGCACGAGTTCAGCCAGCGGCCGATCGCCGATCACCACGCCGGCGGCATGGGTCGAGCTGTGGCGCGGCAGGCCTTCGAGCTTCATCGCAAGGTCGAGCAAGTGGCGCACGCCGGCATCGCTCTTGTATTCGGCGTGGAGCTCGGAGACGCCGTTGAGCGCGCGGTCGAGTGTCCAGGGGTCGGTCGGGTGGTTCGGGATCAGCTTGGCGAGGCGATCGACCTGGCCGTAGCTCATCTGGAGCACGCGGCCGGTATCCTTCAGCACCGCGCGCGCCTTCAGCTTTCCGAAGGTGATGATCTGCGCGACCTGGTCGCGGCCATATTTCTCCTGGACGTAGCGGATCACTTCGCCGCGACGCGTTTCGCAAAAGTCGATGTCGAAATCGGGCATCGACACGCGTTCCGGGTTGAGGAAGCGTTCGAAGAGCAGGCCGAGCTTCATTGGATCAAGATCAGTGATAGTCAGCGACCAGGCGACCACTGAACCCGCGCCCGATCCGCGGCCCGGGCCGACCGGAATGTCATGGTCCTTCGCCCATTTGATGAAATCGGCGACGATCAGGAAATAGCCCGGGAACCCCATCTGGATGATGACATCGAGCTCGAATTCAAGACGGTCGCGGTAAGGCTGGCGCCAGTCTTCTTCTTCTCCCCTCTCGCTTGCGGGAGGGCCTGTCACAACTTCGGACGCCGCGTCTGAGGACACGCCCTCCCCTAGCCCCTCCCGCAAGCGGGAGGGGGATAAGGAAGAAGGGGCAGAGCCCGCCAACTCCTCGATCCGCTTCAGCCGTTTCTCCAACCCTGCCCGAGCATCGCGACGCAGCGCCTCAGCCTCAGCCGCCGGGTCGCCCGCCAGACTCGGCAGGATCGGCTTGCGATACGGCGCCATCACCGCACAGCGCTGCGCCACGACCAGCGTATTCGCGATCGCCTCGGGCAGATCAGCGAACAGCAGCCGCATGTCCTTGGCCGGCTTCATCCAGGCATCCGGCGAGCTGCGCGGGCGATCGGTGCTGGTGATATAAGTCGAATGGGCGATGCACAGCATCGCGTCATGCGCGTCGCCGAATTCCTGCTCGGCAAAGCAACAGGGGTTCGTCGCGACGATCGGCAGATCTCGTGCATAAGCGAGATCGAGCAATGCCGGCTCCGCCTTGCCTTCGGTCTCGTCGAGGCGGCGGACCAGCTCGATATAGAGCCGGTCGGGGAACAGCGCCTGGAGGCGATCGGCATAGGCCAGTGCCCTATCGGTCTGGCCCTCGGCGAACAGGCGGGTGAGCCCCCCTTCTCCACCCGCGGTCAGTGCGATCAGCCCCTCGGTGCGCCCCTCGAGCGCCGCGAAGTCGACGTGCGGCAGGAGTTCAAGCGGCCGATCCAGATGAGCTCGCGACACCAGCGCACAGAGATTCTCATAGCCGGTCTCGTCCTGCGCATAGAGCGCGAGCCAGTCGAGCGGCGCCTCCATCCCCTCGGGCATGTCCGGGCGGGCAAGACCAAGCATCGCGCCGATGATCGGCTGGACGCCGCTTGCCTTGCAGCCATCTGAAAAAGCCATCGCCGCGTAGAGGCCATTGCGATCAGTCAGCGCAGCGGCGGGAAAGCCGAGCTCCTTGGCGCGCTTGGCGATTGCCTTTGGCTCGATCGCGCCGTCGAGCATCGTGTAGGACGAGAAAATACGAAGGGGCACGAACGCTGAATGCGGCATATCGCGACTATGCGTTCCTGATCCGATTCTGTGAAGGCCATGCCGGCAAATTGCTGTGGATCGTCACCCGAACCGTTCCACGCTCCGGTGGTCAATCTGTTGCTCGCCCCCTTCATCATCTGGACGATCCCGCTGACCGCGCGAACCCTGCCGGGTTATATCCTCGGCGTCAGCTTCCTGATGAGCGGCATCATCGCGATCGCGGACACAAGCGTGGCGCCTGCCTGAGGGCTGAACGGCGGGCGAGCTACCCCAGCAGCTTCTCGATATCAGCCTCGATATCGCCCGGCTTGGTCGTCGGCGCATAGCGCTCCACAGTCTTCCCGCTGCGGTCGACCAGGAACTTGGTGAAGTTCCACTTGATACCCTTGGAGCCGAGCAGCCCCGGCGCGTCGCTTTTCAACCTCTCGAACAGCGGATCGGCATTGTCGCCATTCACGTCGATCTTGGCAAAGACCGGGAAGGTCACGTCATAGGTCAGCGAGCAGAAATTGGCGATCTCAGCCGCGTCGCCCGGCTCCTGTCCGCCGAACTGATTGCAGGGGAAGCCGAGCACCTCGAAGCCACGGTCAGCATATTTACGGTGCAGCGCCTCGAGCCCCTCATATTGCGGGGTGAAGCCGCATTTCGAAGCCGTGTTGACGATCAGCAGCACCTTGCCGGCATAAGCGGACAGATCCGCGACGCTGCCGTCGGCTGCCTTGACGCTCATCTCGGTGATCGCGGTCATGCGCTCTTCTCCTCGTGACGGCCCAGCATCATCTGCAGGTTGCGGCGTACGCCTGGCCATTCATGGTCGAGGATCGAATAGACCACCGTATCGCGAACGCGTCCATCAGGCATGATCCGCTGCCCACGCAACACCCCGTCCTGCTTGGCGCCAAGTCGTTCGATGGCGGCCTGGGAGCGTTTGTTGAACCAGTCAGTCCTGAACTGCACGCAAACGCAGCCCAGCGTCTCGAACGCATGTGTGAGCAGCAGCAGCTTGGCCTCGGTATTGACGCCCGAGCGCTGCACGCTGGCGGCGTAAAAGGTGCCGCCGATCTCAACGCGCCGATTGGACTCGTTCATCCGCAGATAGCGGGTCGAGCCGACGACCCGACCGGCTTTATCCTCGACCGCGAAGGTCATGCTCCGCGCCTGCTCCTGGTCGCGGAAGGTGTAGGCGAACCAGAGGTCGATGGTCTCGGGCCCGGGCGCGAGTGAATAGAATAGCTCCCAAAGCCGCCCGTCGGAGGTCGCCGCGACCAGCGCGTCGCGATCTTCAATCGCCAGCGGACGCAGCGTGACGTGCCCGCCGCTCAGCACTGGCGTTTCGCGCCAGTTGCTCATGCCAGCCGTCCGTCGTGAAGCCGCATCACCCGATCCATCTTCAACGCCATCTGCTCATTATGTGTCGCGACTAGGGCAGCCGAGCCTTCATCTCGGTGATCGCCGTCATGCGCTCTTCTCCTCATGACGGGCCATCAGCAAGTCGAGATTGGCGCGTACCCCGGGCCATTCGTCGGTAATGATGCTGTAAACAACCGTGTCGCGAAAATGCCCGTCGGGCATGATCTTGTGGTTGCGGAGCACCCCGTCGAGCTTGGCGCCGAGCCGCTCGATCGCCGCCCGTGAGGCGCGGTTGTGCCAGCCCGTGCGGATCTGGACACAGCGGCAGCCGAGCCCGTCAAAGGCATGGCCGAGCAGCAGCCGCTTCGCCTCGGTGTTGAGCCCGGTGCGCTGCACGCTCTTCGCATAGAGCGTGCCGCCGATTTCAAGGCGTTTGTCAGCCTCGCTCATCCTCATGAAGCGCGTCGTGCCCGACAGCCGGCCGTCAGCTGCAATCACCGCGAACGGCAGCACACGCCCGGCGTCGCGCTCGGCGAACACCTTGTCGAACCAGGCGTCCACTGTCTCCGGCGATGGCACGAAGGTATAGAAGAGCGAGGCGAGATCGCCGTCAGCCATCGCCTCAAGCAGCGCCCCGCGATCCTCCATCGCCAGCGGACGCAGCGTGACGTGCCTGCCAGCCAGCGTCGGCGTCTCACGCCAGACGCTCACACCAGCCGCCCGTCATGCAGCCGCACCACCCGATCCATCTTCAGCGCCATGCGCTCATTATGCGTCGCGACCAGAGCAGCCGAGCCCTCTTCGCGCACCAGTCGAAGGAACTCCGCAAGCACTACATCGGCAGTCGCCTCGTCGAGATTGCCGGTCGGCTCGTCCGCAAGTACCAGCGCGGGGCGGTTGGCGAGCGCGCGCGCGACCGCAACGCGCTGCTGCTCGCCACCTGAAAGCTGGTTCGGGCGGTGAGTCAGCCGGTGACCGAGGCCGAGCGCGCTCAGCAGCTCGGCAGCGCGCGCATCCGCTTCCTTACGCGTGCGATCCTTGATCAGTTGGGGCAGCACGACATTCTCGGTCGCGTTGAAATCGGGCAGCAGGTGATGGAACTGATAGACAAAGCCGAGCTGATCGCGGCGCACGCGGGTGCGCCCATCCGAATCGAGCTTAGCAGCCTGTTCGCCGGCGATGCGGATCGAGCCACCGAAACCGCCTTCGAGCAGCCCGACTGCCTGGAGCAGGGTCGATTTGCCCGACCCCGACGCGCCGAGCAGCGCCACGATCTCGCCCGCGCCGACAGTTAGGTCGACGCCGCGCAACACCTCGATGGTCACGCCGCCCTGGGCGAAGCTGCGGGTCAAACCCGCGACCGCTAATACCGGCTCACTCATAGCGCAGCACCTGGACTGGATCGGTGCTCGCCGCCTTGAACGCAGGGTAGAGCGTCGCGAGGAACGTCAGCAGCAAGGCGATCGACACGATCCCGATCACCTCGAATGGGTTGGTTTTGGAGGGCAATTCGGCGAGGAAGCGGATCGACGGATCCCACAGATTCTGCCCGCTGATATATTGCACGAAATCCACCACGCGCTGGCGGAAATAGAGGGCGATGAATGCCAGGATCAGGCCCGAGACGATCCCCAGCACGCCGATCGTGGTGCCCACGGTCATGAAAATCCTGATCATCCCGCCCCGCGTGGCGCCCATCGTGCGCATTATGGCGATGTCGCGGGTCTTCGCGCGCACCAGCATGATCAGCGATGAGGCGATGTTGAATGCGGCAACCAGGATGATGAGGCTCAGCACGCAGAACATCACTACGCTCTCAACCGCCAGCGCCTCGAACAATTGTGCATTCATCTGCCGCCAGTCCTGCACGACCGCCCTGCCTCCTACCTTCTCGGCCAGCGGCGCGAGAATCGGCCCGACATTGTCGGGGTCAGCCGTCTGGAGCTCGATCATCTGAACCGAATCGCCCATCAGCAACAGGGTCTGGGCGTCCTCCATCGGCATCAGCACATAGGCTTTGTCATAATCATAAATGCCGACCTTGAAGATCGCGCCGACCGTGTAGTTGACGATCCGCGGCACCGTGCCGAACGGCGTGGTCTGGCCCTGCGGGCTGATCAGCGACACCTGGCTGCCGACCTGCGCGCCCAGCGCATCGGCAAGGCCCGATCCGATCGCAATCTGATTACTGCCGGGCGTAAGGCCTTTCAGCGAGCCCATCACGACGTTGGTGCTGATCGTCGGATTAGTGCGGATATCCTCGACTCGCATGCCGCGCAGCAGCACCGCTTCGACTCGGCCATTGAAGGTGGTCATCAGCGGTTGTTCGATCAGCGGTGTCGCACTGGTCACGCCAGGCGTTGCCTTCGCGATCGTCATCACGTTGCGCCAGTCGGGCAATTGCCCGCCAATACCCTGGACGACCGCATGGCCGTTCAACCCGACGATCTTGTCGAACAGCTCGGCGCGAAAGCCAGTCATCACGCTCGTCACCACCACCAGCGCGAAGACGCCGAGCATCACCGCGCCAAGACTGAAGGCGGCGACGACGAGGATGAACGCCTCGCCCTTGCCCGGCAGCAGGTAGCGGCGGGCGATCATGCGTTCGTAGCGCGACAGGATCATGATGTTCGGAACAACCCGTCCGGAGAGAGAATCGGCGTAGCTCTAAGGCGCGCGTGCATTGCTGGCAACTGAACGGGCCTGTTGCGCAATCGCCACAGGGTTGCCGTAATCCGTTCGGGATCGCCACATTCCCGGTGACAAACTGCAGGTCCGCACCTAGCAATCCTTTCACTGACACACAGGCAACGGCCGTGGTTCGGGGAATGCTTTCAGCGCCGCTCGGGAAACGAGCCTGGTAGCGGAAGCGGACAAGGGGGCTGACGAGCAGTCGTCACGCAGGCGCCCGGGTTGGAAACAGCCCGGGCGTTTCCGATTCTGGCGGTAGTGCAGCCGGCGAAAGCTGGGCCGCTCTCCGCAGGACATCCCATGGAGAGCGCACCCACCCTTAGAACGACTTGCTGATCGTCCCGCCAAAAGTGCGCGGGTCACCCGGCTGACCGACGATCAGGCCAGTGCTGCCCGACTGAGCGCTCAGCAACTCGTAGTAATTCTTGGCGAACGCGTTGCGGACCCAACCATAGACATTGAAATCCTTGTGCCGATAGCCAAGGCGGAAGTTCGAAAGCGCATAGCCGTTGATATTCATATAGGCGGAGTAGGACGGGTTCGACGAGTATTTCGAACGATAGCTGCCGTCATAGCCGAGGTAGACCTGCCCCTCGCCGACCGGCACATTATATTCCGCGCCGTAAGAGAAAGCCCATTTCGACACGCCGGGCAGCACCTGGCCCGATATGTCGCAAACGAGCGGGCTCAGCCCTGGCGTTCCCGCCGGCGACGGCGTCGCGCCATTCAACGCCGGGTTGCCGCCAGCCAGTTCGGGCGGGCACGGTGCGTTGACGAAGCGCACATATTTGGCATCGGTATAGGCGCCGTTGGCATAGATGTTGAAGCGATCGGTGGGGCGGAACGACGAGTCGAACTCGATGCCGCGCACCCGAACCTGGCCGGCATTGGCGAGATAGCCGCGAATGACGGTCGTCTGACCATTGTTCACCGTCGCCTGGAAATCATAGACATCATCCCAGAAGCCGGCGAGATTCAACGTCACGCGTCGGTTGAGGAACTGGGTCTTCAGGCCGAGCTCGAAATGATTGACCTTTTCCGGCTTCACGGTCTGCGTGGTCAGGTCAACACCGGTATTGGTCGCATTGAGCGGCAGGCCCGAAAGGTTGATCCCGCCCGACTTGAAGCTACGCGCATAGGTCGCGTAGCCATGGACGTCAGGCGTGAAATCATAAGAGAGCGTCACGTCGCCCGACACGTTCCATGCGCTGAAGCGCGGGCTGTAGCGCTGTGGGGCCAGCGTATTGATCTGGTTCGTAAACGTCGTCTTGGCAGCTCCAGCCGGATAGGCAGCCAACAACGCAGCGACATTGTCCGCCGTCGCGACAAAGTCATACTGGCTGTTATGAATGCTGACGACGGCATCATAGAAGCCTGACTTCTTGTCATAATTGACGCGAAGCCCGGGCTGGAGGTGGAGCTTGTCCGTCACGGCCCAGTTCAGCTTGCCGAACACGGCGAAGCTGGTGTTGTTGAAACTGATCGTGTTGGTCGAGGTCAGGCCGTTCAGGACCAACGGGTTGCAGGCATCAGGCGATGAGGCGGCGCAGGCGCTCGAGCCCACCGGTATTGATGACCCTGGATTGAGCAGCCACCGGCTCGCCGCCGAGCCCTGAACCTGCAGGCCGTGCGTATTGATCTGCTGGTGAAAGAAGAAGGCACCAAAGGTGTATTGCAGGCTCTGCTTCCCGTTCGAAGCGATACGGAGCTCCTGCGATTCCTGTGTCTGATGTGAGGGATTCGCCGAGACCGTGGTGATCGGCAGGCCGGTGAAGTCACGGTCATTCGCCGGCTTCCAGTCCCAGTAGCGCCACGCGCTGACAGAGGTGATTGTGGCCGATCCGATATCCCAGTTTCCAACCAGGGAAGCGCCGCCCATCTCCTGTTTCGCGTTCAGATCAGCATCCAGGTCGGTCACCCGGTCGAATGGGTCGGTGCTCGGTGGAGCGTAGTGCAACGCCGCGGCGAGCGACGCATATTGCCTGTTCAGAGGGCGCTGCGTCGGCGCGACGTACGCATAATATTGCACGCAGCATAACGGGTTCTGGAGGTTGAAATCACCAGCCAGCGTGAAGCTGAGATCGGGCGTCGCGCGCCACAGCAATTGCCCCCGAGCGCTGAAATTATCCTGCCGGTGGATATCTTCGTCAGTCGTCACGTCATGGATCGTGCCGCCGCGGCTGGTGCGCGACACCGAGACCCGGACGGCGAGTTTGTCGTCGATGATCGGCGCCGATGCAGACCCCTTGATCTGCAGGAAATCATAATTGCCGCCGCTCACCTCGAAACGCGCCTCAGGCGAGAAGCTTGGTGGGCGCGTCGTGACGTTGATTGCGCCAGCGGTGGTGTTCTTGCCGTAGAGCGTCCCCTGCGGGCCGCGCAGAATTTCGACGCGGTCGACATCGACAAAGTCGAAGGTCGCAGCGCCGGCGCGCCCGACATAGACACCGTCGAGATAGAAGCCGACGCCCTGTTCGATGCCGTCATTGGTGAGGCCGAACGGCGCACCAAGGCCGCGAATATTGATCGCCGAGTTGCGCGGGTTGCTCGAGACGAACTGGAGCGTTGGCTGAAGCTGCTGGAGCCGGTTGACGTTGAAGGAACCGGTGCGGCTGATCTCCGCTCCGCCGACCACTGACAGTGCGAGCGGTACTTCCTGTGCCCTCTCCTCGCGCCGCCGTGCGGTCACGACGATATCGCCGGAACTCGGCGCTGCCGCGTCCGGTGCGATGGTCTCCGGCGTAGCGGCCTGCGCATCCGGAGCAGCGGGCGCCGGAGCGGCAGTCGTGGCCGCAATTTCGGCGCTGACAGTCGGCGAGCTGAGGGCGGTCTGGGCAAGCAACAGGGCAGGCAAGTGGGCGAGCATCGATATCCCCTTTATCCTCGGCTATCCGAGTCGCAGCTATAATGCCTACCAATTCGATATGGTTTCACCCCCGTAAGAACTTGCCGCCTCAAAAGTTGAGCTTTCACCCGCGCAAATCCGCCATTTCCCCTCTTGAAACCTCGGTGAAGCGCCCCAGATTTGCGGTGCGCGGCGCCATAAGGGCCGCGTGAATCCAGGGTGCCGCGCATGTGCGGGTGCCCCTTCGACGAATATCTCGCTTATCAAGGAGACACGTGATGCGTCAGTTCGATTTAACCCCTTTCCGCCGCTCGACGATCGGCTTCGACCGCCTGTTCGACATGCTCGAAACCAGCGCACGACAGTCGGCTGCGGACAATTATCCTCCCTTCAATCTCGAAAAGCTCGCTGACGACCGCTACCGGATCACGCTCGCCGTGGCCGGGTTCGGCCGCGACGAGATCGAGATCACCGCGCAGCAGAACCTGCTCCAGGTGAAGGGCAGCAAGGCCGAGAAGGAAGGCGCGAATGCCGCTTTCCTCCATGTCGGCATTGCCAATCGAAGCTTCGAGCGCCGGTTCGAGCTCGCCGATTTCGTCCGGGTGGACGATGCGCGGTTGAACGACGGCCTGCTGACGATTGAACTCGTCCGCGAAGTGCCGGAGGCGATGAAGCCCAAGACGGTCGCGATCAAGACCGGCGCGCCGCTGATGGCAGTCGAAGGCGGCCGTGACGAAAGCGCTGCCGCGTAAGATCGGTTGTTAGCGTTACATCTGTCGGGCGTCCGGGCCGTTGGTCCGGGCGCCCTTTTCACGCTCTTTGCGCCGATCACACGATTTCTGGGAACTCCCGAGCGCGTTTTGCGTTTAAATGCCCGAACACAGGTCTATAATGGCCTTGGGGGGCGTGGTGAACCAAAGGGTCGAATTTGCTGAATCGCTGGTAGAAACAGCCCTTTCGGCGGTCGAATGGGGCGGCCGTGACGCGTTGACCGAAGCGCTCGATACACTTCCCGCGGCCATTTATGTTACCGCTCCCGATGGTTCGATCACCTATTACAACCGCGCCTGCATCGCCCTGGCGGGTCGCACGCCTGACCTTCGGCATGACCGCTGGTGCGTGACGTGGCGCCTCTTCACCCTTGAGGGAGAGCCTCTCCCCCATGCCGACTGCCCGATGGCGATCGCCATTCGCGAGCGGCGGCGGATCCGCAATGTAGAAGCGATCGCCGAGCGCCCGGACGGCACACGCGTTCAGTTCATGCCCTTCCCGACGCCGTGGTTCAATGCGGACGGGAATTTCGCCGGTGCAATCAACCTGTTGCTTGACGTGACCGACCAGCGCCAACTGGAAACGTTGCGCTGCCAGGCAGCGCGCTGCCGCCGCCTCGCCAACGCCATCGGTGACCGCCAGGCGATTGAGGTGCTGAGCGCGATGGCAGTGGAATATGATGCCCAGGCCGACCGGATCGGCACGCCGAACTAGTTCTTCGAACAACACGGCATTGGGGCGACATGCGCGTCAGCGCTGCCGCCCCCTTTAATCCATAATTGTCTGGCTGTTCTTCCGCCTCAATGGGCGCCGAGGCCTATCTGCTTGAGATTATTTTGGGTCTGCATCCGGGCTGCCGCGGATTCCTCGCCTTCCGGTTGCGGAGCAGCTTCCGGCGGCTCGCCCGCCTTGCGAGCGAAGAGACGCGGTTTGGCAGCTTCCTGAGGTTGCGGTTCGCCGGCGCGCAGGGTCGCGCCATCAAACACCTTCACATGACCGTCGGCAGCGTTATCCGGTTGCGGATCACCCGCGCGCAGGGTCGCGCCATCGAATACCTTCACATGACCGTCGGTGGAGCTGTCATTGCCCGGTGCCGCGATCACGGTAGTCGGAGGGGAATGATCGGCGTCCCTGAGCTTGGACGGACCGGGGTGACGCTGCCCTATGGCGGGCGCGGTGGTGAGAATCAGCGCGGCGAACGCGACGGAAATCCCGAAAGGTTTCGACATGGCGGTTCCTTGAATTGCGGCCAAAGTGCCGAATGGCGGCCTGAGTAGCGCTCCGATAACGAGCGTCCGGCGCGATTGGCAGGTGCAGCGGCGCACTGCGGCATGCGCAACCCTTGTGCAACGGTTGCACGGCGACGGGCTGCGAAACCGGTGTGTAGACAAATCCGCTTATGAAGCGTGCCTAAACCAGTCGACTCTGCCGCACCGCCGCCTCGACGAAGCTCGCGAACAGCGGGTGCGGATCGAACGGCTTGCTCTTCAGTTCGGGGTGGAACTGGACGCCGATAAACCAGGGATGATCGGGCCGCTCGACGATCTCGGGCAGCGTCCCGTCAGGCGACATGCCCGAAAAGACCAGTCCGCCCTGCTCCAGCGCATCGCGGTAATGCGTGTTCACTTCGTAGCGATGGCGATGCCGCTCGCTGATCTCGTCGCTCTGATAGACCGAAGCGACGACGCTGTTGCCGGCCAGCACTGCGGGATAGGCGCCAAGCCGCATCGTGCCGCCGAGATCGCCGCCTTCCTCGCGCTTCTGTAGCGCGCCGTCAGCCATCCATTCGGTGATCAGGCCGACGATCGGCTCATCGGTCGGGCCGAATTCAGTGGTCGAAGCATGCTCGACGCCGCCCGCGCGCGCGCCTTCGATACATGCCATTTGCATGCCGAGGCAGATGCCGAAAAAGGGGACCCGGCGCTCGCGCGCGAAGCGGACGCTGGCGATCTTGCCCTCGCTGCCACGCTCGCCGAACCCGCCGGGAACCAAAATCGCGTGCATCGGCTCGAGCCGTGCGGCCACATCATCGGCGTCGCGTTCGAACAGTTCGGCGTCGAGCCATTGAATGTTGACCTTCACCCGGTTGGCGATGCCGCCATGCACCAGCGCCTCGTGAAGCGACTTGTAAGCATCCGGCAGGCCGACATATTTGCCGACCACGCCAATCGTGACTTCGCCCTCGGGGTTATGCAGCCGGTCGAGAATATCTTCCCACCGATCGAGCCGCGGTGCAGGTCCGGGTTCGATTCCGAATGCCTTGAGTACCTCTAAATCGAGACCCTCGGCATGATATTGAGTCGGCACTGCATAAATGCTCTTCGCATCGAGCGCCGGAATCACGGCCTCGGTGCGGACGTTGCAGAACAGCGCGATCTTGGCGCGTTCGCTTGCCGGGAGCGGCTGTTCGCAGCGGCAGACCAGCACGTCAGGCTGCACGCCGAGCGCTGCAAGTTCGCGAACCGAATGCTGGGTCGGCTTGGTCTTCAGCTCGCCCGCCGCGGCGATATAGGGCACCAGCGTCACGTGGATGCTGACGGATTGGCCGCGACCGAGATCGTTGCGCAGCTGCCGGATCGCCTCGATGAACGGCAGCGATTCGATATCGCCAACCGTGCCGCCGATCTCGCACAGCACGAAATCCAGGTCCTCGGTCTCGGCCTGGGCGAATTCCTTGATCGCATCGGTGACGTGCGGAATCACCTGAACGGTGGCGCCCAGATAGTCGCCCTTGCGCTCGCGGGTGATGATCTGCTGGTAAATTCGCCCCGAAGTGACATTGTCCGACTGGCGGGAGGCAACGCCGGTAAAGCGCTCATAATGGCCGAGATCGAGATCGGTCTCCGCCCCGTCGTCGGTCACATAGACTTCGCCGTGCTGATAGGGCGACATCGTGCCGGGATCGACGTTCAGATACGGATCGAACTTGCGGATTCTCACGCGATAGCCGCGCGCCTGCAGGAGAGCCGCGAGGCTCGCTGCCATGAGACCTTTGCCGAGCGAGGAGACCACGCCGCCGGTGATAAAAATAAACCGCGCCATGGGAGGAAATGCCTAGCGTCGTTCGGGGGCGCGCGACAAGCGCGCGACTCCACTTAGTTCAAAAAAACCCGGAAAAGCTGAAAAGACCGGGAGGCTATTGCTGGAGCGGTACGCCGCTATTGCCGGTCGGTGCCTGGGCGGGCGCCGCCGGGGTCTGCGGTGCCGTCGCCGGCTGGCTCGCCGGAACCGTGCTGCTATCGGGTGCCTTGGTCGCCTGCGAAGCATCGATCTTCGAAGTGTGCCCAGAGGCCGCGATCACCGCCAGCCCGATGCTCAGGCCGACGAACAGAGTGGCCAGGATCGTGGTGAGCCGCGTCAGGAAATCGGCAGCGCCGCGCGCGGACATCAGACCCGAAGGGCTTCCCCCCATGCCAAGCCCACCACCCTCGGACTTTTGCACCAGGATGGTGGCTACCAGACTGGCGGCGATGATCGCCTGAACGACGAGAAGGAAGGTGAACATGAAAAAGCGCAACCTGTGGCTGGGGAAGGCGGGCACATAGGCGAGCCGCGCTCTCCGATCAACCACCGCCCGCCGCACATCGCAAGACATTTCGCCTGCGCACTGAAACCAGCTGCGTTCAGGAACGTTACAGGCCAGAGCTCCACCTTGCGGAGCCCGGGTGAATGGAAGTTTTTTGTGGCCACAATTCCTGATCGATCGCTCAACGGCTGGATGCGGACCCTGGTGGATTATGTGCGATCGGGCGAGCCTGATCTCACCAATCGCCAGATGGCGCTGCTGATGGTCGTTTATCTCAATCCCGGCCCACATACGGTGCGCGGACTGGCACGGCTTTTAAACGTTTCGAAGCCAGTGGTAACGCGCGCCTTGAACAGGCTCGGGTCGCTCGGCTATCTGCGCCGTCAGCGGGACGAAACCGACAAGCGTAATATTTTCGTCGCGCGTACCTCTGAAGGGGCAGAATTTCTTGAAGAGTTTGGCCAGTTCATCGGCGACGCCGATCAGCCAGTTGCCCGGCGGGCCAGCGCGTAGGAGCTTTGCGCTTCTCGGGCCGTCGGTCGTTTTTGATCCGCTGACACAGGCTGTTCGGCGCGACGTTGCTGATATTCGTCTCGCTGACCGCGTGTTCGCGCCCCATTATGCAGCACCGATGCCGCGTCGAGTCGCGACCGAAACCTCGCTGCTCTGCTCTCCTGAAGGCGATGCGGCGATTCTCGCCACACTCCGCCCGGGCGAGATCTTCGAGGTGCTTGATATCGCCGGCGGCAATGCCTGGGGAATCGCGGTTGCCCATAACCTGGTCGGCTATGTCGACGAGACCGCGCTGGATTCGGTAGTATGAGCTTCACTGTTTTCATCGACGGCGCTGAAGGCACCACTGGCCTGGAAATCCGCGAGCGGCTCGCCGGGCGGGATGATATCGCGCTGGTCAAGCTCGAAGAGAGCAAGCGCAAGGATCTCGCGGCACGCACAGAAGCGATCAACAGCAGCGATTTCGTCATTCTGTGCCTGCCAGACGACGCCGCGCGCGAAGCCGTCACGCTGATAGACAATGCCCATACGCGCGTGATCGACGCCTCGACCGCACACCGCGTCGCCGATGGCTGGACCTATGGTTTCCCGGAGCTCGAGCCCGGCCAGAGCATGGCGATCGCCGAAGCCGCGCGGGTCTCGAACCCCGGCTGCTATCCCACCGGCTTCCTTGCGCTGGTGCGGCCTCTGGTACGCGCCGGGCTGGTTCCGGCCGACTGGCCGATCACCGTCAACGCAATCTCCGGCTATTCGGGCGGCGGCAAATCGATGATCGCTGAGTTTGAAGGTGGCGGCCCCGTGCCGGCAGCACGCGCCTATGCGCTCGGCGGCGCGCACAAACATGTGCCGGAGATGCAGAAACAGGCGCGGCTCGAGCATCCGCCGATCTTCGCGCCTTCGGTCGCCAATACCTATCGCGGCATGATCGTCGAGGTGCCGCTGCCGCTCCATATGTTCGTCCGGCGCCCCTCGCTTGCCGCCTGCGAGACGGTGCTGCGCGAGGCTTACAAGGATTCGCCGATCGTCACGGTCGCCGCGGGCGATGTCTCGATCGTCCAGATCGAGGACGATGCCGGCACAGACCGTCTCACCCTGCGCGTTTGCGGCAATGCCGAGACCGGTCAGGCGCGGCTGATCGCCACGCTCGACAACCTCGGCAAGGGCGCGGCCGGCGCAGCCGTTCAGAGCCTCAACATCATGGCCGGGTTCGATCCGGCGGCTGGACTGGTGCTTTAACGCCCACCGGACTAGTTATTCGCGCTTGGCCCCCCGCCTCCGCCTCTGGTAGGCGCGGCGCCGAACGAGATTTCCAGGAGACACTATGCGCGACCCTGTGGGCAAGCTGTTGCTGTTTGGCGCGACGGGAGATCTCGCGCAGCGCATGCTGTTGCCGTCACTCTATGGCCTCCACGCCGATGGCCTGTTGCCCGAGGGACTGACGATCACCGGCACCGCGCGCTCCGACCATGACGATGCGAGCTACCGCAAATTCGCGAAGCATGCACTCGACGAGTTCCTGCCTGAGGATCGCAAGGACGATAAGGCGGTCAAAACCTTCCTCGAGCGGATCGGCTATCAGTCGCTCGATGCCTCGAAGGTCGAGGGTTTTCCCAAGCTCGCCGAAAAAGTCGGCGATGTGTCGGGCGGCCTCGCCATCTTCCTGTCGACTGCGCCCTTCCTGTTCGAGCCAACCATCAAGGGTCTAGAATCCTGCGGCCTCGCCGGGCCCAGGACGCGGATCGGCCTCGAAAAGCCGCTCGGCTATGATCTCGCTTCGAGCAAGGAGATCAACGACGCGGTCGCGATCGCTTTCCCCGAGGATCGTACCTTTCGGATTGATCATTATCTCGGCAAGGAAACCGTCCAGAACATTCTCGCGCTGCGTTTCGGCAACAGCTTTTTCGAGCCGATCTGGAATGCGCAAGGCATCGACAATGTCCAGATCACCGTCGCGGAGACGGTCGGGCTCGAGGATCGCGCTGGTTATTACGACACGGCCGGCGCTCTCCGCGACATGGTCGCCAACCACATCCTGCAACTGGTCGCGCTGATTGCGATGGAGCCCCCTGCCCGCTTCGACGGCACCGCAATTCGCGACGAGAAGGCGAAGGTGTTCCGCTCGCTCCGCAAGATCAACCCGGAGGATGTGCCGCACGTCACCGTGACCGGCCAATATACCCAGGGGGCGGTCAATGGCGAGATCGTGAAGGGCTATATCGACGAGCTCGGCAAGCCATCGATCACCGAGACATTCGTCGCGGTCAAGGCGCATGTCGATAACTGGCGCTGGCAGGGCGTGCCATTCTATCTGCGCACGGGCAAGCGCATGCCGAACCGCCATTCCGAGATCGCGATCCAGTTCAAGGCTGTACCGCATTCGATGTTCGCGAGCCGTGGGGGCCTGCTTCAGCCCAACATGCTGATCATCCGCCTGCAGCCCGAGGAATATGTCCAGCTGTTGGTGATGGCCAAGGAGCCGGGCCTCGACCGCGACGGAATCCGCCTGCGCGAGGTGCCGCTGAACCTGAGTCTCGACGCCGAATTCGCTGGCACGCGCCGACGCATCGCCTATGAGCGGCTGCTGCTCGACCTGATCGAGGGCGATCCGACGCTGTTCGTCCGCCGCGACGAGGTCGAGGCGCAATGGGAATGGATCGACGCGATCCGCGCCGGCTGGGCCGCAAACGACGTGAAGCCGAAAAATTACGGGTCGGGCACATGGGGCCCATCGGCGGCGATCGCGCTGACGGAGCGCGACGGCGTTACCTGGCAGGACGATTGACGGTCTCGCCCGCTGACGCGAACCCTGTGAAATGAACGAGTGAGAGTGAGAGTATGAGCGACGAAATCGAATGGTGGGATTATGACGACGCGGCCGAAATGGCGGCGGCAGTCGCTGGCGATATCGGCTTCGTGATCGAAAGCGCGATCGATGCGCGCGGCGGGTGCGTGATCGCGCTGCCGGGCGGCAAGACGCCTTTGCCGATCTATGAAAAGCTCGCAGCGACCAAGCTCGACTGGAAGCGCGTCACGATCATCCCGACCGATGAGCGCATTGTCCCGCTGGGCGATCCGCTCTCGAACATCACTGCGATCGGCAAGACCTTCCTGTCCAAGGGCGCCCGAGTCATCCCGATCGTGAGCGAGGCCGCCAAGGATTATCGCGCCGCCGGCAAGGCAGCCGATGCTCGGCTCGGCGATCTGCACTGGCCACTCGACCTCTGCCTGCTCGGCGTCGGCGCAGATGGCCACACCGCCTCGATCTTCCCCGGCCCGGATTATGACGAGGCGATCAACGGCCCGCGCGAGCGGCGCGCGCTCGGTGTGATGCCGGAGCCGCTGCCGCCCGAGGCGCCGGTCGCCCGGATCACGCTCAGCCGCGCCGCGATCGTCTCGGCCAAGGCGCTGATGATCGCCGTCACCGGCGATGCCAAGCGCAAGGTGATCGAGGCCGCGATCAAGCAGGGCCCGTCTTCCTCCTACCCGATCGGCCGCGTCCTTGCCGACGCAGAGCTGCCGGTCGACATCCATTGGAGCCCCGCATGAGCCTTCACGCCGATGTGAGCGCGGTCACTGACCGGATCATCTCCCGGTCGAAGCCGACCCGGGACGCCTATCTCGCGCTGATCCGGCGCGAACGCGATCAGCATATCGAGCGGCCAACGCTCGGCTGCGCCAACCTAGCGCACGGCTATGCCGGCACTGAGGAAGACCGCGACGCGATGAAGGCCGGCCGAGGCATGAACATCGGCATCGTCACATCCTACAATGACATGCTCTCGGCCCACGCGACCTATTATCGCTATCCTGAGCAGATGAAGGTCTGGGCACGCGAAGCCGGTGCCACCGCTCAAGTCGCCGGCGGCGTGCCGGCGATGTGCGACGGGGTCACGCAGGGCTATCCCGGCATGGAGCTCTCGCTGTTCAGCCGCGACACGATCGCGCTGTCCACTGCGATCGCGCTCAGCCACGGCATGTTCGAGGGCGCTGCCCTGCTCGGCATCTGCGATAAGATCGTGCCCGGCTTGTTGATGGGTGCCCTCCGTTTCGGCCATCTGCCGATGATCCTTATTCCCGGTGGTCCGATGCGTTCGGGCCTCCCCAACAAGGAAAAGGCAGCGGTTCGCGAGCAATTCGCTGAAGGCAAGGCAAGTCGCGACGATCTGCTCGACGCCGAGATCGCCGCTTATCACTCCAAGGGCACCTGTACCTTTTACGGAACGGCAAACTCGAACCAGATGATGATGGAGATCATGGGTCTCCACATGCCCGGTGCCGCTTTCGCCAATCCCGGCACGAAGCTCCGCCAGGAGCTGACCCGCGCCGCCGTTCACCGCCTGGCTGAAATCGGCTGGAACAGCGACAACTATCGCCCCTTGGGCGAATGCGTCGACGAAAAGGCGATTGTCAATGCAGCCATCGGTCTGCTCGCGACCGGCGGCTCGACCAACCACCTGCTCCACCTTCCCGCCATCGCGGCCGCAGCCGGCATCGTGATCGATTGGGAGGATTTCGACCGGCTTTCAAAGGCCATCCCGCTGATCGCCCGGGTCTATCCCAACGGTGCCGCTGACGTGAACGCTTTCGAAGATGCGGGGGGTATGCCCTGGGTCATTCACCAACTTCTTGATGCGGGGCTGCTTCATCAGGACTTGAAGACAGTCGCCGGGAGTGACATGACAACGTACGCCAAACGTCCCGGAATCGAGGCGGGGGCGCTTGTTTGGGGGGATGTGGGGGCTAGTGGAGACGATACGATCCTGCGCGCGCCGTCGGCGCCATTCGCGGCCGAGGGCGGATTCCGCATTCTCACCGGCAATCTCGGCCGGGCCTGCATCAAGGTGAGCGCTGTCGATCGCGACCGTTGGACGATCGAGGCGCCCGCACGCGTCTTTTCGGATCAGGCTGCCGTGCAGGCTGCGTTCAAGGCCGGCGAACTCGACCGCGATGTCGTTGTGGTCGTTCGCTTCCAGGGCCCGCGCGCGAACGGCATGCCCGAACTCCACAAGCTTACCCCACCCCTCGGCGTGTTGCAGAATCGCGGGTACCGGGTCGCACTCGTCACTGACGGCCGCATGTCCGGAGCGAGTGGAAAGGTGCCGTGCGCAATCCATTGCTCGCCCGAGGCGCTTGGCGACGGGCCGCTCGCGAAGCTGCGCGACGGCGATCTTATCCGGATGTCCGCTGAGACCGGCGAACTCGTCGCCCTGGTCGATGACGCCGAGTGGAATGCCCGCATCCCCGTCGAGGCGCCGCCGGCCGCTCAGGGCATGGGACGCGAGATGTTCTCACTGTTCCGCGCCTCGGCGAACGAGGCCGAAAAAGGTGCATCAGCCGTAATGGCTGCAATGGGATGGTAAATATGGAAGTCGTCGCGGTCGATATTGGCGGAACCAATGTGCGTTTCGCCATCGCCGAGATCGCGAATGGGCGCGTCATTTCGCTTGGTGAAACCTCGATGCTGAGCACCGCTGACCATGCGAGTCTGCAGACCGCGTGGGAGGCTTTCGCTGCCTCGCTCGACCGTCCTTTGCCGCGCGCTGCCGCCATCGCGGTCGCTTCGCCAATTGGCGGCGAGGTGATCAAGCTCACCAACAACCCGTGGATCATCCGCCCTGCTCTGATCAAGGAGCGGCTCCACGTCGATGAATTCGTCCTGATCAATGATTTTGGCGCGATCGGCCATGCCGCGGCGCAGCTGCCCGACAATAATTTCCTTCACCTTTGCGGCCCCGATGCGCCGTTCGCCAAGAACGGCATATTGACGGTTTGCGGGCCCGGCACCGGGCTCGGCGTGGCGCAGATTTTATGCGGACCCGATGGGTATAACGTGATCGAGACCGAGGGCGGCCATATCGATTTCGCGCCGCTCGACGCGATCGAGGACGCACTGCTCGCGCGGCTGCGCAAGACGTTTAACCGGGTCTCGACCGAGCGGATCGTCGCCGGCCCCGCCATCGTCGCGATCTACGAAATGCTCGCGGAAATCGAGGGCCGTGCGGTGCCGCGGCTCGATGACAAGGCAATCTGGCTGATGGCGCTCGAGGGTAATGACAGCCTCGCACTCGCCGCGCTCGATCGCTTCTGCCTCAGCCTCGGCGCGGTAGCGGGCGATCTCGCGCTGGCGCAGGGGGCGAAGGGCGTCATCATCGCAGGCGGATTGGGTCTGAGACTCAAAAATCATCTGGTGCATTCGGGCTTCTCCGAGCGTTTTTCGGCGAAAGGCCGTTTCCGGACGATGATGGAAGCGATACCGGTGAAGCTCATCACTCACCCCCAGCCCGGCCTGTTCGGCGCCGCGGCCGCCTTTGCCCAGGAGCATGCCCGATGAGCGGTATCGAAGCGATCATGCGGACCAGCGCCGTTATCCCGGTGCTGGTGATCGAAGACGCCTCGACTGCCAGGCCACTGGCTGAAGCTCTGGTCGCCGGCGGGCTGAAAGTGCTCGAAGTGACGATGCGGACGCCCGCCGCGCTCGACGCGATCCGTGAGATGAAAAAGGTTCCGGGCGCGATCGTCGGTGCCGGCACAGTCGTCTCGACTGAGCAGTTCGAGCAGGTGATGGAGGCCGACGTCGAGTTCATCGTCTCGCCGGGCCTCACCGAGCGGCTGGCCAAGCCGATCATCGCCAGCGGCGTTCCTTTCCTCCCGGGCATCGCCAATGCGGCCGACATCATGCTTGGGCTCGAGCTCGGGCTCAGCCATTTCAAATTCTTCCCGGCCGAGGCGTCAGGCGGACTGAAAGCACTGAAGGCTCTCGCCGCGCCCTTCTACCAATGCCAGTTCTGCCCGACCGGCGGCATCACCCAGGCAAGCGCGCCTGAATGGCTCGCGTTCAAGCCGGTGCTTTGCGTGGGTGGAAGCTGGATAACCGGCGGCTCGATGGCCGAGGTGGAGGCGAAAGCACGGTCTGCGGCGGGATTGCGTCGCTAAAAGCCCCTCCCCTTCAGGGGAGGGGTTGGGGTGGGGCAGTGCCTCAAGCAACGTCAAGGGTGAGGCAGAGTCCCCCACCCCCAACCCCTCCCCTGAAGGGGAGGGGCTTGAGAAGGTCACATCTCCCCGCGCGACCGCCTGATCGCATACCATTTCTGCACATTCGCATTATGCTGCTCGAGCGTATCGGCGAACACATGCCCGCCGGTTCCGTCCGCAACGAAGTACAGCGCGTTCGACGGTGCAGGATCGAGCACCGCATCAATCGACGCCCGCCCAGGATTGCAGATCGGCCCCGCCGGCAGCCCGGTCATCGCATAGGTGTTGTACGCGTTCACCGCATGCACTTCGGATCCGAGAATGCGCCGCCCCAGCGGTTTACCCTTGGTGATCGGATAGATGATCGTTGGATCGGCCTGCAGCATCATCCCGCGCTTCAACCGGTTGGAATAGACCGCCGCGACCAGGCGCCGTTCGCTTGGTTTGCCGGTTTCCTTCTCGACGATCGATGCGAGGATCAGCGCCTCGCGTGGTGTGCTGACCGCCAGTCCCGGCTTGCGCCGTTCCCACGCGCCAGCGAGATATTTGACCATGGCGCGCTGCATGCGATCGACGATGAACTGCTTGGTGTTGCCGCGCTGGAAACTGTAGCTGTCCGGCAGGATCGTGCCCTCGAGCGGCACTGCCACCGTACCGGTGAGCCCAGGCGTCTTGTCGAGCACCTCCTTCACCATCACTGACGGCCAGCCCTCGGGAATGGTGACGAAACGCTGCAGCGTCTTGCTGCCCTGCAGGACCTTCAGGATGTCCGATTGAGGGATATGCGCCGGAAGCCGATATTCGCCGGCCTTGATCGGCGCGTCGGATCCCAGGATCTTGGCAAACAACCGGAATTGCTGCGCCGAGCTGATCGCCCCGGCCTTTTCAAGCTGAGTCGAGGCGCCGGCCAGACTGGTGCCCGGCGCTATCTCGACCGTGATATTGTGTTTGAGCGGACCCTTCCCGCCCCAATATTGCAGCCCGACAAAGCCCAGCGCGATCGCCGCCAGCACCAGCAACAGCGCGAAGCAGCCGAGCTTGCGCACTTTTGCTAAATCGCCCGCATCACGAGGCTGGCATTGGTCCCGCCAAAGCCGAAGCTGTTGTTGAGCACCGCCTTGACCGAGCGCTTCTTCGCGACATGCGGCACCAGATCGACCCCGGCGCAATTGTCGCTCGGATTGTCGAGGTTGAGCGTCGGCGGCACGATCTGGTCGCGCATCGCCAGGATGCAGAAGATGCTCTCGACCGCGCCCGCGCCGCCAAGCAGATGCCCGATCGCCGATTTGGTCGAGCTCATCGACAAGGTGTCGATATTGTTGCCGAACAGCCGCCGCACCGCGTTCAGCTCAAGCTCGTCGCCGAGCGGAGTCGAGGTGCCATGCGCATTGATATAATCGATGTCGGAGAGCGCGAGCCCTGACTTCCGCATCGCCATTTCCATCGAGCGGAACGCGCCTGAGCCCTCGGGGTGCGGCGCCGTGACGTGATAAGCGTCGCCCGACAGACCATAGCCGATCACCTCGGCATAGATTTTCGCGCCGCGCGCCTTGGCCCGCTCATATTCCTCGAGGCAGACAACGCCCGCGCCTTCGCCCATCACGAAACCGTCACGGTCCCGGTCATAGGGCCGGCTGCCCTTCTCGGGTGTATCGTTGAAATTGGTCGACAGCGCCCGCGCCTGGGCGAAGCCGGCGATGCCGAGCGGGCAGATCGCGCCCTCAGCGCCGCCCGCGAGCATCACATCGGCATCATCCATCGCGATCATGCGCGCTGCGTCGCCGATCGAATGTGCGCCGGTCGAGCAGGCGGTCACGACCGCATGGTTCGGACCCATCAGGCCATATTTGATCTGCACCTGGCCGGTGATCAGATTGATCAGGCGGCCATGGACGAAATGCGGGGAGACGCGGCGCGGACCCTTTTCGTGGAGCACGATCGATTCGCTGGCGATGCCCGGCAGACCGCCGATCCCGGCGCCGATCGAACAGCCGGCGCGAAAGCGCTCGGCCTCGGTCATCTCTGTCAGGCCGGCATCTTCCAGCGCCTGGCCGGCGGCATCGATGCCATAGATGATGAATGGATCAACCTGGCGCTGCACCTTATGGTCGACGCGCTTGCCGGGATCGAAGCCATATTCATGCTCAGGCGGCTTCACCTCGCAGGCGATGCGGCAAGCATAATCAGTCGCGTCGAAGCGCGTGATCGTGGCCGCGCCCGATTTGGCGGCAATGATGTTGGCCCAGGCAGTTTCGACATCGGCGCCCAGCGGCGTCACGAGCCCAAGCCCGGTTACGACAACACGGCGCATGGCCATCTCCGTTCTTCAGTTCTTCTGTTCTTGGAAATAGAAACGGCTCCCCGACCCACATGGTTGCCCGGGGACGGGGAGCCGATCATTCAGTGCCGGCCCGACTTCGGGCTGGTTCCGGCGCAGCATGCGCCATCACCATGTATCAGCTCTTGTGCTCGTCGATAAAGGTGATCGCGTCCTTGACGGTCGTGATCTTCTCGGCAGCGTCATCGGGGATCTCGACTTCGAATTCCTCTTCGAACGCCATCACCAGCTCGACGATGTCGAGGCTGTCCGCGCCCAGATCGTCGATGAAGCTCGCGTCCTCGGTCACCTTCTCGGCCTCGACGCCGAGATGCTCGACGACAATCTTCTTCACCCGGTCTGCGGTCTCGCTCATTGTATCGTCCCTCTATCGCTGGGGGTTTTGAATTCCTGAACGCACGTAGAACGCGTGTGGTGCCCTTGCAAGGGGGGTGAGGCAGCTAGCGCGCGGTGAGCATATCTCGATTGGTATCCATCGTGTCGATCTCGAGGATCAAAGCAGCCACGTGGCCCACCTGCGCGCGACTGGTCAAATGGACGTTGCCCTTCTCCAAGGCATTCCCAAACGCGTTGGTACTCTCAAGCGGCGTCGTCTGATTCCGCACCAAAGCCAGACGATGGTGCTTGGGCAGCGCTCGAAAAATCGCCTCTACGCGATTCGGATCGAATCCGTCACGCCGAACCATCTCTTGCGCGCCAGGCAGACCCACCTTCGCCAAAGTATAGTTAAAAGCGGCAGTCCGCTGCGAATCCGACCATCCATGCTTCACTTGGCATTGATCGAGAGAGTCGATCACAGCGTCTCTTGTCTTTGAAACATCTGGAGGATTTTCGTGAAGCATACGAGCTTTAATGTCCGCAGCGATTGCACTCAACGTCACCGAGTCTAACTTAGTAAATACGCAATCAATCGGGGCACCTTCTGCGGCGAAAGCTGGTGTGGAAATGTATGTTGCTACGATGAAACAAACTATTCCGCTTTTCATGCAACTTCCTCCGATTCCACGCGGCCGATTACCATCGCACAAGGACAGTTTTTCACTCACTATCTGCCGGAGGCAGAAAATAGACTCAGATCATCGCCATCCCGCCATTCACGTGCAGCGTCTGCCCGGTAACATAACCCGCCTCCTTGCTGGCGAGATAGACCACGGCCGCGCCGATATCGCCGCCCTCGCCCATCTTCCCCGCGGGGATGCGCGCGTTGAGCGCTTCCTTCTGCGCTTCGGGCAGGACATCGGTCATCGGCGACGCGATAAAGCCCGGCGCGACACAATTCACGGTGATCCCGCGCGAGGCCAATTCCTGTGCCAGCGCCTTCGACATGCCGACCAGCCCAGCCTTGGAGGCGGCATAATTCGCCTGGCCCGGATTACCAGTCGTCCCCACAACGGAAGTAACCGAGATAATCCGCCCGAACCGCGCCTTCATCATCGGTCGCGCCGCAGCTCGGGCGAGACGGAAAGCGGCTTCCAGATTGACCCGGATCACCATGTCCCATTCCTCATCCTTCATCCGCATGACGAGGTTGTCGCGGGTGACGCCGGCATTGTTGACCAGGATATCGAGCTTGCCGAGCGCTTCGACGGCCTGCGGCACGAGCGCGTCCACCGAAGCTGCGTCCGAGAGATCGCACGGCAATGCGACATGATCGCCGCCAAGCCCGGCCCTGAACACCTCGAGCTTCTCCACATTCGATCCGGAGACCGCGAGGCGAGCCCCCTGCCCCGCCAGCGCCTCGGCAATCGCCGAGCCGAGCCCGCCGGAAGCGCCGGTCACCAATGCTGTCATGCCTGTCAGGTCGAACATTCTTCTCTCCTCGTTCCCTCTCCCTGAAATGAGAGCGAAATTCTAAAGTGCCTTTGCGAGCGCCTCGATATCATCCATCGTGATCACGCTCACCGCATCCACATCAGGCACGATCCGCCGGACCATCGGCCCAAGCACCTTGCCGCCGAATTCGACGAAGCGCTCCACCCCCGTATCAGCCATCGCCAGCACCGATTCGCGCCAGCGCACCATGCCCGTCACCTGCTCGACCAGAAGGCGGCGGATCGTGTCCGGGTCGCTGACCGGCTGCGCGGTCACGTTCGCAAACACCGGCACCAGCGGCGAATCGATCCGCGCCTCGGCCAGCGCCTTCTCCATCGCGTCGGCGGCAGGCTGCATCAACGGGCAGTGGAACGGCGCCGACACCGGCAGCAGCATGGCACGCTTGGCGCCATATTCCTTGGCGATGTTCACCGCGCGCTCAATCGCTTCGCGCGCGCCGGAAATCACCACCTGCGACGGATCATTGTCATTGGCGACGGTGCACACCTCGCCCTCGGCCGCCGCATTGGCGATGATCCGCGCCTTTTCGACATCGGCGCCGAGCAAAGCCGCCATCGCACCGACGCCGACCGGCACCGCCGCCTGCATCGCCTGCCCGCGATGCTTGAGCAGCAACGCCGTCGTCGCGAGATCGAGCGAACCGGCCGCACACAGCGCGGTATATTCGCCGAGCGAATGGCCAGCGACATAATCAGCCTTGTCGGCAAGGCGGACGCCGCCTTCCTTCTCCAGCACCCTGAGCGTCGCGATCGCATTCGCCATGATCGCCGGCTGGGCATTCTCGGTGAGCTGGAGCTCGTCCTCAGGCCCTTCGCTCATCAGCTTGAAGAGATGCTGGCCGAGCGCCTCATCGACTTCCTCGAACGCCGCGCGCGCAACCGCGCTCGCCTCGGCCAAAGCCTTGCCCATACCGACAGCCTGGCTGCCCTGCCCGGGGAAGATGAATGCGCGCATGCTCGGTTCCTTCGATTCAGGCTGGCGGACTAGAAAGCTGAACGAAGTTAGGCAAGCCGCGACAAATGGCGACCATTTTGCCGTGTCTTCGGGACGGGCCTGCGACAACCGCATCCTAGATAGGTCTGGACGCCGAACGAGGCGCCGAACCGAGGAGTGAGTACCATGAAGAAGTTCATCCTGAGCGCGATCGCCGCGTCGATGATCGCCAGCCCGATGGTTGCCAGCGAAGCGTCCGCGCAGAGCTATGGGGATCGCTATCCGCACCAGCGCCACGAGACCGTCGTCCGTCATCAGCCCGGCCGCACCGTGGTCGTCGACCGCACCGTGATCCGCAACGATCGCATGCAGTACCGCAACGACTGGCGCCGCGGCGAGCGCTTCGATTATCGCCGGGCGTACAATTACCGGGTGATCAACGACTATCGCGGCTATCGCCTGCGGACCCCGCCACGCGGCTATCACTATGTCCGTTCGGGCAATGATGCGGTGCTGGTGGGCGTCACCAGCGGCATAATCGCCGGGATCATCGCCGGCGCCTTCCGGTAAGCCGTCAATCGGCTCACCGTCCGGGGAACGGGAGCGGCGGGGCAGCAATGCCCCGCCGTTTCTTCGCGAGAGGCCCCTCTCTTCTCGCGAGACGCCTTGCCTTTCCGCCGATTTCAGCTAAGGGACCAGCCATCGGGGTGGAGAGCACACGCTTTTCGCCCCGGTTTGCATTGAAGAAGATAGCCGGAGGGGCGTCGCGCATGGTGCGCACGTCAGCGATCGGCCAAGATGAGAGAAAGCAGCATGGCTCTGTACGAGCACGTGTTCCTTGCGCGCCAGGATCTGGCACAGGCGCAGGTGGACACGCTGGCGGAAACCGCCACGAAGATCATCGAAGACAACAAGGGCAAGGTCGTAAAGACCGAGAATTGGGGCCTGCGCAGCCTCGCCTACAAGATCGCGAAGAACCGCAAGGCGCATTACGTGATGCTCGAAATCGACGCCCCCGCTGGTGTCGTCGCCGAGCTCGAGCGCCAGACGCAGATCAACGAAGACATCATCCGCTACATGACCGTCAAGGTCGACGGCCTCGAAGAGGGTCCGTCGGTGATGATGCGCAAGAGCGATCGTGATCGTGAGCGTCGCAGCGAGCGCGGCGATCGTGGCGACCGTCCGGACCGTGGTGATCGGGGCGACCGCCCCCGTCGCGACTTCGACGGCGAATAAGGAGCATATAGACCATGGCACGCCCATTTTTCCGCCGCCGCAAGAGCTGCCCTTTTTCGGCAAAAGACGCTCCCCGGATCGATTACAAAGACGTCCGGCTGCTCCAGGGCTTCGTGTCCGAGCGTGGTAAGATCGTTCCGTCGCGCATCACCTCGGTGAGCGGCAAGAAGCAGCGCGAACTCGCCCAGGCGATCAAGCGCGCCCGTCATCTGGGGCTCCTGCCCTACATCGTTAAGTAAGGAGCGGTCGCATGGATGTGATCCTGCTGGAACGCGTCGAGAAGCTTGGGCAGATCGGCGATGTGGTGAAGGTCAAGGACGGGTTCGCCCGCAACTTCCTTCTGCCGAACAAGAAGGCGCTTCGCTCGAACGAAGCCAACCGCAAGGTCTTCGAGAAGAACCGCGAGAAGATCGTGGCCGACAATGCCGCACGTCGCGGCGAGGCGGAGGTCGAAGCCAAGACGATCGACGGCATCACGCTGACGCTGATCCGCCAGTCGTCGAACACCGGCCAGCTGTACGGCTCGGTCGCCGTTCGCGATCTGCTCGACGCGCTCGAGACTGAGGGCCACAAGGTGCCGAAGTCGGCGATCGTGCTCAACAAGCCGATCAAGGCAATCGGCGTCTATGAGGTCAAGGTCGCGCTGCACCCTGAGGTGTCGGTGACGATCAAGGTCAACGTCGCCCGCTCGCCTGAAGAGGCCGAGATGCAGGCAAAGGGCGTCGACGTGATGACGGCGATGTTCGAAAAGGACGAGGCCGGCTTTGTCGAGGATTATGATCCGAACGCAGAGCCAGGCGCGACCGCTGAAGTCAGCGCCGCACCGGCCGAAGCCGCGGAAGAGCCCAGCGAAGGCTGAGCTCTCGCAAGGGCAAAGAAAAAGGGCCGTCCCGAGCGATCKGGGCGGCCCTTTTCTTATCGTCTCCCCTCCCGCTTGCGGGAGGGGAGACGAGTGCACGCGTCCAGCCCCTATCTAACCCCGCCCACTCACTGATGCCGCACCCGCCCTCGCCTGCTTGCCCCGAGCAAGTTACGCTTTCGGCGTGCAATCGCCACTCCCCGGCGCATCTCCATGGTTTATGCCGCGCCAGCCAATTGCCTTCTTTCCGCGATAAGATACCATCCACAACATATTGAAATCCGCCGTAATCACACGGTGGCCGGGGCCGGGGGGCCTTCAGACAATGGGTTTGGGTCGTTGCGCCGCGGCGCTTGGATTGTGCTGGCTCACCCTGGTCGCGGCAAATGAACCACCGCGCCTCGAAGATGCGGTCCTCGCCGAAGTCAATTATGTCCGTACCCATCCGCACGATTATGCCGACGAGCTGCGCCGCTACCGCAACTTCTTCGACGGCCGCGTCGTCCGCCTGCCGGGCGACGAAATCGGCGTGATGACTCGCGAGGGCACCGTTGCAGTGGACCAAGCGATCACTTTCCTCGATCGGCAGGCGCCGCTTCCCCCGCTCGCTTATGGCGAAGTGCTCGCGCTGGCGGCGCATGACCTGGCCGAGGAGCAGGGCGAGACCGGCTATAGCGGCCACCGCTCGGCCAATGGCGCCTTACCCGGCGACCGGGTGAAGCGACGCGGCGGCGGCATTTTCGTCGGCGAGACCATCTCCTATGGCTATGACGACCCCGGCGCCGTCGTCCGCCAGCTGGTGATCGACGACGGCGTCCCCGGCCGCGGCCACCGCAGCCTTATCTTCGCGGCCGGCAACAATTACGCCGGCGTCGGCTGCGGCACCCACCCGCGCGATCGCTTCATGTGTGTCATCGATTACAGCACGACTCCGAACGGCGCGCCTTCGCTGCCCAGGTTTGCTGCCTCACGATAACTGCGCTTCGTCTCGCGTGCTTCAGCCGAACCTCAGCGTCGGCCCCAGGATCAGCGCAAATCCAGCGCTGACCAAGACTCCGATCGCAAACACGATCCAGCTCCGCTCGATTGTGAAGGAGCGCGCGATGCTACCGCGCTGTACCGCATAGCCCATCGAGATGAAGCCGGCGTTGCCCCCGAAGGATGAAGCCGCGGCGGACATGATGGTGATGAAGATGCCGATCGGGTTGAGCATCCCCACGAGCACCGCATCGAGACCAAGCGTCAGATAGAAGATATGGGCGATCCGCCGCCGTGCGACCTTCGTTTCCTCGGTATCGCCAAGCATAGCATTGAGCGCCGAGATCGCGGCCTTCACCAGCCGGAAATAGACGAATCCGCCGATCGCGATGAACAACGCCCGCCACAGCCAGGGCTGACCCAGCCCGGCAAGCCCCCCACGCGGTGTCGGCCCGAGATCGCCGACCCCGCTGAACCCCGAGAACAGGAAATAGCCCGCGGCGACGAACCCCTTTCCGATCATCACGTAGAAGAGCACCAGCCGGGCGAGGTCGCCCGTTGCGCGGCGCCACAACTGCCACGCAACCAGCGCCAGCGCTGTATCGACCGTGACACCCGCACAGGCCACCAGTCGCCGCGAAACCAGGCTGGTGCTCTCGCACTCGACATAAAAAGCGCTAACCGAAACCAGCTTCCCGCCAAGCGCGATACAGGTCGCGGCATGGCCACCAATCTCATGCCACATCGTCAGCACGGGCAACAGGATCAACCCGAGCCCGACGATAGTGACCGGATCGATCCGGCTTTCCTGCTGCGCCATGCGATGCCCCCTGCTTGCGCTTCTTTTAGCCCTTTCCCGCAAACGCGGAAGGTGGTGCCGGGAGATGCCGCGCCATCCTCGCTTCAAGCAGCTCGACCAACGCTGACTCCATGAATTCATACTCGTCCGGAATGTCGAGACAGATCACCCGCTTGCCGTTCAGCGCCTCGCGGAACCGCCGCCGCAGCTTGGCCCGGTGAGTCTTCTCCATCACGACAATCACATCGGCCCAGCGCACCAGCTCCCCGGTCAGCGGGTTGTCCGCATCATGGTTCGTCCCTGCCGACGACACCTCGATATCAGCCCGATCCGCGAAGATATGCTCGGCGGTCGGGCTGCGCAGCCTGTTCTGGCTGCAAACGAACAACACGGTCTTCAAGGCGTCTGGCGCCACACTGGAAACACGGCGTTCGCCGTCGATCCCATTGCCTTGATCATCTCGCCATGATCGAAGCCGGGCATGGCCATGAGGATATCGATCACAACCTCCTCCCCGGTTGCACCTTGCGGAAAGCTGCAGGCCAGCTGATCGCCCTGGCCATATAGCAACCACCAGACATCCGCATCCCACGGACCGCTATCATTGGTTGCGATGGCAACACCCGAGAGCTCGTCAAGCGCGACCCACCTGGTTCCGCCAGCTTCGTCGCTGCCGACAATGCGCCCATCGCTAACGGCAATCGTCCATTTGCTCTCCGGCTCCAGCTGAGCGGGCCGCTTCTTCATCCAGCCAAACATATGCGCCAAACTCCAACCAATTCCCCGCACCTGAGGCAAAGACCACCGAGCCGCCAGGTAATCCATCGCTTTTGCGGCATTCCCGAATCTACCTGATCCCTCCAATTTTGGAGATGTCGCGTCCCTGAATTCCTCTCCAGTGGGAGAGGATACGGAAGCTTGGCAGCTTGCTGCCTAGCTGAAGTTGGTGAGGGGGGCCGCACTCTCGATAGTGCGGAGCCCCTCACCAACTTCGCCTAATTCGCTTCGCTCATAAGGCTTCGCGTCCTCTGCCAAAGGAGAGGAGCGAGATGGCGAGGCGCTGCAATGACCGCCGGCGCAATCATTTCTATTGAGCGCCTGCCCCCTCGGCATAGGTCGATGGGCAGGTCATGGCACTGTGTAGCGCCCGCACAGCATGGGTTGAATCAGATTGGCGTGTTGGAGGAGTCAGACGGACGCTGACATTTCTCCAACGCGGAAAGCGTAGCTGCGCCAATCGGAATATCAGCCATAAACGATTGATTCCTGCCGCAGCTATCAGACAAAAGTTGCGTCCGCCCATGTGGAGTGCGCCAGCGCGACATGCTGGAGCGCGACCGTATCGGCAGCATCGAGCGAGATCGTATCGACTGCATCGAGCGTGATCAGCAGATCGCTTCCCTGTTGCTGGGTAGCCCCCAGCAGATGCGCCCAATCCGAGAAGATGTCGCTGTCGAACTGCAGCACATCATGCTTCGCGAAATCCTGGCGGTCAGCCAGATTTTGCGCGCCGTCATTCGACACGACAGCGAATGATGTCGATGAATCGGCCTCACCCGGTGCGCGCAGGTTCCCCCACAGTCCGCGCACAGCTTGCTCCGACGCCGCCGCCTCGCCATCGGCAAGGTCGGAAATCGGCACGAATGCCGGGCCGCCCCCTAACAGCCCGGAACCAAGGCTATCATGAGAATACCCTACGGCCACGTCGCCGAAAGCACGCACTGTGCCGTCCGTCAGCGTGAACGATCCGGTATTGACGGTCATCGCCTGGCCCCAATTCCAGGCGCGATCGACCGCCGTACCAGCAAGCGAGATCGACGCGATGCCCAACGCGCCGAGCGACAGGAACTCGCCAGAATCGACCCGGCCATTGCCGTTCTGGTCGGCCCAGACGTCGAACGACGACCATTTGTTGTCGAGGCCGGAAAACTGGCCGTCGCCATTGCTGTCGAAAGCGCGCAGACCGTCAAGGTCGGACGCGGCATTGGCCTTGTCGCCGACGAACGAAAGCTCGTTCGCCCCGCTCACAGTGCCGTCACCGTTACGATCGTAGACGAGGAACCCGTCGCCCTGCCCCACCCAGCTCGTCGCCTCATTATGGCCGTCACCAGTCCAATCGAACCGAGCGGTCGATTGAGACAGGTCGACGGTACGGACGCCATTGCCGTCGAGGTCGAGGATGATCGGCGCGGAGATGCCGATCGAGCCGTCCTGGAATTGCGCGGTTTCAATGCCGGACAAGGTGTCCGTACCGTCATTCCCATCGGTTGTCGGCGCGTTGTCGGTAATCACGACACTGCCGCCGCTGGTCGCAATCGAATAGCTTCCCATTGTGCCCGAGAAGATCGCGACATCATTCCCATCGCCGCCGCTGAGATAGTCGTCGCCGGCCCGGCCGGTCAGAATATCGTCTCCCATGCTCCCATAGATCATATCGCTGCCGGAGGACCCGGTCAGGCTGTCGTTGCCCGCCGCGCCGGTCAGCCGCAACAATGAGCCGCCGGTGCCGATGGAACCGGACGGTCCGATGATCGTCACCGGGTTGGAGCTCCACGCGGCCGTCACATTCAGATAACCGCTAAAGGTCGCCGCCGAGAGATCGAGCGTCGATGTCACGCCGTAGATTGTCGACGCCGAACCGGCATAGTCGCTCGCCACAATCTGCTCGATGCCGACGATGCTTGTGATCGCCATATAGCGGTAGCTGATGTCCAGAATGTCATAGCCCGCGCCGCCGTCGATATACGTACCGCTGGTCCAGCTCGTCCAGAAGGTGATCGTGTCGTTACCGTCACCGCCCTGATAAACACCGTCACTGCCGCTCACCAGGAGCCAGTCATTGCCCGCGCCACCGTCGATCACATCGCCGTCGCCGCCCATGAGATTGTCGATCCCGGCACCGCCATAAACATGGTCTGCCGCACCATCGTCAACGAAACCGTAGGGCGACTCGAAGTTGGTGTCGTTGCCGTCGCCGCCATACAGCGTGTCGCTGCCATCCCCGCCATCGAGATAGTCGCTGCCGCCGAGACCGGACAGCACGTCATCGCCCGCGTCGCCGATCAAATTATTGGCCAGATCGTCTCCCTCGATCTGATCCGCATAGGCAGACCCATCCACTTCGTAGATGTTGAAAAAGGAATCGCCGGCGGCTTCGCCGCCAGTGCCGCCGTTGACGAGCGACAGGGAAACGCCGCTCGTGGCGTTCGCATAGCTTGCGACGTTGAATCCGTAGTCGGACCGGCCGTCCAGGACATCGGCTCCAGCACCACCAATCAATATGTTGTACCCGTTGCCGCCGATCAGGACATCGTCGCCGTCCCCGCCATCGAGCGTGTCGCGGCCATCCCCGCCATCGAGCCAGTCGTTGCCGCCCTGGCCATAGAGCCTGTCATTACCACCACGGCCATAGAAGGTGTCGTTGCCGCCCTGGCCGAGCATGATATCGTCACCGCCCGTGCCTATGAGATTCTGCCCGACTGGTGTCACGGGCGTCTCGTCACTGTCGGTTACCGTGATCGCGATGGCCTGGCTGTCGGTGAACACACCGTCGCTGGCCGATACGATGACGTCATAGACATTGTTTGCCCCGGCATCGGTCGGCGCCTCAAAGTCGGGCGCGCTGACGAAGGCAAGCGCGCCAGTCGCCGCATTGATCGTGAACAGCGCCGCATCCGCGCCGCCGGTGATCGCATAGACTGGTGCGGCTCCTTCGGGATCCACCGCGGTGACAGTCGACACAGCTGTCGCGTTCTCGGAGACCGAGAGGGCCGCAACGTCACCCCCACCATCCGAGGTGATGGCGAGTGGTTCGTTAACGTTCGTAACGGTGACAGCAAGCGCCTGGGTATCGGCGGTCACGCCGTCACTCGCCGACACGATCACGTCATACACATTGTCCGCACCGGCATCACCGGGAGCCTCGAAATCGGGAGCGGCGATGAAAGAGAGCGCACCTGTTGCCGCATTGATCGTGAACAGGGCGGCATCCGCGCCGCCCACAATCGAGTAGCTCCGCGACGCGTTTTCCGGGTCGCTGGCAATAATGGTGGTGACACCCGCCGCATTCTCGGCAACCGCCAGCGCGGCACTCGCCCCGCCTCCGTTCGATGTGATGACAACGGGCTCGTTGACGTCGCTCACCGATATCGTCAGCGCCTTCGTATCGGAGAACGTGCCATCGCTCGCCCGCACCGTGACATTATAGACATTGTCCGCGCCCGCATCGGCGGGTGTCTCGAAATTCGGCGCGGCGATGAAGCTCAGCGCACCAGTCGTGGAATTGATCGAGAATAGCGCCGCGTCGGCACCGCCGGTGATGGCAAAAGCGGCGCTGGTGCCCTCGGGATCAGTGGCCGTAATCACCGCCGCCAGGGTCTGATTTTCCGCAACCGAAAAACTGCTGCCCGACGTGATGGCAGGTGTTTCGTTGACGTTAGTCACCGTGACTGCAAGTGCTTGGGTATCGACGGTGACACCATCGCTGGCCTGGACGACCACATCATAAATGTTATTCGCACCGGCGTCAGTAGGTGTCTCGAAATTGGGTGCCGCAATGAATCCAAGCGCGCCACTGGCCGCATTGATCGAGAATAGGGCAGCGTCGGCACCGCCGATGATCGAATAGCTGCGCGTAACGCCTTCGGGATCGGTCGACGTCACTGTCGTAACCGCAACGCTATTCTCAGCCAGCGAAATCGCCGCCGAACTCCCGGCCCCATTCGACGTAATCACAACCGGCTCATTTACGTTGATAACCGATATCGAGAGTGCCTGAGTGTCCGGCGTAGTAAATCCGTCGGTGATCTGGATCGTCACTTCATAGATATTATTGTGATCCGCGTCTGTTGGAGATTCAAAATTCGACGCGCCTCGGAAAAATAGCTGACCGATGGGACTGAATAGGAATAGGGCAGCGTCGGCTCCGCCGATGATCGAATAGGTAGTCTGGTCCACCCTTCCATCGGGATCTCCAACCGTGACGCTGGTTACAAAGCTCACATTTTCGTTAAGAGTGATGGCAGCAGACGTACCTCCACCGTTTGATGTGATGTACGGCGCTTCGTTATCATTGAGTACGGTTATACTTACCGTCTTGGTAACGCTGTATACTCCGTCACTCGCTGTAACTGACAGATCAAAGATATTATCTCCGTTGGCATCGGCATGAGCTTCATAGTCCGGCGGAGAAATGAAACTCAGTATGCCCGTAGCGGCATTGATGGTGAACTGGCTGGCATCGGCCCCTGACACGCTGAAAGTCGGGCTCGTGTTGTCCGGGTCCGACGCGTTGAAATCGGCAACGGCTTGTGTCCGATTCTCAATGACTGTCATGCTAGCCGATGTTTGCGTTTCCGAGAAAAACGCCGCCGTGGTGGTGGTAAAAGTAAACACGGGTGCTTCGTTGACATTGGTGACCGTTACGGCGAGTGCTTGCGTATCGACGGTAACCCCGTCGCTGGCCTGCACGACCACATCATAGATGTTATTAGCGCCTGCGTCCTTTGGTGCTTCGAAATTAGGTGCAGCGACGAATACGAGCGCGCCACTGGCCGCATTGATCGAGAATCGGGCAGCGTCGGCACCGCCGATGATTGAATAGCTGAGCGAGGCGCCTTCCGGGTCGTATGCAATCACTGTCGTAACCGCGGCCCCGTTCTCGGCAACAGAAATCGCTGCCGAGCTTCCGGTCCCATTCGATGTAATCACAACCGGTTCATTTACATCTGTCACGGTTACAGCGATGAACTGCGTATCAACGTAAGTGCCATCTGCTACTGCGACGACAACATCATAAATATTATCCGATAGAAAGTCATTTTTTATTTCGAAATTTGGAGCGGCAGTGAAAGTTAAAATACCTGTTAAGGCATTAATCGAAAATTTTGCCGCATCGACCCCGCCAATGATCGAATAGGTCAGGCTTGCAGCTGCATTGGGATTGCCTGCGATTACGGTCGTCACTGCTGTCTGGTTTTCGGCCACAGATACCGCAGCCGAGTTTCCCCCACCATTTGAAGAGATGACCGGACCTGCATGGGTTGTCAGGACTTCACCTTTAATATCATAATCAGTTAAGGAGGATGTATTGCTATACCACACGGAAAATATATTGCCGTTTCCATCAACAGCAACATCGCCGCTAGCCTCGACTCGATTTGAAACAGTGTTGACCGTAATCTCTCCGCCAACGACATTACCATTCGTATCGTAAATCTGTCCCAGCGTGCTTGTGTTTAGATCGAGTCCAGCGGTAGAATTCCATGTGACAACGAAGCCACCTGATGGTAAATCATCCACCTGAGGGTGCAAGGAAGCTTGTAGTCCTCCCGTATAACGATCGATACTGGTCGTGTTGACTTGGAACTCGCCGCCTATCTTAGTCCCGTCAGCCGAGAATATCTGGGCCTTGATCTGAATATCATTGAAGGTCAGGCTGGACGCGCTGGACCATGCAACAACGAATCTGCCTCCGGAAATCTGTGAGACCGACGCGTCGTCCTGATTGAACGAGGACATCGTGCTCAGCAGAAATGGCGCGCCAGTCTTTGCGCCGCTGGCGTCAAAAGTCTGGCCGTAGACATCGGCAAGCACGCCGGCACCGAGCGTCCATACGGTGACGAAACCGCCGCCTGCCAGTCCCGTTACCGACGGGGTTAACTCAGACCCCATGTTGAGAGGGCTGACGAGAAATTCGCCTCCGACTGCCGTTCCAGCCGCAGTATATATTTGCCCCTTGATCGCTGCACCCGATCCGTCTTGAGCGGCGTCTGAGGTTTGCCATGTTACGACAAAATTGCCCGAATCCAGCGCTGTTACCGAAGGCTTGGTCTGGTCGCCGACAGTCTGACTTTCGACAAGGAACTCATTGCCTAATGCTGTCCCGCTGGCACCGTATACGCGCGCTTTGATCGCCGTGCCGCTACCATCCTGGGTTGTGTCGGCAGTCTGCCATGTGACGACGAACCCGCCATTGCTGAGCGTCGTGACGCTGGGCGCCGTCTGATCACCAGCCGGAGACGAATCGACCAAGATTTCGCCGCCCAACTTTACCCCGGCCGTATTATAGCGCTGCAATTTGATCGCACGTCCGGAACCATCCTGGGTCGTATCGGTGGTTTGCCAGACGGTGACAAAGCCGCCTGTGGCGAACCCGGCGACGCTCGGGGAAAATTGGTCGCCCGTCGTCTGGGTGTTGACAACAGATTCCAGCCCAAGGCGAACATACTCGACCATAATAACCCCCCAAAATTCCCCGTAGCGCTGATCGCTAGAAGCCAAGACTTAACGCAGCGTAACCAACAGGAATCATTCGTTGCAATCGCAAAATTAACTATAATTGAAATTCATAAATATGAAATTCGCGTCAATTTTAGGCTATTGTGTGCGCAAAATAGATTCACATTTGGCGGTCTATAAAATACAAACTAAATTTACAGCGCTGCTGATTGGTTAAAATATTCATTTCCAGCAGCATTTCTCTATCCCGTTCCGCCGCACAGCGCTGATCATTTTCCTCACCCATGAAGAATGCCTCGCTCCCTACCTTGGCGGGGTCGGCAATAGCAGTTGGCCTTGATCAAAACTCACCGCTCAGAGCCGTTAAAGTCGGGCGATGGCGCCGCGTTGAGCACGAGCMAATCGCGTCGCCTGACGAGTGTGAAAAGATGTGGCCAAGGGTTGCTGCGCAGCAGCCCTTGGCCGTGACAGCAAATAGCTGTCCCTAATTATCGTGTCTCACCTCAGGGGAGCATTCCAATGCGTCAATTCTCTTCGTCGGGAACGTCGCTTGGAAGCAGCTTCAGGCGCCGATATTCGCTGTTCACAGCCTCCACCTCGGATGCGCTGAGCGTCACGGGGCCGGAGACCGAACGAAATTCGAGCTTCGCGCCGTCACCGATGCCCAGGCTGCCGCCGCTACGCGCGCGCACAATGTCCAGGGCCGTCTGCATGGCGGGATCGTCCAGCGACGCGGCAAGGCTTGAGGAAGCGAACGCCTGCTTCGGCACAAGGAAATGGCCACCCGATGCCTCTTGCACCTCGACCATCGGCACCTCGTTCTTCGGATGCGCCGGAGAGAACGCGCCGGCGACGAGCCGTACGGTTACGGCCAGGATCAGGATAAAACCAAGGCGCGCGAAGAGCCCTTTGAGAAAATACATGGATCGTCCCCCGGGAAGGATCACCGCGCTGATAAATCGTCAAAATTAAAATCGGGTTTTGCGGTAACGGCGGCATCGACGGGCGATGCCTGGGCTATGGGGTCACATAAGGCATCGAGCATACTGAAGATCACGGCGCGTGATTCAACACATTGGCCATCCGTGCGAAGACTCTGACTATGATGTCTCCGCCAGAACTGCCTTCACCACGCGTCCGATCGAGCACCCTGTTCCGGCAATGCTCCACCCTGTTAATTCCAACACGCCTCCCTGTTATTTCCAACACCTCTCCCTGTTATCTCCAACACGCTTCCCTGTTCCGGAATAACAGGGAGAATGACCACTATAGCCTTAGTAATAAAGGATATTATTTCCAACAAATTGCCCGAAAACGGGCCAAAAATAAAAATTCCTCCCTGTTATTGCGCCGTAACAGGGAGAAACAGGCGCTAACTGCCCCCGGATTTCCTCCTGAACAACTTCTCGCAGCCCGATTTCACGTTATTTTTTCTTGGCTCCCTGTGCGACGCGGCGAGCTTTCAACTCACCTGCAGCAACTCCACCTTGTGACCGCCGGGATCTTGAACCACTGCGTGATAGCCGCGCTCGCCCTGGGTGGGTGGTTTCACAATACGCCCAAACCGCCCCGCCATCTCACAGGACCGCTCCAGGTCGTGGACCGCGAAGCCTATGCGCGTCGACGATGTTGTCTGATTTTCCGACGCCGGATAAATCTCGAAAATTGTCGCCCCTAATTCGCACGAAAAATGCGTCGGGCCGGTTCCGTGCTGCTCCTGCACAAACGACAAGCCGAGCGCTTCATAGAAGGCAACCAGTTCGGTCATCTTGTCCGTGCGCAAGACGATCAGATTCAGGAACATGGTATTCAACGCCACTCCTCACTTCCGCCCAAACAGCTTCTCGATATCGCCGTGCGCCAGCTTCACCCAGGTCGGCCGACCATGGTTGCACTGCCCGGAATGCGGGGTGACCTCCATCTCGCGGAGCAGCGCGTTCATCTCGGCGACCGACAGCACGCGCCCCGCCCGCACCGAGCCGTGGCAGGCCATGGTCGCCGCGACATGGTCGAGGCGCTCGCGCAGGGATAGCGCCTCGTCGAAAGCGGCGAGTTCGTCGGCGAGGTCGGTGACGAGCCCCACCACATCGCCTTGCCCCAGCATCGCCGGCACGCTGCGTACCAGCATCGCGCGCGGGCCGAAGCGTTCGAGGTCGAGCCCGAATTCGGTGAGCTCAGCGGCACGGGCTTCAAGGCGGTCGCAGGCAGGCTCGTCGAGTTCGATCACCTCGGCAAGGAGCAAGGCTTGCGAGGAAACTGCGCCATTGGCCATCGCCTTGCGCATCCGTTCGAGAACGAGGCGTTCGTGCGCGGCGTGCTGATCGACCAGCACCAGCCCGTCCTCGGCCTCAGCGACGATATAGGTCTTCGCGACCTGGCCACGCGCCACGCCGAGTGGGAAGCTGACCGTGTCGGGCGGCGGCGCATAGGCCGGCTCGGCCCGCGCCATCGGCGGCGCGATGAACGAGGTGCGACGGTCAAACACGGCGTGCTGACGGCCGCCCAATATCAGCCCCTCCCCTTCAGGAGCATCGGCGTAGCCCTGTCCCCCGGACAGGGCCGAAGACGCCGATGCTGGGTAAGGGGTGGGGGAAGTCTCACCGAGACCAACACCCGATCTAGTCCACAAATCCGGCGCAGCGCCACCAGTCGGCTCCTGAGTCCACGCCGCCAGCGCGCTATCGCTCGGCCGCTGCACACTGCGATGCCCGGCCTCGTCGAGCGCGCGCCGCAAGCCCGAGACGATCATCCCACGCACCATCGCCGGCTCGCGGAAGCGCACCTCGGTCTTGGCGGGGTGGACGTTCACATCCACCGCATCCGCCGGCACCTCGAGGAACAGCGCCACCATCGCATGCCGGTCGCGCGGCATCATCTCGGCATAGGCGCCGCGCACCGCACCCACCAGCAGCCGGTCCTTCACCGGCCGGCCGTTGACGAACAGATATTGATGATCCGCTACGCCGCGGTTGAAGGTCGGCAGCCCGGCGATCCCGCCGAGCCGCAATCCTTCGCGCTCAAGCGCAATGACGATGCCGTTGTCGCTCAACCCCCGATCGGTCAGCGCGGCGACACGGTCGGGAAGGCTCTCGTCGGCCGAAACCGACAAGGCTCTGCGCCCATCATGCTCGACGCTGAAGGCGATATCCGGCCGCGCCATCGCCAGCCGGCGCACGACATCCAGGCTCGCGGCATATTCCGACCGCGCCGATCGCAGGAACTTCCGCCGTGCCGGCACCCGCTCGAACAGCGCCTCGACCCGCACCCGAGTACCAGGGGGAATCGCCGCCGGCCCCTCCGAGATCAGCGCGCCGTTGTCCACCAGCCGCGCCCAGCCCTCCTCCCCGCGCGCCCGGCTTTCCAGCGTCAGCCGCGCGACGCTCGCGATCGAGGGCAACGCCTCACCGCGAAAACCGAGCGTCGTGACGTTTTCGATCGCCTCGTCCGGCAGCTTCGAGGTCGCGTGCCGCTCCAGCGCGAGCGCCATTTCGGCAGGCGCCATGCCGCTGCCGTCATCGGTCACTTCGATCAGCTCGGTGCCTCCCGCCACGAGACGAATCGCGATCCGGCGCGCGCCTGCGTCGATGGCGTTCTCGACCAGTTCCTTCAACGCGCTGGCGGGCCGTTCCACCACTTCACCGGCAGCGATACGATTGACGAGATGTTCAGGCAGGCGGCGTATTGACATGGGTGTAGCTCTAGCCCAATCGACGGCATCCCGCGACCCGCATTCATCAGCAACTAGAGCGTGGAATTCCAGCTCTGGCTAACCGGTTATGAAGCGTTTTCGGGATGATAGGTGCGAATTGCCGCAACCCGGCTCAGGGGCGGCCTGGAACGGAATGATAAATGGCTTTCTTCTCGCGGTTCTTCAGAATGATGTCGCACGATATGGCGATCGACCTCGGCACCGCAAACACGGTCGTCTACCTCCGCGGGAGGGGCATCGTCCTCAACGAACCGTCGGTGGTTGCAGTCGAGACGCTCAACGGCGTGAAGCGCGTGAAGGCGGTCGGCGAGGACGCCAAGCTGATGATGGGCAAGACGCCCGACAGCATCCAGGCGATCCGCCCGCTTCGTGACGGCGTCATCGCCGACATCGACGTCGCCGAGCAGATGATCAAGCACTTCATCCACAAGGTCCATGGCGGGCAGCGCCGCTTCCTGCGCTGGCCCCAGATCGTGATCTGCGTGCCGTCAGGCTCGACTTCGGTCGAGCGCCGCGCGATCCGTGACGCGGCTTCCAATGCCGGCGCTTCGCAGGTGTGGCTGATCGAGGAGCCGATGGCAGCCGCGATCGGCGCCGACATGCCCGTCACTGAGCCGATCGGCTCGATGGTCGTCGATATCGGCGGCGGCACGACTGAGGTCGCGGTGCTGTCGCTTCGCGGCCTCGCCTATACCACTTCGGTCCGGGTCGGCGGCGACAAAATGGACGAGGCGATCGTCTCCTATGTCCGTCGCAACCATAACCTGCTGATCGGCGATGCCACGGCTGAGCGGATCAAGCAGGAAGTCGGCGTCGCCAAGCCGCCACCAGACGGCATCGGCCTCACCATCCACGTCAAGGGTCGCGATCTCGTCAACGGCGTGCCGAAAGAGATCCAGATCAACCAGGGCCAGATCGCTGAAGCGCTCTCGGAGCCGGTCGGCCAGATCGTCGAGGGTGTCCGTATTGCGCTCGAGAATACCGCACCGGAACTGGCCGCCGACATCGTCGATCAGGGCATCGTGCTCACCGGCGGCGGCGCGCTGCTGAAGGGCATTGACGAAGTGCTGCGCGACGAGACCGGCCTGCCAGTCACGATTGCCGATGATCCTTTGACCTGCGTCGCGCTCGGCACCGGCCGTGCGCTCGAGGATCCGGTCTTCCGTGGTGTACTGCATAGCGCCTGAGGTCTTTGGGCGCGAAGCCTTTGGGTTTATGACTCACCGGCTTGATAATGTGTTGAGTCCCCGGGCCGATGGTTGGTCCCTGGACATGTGGATGGGGGAGTGATGGCGCCGCCTCGTAATCGGCGTCCGGGCTTTTCACGGCGGGCGCAGTACAGCCTCTTCCTGGGTTATGTGATCGCCGTTGCGGGCTCGCTCGTCGGCGCGGTCCTGCTTGCCCTCGCCACGCTCGATCCCCCCGCCTTCGCCGCACTGCGGGCCAGCATGGCGACGGTGACCACCCCGGTCTCTTCGGGCGTCGGCTGGGTCGGTCGCGGCATTGGCGCGATCCCCTCCTCGATCGGCAGCTATGTTGCCGTGCGCGACAAGAATGTGGCGCTCCAGAAGCAGCTCGACGATGTCCACGCCCTGCTGATGCGCGCACGGTCCCTGTCCTATGAGAATCGCCGCCTGAAGACCCTGCTCCAGGTGCGCGAGCATGTCGCAGGCCCGGTCGTCGCCGCGCGGTTGGTCAGCTCCTCCGCGTCGAGCACGCGGCGCTATGCCGTGCTCAATGCCGGATCCTGGCAGGGCGTGAAAACGGGTCAGCCAGTGCGCGGGCCTGAGGGCCTTATCGGCCGTATCCTCGAAGTCGGCCCGAACAGCGCCCGCGTCCTGCTCCTGTCGGATCCGGATAGCGTCGTGCCCGTCCGCCGCACCCGCGACGGTTTACCCGCGCTCGCTGCCGGGCGCGGAGACGGGCTGCTCGATATCCGTGCCGCGACCTCAACCAATATCGGATTCGAAGCCGGCGATGTGTTCGTTACGTCGGGTGCCGGCGGCATCTATTCGCCCAATGTGCCCGTGGCGCGGGTCATCAAGCGCTCGCGTGATATCGCGCTGGCTCGCACGCTGGCGCAGCCCGATACGCTCGATTTCGCGCTTGTCGTGCAGGCCTATATGCCTGAGGCACCGCCAGTGCCCGCTCCCGTGAAATGAGGGCGCCGACCCGCGGCCCCTTCGACGCCGCGCCGCCGCCCGCGGCCGCCCGGATCCTGCCACCGGCTTCAGTGATGATCGGCTCGCTGATCACGATCTGGCCGTTCATCACCTCTTTCCCAATCCTGCCGCCGCTCGGGCTGATGATGTTGCTCGGCTGGCGCTTGACCCGCCCGAGCGTGTTCCCGATCTGGGCACCGCTGCCGCTCGGCTTTTTCGACGATCTGTTCAGCGGCCAGCCGCTCGGCAACGCGATGTTGCTCTGGACGCTCTGCTTCTTCATGATCGACCTGATCGACCACCGTCTGGTGTTCCGTGATTTCTGGCAGGACTGGTTGATCGCGTGTGGCTCTATCGGCTTCTGCCTCCTCGCCGGGCGGCTGATCGCGACGCCGCTCAGCGCGCATGTCGATACGGTGTTGCTGCTCCAGTTCGCGATCGCCTGCCTGCTGTTCCCGCTGATTGCGAGCTTCTGCGTCTGGCTTGATCGCAAGCGGAAGGGTTCGAGATGAGCCAGCCGCCGCGCATGGTCACCGAGGCGCAGCAAAGCTACAGCTTCTCGCGCCGCGCCGTCATGCTCGGCGCTGGCCAGGCAGGGATCGGGCTGTTGCTAGCCGGCCGCATGGCCTGGCTCGCGATCGAAGAGAATGAGCATTACAGCCTGCTCTCCGAAAGCAACCGGGTGAACATGACCCTGGTGCCGCCGCGCCGGGGCTGGATCGTCGATCGCCACGGCGTGCCGATCGCCAACAACCGCACCGATTTCCGCGTCGACATCATTCCCGATCGGCTTGAGGACAAGGGCCGCACGCTTGGCCTGCTTCGCGAGATCCTGAACTTGCCGCCTGAGGAAATGGATCGGATCGTCACCGATCTGAAGCACGCACAGGGATTCCGCCCGGTTCAGGTCATCGAGAATCTCGACCTCGAGCGCTTCGCCGCGGTCAGCGTGCGGATGCCCGAACTGCCCGGCATCGCCCCGTCTCGCGGATTTTCACGCAGCTATCCGGCCGGTGCCGCAGTCGCGCATCTCACCGGCTATGTCGGTGCCGCGTCGGTCGAGCAGTACAAACAGACCAAGGACCCGCTGATGGTCACACCCGGCTTCAAGCTGGGCAAGGACGGGCTTGAAAAGACACTCGAAAAGCAGCTGCGCGGCCAGCCGGGCGCCAAGCGCGTCGAGGTCACAGCGCGCGGCAAGCTGGTCAAGGAGCTCGAGACCAGGGCCGATGTACCCGGCGAGACGGTGCACCTGACGATCGATGCCGGCCTGCAGGAATATGCCGCGCGCAGGCTGGGCACCAACTCCGGCTCGGCAGTGGTGATCGATATCACGACCGGCGAGATGCTCGCGATGGTCTCGATGCCGGCCTATGATCCGAACAGCTTCTCGGACGGGATCAGCCATCTCGAATGGAAGATGCTTTCCGATAACGATCACGTGCCCCTGATGAACAAGGTGCTTCAGGGTCTTTATCCCCCCGGCTCCACCGTCAAACCGATGAACGCGCTCGCCCTGCTCGAGGCTGGGGTCGATCCGACCCATCGGGTTTCCTGCGCGGGTGCGCTCCGCGTCGGCAATGGCGTCTTCCACTGCCACAAGCGAAACGGCCATGGCGCGCTCGATATGAAGAACGCGGTCATGCAAAGCTGCGATATCTATTTCTATCAGATGGCGCGCGACGTGGGTTATGACCGCATCGCGCCGGTGGCGCGGATGCTTGGGCTCGGCCAGAAATACGACCTGCCGTTCGGCAGCCAGCGTTATGGCACGGTGCCGGATGCGGCGTGGAAGCTGAAACGCTATAAGGCCGACTGGACGGTTGCGGATTCCCTCAATGCCTCAATCGGCCAGGGCTATGTGCTCGCGAACCCGTTGCAGCTCGCTGTGATGGCCTCGCGCATCGCCTCGGGCCGGTCGCTCACACCGAGCATTCTGGCAAATCACGCCCATCCCGCGGCCGCCCTCCCCGTCGATCCGGCCCATCTCGCCATCGTGCGCGATGCGATGTTCGGGGTGGTCAACCAGGGCGGCACCGGCGGCGCGGCGCGGCTCCAGATTCCGGGCGTGACGATTTCAGCGAAGACCGGCACGGCTCAGGTCCGACGTATCACCATGGCCGAGCGCTCGACCGGCGTGCTCAAGAACGCCTCGCTGCCCTTCAAGATGCGCGACCACGCACTGTTCGTCTGCTTCGCGCCCTCGGACAAGCCGCGCTACGCCGCCGCCGTGGTGCTCGAGCATAATGGCCATACAGTCCGCAATCTCGATACCCCCCTTATCGGCCGCGACATCATGACCTATCTGCTCGATCGCGATCGTGCGCTGAAATCACTCGCCGAGGTCGAACCGACCTGGGGCGGCGATATCAGGACACGCATGGCAGCCGAGACGACCGCCTATCGCGCCGCCGCCAACGCGCCGCCGCCGGTCGATGCGGCGCAGACCGAAACCGATGCCGACGCGCCAACCAATGCCGCTGCGGTCGCGAACGCGACCAGGGCCGCGGACGCAACCGCTGACGCACTCGCCAACGCGACTGCACATGGCGACGGCGTCGCCCAGACCGGCTCGACGGAGGATGATCGGTGAGCGGCCTCAACTTCGTCCCCGCCCCGCTTGCGCAGCTGCCCTGGAAGATCATCCTGCTGGTGCTCGCCATCGGCTGCTTCGACCTACTGGTGATGTATTCAGCGGCCGGCGGCAGCCTCCACCCATGGGCGCTGTCCCAGGGCATCCGCTTCTTCATCTTCCTCGCCGCCGCGGTGCTGCTGTCAGGAGTGCGCGAATCGACCTGGAGCATGATCGCGATACCCGCTTACACGGTGCTCATCGGCATGCTCGTGCTGGTGGAGCTGATCGGCGCGGTGCGCGGCGGCGGCCAGCGCTGGCTCGATCTCGGCATCATCCGTCTCCAGCCTTCCGAGTTGATGAAGGTCTTCATCGTCCTGGCGGTCGCGCGCTTCTACGATGCATTGCCGCCAAACGAGACGCGGCGCTTCAGCGCGATCTGGCCCGCCTCCCTGCTGATCCTGATCCCTGCCGCACTGGTGATGAAGCAGCCCGATCTCGGCACCGCCTTGATGATCATGTTCGGCGGCATCACCGTGATGTTCCTCGCCGGCGTCCCCTTGCGCCTCTTCATCGGCGGCGCGCTTGCGGTCGGGGCCGCGGTGCCGCTTGCGGTGAATTTCGTGCTCCATGGCTATCAGCGCAACCGCATCCTCGTCTTCCTCGATCCCGAAAGCGATCCGCTCGGCATCGGCTATCATATCAGCCAATCGAAGATCGCGATCGGATCGGGCGGGATTTTCGGCAAGGGCTTCCTCAATGGCACGCAGAGCCATCTCGACTATCTGCCTGAAGGCCAGACCGATTTTGCGCTGGCGACGATGATGGAGGAATGGGGACTGGTCGGCGGCATTTTGCTGATCCTGGCCTTTTTCATCATTGTCCAATGGGGGGTGATGGTGGCGTTGCGTGCGCAAACCCGCTTCGCCCGCCTCACCGCGGCAGGGCTGGCCTCGACGATCTTCTATTATGTCGCGATCAACATGGCGATGGTGATGGGTCTGGCGCCCGTGGTCGGCGTGCCGCTGCCGCTCATCAGCTTTGGCGGATCGGCGCAGATGACGGTGCTGCTCTGCATCGGCATCCTGATGTCGATCGACCGCCAGAACCGCCAAACGGTGCGTTGGTAGGATCGATTTTACCACATTGGGGAAAAAAGGGTTTGCAACAAAGGTGACGGATGCTAACGGGCGCCCTCCCCGAAGCGGCGGCGCCTCCAACGCGCCTCATCTGCTGCCCGGTATGGACGCATAGCTCAGTTGGTAGAGCAGCTGACTCTTAATCAGCGGGTCCTTGGTTCGAGCCCAAGTGCGTCCACCATATCCTTCCAGTTAAATCGACGCCCTGGCTGAGATGTAGACTCTCGTCGGCACGGCTTCCCCTTCATCGATCTTGAGAACGCGTCGAGGCGCCGTGGCACCATTGCCGCGTGAGGATTAATGCCAAAATCGGCAAAATGACCATTATGTGGGACAAGAACGCACGATTTGGACTTTACAGCCGATTTCATATATCGGACAAGTCTGACGCTGGACAGTTAACGCGGAGAGGATCTGAGGCAGCCTGCCATTGCCTGTCGCATGTATGAGTTCACGGCCAGGCCGCCTCACCACCTTTCCCGGACAGCAAAACAAAAGCCTTTGATTCAAAAGGCGCCAGGGGAGGCACGGGAATGACCTTAGACGTCACCAAGAGAAGCCGGGCATGGCTTCACCATTCATCGTTTCTGGCCATGACCACGGTGCTGGCGATTGCCGCCGTGCCGTCAGTGGCCGCCGCCCAAGCCGCACCAGCGGCTGATACGCCCGCGGTGGCGCCACAGGCTGATGCCGAAGACAGCGCCGGCGATATCGTCGTTACCGGCTATCGCGCCGCGCTAGCCAGTGCGATCGCCAACAAGCGGCTTTCGAACAACATCGTCGACGTCATCAAGGCGGACGACATGGCGAGCTTCCCAGACGCCAACCTTGCTGAATCGATCCAGCGCATCCCGGGCGTATCGATCACGCGCGACGCGGGCGAAGGGCGCAACGTCACGGTCCGTGGCCTTGGCGGCGATTTCGTGCGTACCCTGCTGAACGGCATCGAGGCCTATTCATCGACGACTGGCTCGACGCTCGGCGTTGTGGCGGGGATCAACCGTACGCGCGGCTTCGATTATTCGACCTTCGCTTCGGAATTGTTCAACAGCGTCACGGTCAGCAAGACCCAATCAGCCGAGATGGACGAAGGGTCGCTCGCCGCGACGATCGACCTTACGACCGGCCATCCGTTCGACAAGCCGGGCTTCCGCGCCGCGATCTCCGGCCAGGGTGCTTATTACGACAGCAACAAATCCTTCGCGCCGCGCGTCGCCGGCCTGATCAGCGACACGTTCGGCGACTTCGGCATCCTGGTCTCCGCAGCGTACAGCACCCGCAAGGCGCAGGAAGACGGCTATAGCGACACGTCGCAGTCGGACTATTCGGACGCCAATAACGGCTTTTGCGGGCTTGCCGTCGATGACCCCAACCAGGCCGGCAGCCAGGTCATCAATACGCCGATTCCCTTCGTCAATCCGCTCTCCGGCGCGGGCAATCGGCCAGCCAATCAGTGCTTTTCCGGGCTGCCATCGGATCCTGTTGCCTATGCCAAGGTCAAMAAGCCGAACGTCTTCCTGCCGCGCAATCCCGGGCTCGGGCGCTTCACGCTCGATCAGAAGCGCCTCGGCATCACTGGCGCGCTGCAATGGCAACCTTCGAACGATACCCATGTCACCCTCGATGTGGTCTATTCGAAGTTCGATCAGGACCGGCTCGATTACGCGCTGTCGCTCGCGTCCAACAATCGCAACGTAAACGGTGCCTCGGCAGCTTTCCCGCTGTTTGCCGGCCGGGTCGATTCACAGCTGATCGACGTCAATGTCGATCCGAACGGCCAAGTCAACTACATGAAGATCAACCATGTCGACATGAAGCAGATCGAGGAAAAGAGCCATACCACGACCTCAACCCATGAAGTCGGCCTGACCTTCGACCAGAATTTCACCGATAACTTCAGCGGCCGGCTGAAGGTTGGCCATGCGGGATCGAAGTTCAACCAGCCATGGGATGTCTTCATCTCCTATGACGCCTTCAACAAGGACGGCTATAGCTGGGATGCCCGCAACGACGTTCGCCGGCCGCTGATCGTTTACGGCTATGATGTCACCAATCCGGCGAACGTGACTTTCACCAATGCCGGCACCGGCCTCACGCCGGATATCCGCATCGTCCAGGCGGAGGTGAAGAACAACCTCGCCACTCTTTCCTATGATTTCAAATACAAGGCATCTGACACGCTCTCGGTCAAATTCGGCGCGATGTACAAGAGGTTCGATTTCGTCGCCGAGCAGCAGCAGCGGCTCTATCCCAATAACGGCACTGACCTGACGCGATTCAATTTCGCCAAATTCGCCGCCGATTTCCCGACGCTCGCGCCGCTGAGCGAGACGCTCACCAATTTCGGCAGCCAGCTCGGATTGCCGGCCGGCTCAGCGACAGGCTGGGTCGTCCCGAACGTCCAGGCCTATATCGACAAGCTGGGCCTGCTCTGTAACTGCTCCAATAATTATGGCGACTTCACGCTGAGCACGACTACCGCGCTTGGCAGCAACCGCAAGGTTCGCGAAGAGGACAAGGCGCTTTACGCCCAGCTCGATTTCGATTTCGAGGTCTTTGGCGGGCATCGCCTGCGCGGTAATGCCGGTCTTCGTTATGTCGCGACCGATGTCGCCGCGACGGGGTATACCTCGGCGACCAGCCAGGTCACGGTCGGCCACTCCTATCATGACTGGCTGCCGGCGGTGAACATGGCGCTGGATATCACGCCGGACATTGTCGCCCGCGCCGCCTTCGCCATGGTCATGGCCCGCCCCGGCCTCGCCAATCTGAGCCCGGGCGGAACGGTCAACACCAATTTCGGCGCGCAGTCGGCGTCGATCGGCAACCCGCTGCTGAACCCCTATCGCGCCAAGAATTACGACCTGAGCTTCGAATGGTATCCCGGCAAGGGCGCCCTCGTCGGCGTTGCGCTGTTCTACAAGGACGTCGGAAGCGTGATCAACACGCTCGCCGCGCAGGAGCCCTTTGGCAATACGGGCCTGCCGCTCAGCCTGTTGCCGGCCGGGCAGGATGCGAGCACGATCTATCTCGTGACGCGGTCTCGCAACAGCCCGGGCGGCTATATCGAAGGCGTCGAGGTCAATGTGCAGGAGCCCTTCACCTTCCTGCCCGGCTTCCTGAGCCACTTTGGTGCGGCGGTGAACTACACCTATGTGAAGTCGAAGGTGCTCTATTATCTGTCGTCGGGCGTGACCGCATCGACGACCTATAATCAGTTCCTGAACGTGTCGCCGCATTCAGTGAACGCCACGCTCTATTATGACGACGGCCGGTTCTCGACGCATGTTTCGGCTGCCTATCGCGCCAAATATCTCACGGCTCTTCCCTTCAAGTCCGAAGTGCCGGATGCCAATGGCAGCTATTCGACGCTGAACATCGATGCGTCGATGTCGTTCGCCCTCACCAAGCGCTTCAAGATCACGGCCGATGCCCTGAACCTGACGAACCAGCCGGCTGACCAGTTCAGCGGCGAAGTTCGCAGGTCCCAGCGCGTGTTCAGCACCACCGGCCGCCAGTTCTTCCTGGGCGCCTCCTACACATTCTGATCCCCGAGAGGCTTGATCCGATCCTCCCCACTAAGGCCCGCCCGGTCATCCGACCGGGCGGGTTTCTTTTGTACGGCGCCGGCAAAATCCATCACGAATACTTGGCGTATTTTTGCGAGTTAAACGCGAAAACCGTGTGAAAGTCGATTTGAACGCGGGATTTTCGAGCTGTTTTTGGCACTTTCTCGAATAATATGAAGCAGTTAATGTCTCGCATTATTCCTTCGAAATCATCGAGTTGGAAAATATTGCGGTTCCGTAATATCGATTTCCCACCTCCGGGATTGGTGAGGCTAATCATGCCCTCTTCGGCGACCCCGGTTCAATAGAGCGCTTCGCGAAACGCATTTTTGCGAGCCATCGTGTGGTATGAAATTTAAAACCGCTGCGCTCGCTGTTCGGAAATTTTAGCGCCCTAGCGGCCATTTTCCAATTTTTTTTCATGGGCTATTGATCAAGACGCCCCGGCACAAACTGCCAATTTTCTTGTGCGGAAAGTATTGATTTTTGCGAGTCGCAAAAATTGACTTGGTTTTTCTTGATTCTCCGATCCATGGTGGCGAGCAGGGACGCGTCGCCGCCGGGCGAGCGGCGGCGTTTCGAGTGTCTCGACAATGGGAAAGAGCAGGCGGGCATGGCATCGGATCCGACGCGACCATAGCAGAGGGTGCGAAGGGTTGAATCGACGGCCCGTCCTGGCGCGATCGCTCGGGAAGCGGCGTGGCGCAGAGCCACCCTAGTCACCCGAATCTAGGGCCGATCGACATTCAGGCCTCGAAATCCTCTCCAGTGGGAGAGGATAGTGTAGCTTGTCAGCTTGCTGACTAGCGAAACTTGGTGAGGGGCTCCGGGAGCTATCGAGAACTCCCGGAGCCCCTCACCAACTCCGACTAAGTCGCTGCGCTCCTAAGTCTTCGTATCCTCTCCCACTGGAGAGGAATTATGTGGACCTCCTGAATGTCGATTGGCCCTAAAGTTCGTAACATTATATCTAGCGTCACCCCCGACTTGTTCCGGGGTCTATCGAGCCGCAAGAGCAACGCTTGCACACCCCGCGGAAACATGAATGCCGGAACAGGTCCGGCATGACGAAATAGGGAACCTGACGGCTCGAACTTCGGTTCCGCTCCTTAGGGATTGGGCACGGTGAACAGCCGGTCGTAATCGCGCCAATGCGCGTTCATGATATCGATCTTGTGCTTGATCTCCCGGGCAGTGTCCGGGCCGAGGCGCATGATCGTCTCGTCCTGTGGTGTCGGGGCAAGATCGAGGATCGGTTCGCTGCTGCTTTCGAGCAGCGTCCGCAGGTAGACCATGGTGTCGATTTCCTTGCGCGCCGTCTCCATCAGATCCGTGCGGTCCCAGCTCGACTGGACGCCCAGCACCGGATCGGACTCGGGCTTCACGCCAAGGCTTTTCACGCGATCGAGCTGGGCCTGATAGGCGACCATATTGTCGGCTGACTGGAGCAGGTAGATCAGCGCCTGGACGCGCTTGCCCGTCAGATCCCACTGCGCGCGCGCGGCATCGGTGGTGGCGGCCGCCTTAATGCCCTGGATCAGCGCCAGCGCCCTTGTGGCACGCGGCATCGCGGTTTCGATCGTGCGCTGGAACAGGAGTTTGGCGCCGTATCCCTCGTACATGCGCATCGCCTGGATATCGGTGAGGTCAGCGGCCTGCTCCTCGCCCTTGGCCTGGAACAGGAAGGGCCTGTAATCCTTCTTCTCCGCCTCGGTCAGCTCAAGCGGAAAGGGCACCATCGGCCGGGTGATCCAGCGGTTGAGGACGTGGCCGAAGCGCAGCATGCCGCCGAAATCGAGGACGTCGAGTTTGCTGCGCACATCGGCAAGTGCGCTCCAGACCTCGACGAGATTATCGGCCTGTGCTTCGCCCACTTCGCTGACGGCGAAAGCGCGCAGGGCCACGATCCGTTCTGTGGCCGAGCGCATCGGCAGGTCATGCGTCGCCTTCAGCAGCCGATAGGTGAAGTCCACGCTCTGCGCATCGCCGAGATTGACTGACGCACGGTCCGGAGACGGCGGAGTGAGGCCGGCGAAGGAGGGCGCGACGATCCCGACGACCGGATAGAAGGGGCGCGCGCCCCCGCCGCCCCGGCTGCCGGTTGCGAACGGGCGTCCGTCAGGCCCTTCCAGTCCCTGGACCGCAAGGCCGCGCGGCAGCTTGCGGACGATGTTTTCCAGCACATCCGGCGCGAAGGTGGGGACCATCCATTGCCGTGGCTCGATCTGGTTGATGTTGATCCGGATCTCGTGGCCAACCTCTTTGGCGGCCTGCTGCGCATTGATCATGAAGGTGGTGACGCGATCGGCGATGGGGCGGTCCCGGAAATTGCTGTTGCCGTTCGGCCCCGAATAGAGCGACGGGGTCCAGTCGAATCCCGAGCCGGCGTCCGTCGTGACCCAGTTGAAGGTCTCGACCTGCGGACACGTCTTGAGCAGCGCCTGCACGGACTCGCGGTACATCCGCAATATCTCAGGCCGGTCGACATTGGGCGCGAAATGAACTTTCCGCGAGCGAGCGGGGTGATCGATGCGGGGTCCGCGATATTCGGGATGCGCGGTGAAGAATGGCTCGGGCAGCACCGCCGGCTCGTTCGCGCTCCAGACGCCCTTCAGGCCATATTTCCGCAGGATGGCGCAGCGCTTCGCGACGATCGCCTGAACCCGCAACGCATAGGGCATGTTGACATAGGGCCGGACCTCGGCCGGCGGGAAGATCTTGAACAGCGTCGCATGGCGCACGAACCACGCCGGATAGGGATCATCCTTGTCGAGCTCCCACATGGCGAGCGGCAGGTCGTCGGTGACGGTCATCTCGGTGGCGCCGAGATCTTTGGACAGCGCGGCCCTATGCTCGAAGAGCGCCAGGTCGGCGGTGTCGCCGGCGAGATCGGCGTTCGGACGGGCGGCCGTTTCATGCCCCCGTGCGGCGGCAGGCTGGATCTGTGGCAGCATCGCCAACAGCGGTAGCGCCATTAACCCGATCGACCGAGTCACTCTCCTGCTCACCACTATCTTCTCCTGAAACCGCGACATCATCCGTTCGTGACCAGGATTGCCGGGTCGCGCGCGGGATGCGCTGCCTCCCCGACAAAGCCGGCATTGGCCAGCGCGGAGACATCTTCGACTTGCAGCGCGTGGGTGAAATAGTCAGGGCGGTTCTCACCCCATTCCACCGTGCAATGATCGAGCGTGATGTGATCGGCGTGGCGGATGAGCATTCCCGGCGTGCCATGCTTTTCGATCGCATCGATCGCCGATGTCGGGCGGTTGTCGAACACGCCGCCCGGATATTTCGTCCAGCGGTCGAGAGTCACCTTGACCCTGTCGAGCGTGACGTTGCGGATCCGGCTCGCGCCATGGCCCTGGATCCGGATGCTGTTTTCAGCGCGGCCGGTGACATTCTGCACCAGCACATCATGGATGGTGCCAAGCGTGGTTGTCGGCGTGCGCGGGATCGCGGTAAAGGAAATCGCCTCGCCGCGCCCCCACCACGGCGCGGAGAAATAGCGCGAGACGAAGGTGATGTCGCGGTACACAATGTCATAGACGCTGCCCTGATCGCGCAGCTGAATGCAGAGGCCGCGACAGCCGGTCACGATCCGGCAACGCTCGAACAGGATCTGGTGGATATCCTGGGTCGTCTCGGTGCCGATCTTCAGCCCCGAATCCTGGGTTTCCAGCACGCAATCGCGGACAGTGATATTGTGTGACGGACCATATTGGGGATGGCCGGCGGTCGTCTTGATCACGATCGCATCGTCGCCGCACACGATGTGGCAATTGCGGATTTCGACATGCTGGCAATGATCGGGATCGATCCCGTCGCAGTTCGGCACGTCGGGCTGATTGTGGATCGAGACATGATCGATCAGCACGTGCCGGCAGCCGAGCAGATGCACGGTCCAGCTCGGCGCCTGGCTGAAGGTCACGTCGCGAATGACGAGGTTCTCGCAATTCTCCAGCACCAGCAGGCGCGGGCGGAACGGCTTGGGGGTCCACCATTCATTCTCGGCATCGAAACCGCTCATGAATTCGGGCGAGCGGCCGTTGATCACGCCGGTGCCGCTGATCGTCAGCCCAATTGCGGCGACAGCATGCAGCACGCCTTCGAGCGACAGAACGCCTTCCTGTGGCGTACCATAGTGCGCCGGGTCGGCGCTCACCATGATCTCGGCGTCGCCCGCCAGATGGAAGTCGATGCCGCCGGCCAGCCGCACCGGGCCGATCAGATATTTCCGCCCCGCGCGCAGCAGCACCCGCGCGCCCTTCCCCCAGGCCGCTGCCGCATCGACTGTGCGCTGGATCGCAGCGGTATCGAGCGCCACGCCGTCTCCCACGGCGCCGTGATCATGCACGTCGAAGATGCGAGGCGGCCGCGTCGCCCCAGCCGAGCGGCGCGCAAAGGCGCCGATCGCTGTTACCGCGGCCATCCATCCCAATGTGTTGCGGCGGTTGATCATTTCGGCGGATCTCCGGTGAACGAGACGTCCCAGACCTTCGACAGCTTCGATGCGCCGGCCGGACCCGTCACCTCCAGGGTGACGACGAACTTGCCGGGCTGGGCATAGCTATGGATCGGATGTTGCTCGGCCGAGCTCTGGCCGTCGCCGAAATCCCATTTCCAGCCGGCCGTCTTGCCTATCGACTCATCATGGAACGCGACGACGCGGCGATCCACATCGACGATCCGGAACGACCAGTCGGCCTGGATCGGTTTCCGCAACGCGGGTTCGAGCGGCATCAGCCGGAACGGGCAGAGCTCGGATGCCTGGCCGTACATCGTGTGTTTGGGCGACAGGTTCCAGAAGCCTCTGTCGGGTGTCTTCGGACCATCCTGGTCGATCACTGCCCAGGCCATGGCAATGATCTTGTCTTCGGCCAGCTCGGTCTCCACCGATCGCGTCGCGCCGTCGGGGGCGGCATAGTCGAATGGGGTGATCCAGAACTCCATCGTCAGCTTGCCCGCTTCGCCGGGCTTGAAATGGTAGCGAGAGGAGATGTTCGACCAGGGCAGGCGCTTGATCCACGCAGCCTGCGGGCCCCAGGCCATCGCCCAGTCCTTGTCCCCGGCGGGGGTGAAGATGTGGTAGTTCTGCGCGTGGATGTTCTGGAAGCCGATCCAGGCATCGCGATCTGACAGATAGCTCTTGCCGGGCATGACCGGTTGCCCCGGACCTGGCGCGATATCGGGATGGAAGCGCGCGATCAGCGGCCCGCCGGAGCGGTCGCCATCGACCACCAGTTCGAAGATATCGTTCTTCAGCCCCGGCTCGCCGAAATCCCAATAATCGTCGGCCGCCTCGTAGAGGAAATAGAGGCGGTTAAGTCCCTTCACCCACCCCACCTTGACGCTGACGTCGATACTCGCGGGATCGGGGCGCCGGCCTGAGCCGTCGTCCGCCGCGAGCCTGTCGTTGCCGATGGCATAATCGCTGCCGACCATGGCCCAGTCCGAGGTATCGCCATCGACGCGGGGGATGGCGTCGGCAGGGAACTGGAAGATTTTCAGCGGCTTCTCGCAGTCGAGCGCGGTGGCCGGCGGCGCCCAGAGCAACAGCACCGCCAAGAGACGGGCAAGGGCGTTGACGAAGGGAATGTCGCGCATCTGCCTCTCCTTTCCACGCCCGGCGCACCCGCCTCAGAAGGTCGTCCGTCCTCCGGATGTGTCGAAAGTCGACGCTGTGGTGAAACTGCATTCGGCCGATGCCATGAAGCACACCATGGCCGCCGATTCCTCGATCTCTCCGAGCCGGGCCATCGGGATCTTCGAGCGCATATATTCGACCTGGCTCGGCGGGAGCTGATCGAGGATCGGGCTTTCGAAGGTTGCGGGCGTGATGCAATTGGCGATCACGCCTTTGGTCGCCAGCTCCTTGCCCAATGACTTGGTGAAGCCGATCACGGCCGCCTTCGACGCGGAATAAGCGGAGGCATTGGGGTTGCCTTCCTTGCCCGCCACCGAGGAGATATTGACGATCCGGCCATAGCCGCCCTCGAGCATGTGCGGCACGACTTCACGGCAACAATAGAACAGCCCGTTGAGATTGACGTCGATCACGCGCAGCCAGCTGTCGGCGGGATAGTCGTGAACTGGCGCGGTCGCTCCGGTGATCCCGGCCGAGGTGATCAATATGTCGATGCCGCCGAGCGCATCCCGGCTTTCCGCCATCGCGTGCGCAACCGCTCCCCGATCCGAGACGTCGACCACCGCTGAATGCGCCGCACCTGTTTCGCTCGCTGCGAGGGCGAGACTCTCGGCATTGATATCCCAGAGCGAGACGCGACCGCCCTCGGCGATGATCCGCGCGGCGACGCTCCTGCCCAGACCCGAGGCGCCGCCGGTGATGACCGCGGCGCGCCCGGAAAAACGGCCCTCGAACAGGCTCATGCCGCTTGCCTTTGATAGGAGCGTATCGGGGCATGATGCGCCGCATCCGATGGAAACACCCCTGTCCTCCCCTAAAATTTTATGTGCGCAGACTATCACTATATGAGACACTTCGTTAAATGATGAGACATTAGCCGTCAAACGCTGATTGCCGAAAAGCCGTATCAAGCGGTGCCGCGCGTCAGTTAGGGAGAGTGGAAATGAAGCTGGCAACCATGTTGCTCGTCGCCTTGACCGCTGCGTCGCCAAGCTCTGCGCAGGCGCAGCCCCAGGCTCCGGCCAAAGCGCAAACCCTGCCTCCCGGCGAATGGATCGACGCCAAGACGGGCCACCGCGTCGTGCGCATCTCGACCGCGCCGGGTGCATCGAGCCTGTATTTCCATCAGCAGAGCTTCACCCCGCAGGGCGACAAGATGGTGGCCTCGACGAGTGAGGGCATCGCCGCGATCGACCTCAAGACTTGGAAGATGACGACGATCGTCCGTGGCGCCGGCCTGCAATTGCTGTTCGCCGGCCGCAAGACGCGCACGGTCTATTATATCTCAGGCGGCTCGCGCGGCGCGGCGCGGGGCAGCACCACCACGCCGGCGCAGATCTGGGCGGCCGATATCGACAGCGGCAAGGCGCACCGGATCGCCGATATCCCTGCAGGCGGCATCGCCACGATCAATGCCGACGAGACCCTGCTCGCGGGCGCGGTGGCCGAGCGGGACATGCCGCTTCAGCCCGGCGCGGCGGCACGCGATCCGCGCTTCGACCAGGCGGGCTATGCCGCGCTCGGCCCCGACGGCAAGCCACTGACCTTTGCCGAGGCCAAGGAGGTACGGCTGAACGATCGGCTTGAAGCGCGCATCCCGATGGAGATCTTCACGATCGATATCCGCACCGGCGAGCGCAGGGTCGTCCACCGGGCGACCGACTGGCTCAACCATCTCCAATTCTCGCCGACTGATCCCAGCCTGCTGATGTTCTGCCATGAGGGACCGTGGCACAAGGTGGACCGGATCTGGACGATCCGTACCGACGGCAGCGGCCTTACCCAGGTGCATCACCGCACGATGAACATGGAGATCGCCGGTCACGAATTCTGGTCGCCCGACGGCAAGACCATCTGGTACGATCTGCAGACGCCGCGCGGCGAGGTTTTCTGGGTTGCGGGCTATGACCTCGGCACTGAAAAGCGGCGCTGGTACAAGGTCGAGCGCAACCAATGGTCAGTCCATTTCAACATCTCGCCGGATCAGACGATGTTCTCGGGCGATGGCGGCGACAGCGAGATGGTCGCGCATGCGCCCGACGGGAAATGGCTCTATGTGTTCCGGCCCAAGTCGATCCCCGATGTCGCCGGCATTCATGCGCCCGGTTCGGAAAGCCTGATTGCGCCCGGCACCTTCGGGGCTGAGCGGCTGGTCGATATGACGAAGCATGATTATCGGCTCGAGCCCAACATCCACTTCACGCCCGACGGCAAATGGATGGTGTTCCGATCGAACATGGAGGGCACCAGCGGCATCTATGCGGTCGAGATCGCGGGCGCCAAACCATGAGCGGGACTATCAGGCGGCAGGAGAATGAGCGATGACGATTCACGCGTTCCGGATGCAGCTCAAGCCTGGTGTGGTGGACGAATATCGCCGCCGCCATGACGAAATCTGGCCCGAGCTGGCCGAGGCGATCTCGGCTGCGGGCATCTATGATTATTCGATCTTCCTCGACGAGGAGACGCTCGCGCTGTTCGCCGTGCTCAAGCTGCGCGAGGACAATGATCGCGACGCGCTGCCGCACCAGCCGGTGATGCAGCGCTGGTGGGACTATATGGCACCGCTGATGGAGGTCGAGCCGGGCAACCGCCCGGTCGAATGGCCGCTCGTTCCGCTGTTCCATCTGGCGTGAGCGTGTGGCCTGCCTGGCTGCGGCGCTTGCGCGACGCTGGGGACTCTAGGGTTAAATTCGATCAGCTTTTTCCGTCATGCCGGACTCACATGAGGAGTTTGTGGTCAAGAGGTTTGCCTATGGCATGTTGGTTCTCCTTGGCTATTTGCGGATGTCAGGTCTGAGCCGTTTGGCATGACGCGGCCGGATTGCCCGACCTGGTCCAACTCACATACGGTCGCCGCGCAGGACGGCTGCACCATGATCCCGCTTGCGACGGGCGAGGCTCAGGCGACGGGACCATTCTTGTTTTCGGCTCTTTAAGGAGCCAGTCCAGCATGC
>NZ_JBFUHA010000011.1:0-171704 GCF_056402635.1 Sphingomonas sp. P3_C5
TGGCAGGATCGGTTAKGTGCGATCCGATTGCCGCCATGACGTCACTTTGCCAGGCGCGCGGGCCGGCGAGACCACGCAGCACGCCTTCACCCCAGGAGTAGATCAGCTTGGCATGACCAGCAGGATCGTGGGCGAAGTCCATCATGCGATCGATCACCCGCTGGCGATCTTCGAGGCTAACCTGATCGGGCACGGATGCGGGCCTTGTCGGGGACGTAGAAAGGGGCTGGCACCTTCGCCTTTGGCCGGAATGGGATCACCGGCGGCTGGTGATCCGCGACCCGGGCAAGTGCCCTTTCGATCATCTCCTTGGCGGTCGGATCGCTTCGTTCCTCCTCGCGGATGCGCCATTTGCGGGGCTGGCGGACACGCAGCCATTGCAGCGCCGCGTTGGGATCGGGGGCGAGCTGGTGCTTGTAGGTGGCGTAAACCGGATCAGGGTCGCCTGCGTGCTTGAAGACCTTGGTACGCTCGACGCTGCACCCTACGGCACGGGCGTAAAGCGAGCGCTCGACACGCGCATCGGCGTGCTCCTTGCCGCAGACGACTGCCTTGGCGAATTCCTCATGGGCGTTGCGCCAGCGATAGATGGTGCGCACGCACACCTTGAAATGCTCGGCGAGCTCTTCGTCGGTTGCACCCAGGCGGCAGAGTTCGGCTGCCTGCTCAGCATAGTCGGGTTGGTAGATCATGGCAGCGGAATAGCGCGGGTGCGGGAGGGTTTGAATCAACCTAGGAGGCGGCCGATCGCGGTGAGCGTGTTGGGAATGTCAGGAGGGTTCTGACTTTTCCAAAGGGAAGTCTTGATATATTTATTATATATATCAGTTACTTACTAGAATTCAGCTTGCTGGCAAGCTTGGCTCGTTTCTGAGAAAATACGCCATCGCCACAGTGACTCCGTTGATATATAACGCTATGTGTTATATATATGCCCCCTGACCCGGAGGCAGGCCATTATCCGCATCTTCAAGAATGGCTGGTTCGAACGGTTCGCGCGTAAGGAACGACTGACTAGTTCGGCGCTACGGGAAGCCGTGCAACGTGCTGACAGCGGGCTGATCGATGCCGATCTTGGCGGCGGTGTCATTAAGCAGCGGGTGGCGAGGCCGGGCAAAGGCAAGTCGGGCGGTTATCGCACGCTGATCCTGTTCCGGCAGGGTGACCGCGCGATATTCGCCTTCGGTTTCGCCAAGAATGCACAGGCCAATATCTCGAAGACGGATCTGGCGGTGTTGAAGGATGCGGCGACAGAGGCACTGGGCTGGAGTGGCGAGGACCTGGACCAGTTCGTCGCGTCAGGAAGGCTGGTGGAGATCGAGGATGAACATGAAGACTGACAAGGGCTATCGCAGCGAGATCGCTGGCGCGATCCATGAGATGATGAGCGACGCGTATGATGCGGGTGTGGTCTCCCGCGCGACGCTACGCACGTTTGACGAAGCGTGCCTTGCGCCGGCTCCGGCGCTGGCGGGCGACGAAATCCGCGCGATCCGCGAGCGTGAGCATGTCTCGCAGCCGGTGTTCGCCGCCTATCTCAACGTCTCGCGCAATCTCGTGTCGGATTGGGAGCGCGGCGTGAAGCGCCCCGGAGGCCCTGCCCTGCGCTTGCTGTCCATTATTCAGCGAAAGGGCTTGGGAGCTGTCGCGTAACTGCCCCATGACCCATCATCACATCAGGATCAGACCTTGGAAAATGACCAACCGACGGCGCAGACGCCCAATCGCAGGATCGCGTTGCTGATCGATGCGGACAATATCTCGCATGCCAAGATCGCTCCGATGCTGGCTGAGCTCGCCAAATATGGCACCGCCAATATCCGGCGCGCTTATGGCGACTGGGGCAGCCCGGGCCTGAAGGGCTGGAAAGACAAGCTGCACGAGTTCGCGATCAGGCCGATCCAGCAGTTCAGCTATTCGACCGGCAAGAATGCCACTGACATCGCTCTGGTCATTGATGCGATGGAGCTGCTCTACACCCAGAAGCTGGACGCCTTTTGTATCGCGTCGAGCGACGCCGATTTCACGCCGCTGATCATGCAGCTCAAGGCGAACGGCCACGACGTCTATGGCTTTGGCGAACGCAAGACGCCCGCGCCGTTCGTGAATGCGTGCACGACCTTCCTGTATCTCGACAGCCTGGGCGATCAGGCAACGCCCGCCGCGTCGCCCGAGCCGGCTGAAAAACCCAAAACTGGCGACAAGTCGGCCAAGGCCGAGGTCAGGGCGGAAGCGGCTATACCGCCCGCCCCGGCCCCGGTGACGGGCAAATCCCTCGCGCAGGACGCGAAGCTCGTCACGATCCTCCGCGGCGCAGTCGAGGCGGCAGCCTGGGATGACGGCTGGGCGTCCATGTCGGGCGCCGGAAGCGCGGCCAAGCGCCAGGCATCGATCGATCCGCGCAACTATGGCGTGAAGAATTTCCCCGCGTTGTTCGAAACGATCGGCCTGTTCGACATCTACAGGGGCGACAACGGCCACACCTATGTCGCGGACAAGCGCAACAAGGACAAGACGGCGCGTCCGGCGCGGTGAACCTGGGTGTGCGGCCTGAGGCGAGGCCTGGAGTTGGAAGACCGATGCGGATTGATACCAGGTCAGAGCGGGCTATGTTTCGATGGAAACACGGACCAGTCTGGAGTCTTTGTGGTCGCGTGCTTGTTTGCGAATAGCCGGATTCCACCTATTCGCGGCAAACTCCAGGGGACGCACAGTCCGACAGGAAGGGGGATAAGGTGCAGACAGCAAAGGCGCCGCTCATAATGCGGCCATGAAGCCGCCAACGTCAGCGCGATCGGTGCGGTTGTCGTCGATAGCTCTATGCGTCATCTACGCTGTCGCCTTCGTCCCAGCCTCGTTCCTTGCCTATATCGGGATGAGATGGATGGACGGTTCCGGGCGAGGCTGGCGCACCCAGGTCGCCGCGACTGCCCTGCTGATAGCGTGGTTTCCTTTGTCCCTGGGCCTCACCTTTGCGTGGCAAGCCGCACGGGCGAGAAGCGGACTGTACCTGCTCGCGGGCGTTGTCTTCGGCCTGATCGCGCTGATCTGCTATGCCGTCGTCCTCGCCTGGGGCGGCGGCATGCTGATTTAGGGTGCACGAACGAACCTAGTGAGCCCGGTTTCAGGGTCCTGCCCCCAATCAGGCGCTTGTCGATCACGTGACTGGCGATAGGCTACGCAGCCCCTCGAGAGCTGGCGCCATTCAGGAACTTCAATCTCCGATCCACCGGTTCGAGCAACATGCATTCCGAAATCGCAGCGCACAACGGCCAAGCGTTTAAGGCGAAGTATGAATTTCGAAAAATCACTATCTCTATAGACCCTTACACTACTTCTTCTAAACCTCAGCAATGCCGGAGGCACTAAGCTTTACGCCACTCAAATCGGATGCCTTCAAGGCGTCACCGAATTCTTGAGAAAGCCATATGGCACCGTTATCTAAATGCTTATCACGCCACAGCTGAGATTGCCCGATCTGGGCGCGGCTAAAAACAAGTTCTGGTTCGACACGCATGTCAAATCCAGCGGGAAGGTCATCTGGGAAACGATCCCTGACCTCCTGCGCGGTCCTCCATATTTTTCCGCGCAGCAAAACGAACGTTGTTTTGCCCCTATCGATGCTGTCGAGTCTTCGGCACACAACAAAGAAGTGCCGTTTCTCAATGAGCAATCCAGCTTTATCAACAAAATCAACCGGCACAAATTGATGAATCCCCGGCTCCCGTTCTTCGATGAAGGTTTTGGCCCTGTTCGAAATATTCACAAGATGCTGCGAATTGAAGTCACCGATAGATGATCCTTTCGGCCCCTTCCATTTCATCCTGGTCGGGAACCCATCGAGAGCACATCGACGCCCCGCATAAACACTTTCAAAGCTGACGCCGCCATCAGGCGTCCGGTCCACCGCGCGAATCCCTGCGATATTTCCGTCGAGCGGCTCGGCACCGTACAGGAATTTCCCGGCTGGAACGATATTCAGGCCGTAAACCATCACTCAATCTCCAGCGCATGGGTCGCGATAAGCCCGCGCCCAGCCTCTCCCAACTACGCCTGTCATTCGCCGCGATCCGGGTCGACGGCAGTCATTTGCTCAGGCCCCCGATTGATCGCTGCAAACCGGCCTCGACCGAGAACCACCATCCACCCCGAGCCGTTAAAGTCAGGTGATGGTGCGGCCGTTGGTGGGAGCCGATTGCGGCCTGCACCGCCGGCCGGTTCAATTCACCCCGTCCCGATCTTCGTTGCGATGCGCGCGCGCTGGAACCCGGAGAGGTTGGTGGTCTTGTCCAGCGCGTCAATCAGGATCTTGATTTCCGTCGGCGAAGGAATCGTCTGAAAAGGTCGCGCTCAAACCGCGTCCACGCGGCTTTCGGCGAGCCGGAGGCCCGTTATTCCTGTGGCCAGAAATGCCTCAGCCAGCTTGTCCGAAATAAACGCGCCGCTGCCCAGGAACTTGTCGTGCCAAAGCTGAGCGCCGCCGATCTGATTGAGGTTGAACACAAGCTTTGCGGGTTGGTCCGGATCGATATCGGGCGGAATTTCAACACCTATCGCAACGAGGTTTTTCGCTGAATACCAGCCGAGCCCGGGCGTCAGGACCATCGTCGTATGCTCGCGATCCAGGCTGTCGATCCGGTTACAAACCACGAACCAGTACCGGTTCTCCAGGAACTTGCCCTTCCGATCGACATACTCGACCGGGACGAACTGATGGACATCCGGCTCCAGGCTTTCGATCAGTTGCTTGGCGCGCTCGGACACATTGAGCATCGGCGTCTTGTCGAAATCGGGGACAGGGTTGCCCTTTGGATCCTTCCAAATGGCCCGCTTGGGAAGGCCCTCCGTCTCCCTCGGAAAGCCACCAGTGCCGGCGCCGCCGTCGGCCGTGGTGATCGCCTTCGCCGTGGCAACGTCGCCGTCCAGCGTCTCAACCTTGGGATAGTAACCCCATTCCGGCTTCACGTTCAGACCGTATACCATCACGCCACCCCCGTGCATCGCGCGCATTCATTGTCATTTGCAACAGTCGCCACGCCGTCGCAGGATCTTGATTTCCGTCGGTGAAGGAATCGTCTCAAGAGTCGCAATCACACTGCTTCCCCACGGCTTTCAGCGAGCCGGAGGCCGGTTATTCCAGCGTCCAGAAATGCCTCAGCCAGCTTGTCCGAAATAAACGCGCCGCTGCCCAGGAATTTGTCACTCCAAAGATGAGCGTCGCCGATCTGATCGAGGTTGAACACAAGCTTCGCAGGCCTGTCCGGATCGACACCGGGCGGAATCTCAATACCTACCGCAACAAGATCGCTCGCAGGATACCATCCCAGACGGGGTGCCAGGACCATCGTCGTATGCTCCCGATCGAGGCTATCGATCCGGTTGCACACCGCGAACCAGTACCGATTCTCCAGGAACTTACCGTTCCGATCGACATACTCCACCGGCACGAACTGATGCACGCCCGGCTCCAGGCTCTCGATGAGGTGTCTGGCGCGCTCGGAGACATTGAGCATCGGCGTTGTGTCGAAATCAGGCACCGGATTGCCCTTTGGGTCCATCCACTTGACCCGCTTGGGAAGGCTCTCCGTCTCTCTCGGAAAGCCACCGGTCCCGACGCCGCCATCGGGCGTGACGATCGCCTTGGCCTTGGCAGTATCGCCGTCCAGCGTCTCAACCTTGGGATAGTAACCCCATTCCGGCTTCACGTTCAGACCATAAACCATCACGCCACCTCCCGCGCATCGCGCAGCTGATCAATCACGCGCAGACGCCGCCACCCGCTCGCCGGCGAAGAGTTGGGCGGCCCGTAACAACCGTGACATGTCGATCATGATCGCCCGCGGAGAACAACCCGCCACGCCAGGCTCAAATCTCTTCGACATGATCAAGGTAGGAATGATGGGGCCCCCAACCGATGATGCCTTCAGCCTGCATGGCATCCCAGAATCGATCGCTCACGATATAAACCGTGCCTGAGTGATACCGCCACTCGCACCACATCGCCCGCCGCGATGCTTCTCCCGCGTTCATGATGATGTGCGGCTGCCGCCCACCAGCCGTGATGTCACCGAATTTGCGGCGTCCTCCACCAAAATCCATCCAGACCACATTGGACCTCTCGACATTGATCACCTCGGCTCTGGTGCAGATATTGAGCAACCAGCGCTTCGCCGGATGCACTGAGCCGTCGGGATTCAGCATCTCGTAGGGGATGAACTGGTGAATGCCTGGTTCGATGCTCTCGATGATGTCGATCACCCTCTGGGAAAGCGCATATGTTCCAAAGCTGGTGCTGATGATATCGACGACAGAGTCTTCCCGACGCTTGAGCTGATCGCGGAGCGGAGCATCGAAAGCCGGAAACCTCCAGCCGTCGTGCAAGTAGGGCAAGCCACCAAATGATAGCTCCGGATAGTCGGCCGAGTCTCTATTTCGGTCCCCAGCCATGTATTTTTCACTGAGTTCATGAGCGAATTTTCGTGCGACGTCGTCGAACCGCGCGTGGTCGCTAGCGATCTGCACGATGCCGGGCGACCAGTAACGGCCTCGGTCCCAATCCTTATATGCTCCTTGAACGAACCAGGCCATCATGTTCCCCTTCTGCCTATGGTGCGCACAACCCTTGTCGTTCGTATGCGCCGCCGCCCTCGCCTTCTACTTCACGCCCATCGGCACAAAATTACACCATTTTGGGAAGACGCCGCCGATCTTGAACAGCAGCTCCTCGGAGAAAACCATGGAAGTGTCCCCACTGTAGAAGAAATGCCGGCCTGAAACTCTGGCAGCATCCAGATAGCCGAAATGCTCAGATGCGTAGTGCTCTCGGGTCGTTTCCAGCCAATCAGGAGTCCTATAAAGCGGATACTCCCCGCTTTGGCTCGGCTTCCAATTCATATTATTCGCTTCAGGATTCAAAGGATTGCTTATCGTAGAATTTAGGTAGAAAAAATAATAGAATCTGGAGATAACTCCGTCAGGATGCTGCGCATCTACCGGCAAAAACATGTGTCGGCCGGGTTCAAGCTCCTCCAGATGACCATAAATGCGATCGCTTATCTGACTGGCGTCCTGAGGCACGAACTGGACGCTGCCAGCCTCGCTCTTCTGCGACACCCTGGCCTTGATTGGAGCTTCCCACTCCGGCAAAAATTTTCCTTCCGCGTCAACGATCAAGCCGGAAGAGCGCAAATTCCATGTTTCTCGGAGAGCGTATGAAAATATCTTGTCCTTCCGCTTACGCTCGGACGGCAGCACCGAAAAAATGTCGGGCATCCCGCCGCGCATCAGCGCGTCGAAGTTCGTCATCCGATAGAAAATCGGACCGCTATAGCCTTCCGGCACCTTGCCTCTGATCGGCGGCGGCTTGACGATCGGGACGATGTTCATTGCGCTTCTTCCATGCCTTCACCATCTGGTCGGAGGCCAAGCCCGGTCAGTCCTGAGTTGCGCAAAGCTGCTGCGAATGCGTCGGAAATCAGGATGCCGCCAAGGTCCATGTGCTTGTCGCGCCAGATATGGGCGCCGCCAATCCGACTTTTCTTGAAGACGAATCTTCCCGGCTTTGCAGGGGCGATATGAGACGGAATGTTATCTTTCTCACCCCAACGAACGAGATCGCTTGCTGCCGACCAGGTCTTTGCAGCACTTAGCACAAAGGTGGTGTGTTCCCGATCCACGCTGTCCAATCGGTTGCAGATCACCAGTGAATAGCGATGTTCCAGAACATTGCCCTTGGCGTCGACGAAATCGACCGGCACGAACTGATGCACGCCGGGTTCCCACTCCTCGATCAATGCTTTCGCGTTTTCGGAAACATTGACGAGATTCTGCCGGTTGAAATCGCCGATGATGGAGCCCCGGGGACCCTTCCACCGCATTCGGGTCGGGAAATGGTCCGTATGGCAGCGCCTGCCCGCGCTCACGCTTTCAAAGCTGACCCCGCCATCGGGGCTGCGGTCGAGGGCGCGAATGGCGGCGGTGTTGCCGTCGAGGAGTTCGGCGGCATACAGAAACGGATTAGCTGAAACGATATTCAGGCCATAGACCAACGCACGATCTCCAGATGGCTTGCCGCCATCTCATCAATACCAATCATGCCGTACCCAGCTTAACGATCTCATCGCAGCGCTCTTCCGCCACGCTTCCCCTCGCCTTGATTCACATTAAAGGCTCCATCGCGCATCCTGTGACATCGACCGCCCCTTGAGCGGCAGGAGGAATTCCCGATGTCACGGCCAGCGACGCTCCACCCGGTGAAACCAAACCCATTTCAACCCGACTCGCAAAATTGCACGAGTAAAGGGTCACTATATTCCGAATATGGCTATCGCCGCGGCGCGACGAGGCGGCCCGGAGCCATGAAAGCTACAAACACGCACGGGCAGCGCGCCGCCTTCGCGCTAATAAAGGGATTCAAATTTCATACTGCACGGTGGCTCGCAAAATGCGACGAATACTGGACTCGCAAAAACCGCGCTGACCAAAGAATACTCTCCACCCGGCCTCGCGTTCAGCCACGAGCAGCCGATCGCCGCAACGTACCTTCGGCGTTACTGTGGAGTGATAGTAAAAGAATAATGCGAGATACAATCTCGCACAGTTTCAACCACGTACCTGCCCTTTACAGGGTACTCATGGTTCAGAAACGCGGATTTTATGCGCGATCGCAGCCGGTCTCGCATACATCGACCGGCCCTGAGCGGCGCCAAATCGGCCCCGGTTCAACCGGCCCTAAAGCCGCTCGACCGCCCGCCGCAGCTTGCGCAGAGTCACCATGTCCTGGGGCGGCACATCGGCCGCGTCGGTGGCGATCGCCATCAGGCGGATCGCGCCGAAGCTCGCCGCCAGGCCCTTCAACCGCCACGCCGCGGTGCGCCATTCCTGCGGATCGCGGGCACGTTCGAGATTGTCCAGGCCACGCTCCACACCCTCAAGGAAGGCGTTGCGCAACTCCTCGATCAGCTGGGGTTCGTCGCCTACCGCCGCAGCGAGAGTCGCATCGATTGCACCGGGATCATAAGCCATGTCGTAATTTTACCGGGAAGCGCTTAAAGGAAGGTTTCCCTATTCGCTTCCCGAAGGCGAAATTCATGGTTAAGCAATGATGATGAACAGGGGATCGCGCATTATCGGTCTGCGTTCGCGCAACGACGTTGCCGAGCATGAGGCGCGCGCCGCGGCGCCGGAGCGCGTAACGGCGCCAGAACGCGTAGCGGAGCCTGAGCGCGTCGCGGAGCCCGAGCGCCCCGTGGAGCTTGAACGCCGGGTGCCTGAACGCCAGCCCGAGCGCGCCGCGGAACCCAGACCGACTCGGCGCGAGCGGGCGCTGGTGGCGGAGCCCGAGATTCAGCAGGAGGAGGAAGAGCTCGACGCGGCGCCTCTCGGTCGCGGCGGCTGGATTTTGCCCACCCTCGGCGTTCTGGTCTCGCTCGCCTGGATCGGCGCGATGCTCTGGCTCGCCTGGCCGAGCCCGCTCGCGGCGACACCGATCGAGCTGACCGGCTTCATCGCCGCCTTGTGCGTGCCGCCGATCCTGGTCGGCATCCTGTTGCAGCTTCGCCTGCGCACCAGCACGGCCGAGGCGCGGCGCTTTGGCGCGACGGCGCGCGCGATGCGTGCCGAGGCCGCCAGCCTCGAGCGAACGGTCGCCGTCCTCTCGCGCGCGATCGATGCGCACCGGGCGAACCTTGCTGAACAGACCAACGCGCTGATGGCGCTTGGCGAAACCGCGGCCTCCACTGTGGCGCGGGTGAGCAGCGAGCTGGCCGAGCAGGTCAGGCTTGCCGATGCGCGCACCCATGACATCGCCGACGCGGCACAAACTGCGCAGAACAATGTCAGCATGTTGCTCACGACAATGCCGCAGGTTCGCGCCGAGACGGCCGAGATGGCCGCGTTGCTCGAACAGACCGGCGTCACCGCCGGCGAGCATGCCAGCGCGCTCGATGCCCAACTGGTCGCCCTGACCGAGCGCGGCCGGGTCGCTGAATCGGTCGCCACCGGGGCCACGCAGAAGCTCGCCGACCACATCATCCGGATGGAATCGACGAGCGAAACGGCGGGCGCGCGGCTTGAATCCGTCACCGGCGAAATGTCAGCCGCGGTCGATGGCCTGCTCGACCGGACCGCCCAGGCAGTCGACGAAGCGCGCAAGGGTATCGCCGCCCAGGGCGAGGCAATGCTGGCCATGGTCGGCACCAACCAGGCTGCGCTCGACCGCACCAGCCGCGACAGCGTCGAGGCGCTTGCCGCCCGGATCAGCGCGATCGAAGCAGTGATCGACCGCATCGGCGCCCGGCTGAGCGAACAGCGTGTCGCGAGCGAAGAGGTCATCACTGAGCTCGATACCGGCTTCGCCAAGGTCTCGGAGCGCCTCGAGGCGTTCCACACCCAGGGCATCGACCGCACCCAGTCGCTTGCCGCCTCCATCAGCGCGCTCAGCGGAAGCGCCGACACAATGGCCGAGGCGCTCAGGAACGGCGACGCTCTGGCGGTCTCGGCGATCGGCAATGCCGAACGGCTGTTGACCGCACTCGACGCCGCCGCGCGCGAGATGGACGAGACCCTGCCTGCCGCGCTTGCCCGGCTCGACGGGCGGATCGCCGACAGCCGCCAGGTGGTGGGCGAGGCCAAGCCCGAGCTGCTCGCGCTCGTCACCGCCGCCGAGGCGACGCATGACGCGGTCGAGGGCGTGGCTCATGTGCTGTCCGGCCAGCGCGCCTCGCTCGACAAGCTGTCCAGCACCTTGGGGGAAATCCTCAGCACCAGCCGCGCCAAGGCCGATGCGGTGAGCGAGGTGGTCGAGGAGACGATCGGCCGCAGCAACCGTTTCTCGGACGATGCGGCGCCGCGGCTGATCGACGCCCTGCTCCGTGTCGGCGAGACCGCCGGCGCCACCGCCGACCGCGCCCGCGAGGCGCTTGCCGCTGTCATTCCCAACGCCGCCCTCGCGCTCGAACAGGCGAGCGCCGAGGCGATGCGCCGCGCTTCGTCGACCGCCGTGGAGCAGCAGGTCGCGCTGCTCACCGAGGCCGGCGAGGCCGCCGTCGAAGCCGCGCAACGCCTCTCCGAGCGGCTCACCCGCCAGATGCTTGCGATCACCGATTCGACCGCGGTCATTGAAAGCCGGATCGAGGAAGCGCGGGTCGAGCGCGAGGAGGCGGATGAGGCCACGTTCGCGCGGCGCGTCTCGCTGCTGATCGAATCGCTCAACTCAGCCTCGATCGACATCGCCAAGACCTTCTCGACTGAAGTGTCGGATGCCTCCTGGTCAGCCTATCTCAAGGGCGATCGCGGCGTCTTCACCCGGCGCGCGGTGCGGCTGCTCGATGCCGGCGAGGCCCGTGAGATCCACCGGCTTTATGACGATGACGCCAGCTTCCGCGAGCAGGTCAACCGCTACATCCATGATTTCGAGGCAATGCTCCGCGCGATCCTGGCGCAGCGCGACGGCTCGCCGATTGGCGTGACCTTGTTGTCGTCGGATATGGGCAAGCTCTATGTCGCGCTCGCCCAGGCGATCGAGCGGCTCAGGACCTAGGTCCAGACCTTAAAGCGCGCGGCGGCCGAAGACGGGCGGGGGGCGACGTTCCACCAGCGGGTTGGCCTCGCGCTCGAGCATCTGGAGGGTGTTCTCGAACAGCTGACCCAGGGTCACGACATGCTCCAGCGCCTCGTCGGGCGTATCGCGATTCTCGACGCAGCTGCGTGCGATCATCTCGATCCGCTCAGCGGTCAGGCCGAGTGGTTCGGCGCCGAACTGACGGGCCTCGCCCTTCAGCGTGTGGGCCGGGATCACCATGGCGGCGGCATTCTGGGCGCGCATCGCCGTCTCGATCGCCGCGACCGACTTTACCCCGTCCTCGCGGAAATATCCCAGGATGCGCACAAAGCCAGCGCCGAGCTCAGCGCGAGCCCGGGTAAACACCGTCCAATCGACCAGGCTGCGGTCCTCAGATGACACTAAATTCTCCCCCATCGAGGCCGCCACAGGCCGCGAGGATGCGGATTCGTCCTATCAGGGGAGAGTAAAGGATGCGTTGACGACTCGCCCCATGCCCCTCCGCAAGACACTGATTCAAAGTGTTGCGGAAGCCCGATATAACGCTTTTGGTTTAAGTTAACGGTCGAACGGATTTTTCGGTGCACGCAGCGTAAGGCGAACCGGCACGGCGCCAAAACCCAGATCGCGGCGGATGCCGTTGATCAGGTAGCGCTGATAGCTGGTCGGCAATTGATCGACCCGCGTGCCGAACAGGACGAAGCCGGGCGGGCGGGTCTTGGCCTGGGTGAGGTAACGCAGCTTGATCCTCTTGCCGCCGGGTGCGGGCGGCGGATTGGCCTCGATCGCCTTTTCGAACCAGCGGTTCAGCTCGCCGGTGCCGATCCGGCGGGACCAGGCCTCCCGCGTGTCGAAGGCGACCTTGAGCAGGGTGTCGATGCCCTTGCCCGTCGCCGCCGAGACAGTGAGCACGGGCATGCCCTTGATCTGGCTCAGCCCGTCTTCAAGCGCGCCCTTGATGCCGTTGAACAGGGAGCTCGCATTTTCAGCCACGTCCCATTTGTTGATCGCGACGATCAGAGCGCGCCCTTCCTGGAGCGCGGCATCGGCGATGCGCAGGTCCTGCGCCTCGAGCCCGCGCGTCGCATCGAGCAGCAGCACCACCACCTCGGCAAAGTCGATCGCGTGGAGCGCATCGGCAACCGACAGCTTCTCGAGCTTGTCCTGCACATTGGCGCGCTTGCGCATGCCGGCTGTGTCGATCAGCCGTACCGCTCGGCGCTCGCCCTCCGGATCCTGCCAGGTCCAGTCGATGGCGATCGAATCGCGGGTGATACCTGCTTCCGGCCCGGTGATGAGGCGCTCTTCGCCGAGCATGCGGTTGATCAGGGTCGATTTGCCGGCGTTCGGCCGGCCGATGATCGCGAGCTTCAGCGGGGCGGAGAGATCGTCTTCGTCCTCCTCCTCCTCGGGCGCAGGCACCATATCGTCGCCGCCCTCGGGCTCGACATGCGGCAGCAGCGCCTCGAACAGCTCGACCATGCCCTCGCCATGCTCGGCGGACAGCGCCACCGGATCGCCGAAGCCGAGCGCCAGCGATTCGAGGATGCCCGATTCGCCTGCCTTGCCTTCCGCCTTGTTGGCGACGAGGATCACCGGCGTGGTCGATCCGCGCAGCCACCGCGCGATCTCCTCGTCGAGCGGCACGAGGCCGACCCGCGAATCGATCAGGAACAGCGCGACATCGGCCTGGGCAACGGCCGCCTCGGTCTGCGCGCGCATCCGGCCGGGCAAGGAGGCTGCGTCCTGATCTTCGTAACCGGCGGTGTCGATCACGCGGAATTCCATGCCGACCAGCGTCGCATCGCCCTCACGGCGATCGCGCGTCACACCCGGCCGGTCGTCGACCAGCGCGAGTTTCTTGCCGACAAGGCGGTTGAACAGTGTCGATTTGCCGACATTGGGCCGGCCGATAATCGCGACCACGGGAAGTTTAGGCATTGCGCGCCTTACCGCGCCTGCGCCCGTTCGTCACCCCGGCAGTGCACCGGGGCGACGAATGGGCGAGTTCGTTCAGCGATAGGCCGAGATCCGACCCTTCTGATCGAGCACATAGAGCGTCGAATTGGCGACGACCGGCGGCAGGCTGAAGCCCTTGCTGTCATCGATCACAGCGCCCTCTTCACCCGTCTCGGGCGATGCCGAGACGATCTGGCCGCGCGAGTTGGTGAGGATCAGGCGATTGCCCGCCAGCACCGGACCATACCAGGTGTAGGGGTTCTTGCGGCCCTTCTCGCTCTTGTAATGGCGGAGCTGATGGATCCAGCGCACCTTGCCGGTGGCGCGCGCGAGACAGACGAGGCGGGCATCGTCGGTCACGAGGAACAGCCACTCGCCTGCGACCCAGGGGGTCGAGATGCCGGCGAAATTCTGCTCCCAGATCCGCTGACCCGAGACGATCTCGAGCGCGACGGTGCGGCCGCCCTGGCCGACCGCGAACACAAGGCCGCGATCGATCACGGGATCGGCATCGATATCGGCGAGCGAGGAGACCGAGGTCGAGATGCTCGAACGCGACAGCGCGTCCTGCCACAAAGTGCGGCCATTCTCGTAGCGATAGGCGTTGAGCTCACCCGAGGAGAAGCCGGCCACGACCGTGCCCTGGCTCGCAGCGGGCGCCGCAACGCCGAACACGCCCTGGCTCTCGATCGAACCAGACTGAGTCCAGACCACCGAGCCATCGGCCTCCGACAGGGCGAACAGCTGATTGTCCTGGCTCAGCACGTAGAGGTTGCCGTCCGAGATCGAGGGTGCGCCGCGCAGCGGACCGCCCGGCTTCGCACGCCAGAGCTCGGTGCCGTTGGCTGCGTTCAGCGCCACCACATCGCCGATGCCGTCGGTGGCGTAGACCTTGCCGTCATCATAGCTCACGCCGCCGCCGAAGCGGGCGCCGCGGGCCTTTTTGTCGGGCTTGGCAATCGTGGTCGACCAGAGCTTGCTGCCATTGGCCGAGTTAAAGGCGTGGACGGTCGCATCGACATCCATCGCGAAGAGCTTGCCATCGGCGACGACCGGCGACGCGGCGAGGCGCTGACGGTTCGAGCCGCCATCGATCTGGGCGCTCCAGGCGCGCGACAGAGTGCCGCCGAGCGCGAGCTGGCCCATCGACTTGGCGGCGTTGCCGCCGGGCTGCGCCCAGCTGTCATTGGGAGTGGCCGGGGGCAAGAGGACCTGGACGTCGCCCAGGCTCTTGTCCGCGGTGACCTCGCTCTCGGACATCAGGATCGGCACGCGATCGCCGAGTGTCGGGGTCTTTTTGTGGCCACCCTTGATAATGCCGCATGCGCTCAGCGCGAGGAGCGCCGCAATCGCGACCGGCACCCGGTTCTTGTACATCATTGCGCTTTCTTTTCCTCAACCGGGCTGACCGCCCCGGCACTCATGGTTTCCGCGAGTGTGCTCGCGCGGTGACGGATCGATTCGGGCACCGTCTCATCATTCGCCATCTGGCGGAAGAGCGTGGCCGCGAGATCGGGCTTGTTCATCTTGATATAGGCGGCACCGACCAGTTCGCCGGCGCTGCCGAACCAGGGGTTCCCCTGCGCGGCGAGCGACCGCATCCGGCTGACGACGACATCGGGCTTCAGCGTATCGAACTCAGCGCTGGTCTGGCGGATCAGCGCGAGATCGCGGATCGGCTGGCCGGCCGAGGCATCGCCGGCGATTTCAGCGAACTTCGCAGCGGCGCCCTTCAAATCCTTGTTCTGCAACAGGATATCGCCCTGAGTGAAGCGCGCCATTGCGCGGTAGCCGGGGACCTTCGAACCAGCGAGGTCGTCGAGCGGAACCTTGGTTGCGGCGACATTCTGCGCGACCAGATCGTCATAGACCTTTTGCAGCTTCTCGCCCTGATCGCCCGCGACCTCTGCCTGATGGTACTGCCAATAGATGAAGCCGCCGAACGCAGCGAGCGCGAGGACGACGGCGCCGACCATCCAGCGGCCATAACGGGTCCAGACGCTTGCGAGCTGATCGCGGCGGAGTTCTTCATCAACCTCCCGCAGGAATGCTTCGTCGGTATTCGGCGTGACGGCCAAGTGGTGCTCCATCGGGGCTGGGCTGGAAAGGCGCGGACCTTAGCGGTGCCGCCGGACAAACGGAAGGGATCAATCCTTGGGCGCGTAGGTCTGCTCGGGGCCGGGAAACTGGCGCGACCGAACCTCTGCGGCATAGGTCTCAACCGCGGCGGAAATACGGCCGGCGAGATCGTCATAGCGCTTCACGAAGCGCGCGGTGCGCTCGAACAGGCCGAGCATGTCCTCGGCGACCAGCACCTGCCCGTCGCATAGGGCCGAAGCGCCGATTCCTATGGTGGGACAGGCAACCTGCTGGGTGATCTCCACCGCGATTGGCTCGACCACGCCCTCGACGACGATCGAGAAGGCGCCGGCCGTAGCGACCGCGACCGCATCGGCGACGATCTTCGCGGCTTCCGCCTTGTCGCGGCCGCGTGCGCCATAGCCGCCGAGGATGTTCACGGCCTGGGGCGTGAGGCCGACATGGCCCATGACCGGAATGCCGCGCTCAGTGAGGAAGCGGATGGTGGGCGCCATTGCCTCGCCGCCCTCCATCTTCACCGCGGCGGCGCCGGTCTGCTTCAGGATCCAGGCGGCACTTTCGAACGCCTTTTCGGGCGAGGCCTCATAGCTGCCGAACGGCATGTCGATGACCACGACCGAATGATAGCTGCCCCGCACCACCGCGGCGCCGTGCGCGGCCATCATCTCGAGCGTGACGGGCACGGTGGAGGGCAGGCCGTAGACGACCTGGCCGAGGCTGTCCCCGACCAGCAGGATGTCACAGTGCGGATCGAGCAGCTGCGCGGTGCGGACTGTGTAGGCAGTGAGCATCACCAGCGGGGTGCCGCCCTTGGCCTTGCGAATCGCGGGGATCGTCAGCCGCTTCATCGGCGCCGGCGTCGGGTTCGCGCGGCTGGTCGAGGTGTCGATCGTGTAGGTCGTGGACATGGCGCGCTGTTAGCGCCGCAACGCGCCCTAGGCCAGCGCCGGCGAACCTCCAGCCGGACGCGGTGTTTGCAACGCTTGACTTAATGTTCGATATCCTTTACATGATGTCGTATTGAGCTAACGCTGGAGGAAAAAATGGCGTTTCGTGAGAAGATGGTCTGGGGATCGACCGCAACGACGATCGTGATCTGGGGCTGGTATTTCCTGGGGTTCGTGTCCGCGCTCGAGGCACCCGTGTTCAATGTCAGCGTCGAGGTCGGCAAGTTCGTGTCGGCGGTTGTGGCGCTGACTGTCGTCCAGATCGTGGTGGCGATCGGGCTGGCGATCTCCTCGCCGGCGGAAGCGCAGGCGCCGGAGGATGACCGCGACCGCGAGTTCGCGCTGGTTGCTTATCGCGCCGCCTTCGTCACGCTCAGCGTGCTGATCGCGACGCTGACGGTGGTGGCACCGCTGACGATGGCGACCGCGCCCGCGTGGCTGGGCGGGAAGCCGATGAGCCTGGTGCCGATCGTGATCAGCAACGCGCTGCTCCTGTCGCTGGTGATCGCCGAGTTGGTGCGATCCGCGACTATCCTCTTTCTCTATCGCAAAGGCAGCTGACATGATGACGAACCTATCCGACATAAACCTGGCCGAAGCCGGCGTGCCGTACCGCGAGAAAAGCGCCTGGGTGGCGGTTGCGGGCATGGTGATTGGCTATGGCGGCTATTTCGCCGCGATCGCTACCCTGCCGCCGCAGATCATCGGCGGCGATCCTCCAGGCATGGTGCTGAAGCTGTTCGCCCTGCTCAGCATCGCCACGATCGTGCGGCTGCTGATCATGGGGGCGGGCACGCTGGCGATCCGCGCCTCCTCCCCCGACGATGCCCGCGCGCCGGCCGATGAGCGGGACCGGGCGATTGCCGGACGATCAGCCGCGATCGCTTATTATGTGATGATGACGGGGATGGTCCTGGTCGGGATGGTCATGCCGTTCTCCGCGCGGGGCTGGGCGATCACCAATGCGGCCCTGTTCGCGATCGTGGTTGCCGAGCTGGCACGCTATGGGACGATCATCGCCGCTTACCGGCGAGGCTGGCATGGCTAACATCCCGATCTCGAACAATATCCGCACGCTGCGCTTCATGGCCGGCGAGATGACCCAGGCCGATCTCGGCGCCCGGATCGGCATGACGCGGCAGACGATCGCGGCGATCGAGGCGGGGAAATATTCGCCGACGCTCGAGGCTGCGTTCCGGATTGCCCAGGTGTTTGGGAAGACGCTTGATGAGGTGTTTCAGTGGGAGGGGTGATGGCCTTCCCTTCCCCTCTCCTTTCAGGAGAGGGGCAAGCTGCGTAGCAGCGCGGGGTGAGGTTGAGGGGGTGGCGCTCATTTAATCACCCTCACCCTTCCCAAGCTTCGCTTGGGCCCCTTCCCTCTCCCGCTGGGAGAGGGAGAAGAAAGCAATCCCACCCCTACTCGACCGTCACGCCCTTCCAGAAGGCGTATCGATCCTTGATTTCCGCCGCGGCGGGTTTGGGATCTGGGTAGAACCAGACGGCGTCGGGGTTGCGCTTGCCGTCGATAACGAGGCTCTTGTAGCTCGCCACGCCCTTCCATGGGCAATTGGTGTGGGTGTCGCTGGCTTCGAGCAAAGCCGCGTTCACGCTTTCGGGCGGGAAATAATGATTGCCCTCGACGACCACGGTATCGTCGGATTCAGCGATGACGGTTCCGTTCCAGCGTGCGGTCGGCATGTATCGGCTCCTCAGTTTCCCAGCCCTGCCCCCAGATAGGTATCGGGCTTGAACCCTACCAGCAGCGTGCTGCCCGATTCCAGAACCGGCCGCTTGATCATCGAGGGGTTGGCCAGCATCAGCGCGATCGCCTTGTCCTCATCGAGATCGGCCTTGTCGCTGTCGGGCAGAGCGCGGAAGGTCGTGCCGGCGCGGTTGAGCAGTATCTCCCACCCGACGACACCGGCCCAGCGCCGCAGCGTGGCTTCATCGATGCCGAGCTTCTTGTAATCGTGGAAGGTGTAGGCAACGCCGTGCGTATCGAGCCAGGTCCAGGCCTTTTTCATCGTGTCGCAATTCTTGATGCCGTGCAGCGTGACCGCCATTTTCCTCAATCCTTCAAAAACCGGCCGAGCGTGACGACCTGTTGCCGCTCGAGCCCCAAGGCCTCGTAGAAACCGAGCGCGGCTTCGTTGTCCGCGCGGACCATGAGCTGGATCTTGGGCGCGCCGCGGGCGCGGAGCCAGGCTTCCGCCGCCGCCATCAGCACGCGCCCCAGCCCGGAGCGCCGCCGATCCGGCGCGACCGCGAGATAATAGACCCAGCCGCGATGCCCATCGAACCCGACCATGACCGAGCCCGCCAGACCGCCCTGCCCCGCCCCGCCGCCTTCACCCCGGACGATGAGGATGGTCGAGCCGGGCGCGGCGAGCGCGCGGGCGAAATCGGCCCGGGGATCGTTCCACGGCCGGGTGAGGCCGCAGGCTTCCCACAAGGCGATGACGCCTTGCGCATCCGCTTCGTGCGCCTCGACCGGCGGGGAGACTTCAGGCGGGTTCGACATGGCCGCGCTGTCGCTCAGGCGCGGGCGTTGCGCAAGGTTTCGCGCAGGCCAGTGAGCCCTTGATCCGACGATGAGAAAGAAGCGGGCGGGTGTGAGCCGTCTGCCATGAGGGTGTTTTAGGGGATGTTGTCCGCGGTTTGAATCGAGGGCGATTGTTGGGAATGTCCGTATCGGGCGAGTTCCTCGCAGACCCGGGTCTCGACGCGCTCGGCAAAGCGGATTGCGTCAGCGGCTTCCTTTTCGGCCATGATCTTGTCGTAGCGCTCCTGCGCCCTGCGGAACTGCTCGGCGAGGCCCGGATCCTCCGGGGGTTTGGGAGGCGCAGGCGGCCGGCGCGTGGCGAGCCATTGTTTGGCGGCACCGACATCGGCGGGGACATGGACGGTGACCGGCACGATGACCGGCTCCTTCGCTCCGGCGGGGTGGAAGATTTTCACATCGGAATACTCATAGCCGCAGGCGCGCTCGTACAGCGCTCGCTCGACCCGGTCGTCGGCGAATTCCTTGCCGGCGGTGAGCGCCTCGGCGAACGCGTCATATTCGGCGCGCCACCGATAGAAGGTGCGCACGCAGACGCCGAGGATATCGGCGATCTCGCGATCAGTGGCACCGTTGCGGCACAGCTTGCGCGCCTGCTCGGCATATTCGGGGCGATAAGTGGTGGGGCGTCCTGCGGTCATGAGGACTGGGTAGCGCGGGTTGTGGTGGGGTTGAATCAACGTGCCGGCGGGGCGGGTTTGGTGGGCTGTCGTGGGCTGGTTGTGACATAATTCGGGGGCGGATGCGGTGCGCGAGTTGGGGTTTCACGAGGGGGAATGGGTGGGAGTGGGCGCGTGTGGCGGTTGAATTATGTCATGCCTATCCGGGGGGTGGGCTGTTGGACGGGGCCGTGAAGAGGGAGTGTGGTGCGCGGTTTGAATCGCGGGTGGCTGTTGGGAATGTCATGCGGGTGCTGACATTGTTCTGTCAGCGTAGGGTGCCGGTATTTATCAACTAATATATTGATATATATCATTTATATATGGAATAATACTTACTGCAACGTTGACACGCGCGGCAATCTCTACTCACACGTGATCATTGAGCCAGTTGCATAAGGGGCTTTCACGCCTCTCACCCAAAACGCACCCGTCACCGTAGCTGGTAGCATAGGTGCGGCTCGAGAACGTAGTCCTGCGCTACCAACCCGCAACTTCACGCGCTGCATCCCGTAACGCCATCATCTCGACGGTGCGATCCGCCTGAAATCGGTCGGCGCCGCGATAGACGACGATTGAGCGGTCGCATCTCAGCGCCTCCCGCGCAGCATAGAATCCCTTGCTCAGCGCAGGATTAGCGCTCTTCTTGATCTCGATTCCCCAAGTCTCTTTGCGCCGCGCGAGGACAAGGTCCATCTCCGAAGTGCCGTCGTCGGTGCGGAAATAGGCGTGTCGCGCATCGGGGTCCGCTGCCGTGATCAGAGCTTCGATTGCGTGGCCCTCCCAACTGTTGCCGGCAGCGCCGTGCTGATCAAGTGCTCCAGCATCGGCAACGCCGAGCAGGGCGTGCAGCATCCCCGAATCACGGATGTAAAGCTTGTCCGGCAACCTGAGCTGCTTGCGATCATTGGTAGTCCACCGCGGCAGGCGCCGGAGGAGCTGTCCGTCGCAGCCGGAGTCGACAAATCGGACCGCGTGGTTCGCGACGATGCCGAGCGCGTGACCAATCCGATTGGGATCAACCTCAGTGCCTTGGTGGGTCGCGATGCTCTGCCACCCCCGTCGAACCGCTTCAATTGGGAGGGCAGTGCCATCCGCATAAAACCCGCGGCCGATCACGGCCTCTATAAAGGCCTGCCGCCACCCGAAGCTATGCTCGTCAGTGTCGGCAAGGTAGCTCGGGGGGAAACCACCGCGAAGCCAGAGTCGCATTTCCTCCTCGCGTGGATCGACTTCGGGTACGGGCGATTGGGCCTGGGCGATGAGTTCCAGCTCAGGAAGAGGCGGCGGATCGCCGATCTCCTGTGCTTGCAGTGGGGTGAGTTCGATCGAAGCGAGGTGACCGCCCAGATGCTCTGCCGCGTTGCGCCGCATCCATTCACAGTCGGAGCTGAGTAAAAGGAAATGGCCAGCCCGCTGGCCCTCGCGCCCTCTCAGCTCGACTTGTGCCCGGAGTGCTTGGAGCACGTCCGGTGCCCGGCTGATCTCGTCGAGGACAACAAGACGCCCGATCTGTCGTGCCAAAAACGTCGCGGGGTCGGCCAATTGTGCGCGATCCTCGCCAAGGGCGAGGTTGAAGAACAACGCGCCCTCAGTGGAATCGGCAATCGTTCGAGCGAGCGTCGACTTTCCGACCTGCCGCGGCCCGAGCAACGCCACGCACGGGAATGTGGCCAGCCGTTCCCGTAGGTACGGAGCGAGCGCGCGGTCGATCACGCGTGGCCTCTAGCGCTTGCTCGCGTCGTGCCTGCGCGATCTGCGCGATCTGAGCGCGCCGTCATCACTATCGCGCCAGATCGATAACCACGACCGCGAGTTGCCCGCGTCGCGCCTCCGGAATGCGAAGCTGGAGCGCCACACGTAGCTCCGCAGCGCTTCGGACCGGCGGCGCTCCCTCGGGAGGACGCGTCAGCCGCTTCGCAGGGGCGGTTACATCGCCGAACCACAGAACGACATAGATACCGCGTCCGGCTGCGCGCCATTCTTTGGTGTAGAAGCGGTCCAGCTGATCGATTGCCGCATCCCAGACGTTGGAATGCCATTGCGCTTTGATCTCCACCGGCACCAGCGAATCGCCACTGACAAAGGCGATGTCGCTGCGCTTATCGCTTGGCATGCGCGGTTCCGTCGCTTGGCTGACACCGCGTGGTAGCTCCCGCTGGAGCCACTCGACCAAACGGTCTCGGCAATAGTTCTCGCCATGAGGCGTACCATCGGATGAGTAGAAGGCAGCGAGCGGATTGGTTTCGCTACCCTGCAGCTTCGCCTGGACGCTTGCGAGACTGTCGAGCAACATGGCGTGCAGATCATCGATCGAGGCGGGCGGTTTGTTGCATGCCATCGCTGCGATTCGCTCTGCCGTTACCGGAGCGAAATTGGCTTCATTACGCGCACGTCGCTGTTGCGCGGCCGAATGTCGGATGAGATCCGAATAACTATCCTGCTTGCCCGAACGTAGTGCGGCGAGGCAGTCCATCGCCTCCTCCGAGGTATCGCCGGCGAGCGTCACGATCGCCCAACGTAGCAATTCGCCTGCGTCCCAAGAATTCATGTCACCGGACGTCACCCCAATCGGATGGCTGACGTTCGGCCACGGCTCACGGAAGGTGCTGACGATCCACGCGAGTTGCTCAGCCGTAACGGGTATGCGCCCGCCCTGCTCGTCGCGGCGAAGCCTGCTGCGGATTGGCCAGATGAGGCTCGGCAGCGCCGCTGCGGTGCGGTCGAGATCGGGTCGGGCTCTCTTGAAATCGGCGACGAAGGCGACGGCGAGCCAGGCTATGGCGCGTTCGGGATCGACCGCTGGGTCGGGGCGGCGCCGTTGCCACAAGCCCGCGAGCAGTGTCAGCTCGCGCGCAGACAGCATGCCTTCGATCAGCTCGAGTTCGGTCGTGAGCGGCAACGACGGATAGCGCTCGATCCACTCGGCGGCGAGGCGCGCGCCCAGTTCTCGAAGCGCCGGCGCGCGCATCAGGCGATACAGGCCGGAAACATGATCGTGCCGTGCCTGGAGTTGCGGTTCGATGAGAAGTCGGAAATCTTCCGCAAACGCGATGGGATCTAGCGCCAGCCTGCGTTCCAAGCGCCCGGCGAAGTCATCTATCTTCGCGTGGTCGTCGAGATAAGATTCGTTCTGTAGGGTAAGCCAGCCGACACGCAGCGTGTCGCGCGGCACGTCGTCGAGAGCGCGCTCGCCGCGAACGCGTTCGGCAAGGCCCGCAACGATCGGATAAACCATGTTCCAAATCTGTCGTTCGGCAAATCCTTTCACCACTTGGGCGGCCGTCGGCAGGTCGCCCCTGAAAAGCGCAGCTTCGAAACCCTGGGCAGCGGCCTCGGTGATCGCATCGCCAAGCCAAGTTCGCACCCGATCAATGGGCGCCTGCTCGCGATCGTTGTCGCGATAGAGACCGAGATACGCGCGCGCCGCCGGCACGATCCATTGTAGCTCGCCGGCACGCAATGCAGCGTCATGGGCTAAGAAATCGTCGCGATGCTGCGCGTGCGCTGCCTGACGTTCTTGGTCCTCCCTCAGCCGCCGCCGCTCAAATTGCTTTTCCCAGCGGTTGGTAACCGGTCGCGCCAGCTTGCGCAGAAGCGTCAGCAGCTCACTATTGCCGCGCGCATACAGGCGGGCGATTGCGCGCGCCTCCGCCGTCAGGCCCTCCTGCGTTCGAGCGAGCTGCACCAAGTCTTTCCACTGCTGGTCGTGCAGCTCATCGCGAACATCTTGGGCGGCGAGTTCCTCGAGAAAACCAAGTGCGTCCTGTGCAGTCATTCCCAGCGCCCCAAGTGTTTCGCGCAGGCGCCAGCCCCGCTCCCACAAGGTCCTGTCGCTCGTACCGAAGAGCGCGTGACGCTGGACCGCGCGACGCAAAGCCAGGTTGGTGCGGAAAAATTCCTCCAGTTTCACGTGATCGTCGCGGCTGCGGCCATGATAAGGGTCTAGCAGCTTCAGCCATCGCCAGACGCGCGCCGGTGTAATTTGATCGTCGGGAAGCGCCTTCAGGATCAAATTGCTGGCGAGGTTCGCCAGCTCCCATCGGCGCTCCCAATTGTCTTTCGAAGCCGAGATGGGGACATAGTCGGTCAGGAGATCGAGAAGGCTCGCCGCGCGCGGGCTCATAATCTTGCGGGCAAACAGCGTCATCGAGCCGGCGGCCTGACGCGTCCATTGGCCGGCCTGATCGATCGGTGACAGTGAATAGCCGAGAAAGGCGACAATCGTCTCGACAATCTGCTGGTCGGTGAAGAGTTGGAGGTCGAGGTCGGTCATCGTCTCGAGCGCCAAACGCGTCGAATCTTGGTCGGCAAATCTCCGCAGCATGTCGATAATCGCAGGCCAAGCATCGCTCGCCATGACGTTGGCCAGCGCCTCGGCGGCTTCGACGCGTTCGGAGAAGGTCGCCTCCGCGTTCAGCACCAAGGCCAGCAGTCTCGTCTCCATCGCGGCAGCCAAGGGCGATTCATTAATCGCCTCAAGCAGTAGCTTGCGCAGATGGAAATTGCGGCTCTGATCGAGAATGCGCTCGAAATCGGCCTGCAAATCTGACCGCGCCAGGCCATGGACCGATAGCTGCCCCCAATCCTGCGCGCGAAAATAGGGATCCTCGGCGGCAAGTTTTTCGAGCGTCTCCAGCAGTAGCCGCGCCTTCGGCGTCGAGAGCGCGCCGGCATCGCCATAGCGCACCACGCCGAACGGATCGGTGGCAATCACATGCGCGGCGGCCGCGTCACTGTAGTAGGCTATCCAGGCGTGCAGGCCGCGCAACGACGCGGGCACAGTGTCGGCCAAGGTCAGCAGTGAAAATAGCCGGCGGGACGACACATTCGCGGCAAGCAGCCCGGAAAGCCAACGCGCACCGAGATATTCGCCGATCACCCGATGCAACGGCGCGAACCGCTGCTCGCCCACCGGTACAAACAACCGGCTCGCCAGCACCGCGCGGGCTGCCTTGCCCTTTGGCAGTTGCTCCACGTCACGAAGCGCTCGGTCGTTCTCGTCAACACGGGCGACCGCGCGGGTCGAGATCGCATCGGCGCCGGTCAAAATCTGCAGCGCACTCGCGGCGCCCGCCGCGTCTAGCGCCTCGGCTTCGCTGAGGTTGCTCAGCGGGGAGACTTCGTGCTGGATTGCCTCTTCGCGCCAGAGGATGTTGCACGCGGCGCGAAACAACTCGCCTCGGCTATCCGGCAGTGCAGTCGTGCCGGCCACGTCGGCGAACAGGCGCAACGTCAGTGGATTGCCGTATAGGCTGTCCAGGTCGCGTGCCTCGAGATGCGTTACCAGCGTCTCGGGATCGCCCGCTTGCACATGAGCCGCAAGATAACGGAGCGCTTCCGCGCGCGAAAGCGGCAGCAGGGTCAGGATGATCGGCGCGCGGCCATAGTCTGCTTCTATATCCTGTGCGGCCACCGCTCCCTGCCAGTCGGCCGCACGGCAGGACAGGATAAAGTCAGGGCGACCGACCGCGTCTAGCTTTTCGAGCACGCGCTGAACCGCATCCGCCTCTCGCGCCGTCACGACCTCGTCGAGCGCATCGATAATCAGCGCTCGACCGTCCACGGCAATCGCGCTGCGGCGGAGCAACTGCTTCGCCGTGATGAACGGCAGGCCGGAACGCGATGCTGTCTCGCGTAGTAGCACCGATTTACCTTGCCCGGGCTCGCCAAGTACAATGATCGGCCCCGGCAGAGACAAGATTTCATCTTGACCGATGACTTGGCTTTCACCGTGCCCGTCGATGTAGCTCAAGGAACGGACTATGTTGCCTCTGCTGCCCGTCATGTGATCAACCCTTTGGGCACCCGCAGGCGGATCCTGCACTCGGCGACTGCTACACCGAATACCGACAGTATCGCCGCAGTCTCAATTCCCTTCATGCCAACCCCCACGCCAAGTTGGCGCAGTTGCTGCTTCGGCGCAATGGAACGGGTGTAGAACCCCTTGCAAGCCAAATAATGGCCAGATCTCGGCGACAGTGCATTCAACTTGGCACGTTGCCAGTCAGCGCTTCGGAAAGGTCACTCCACACCCACCACACGCCCCCGCCCGCGCCAGCAGAAACGCCCTTTCCCGCTCGTTGCGGGTAAGCCCGGCGGCCGCCTCGAATTCGGCGCGCGCCTCGGTCAGTCGGCCGGCGCGAAACAGGAAGTCGCCTCTCGCCGCCGGCAGGGGCGCATAGTGGCGGAGAGCTTCGGCGTCGGGGATCTCGTCCAGCAGTTTGAGGCCGGCTTCGGGTCCGAAGGCCATGCTGTGGGCGATCGCGCGGTTGAGGTCGACCACGGGCGAGGGCACCACCACGCGCAGCCGATCATAGAGCGCGGCGATGCGGGGCCAGTCAGTGTCGGCGGCGCGGCGGGCTCGGGCGTGACAGGCGGCTAGCGCGGCTTGCAGGACATAGGGGCCGCTTTCCCCCTTGCCACTCAGGGCTTCGGCGCGGGCCAGGGCTTCGAGGCCGCGGCTGATCAGCAGATGGTCCCAGCGGGCGCGGTCCTGCTCGGCGAGGGGGATGAAGGCGCCGTCCGGCCCGGTGCGCGCGGCGAGGCGCGAGGCCTGGATCTCCATCAGGGCGAGGAGGCCGAGTATCTCCGCCTTGTCCGGCGCCTGATCGGGAATCAGGCCGGCGAGCATGCGGCCGAGCCTTTGCGCCTCGAGGCACAGGCCGGGGCGGACGAGATCGTCGCCGGCGGTGGCCGCATAGCCTTCGTTGAAGATGAGGTAGATGATCTCGAGCACCGAGGACAGCCGCGCCGCCCGGTCTGCGCCGCGCGGCACCTCGAAGGCGAGGCCGGCATTGGCGATCGCCTTTTTGGCGCGGACGATGCGCTGGGCGATAGTGGCTTCGGCCGAGAGGAAGGCGCGGGCGATCTCGTCGGTGGTGAGGCCGCCGACCACCCGTAGCGTGAGCGCGGCGCGGGCGTCTCGCGAGAGCATCGGGTGGCAGGCGGTGAAGATGAGGCCGAGCAGCTCGTCGCCTAGATCGTCGTCCATTGCTTCCACCATGGCGGCGGTGTCGTCGACTGCTTCGTCCAGTTCTCGGGCGATCTCCTCGTGCTTGCGGGCCTGCATGGTGTCGCGGCGGATGGCGTCTATGGCGCGGCGCTTGGCGACGGCCATCAGCCAGGCACCGGGATTGGCTGGGACGCCGGTCTTCGGCCATTCGGCGAGGGCCACGACCAGCGCGTCCTGCGCGAGCTCCTCGGCGCGGTCTATGTTGCGGACCAGGCGGGCGAGGCCGCCGATGAGCCTGGCGCGTTCTATGCGGAAGGTGGCTTCGATTGTGCGGTGGGTCTCGGTGGTGGGGGGTGCCTCGCCTGGGGTCATGCCGTCTTTTCGGGCATGGGTGCGGGGGAGGCAAGGTGTTGGGGGTAGGCCAGGCGGTGGAGTTGGGGTTTGGTCGGGTGTGGATGGGAGTTTCAGCGCCTCATCTTCAGGCTACCGGATTCACACATAGCGATGCGCGCATAAATCCTTCTCCCCTTGTGGGAGAAGGAGGGAGGAGCGAAGCGACGGAAGGATGAGGGGGATGAGATGTCCGGCGGCGCTAACCTCTCAAGAGTCCCCCTCACCCTTCCCGTACTTCGCACGGGCCCCTTCCCTCTCCCACAGGGGGAGAGGGAGAAGAATGTGCGTGCCCTCGCCGCGTATCACGCCACCCCAAGTTTCCCGCGGTCGCCTTCGCGGGGGGTGGCGAGTTCTTCGGGGGTGATGAAATCCGCGAGGTCGGCGGCTTCGTAGAAGGGGCGGATCTCCATTACGTTGCGGCGGGGCATGACGGCCGGGGCGCGCTTTGCCCAGGCGATTGCCTCGTCCATGTCCTTGACCTCCCAGATCGAGAAGCCGGCGACGATCTCGCGGGCTTCGGCGAACGGCCCGTCGATGACGCTGCGGGCGGCGCCTTCGGAGACGATGCGCTTGCCCTCGGCGGTGGGCTTGAGGCCGGCGCCGGCCACCATGACCCCGGCGGCGACCAGCTCCTCGGTGAAGCGGTCCATGGCCTGAAACGCCTCCATCATCTCGGGCGTCGGCTCCATGCCCTTGTCGCTGTTCTCGTTTGCCATTGCGAACACCATAACGCGCATCGTCTGTCTCCTTGTTCGAGCCGGCCCCATTGGCGTCTCATCGGGACGACGAACGAGTTTGTCCGAAATCGACATGGGCTGCACAATTTTTTTCGTGGGCGCGGGCGCGACGGGAATGCGTTGACGGTTTCATGATGTCGCCAATAGCGCGACACTATAATGAAATACAGCTTCATCTCATTTCCGTCGACGGCCAGTTTCTCAATGTAATTTCCGTACATAGAGCGGCGCCACAGACAACAACTGAGGCGACAATGATGTCGCTTTTGTACAATGACATGTACGCACTCGAATGGAGTGGTCGTGATCTGTATTCTTGCCGATTTTATTCGGCGTAAAACATCGAAGGAAGATCAATATCATGGCACATAACCTCTCAATCACAATGCAGAGCATCAAATCCCTCGACGACAGCACTGAAGTCGGCTCGGACGAGCCCTATGTTCTGGTCACCGCCGCCAATCTCGCCGGGCTCATCCCGCAGGTTGAGGTGACGCTCTATGGCCCGTTCGAGGATGTCGACAAGGGCGAGACCCATGCCACGATCGTGGCACCCGCCGGCCTGCCCAAGCCGATCGCCGACGCCATCAATTCGGGCCCGCTGGGTCGCCGGCCCTTCTGGGCGCTCGACAACAAGACGCCGGCGCCGATCGCCAGCCCGAACGACGTGGTGTTCATCGTCTCGGTGATGGAGAATGACGACGGCAAGCCGAACACGCTGCGTACGCTCGTCAAGCTCGCCGCGGTGGGCAGCCTGGCGGCCTCGAGCGGCATGTCGCGCTCGGTGCGGGTTCAGAAGCTGATCGCCGATATCGGCGGTGCGCTCGGCACGCCGACCGGCGCGCCCAATTTCGACGATGTCGTCGGCACGCACGAGTTCGTGCTGACCGCGGCGGATCTGGTGCCACCCGCCAGCAAGAAGCGGGTGAAGACGCTCGATTTCAACGGCAATAACGAGGGGATTTTCCGCGTTGCCGTCGAAATGGATTTCGTCAGCTGAGATAGGGAAATGCCGCTGCCGCCGCGCGTATCCGGGCGGTGGCGGGTTTTCCTGGGTGTTGCCGCGACGCAGGGCTCACGCGTCGCGGCAGCACCTTTTTTTGTGGTGTGGCGGACTTCAATCATAGTGCGGGGCTCCCCTTCTTCCCCTCTCCTCTTAGGAGAGGGGCAAGCTGCGTAGCAGCGCGGGGTGAGGTTGAGTGCGTGACGGCTCTTGCTGGTCACCCTCACCCTTCCCATCGCTCTGCGATGGGCCCAGCGTTGGGTCGGCCATGCCCCCGGCATGGCCTGAACAGCGCGGGGCGCTGTTCACCCGACACTCCTCTCCCGCTGGGAGAGGGAGAAGAGTCGCCCCCTATTTCGTCGTCATGCGCCAGGTGCCGTCCCAAGCTTTGGGCGGGGTGGCTTTGAACTCTTCGATGCGCGCGAGCAGCGTCTTGCTGGGGCCGTCGGAGGGGTCGGTTTGCAAGGCGGCGTGGAGGGATTTGGCGGCTGGATCCCATTTGCCGAGGCGGTATCGGGCCAACCCTTCCGCGTAGAGATCGAAGATGCGGCGGCGCTCTGCCGGCAGCTCCCCGGCCATCGCGGCAAGTTCGTAGATGCGGACCGGCTCTTCGCGGCCGAGGACCAGGATGCTGTCGATCTCGCGGGATTCGATGCTGTCGCCGGCCATGTCGTGGGTGGCGTCGTCGATCAGCAGGCGGGTGCCGTAGATCTTGTTGGCGCCCTCAAGCCGAGACGCGAAATTGACGGTGTCGCCCATGACGGTGAAGCTGCGCGCCTGGGCCGAGCCGATGCTGCCGACCACCACTTCGCCCGAGGCGAGGCCGATGCGGAAATCGATGATGGGGATGTCGCGGCGCAGTCCGATGACGTCAGGCACCCGGGCCTGGAATGCCTTGAGCCGGGCGAACTGATCGAGTGCTGCGGCGCAGGCGAGGCTTGCCTGGAGATTGGCCTCGACAAAGGGTGGCACCCAGAAGGCCATGATCGCATCGCCGATGAACTTGTCGATGATGCCGGAGCGATCGCTGATCGGGATCGCCATTTCGGAGAAATAGGCATTGACCAGATCAACGAGGGTGCTCGGAGCGAGGCGTTCCGAGATGGCGGTGAAGCCGGCCATATCCGAGAAGAACAGGGTCGCGACCTGCTTTTCGCCGACGGTGGAATAATGGCCGCCGCCGATCAGCCCGGCGACGACGCGGGGATCGACATATTGGCCGAACGCTTCCTTGATGCGCTCCTTCTCGCGCAGATCCTCGACCATGACATTGAAGGCCTGGGTGACGTCGCCGATCTCGTCGCGCGAGGTGACGCGCACATCGGCCTCGGCGAGCAGTCCGGCGCTGACCGCGCGCGCACCCGCCTGGAGCCGGATGATCGGCCGGGTAAGGCCGCGGCTGATCAGCCAGGCCAGCATGAGCCCGACCAAGGCGGCCGAGCCGATCATCAGCAGGTTGACCTGCATCGCCGTCTTCTGGTTTTCGCCGATCGTCACCACGCCCTCGGACACGAAGTCCTTGATTTCGCCGGTGACATTTTCCGAGAGGCGCTCGACCTCGCGCGCCTGTGCGCGGGCGCGGTCCATCTGGACGTCGGTTGCGTCATGCTCGCACGCGGTGAACATCAGGCGATTGAGCGCGTCCTGCTGGTAATCGAGCTCGACGAGCATCGGCTGCAGCGCGGCGAGCTTGATCCTGTTGACCTCACGCTGGGCGATGCGGGCGCCAAGATCGCGATAATATTGAGCCTGGCGCACCAATTGGTCAGCGGACTTCCCCTGTCTCGCCGCGGTCTCACGGCATTTGTTCACGGCCGCGATATCGGGGGTGTGGAGCCCGGTGCCGGTATGCGCTTCCTCGGCCTGGGCCACCGCATGGAGATCGGTCAGGGTCATCGCCAGGGGAAACAGCGAGCGGCTGAGCGTGCGGAGCTGGAGGTGGACCAGATTGGTGGCGTGCGCGGACCACAAGGCGGTAGCCACCATGAGCACGAGCAGCCCTACGGAGACGCTGAAGATCTTGAGACTGATCGAGCGGAAGAAGCTGGCCATGTTGCGGGTGATGGGTCCGTTGGATTGGGTGGTCAAACTGAGGTGGAGCGGGAAATGGTTGGACCGGGTGTACGCCTCTCTCTGTGTGGATGAGGTAAACAGGATTGAGTGTGGTTAACTCTTCCTTCCCCTCTCCTCTTAGGAGAGGGGCAAGCTGCGCAGCAGCGCGGGGTGAGGTTGAGTGGGTGGCGCTCACTTTGGTCGCCCTCACCCTTCCCGTCACTTCGTGACGGGCCCAGTGTTGGGTCGGCCATGCCCCCGGCATGACCTGAACAGCGCGGGGCGCTGTTCACCCAACACTCCTCTCCCGCTGGGAGAGGGAGGAAGTAGAGCTTCGCTTCCTTTTGGCGTGAGGCGCCGCTAGAGGGCGCTGCCTCATGCATGCCCCTGCCCCCTTTGCACTCGGACTCGATTTCGGGACGACCAACTCGGTCGCGGCTGTGTCGCGGGGCGATGCGGCTGAGCTGGTGCTGTTCGACGGGCCGGAAGCACCCGACGCGGTGTTCCGATCGGCGCTGTGCTTCTGGGAGGATGAGGCGCAGCGCGGTGGGCTTGGCGTCGATGCGGGGCCGTGGGCGATCAAGGAGTATCTCGCCTTCCCGCAGGACAGCCGCTTCCTGCAATCGTTCAAGACCGTCGCGGCGAGCGCGAGCTTCGAGCATGCGACCGTGTTCGAGCGGCGCTACAGCTTCGAGCAGCTCGGGCGGCTGTTCCTCGAGAAGATGGCGGCGCGGGCGGGCGGCGGGAGCACCGCAATGAGCGGCGGCGCGGCGCGGGTGGTGGTTGGGCGGCCGGTCGAATATGCGGGCGCCCGGCCCGACGAAGCGCTGGCCCGGACACGCTATGACGCGATGTTCGGTGCGCTCGGGGCCGAGGTCCATTATGTCTATGAGCCGCTCGGCGCGGCGTTCAGCTATGCATCGCGCATCGAAGAGCCGGCGACGATCCTGGTTGCCGATTTCGGCGGCGGCACGAGCGACTTCTCGGTGGTGCGGATCGCGGCACCGGGCGCGGCGCGGCGCTGCGAGCCGCTTGGCCATGCCGGCGTCGGCATTGCCGGGGACCGGTTCGATTTCCGCATCGTCAATCATCTCGTCATGCCGCTGCTCGGCAAGGGCGGATCCTATCGGTCTTTCGACAAGGTGCTCGAGATCCCCGGCGGCTATTTCACTGACTTTGCCGACTGGTCGCGGCTGGCGCTGATGCGCAACCGGCGCACGCTGGCCGATCTGGAGAAGCTGCGCCGTGCGGCGATCGACCCGGAGGCGATCGGCCGGATGATCGCGGTGATCGAGCAGGAGCTCGGCTATCAGCTGTACGACGCGGTCGGCCAGCTGAAGCGGGCGCTGTCGGCCGCGGAGACGGCGCGGTTCCATTTCACGGGCGCGGGGCTGTCGATCGAGGCGGAGGTGGAGCGTGCGCAGTTCGAGGCGTGGATCGCGCCCGATATCGTGCGGATCGAGGCGGCGGTCGACCGGGCGCTGGATGTCGCGGGCGTGGAGGCGGGCGCGATCGACCGTGTGTTCCTCACCGGCGGCACCTCGCTGACGCCGCGCATCCGCCGACTCTTCGTGGACCGCTTCGGCGAGGAGCGGATCGCGTCCGGCGGTGAGCTGACCTCGATCGCGCATGGTCTGGCACTGATCGGGCAGCAGGAGGACCTTGCCGCCTGGGCGGCTTGAGGTTCGGAATGCCGGTGCGGATCACCGGTGCGGGATGACAGCGAGCGCGGCGGAGGGTTGAATCGCAAGGGTTGAGCAGCGTCGCCGCTTACCGCGCCCGGACGCAGCTATAGCCGAGATGCAGGTCAGTCTTGCCGGACTTGGCCGCGGTCTCCGGATCGAACTGCGCCATGTTGCCCGAGCCGCGCGGCTCGTCGGAAGGCGCGGGCCGGGCGGCACGGGGTCCGTAGACCCGGTCGACGGCAAACCCCTGCCCGCACAGGCCATACAGAACGAAACCGCCGGTCAGCATATAACTCGCATAGGCTTGCCAGGGATGAAGGGTCCTGCGCCCGCTCGTCACCGTGAACATGACCGGGTGATCGCCGGGCCGATAATCGACGTGCATGGCCACCGTGTAGCTCCGCAGGTGCATGTCGGGCCGGACATTCGAATAATCAGCGAAGAGCGGCTGCCGGACACAGGCGCCGACCGCCTTCAACCGCGCCACATCCTGGAAGAGACCGAGCGAATAATATCCTGTCGGGGAGAAGTCGATTTTCCCAAAGGATTGCACCCGGCAGCCCCGCATGCGCTCGAGCGGCTCCCAATGGTCATTCGATACAGTCAGCTGGATCGCCTTGTAACCGCATGTGGCTCGATCCAGCTTCAGCTCGAACCAGTCTCGGATGCCGGCATGATGGGTAAGCCGGCCCTGCAGGGCTTGCGCGACGGACGCGGTGTCCGCCCCGGAGGGTGTGCCGCGGGGACAGTGTTGCGCGGAAGCCGGAACGGCACCGCAGGCCATGAAGAGCAGTGCCGCGATGAAGGCGGCGATTTTGCCGGACATGTGCCGATACCTCATCTTATTAACGACCAATCCCAGCCGTGCTGTGCGGGGTAGCGCCTGTTTATGATAATGCGAGAAGTGGACAAAATCCGGATCGAATTTGCATTTGCTTGCAGTAGTTTTAGCGTTGACGTGCTGAAGGATTGATCCGTGAAAATACTTTCTTCGTTCCGCTTGGCGTTACTGGCGGCCACTCTTTTTCCGCCCAGTGCTTATGCCGCGCCGCCTGCGCCGAGCCTGCCGGTGCGCGGGAGCGCGAGCGAGTATCACTTTGACGACATCATGGCCTCGAAGCAGGGCGATCAAGCTACCTATGTGTTACTTGGCAGCGGTTTTCTGCGACCGACGACCTTCGGCGACCCCAAAGCCTTTGTTTCCGAGTGGCTGAAATCGCATCCAAAGGCGATTGTTACCCCGATCTCGCGCATGCTGTCGACCAACACGCGGACTCATCAGGTGATGGAGATCGTTTATGTCTGGGCAGAGGATGGGAGCGACAGCCTGAATGTCGATCTGATCCGCGCCGGGATATTCGCGGGCGGAACAATGTATGACATGGTTGATAGTCAAAAGAGTTTCGACTGGCTTCTGAAAAATGATCCAAAGCTCGCCGACATGCGTGCCGAAATCGAAAAAGAGCGAGCTGCGGCACCGCAGGACCACAGCGAGCGCCTTATATCCGATGAAGACTATCAGGTGAGGATCACCCGTATCAATGATGCGGAACGGTTTGCGCGCGAGAAGAAACTAGGCCTCTGGTCGGACGCTATGAAAGAGGACCGCGAGGAGGACGGCATCGAGTGATGCGCGCCTGCTTCACCCCTGGATAACGCGCGCCGCTTGCGCTTCCTGCGCGCGCAGGCTACACACTGAACCATATGGTTCAGTTTGCAAGCCCTCCCCTCGATCTCTCCTTTGCGGCGCTGTCCGATGCGACCCGGCGCGGGATCATCGATCAGCTCGGGCGAGCGGACGCCTCGATCACCAGCCTCGCCGACACGTTCAAGATGACGCTGACCGGCATGAAGAAGCACGTGCAGGTCCTCGAACGGGCGGGGCTCGTCGTGACGCAGAAGGTCGGGCGGGTGCGGACATGCAGGCTTGGGAAAGGCGGGCTCACGGCGGAGGCCGCGTGGATCGAGGCACATCGCAAGCTCTTCGAGGACCGCTTCGACGCACTGGACGACATCATCAGCGAAGTGAAACTGGAGGCAAAAGATGACCCAGCAAGCTGAAACGCATAACCCCACCTCAGTCGAGCGCAGAGGGGACCGCGAACTCGTCATTACGCGGACATTCGATGCGCCGCCGAGCATCGTTTTCACGGCGTGGAGCCAGGCCGAGCTGTTCCGGCGCTGGTGGGTGCCGAAATCGGTCCCCGGCGGCGTTTCGCTCGTAGCGTGCGAGATGGACGTCCGTACCGGCGGCAAATATCGACTAGAATTCAGCGCCGGCGGCCCGGACACCATGGCCTTTTACGGCAAATATCTCGAGGTGGTGCCGAACGAGCGCATCGTCTGGACCAATGATGAGGGCGAAGAGGGCGCGATCACGACCGTGACCTTTAAGGACCTGGGCGGAACGACGCTTCTGACTTTCCACGAAATTTATCCCTCCAGGGAGGCTCTCGAGGAAGCACTGCAGGGCGGAGCGGCCGCATTGCCGGAGCAGCTGGACCGGCTTGGCGAATTTCTTTCGGGCATGGGCGAGTAGCGCCGACCGGGAAGGCGCCTCGGGGAATTTTCTGCTCCCGGGAAGGGAGTCCACCGTCATTTCCGGCCAGAACCTGGCGCTCAGCTGCACTCGGGCGCCAGCTATCGGTTTACGAAGCGCTTTCGCCGCAAGCCGTTGCCCCCGGTTCGTGCGCGTGCGAGGCTTCCCGCATGAGAATAGTGGTTCTTTTACTTGCCTGTGTTTCGCTAGGCCTCCTTGGCTGGGTGGTTCAATCGCGCGGGACAAGCGTTGGGGAGGCAGCGGCGCAGACCTCCGGGTTGCGGCTGAAATCGGATCTTGGCGAATACCAGCTGATCCCCCTGCGCCGTTTGCCGCGCTCGCCGGAGAAGTCGGCGCTGGACGAGTATTGCAGCGGATACCGGGCAGCGAAGCAGAGTCCGCTGGCGCGTTCGGTCGAGAAACTGGGGTGGATCGTCACGTCCGAGGCGCCGCTTGGGCGCTTCCGGACAGTTACCTTCGCAAGCGGGTTCAACCCAGGCACCAGCGCGCTGTGCTTTGCCCGCAATGCCAATATCGCTGTGTTCGAGGGTGGCGCACTGGTGGCGCTCGCTTATCCGAAGCGTCCTTACCAGGGACCGGATTCCAATTCGAACCCGATCCCGCTCGGCGTGGTCGAGCCACTGGAGGATGGTACGGGGCTGCTGATCTGGACGGATCCTCCGGGCACGCCCGTAGGCGAGCTTCGGGTGGAGGGCGAGAGCCTGCGGTTGACCGCTCGCGCGAAGGAACACGCCTATTGCCAGGGCTTGGCGCGAGTGCCCGACATCTATGAAAAGGGCATCGATACTGCGCGCAGGATGCTGTTCGCGCGGGGCTGGAAGCCGCAGCACCCTGCCGAGAAGCCGGGCGATGGCGACATGGCTCGTGAAATGGCCGAGATGGGACTGATTGAAGCCGAGGCGTGCTCCGGCACGGGCGTCGGCTTTTGCAACTGGGCTTATCGCGGCAAAGCGGGGCTGCTGCATGTCAGCACAGTGGGCGGCGCGCTGGAGCCCGCACGCAACACCGTTTCGAGCTACTATGTCGAGTGCGGCGCACACTGACGGTGCGTAGCCTTGCTGCAATGTCATTCTGCCTGGGGCAAGTTGGTCTATCTATCGGGTGGCTCCGGAATATTTGAGGGTTGTTTCGAGCCGACTCCGTATGCCCAAACGCATTTACGATCCTCGGTGCAATGAAAGGATCTGTCGACTATGTCGGCAGCATGCCTGTAGCTATCGCAGCTGAAATTCACATCCGAAGTCAGATATAAATACCCAGACACAAATTCATAATTTTCTTTATGTGCGTATGCATGCGATAGAGCCTTGATAAGCGCTTTTTCCTTAATATTTACGCTATCCAATACATAGAGACTATGTTCTTTTACCTTGATCGATATGTAATATCCGGGCTCTGGCACCGGCTGATCGGCCGGATACCAACCGCTGGGCGCGTCACATTTTTCGTCCAGAGCAAGTAACGGTGAGCTTGTCAAAAATGACAATAATAGAAAAATTATATATTTTACCTTGCTTGTCATTTACAACGACCCCGCTCAACGATTAAACTACATCATACAACTATTAGGATCGTCACTCACTGGAGATTGGCGACTGCCTAGCTTACAAGTCCTGATCAGCATGGGCCATGCCAGTAGACGCCGTGACCCAGCTCCGACCAGCATTCCACCAGCATCGTCAGGTTCTGCTTGTCCGGGGCGAAGCCGTATCCCCAGCCGCCGTCGAAATATTCCTTTGTGGTGATATCCACCATCCCGCGGCGGACGGTGACGGAAACAGGCTTCAGGCTGGCGATCGCAGGCGGCCATTGGTCTTTGCGCAAGCGGGTAGAGGGCCCGGACGGACCAAAGGGATGAGTCACCATCAGCTGTCGCGATTCGGCTGCAACTGCCTGCAATGTCGTGTCATTGTGCGTGGGGTGCGGGAACGCGCAATATAGGGCGAGCGCCGCTAAAATGAGGAGCGCTACCCCGATGCGCAGGCACCCCATCATGCCGGGGTCTCTTCCGATTTATGTTTCAGCAGACCTCCCATCCAGGGGGGTCTGGCAGCCAAGTTTGATTGCGGCAAGCGGGGCGGAAGACGTCCAGTTGCTTTCGGGGTCTGGCACATCGGCGCGAGCGTTCGGTTCTGGCGCCTGGCCCCGCGCGAAAGCTGCGAACGGTTGCCAATCCGCTGCCAGCGCCCCGCCATGCTATCCATCCAAAAGATGTGTGCTGCTAGGCTCAATGCAATCAACGCGAACAAGGATTTGTCGCATGAAGATCCAGTTGAGCGCTCTCGTTGCGGCTTTCGCGATCGCGGCACCGGCACATGCCCAGACGGCCATAGCGACGGTCGGTACGCCCCCGCCCCCACCGCCCGCCTGCACGGCGCCCGAACATCGTCAGTTCGATTTCTGGGTGGGCCACTGGGACGTGTTCGACCCGAAGAGCGGCAAGAATGTCGGCGAGAGCCTGATCGAGAAAGTCTATCACGGGTGCGGCATCCGGGAGAATTGGCAGCCCCGGAAGGATCAAGGCGGGAGCCTCAACATCTATCTGCCGGCACAGAAGCAATGGTTTCAAACCTGGATCGACGCGCAGGGCTCGCGCGCGGAGTTCGTCGGCGGGTGGAATGGCAAGGCGATGGTGATCGAGGGCGACTGGCCCGCGCCGGCCGATCCGGCGAAACCGAACCGGGTGCGGATGACCTATACGCCCAATCCGGATGGATCAGTGCTGCAGGAAGGCATCAGCAGCGCCGATGGAGGCAACACGTGGAAGCCGAGCTTCGCCTTTCTCTATCGGCGACGCGCTGAGGTGCCTGCGCCGTGAGAGTCGCTTTGGGTGAGGTGGGACGCGCCGCTACGCTCATGGGCAAAGGCAATCAGGGTGCTGAAGAGGCGTTGTTGCACGTGCCATCGGAACCCGCGACGACCGCCGCAGTTTGGCGATAGATGCGCGCAAGGCTGTCCCCGCGTCGTCACAGATGCCAACGCCAAAATGCCGCCGCGAAGTCGACATACCATTCTTGCCAGCGGTTGTGGCTCCAACTGGCGACCGGCCCACGCCATGACTGGCTGCCCATCCTGGAGACCATATCCTTGAAGAAGATCTTGCGCTGGTTGTCAGACAGCGCGCGCCCCTGCACATAGCCCGCCAGCAACCCGCCTGCATAGTTTGCCGCGGCGACCTTGCGGGCATAAGGAAAGATGTTGTTGGGGGGAATTCTCTCGCGGCCGAACATGTCGATCAGGTACTTTTTCGAGCGAACGCGCTCGGCCCCGAGCACGACGGCGCGCGAAAACCCCCTGGCGGCCCACTCCTTTGCGGCGTTGTCGGCAATACCGAGATAGGCGTTGGGAATGTTCTCGAGCACGTCCTTGAGGATTTTGACCATCATCGAGGCCGGATTGCCTTCACGGACAAGGTCGAACAGCTCCTTGCCGAAACTCGCGATTTCCTTGGCGTCAGGGGTCTTCAACTGCTCGAGATCGACAGCGAGCTTGCCGACCATGGCCTTGGCGTCGAGCCGATACTCGAGCGGTATATGCCTGGCGACATTCGCATCGTCGGGAATGGCCGCGAGGAGGGCGTAGGGCGCGGCGCTTCGCGGCGTCTCATAGTCTGCCTCCTGCAGGATCGAGGCCGTGCCGGTCCCCGTACTGGACGGCACCTCATAGGCCGCATCGCCGCCCTCATAGTCGCTCTCGGACCACGCCTGCTCGTCCGAGTTTTCGGAGGCGCCGCAATGCGGGCAAACGCCAGCTTCGCCCTGCATATCGAGCCAGGCGAGACCTTCGGGTTCGGCGAATCCGCCTTCGTGATCGTGCTCATGCGTGCCGCACATGGCTAGCTCCTCTTGGTCTGGCGCCTCGAAATCGGCATTCTCGGCCAGCGAAGCGGCCCACTCCCCCGCCGACCATGGGCTTTCCTCCCAGCTCTCGCCGTCGCCGGAGGCCTTCCACCAGCCGGCCTTTTTGAGATTGCCGTCGGTCTTGACGATCGGATCGGACTGGTGAGGAAATTCGTGGAGTTGGCTGTCGCCGTTGCCGACATCCTGCCCATTGCTCTTGCGCAGCCGAAGCGGGTGGACGCCATAACGCGCCCCGGCCGGAATCTGCAGGCCGCCAAGCGCATTCAACCTGGCGGTGATCCGGTCGTAGAGCGCCTGCATATCGAACGCGAACGGATCGCCGTGGTAATCGCTTGGATGGTCGCGCGCCTTGAGAAGGTATGTGTTCTTCGGCGCGCGGAGTTCCTTCGCGGAATATTCGCGCCAGATTACCGACTTGCCGAGGTTGCGATCGACTTCCTTGTGCGCGGTTATGGTCAGCAGGTGCCCTGCCCTCGCCGATGCCAGGATATAGAGATCGGCCAGGACGTCGAACGCCTCGACGGTCCATTTGTAGTAGAAATGCGTGTGCTTTTGTGCTGCCGCGTCGGCTTTGCCCAGCCGGCGATAGCCGATCGACGCGTAGCGCTCCGGATTGGTCGGCGGCGGCAGCGACCCGTTGGCGTTGAGGTCGAACTTCTCGATATCGGGCGCGGTTTCGATATTGATCGTCTTCTTGCCGCAGATCGCCACGCCCTTGCGGCTGAGAAACTCGTAGACGGTCCCCATCCTGTTCTTGTCGAAGTCGTTGGTCGCCGCATAATAGCCGCCGCGGTTGAGGTAGCCGTGGACGGCCCCCTTCTTGGTCTTGGGGTCCTTCGCCTGGAAACGCCTGTCGGTGACCGAGCCGGGCACCCCGATGTCGTGAACGACGAACCACGCCTTGGCGATATCGCCGGCCGTAAGGTCGGCGCCCGGTTCGCGCGCGGCGAGCGCCAGTGCTGGGCGCGAGGCGAGCCAGTCCGCCGCGAACTGCCGGCGGTCGCGGGTCGGGAGGAAGGCGCCGAACCGCGTGCCGTCGAATTCCAGCGCAGCGTCCCGCTTGGGATCATCGAACCGCCCGGGGATCGCCAACATATCGGCGAGCTGCGGAGGGTCGTCGGTGCGTGGCGCGGCGCGCATCTGCGGCTTTGCCGCCTCCCCGCTCCACGGGTTGTCCTCATAGCCCACCGCGCCCGAGGCGAACGGTGACTCAAGGCCGAACGGGTCATAGCCTTGCTCGTAGGGGATCACCTCAACCATTGCCCGGCCCCCGACTTATCGCACCGCCGCGAGGCGGGGCGTACGAATCTCGATGGGCTTGCTGCCATCCTTCAGGTTCTTGCCGGTGGCGGCGGCCCATTCAGTGATGACCCTTCGCGTCTCGACGCCGATCGGCTTGGGGCCGGTGGTCGTGGTCGACGGCAGCGCATACAGGACCCATGCAAGGTCGGCGTTCGAGACCGTGCCCGCCTCGATGGTGCGTAGCAGCACCGATATCTCGCTCGCCATCGAGAAGAACGCCGCTGACTTGCTGTGCGGCCGAAGCCCCACGCGTTCGCCCATCAGCTTGAGGCGCTCGGCCGCGCTTGATCCCTGCGCCACCAAATCCTGCACCACCGGCGTGTCGAACGCGACCGTCAGTTCGGCCCAACCGAGCGCGGTCACCGCCGCCAGCTCTTCGCGGCGGAGCATGCCCTTCTGGCGACGCGACATCAGCACGTATTTGAGCTGTTCGGCGATCCGGAAAATCCGATCATTGTCCGACTTGTTGACGCCGACCAGGTTGCGCTCGTTGGAGATCGCCTGCCACAGCTCAAACAGGAGCTCCTCAAACAACGCGGTAAAGCCGGTATTGGCCGCCGCAGCCTTCTCGTAGCTGGGGGCGCCTTCGTCTTCGGTGCCGAACGACAGATCGAGCCCAAACATTCTCCAATAGGCATTGCGGCGTACTGCTTCTGGATCGGGCCGCACGACACTGGTCGACAGCCAGGCCGCCAGCGGGTTCGCAGCGCCGAACATGATGGCCTCGGTCGCATCGACCCAGCGCTGCGTCTCGACCGAGGGAATGCCGAGGCTTTCACCCGAACGATAGGCGCGCACGACGCGGTTGAGGATTTGCACGGCACGGGTGCTTTCGAGCACGTACGCGTAGCCCAGATGGTCCCACGGATCGATCGGATAGAGCGTGCTCGGCATGTCCGTGAAACGGCTCATTTCCCAGAAGCGGTCGCGGGCGCTGTGGTAATCGTCCGGCTCGCCATGCGTCGCCAGATCCCAGACCCGCTCCATGTACAGCACGAGATCGAGCGGATCGGCGGTCAGCACCGTCAGCGCGGCGTCATAGATTTGCTCCGGCGTGGCGGAAGTAGGATCGGGAAGTCCGATGACCTGCTTGATAAGGTGGTGAATCATGGTCGTTCCTCCTGACGCGAGGCTATTTGTAGAGGCGGCGAGGATTGGTGGCGGCGGCGGCCTTGGACAGGTCGGCACGGCTCAGGGCGTCCTGGATCTGCGCCAAAATGGTCGCCTCCTGAGTCGGCAGCTGCCCGAGTCCCGGCGCCAGAGCCTTGAGCGGAGCCAGGGCATCCAGCACTTCACCTACCCAACCAGGGGCGGACGCCTGCATCGCCTCCATGCCCCCCAGGTTCGAGCGTTCGATTAGGATCGCCAGCGCGCCGGCGATGGCGCGCTCGTAATCAATCTTCTCTTCGGTGTTCTTGCGCATGGGGCGATCCTTTCCTTTACGCCGCAAGGGCCTGGTAGTTGAGCCACGAACGAGCCTTGTCGATCCAATGCGAAGCCTGGTCGGGCCGCTCGGCTTCGCGCAGCCCGGCCAGTGCGACGATGCGAATACCTTCGGCACGCCGCCAGTGGGGCGACGTCCACAGTGACGCCCCCGCCGCCCGTTCGAGCTCGGCCAGCGCGCCCGGAGACACACGCTGTGGATCGTATACGGTGGTCATCGGTCGACCGTGCAGCGCAGGCACCGGCGCCTCCAGGCATGCGCGCGCAATCGCTGGCATCGCGGCCAGCGAGCGGGGCAGCAACTCGCGCAGCGAAACGTCGGCCAAGGTGGGCGGAAACCGTGCGACCATCGCCCGCTGGAGGCCGTTCCACGGACCCGACGGCCCAAAGGCCTGTCGCGAGAACTCGCAGCCGAGCACCGTGCGCAGCCAGCCGATGGGATGAGGATCGCCGATCGGCCAGCGCAGAATTGTCGCCGCGTCGCAGACGACATCATAAAGCGCGGCGACCGATGCATAGCCTGTATGCAGAAAGGCGAACACGTCGGCGGCGATCTCCGACGCCCACGGCGTCCACATCGCCTGAAGTTCAACATCCCCCGCCAGCGCCTGTCCGATCGCTTGCCGGGTGGCCTCCGTCCAGCCTGTGAGGAAGGCGACCTGGTGGCCGACTTCGTGGAACAGCGACGTCGGCCGATACAGGTTGTGGCGCACAATCTTGATCGCGGCCACCGGCATCACCGCGCCCGGCGTCCACAGCCTGACGCCCGCGCGCAGGATCGAGGCACCGGTGCCCTTGTCCTGATACACCAGGACCCGCGGAACCGGCTTGCAGGCAAGCTTGAGCACCTTCTCCATACTCGCGGCCGCCAGCCTGTCGAGTGTCGTCAACGCGGCGCGGAGCACCGGGCTGGTGCGCGAGTTGATGGCGTCACCAAGGAAATCGAGCGTGGTGTCGACTTGCACGTAGCGCCTGCGGAAACGCTGAACGTCCGAGGCTATACGCGCCAGGGACACGGGATCAGCGTCGAGCGCGGCGATGTCGCGTTCGATCCTGTCGCCCATCGCCACCAGCTCTTCGACGATGCGGTTTATCTCTCCCCGCAACGGAACGCCGATGTCACGCTCGACCGAGCGCCACGCTTCGAGTGAGGCGAACTGCTCGGCATCGCGGAACGTCCGGGCAGACGCCAGCCAATGCGCCACCTGCCGCCGCAAATCGGCCGCGAGCAGCTTGCTGTCGAAGTTCGCTGGTTCGCTCACCGCTTCTTGCCGCCGGGATGGACCGCTATGGAGATTTTCGGTTTGCCCTTCATCGCGGCCTGCAACGCGGCCAGCGTCTTGCCCTCGCCCGCGGCCAGCGCCTGCGCTAAGCCCGGCACCTCGAACAACCGGATAAGGATGCGCACCCCCGGGTCCGGATGGGCTGCTGCTGCCTGGAATTTCTCCGCATGGTCGCGCAGCCATGCGGACAGCGCGGGTAACGCCCATGCCGCGATGCGATTGCGAAGCATCGGGAAAAAGCCCCCCGGCAGCTTGGCCGCGGAACGCGCCGCGAAACTGGCAAGATCCTCGCCGTCCTCATGCGCCAGTCCGCCGGTGTCGACATGGGTGGGATCGGCCAACCGGCGATAGGACGTCATCACGCGTCGCAGCACTTCGCCTGGCCCGCGCCCCGTTCGCACCGCCCCCGCGACGAGCTGGGCGTCGGCTTCCGACAGATAGAAGCCCAAGGTGACGCGAGACTTGGCCGGGTTGATCGATACCCACGCCTTGCCCGGTGCGGTAGCGGCGCCCCCGGCTCCGGCGACCGTCTGGTCGAGCGGCTCGAGTACATAGAGCCGCTGGCCCGCGCCCAACCGACGATGGCTGTGCATGAAGCGCGCGGGGGTGGCCGCGCCGAGACCCGGCTCGCGCAACAGCGATCCCGCCGCACGCCGTGTCAGCGGGAAGATTCCAACGTTGCGCAAGCCATGGCCCAGGCCGTGCCGCACCATCGTCGCGGCGCTGGCGCCGGGCTTGGTATGGAAGATGTGCATGCGCGCGCGGAGCGGAAAGCGCCCGCCTGCCGCACGCATCGAGGCGCCGAGCGTGCCGCCGCCGAAACCCGGCAGCGTGTCGGCGGCGCGTGCCGAGATCGTCACCTCCGGCACGCGATTATATTTGGCATAGCTCCTCGGGAGCCCGGATCGGTGCGTGACGAAACGGCCGCCCAGCATCGGCGCGAGCTGGAGCTCTTCGCGCAACGTCTCTTGCGGCAGGAACGTCGCGGCGGCCTCGCCAAACGCTTCAGCGATCGCCACTTCGGTGAGGTCCGGGTCCTCGAAAACGAATTCGTCCGCCTCGGCCAGACGCCGCACGGTGTCTTCGACGACGCTGGCCATCGCCACCGGCCCGGCCCGCGCGGTGGTGCTATCCGCGGTATTGTCGGCGCCCTCGGCTTCGAGCGAGACCATCTTGAGCCCGGCGTCGACGATCGCCTTCGAAAGCGGCTTTGATTGCGGGCCGGCCCATTGGGCGATCATCTTGGCAAGATAGCCGGACAGGAAGGAGACCACCTTTGGCCGGCCGACAATGCTGATGCCGGTGCGCAGCGCGGCCAGCAATATGGGCACGAACTGCTCGATCTCGGGGCCGAGCGCTTCGGGCCCGTCGCTTGAGGCCAGTCCCTCGATTAGCGCGCGGCGGGCTTCCGTCAGGTCACCGAGCTCGTCGCTGGCGGGGGTCGAAGGCGCCTCGCCGATGCCGAACTCGTCCTGTTGCTGCTCAAGGGTTTCGGGAAATGACAGCGCCTCGGCGAGGCAGAGGTCGAAGGTGTCGGCCAGCTCTTCGGTGTCGGTCGCCTGCGCCGGTGCCATCGCCGCACCGGCGGCGGCCGCGGGCGCCGCGGGAGTGGACGACTTGCCGAGTATGCGATCCGCCACCGTCCGCGCGACCGGGCGGAGCGGTGCCGGTAGCTTGCCAACCGCAAAGCGCAGCACGCGCTCGAGCAAGGGCCGCACGAGCGCGCGCAATTTCCCGAGGATAGGCATCAGCAGCGGGCTGGCCAGCTTCGCGGCCTGCTTGGCCACGCTGGCGACCTTGCGAACCACGCCCTTCGCCTTCTTGATGAGGCCGCCGATGAATTCCTCGCCGGCGGGCGACAAGTCGGAAAGCGTCGGATCCAAGCGCTCGAGCAGGCCGTCGAGCGCCTCCGATGACATGGCTCCGGCATCGACCTCGGCTAAACTCGTCTCCAGCGAGGCCAGGTATTGATCGGCTTCGAACTGGGTGGGAGCGAGATAGGATCGCGCAAACCGCTCGCGCTCGGCCACGTTTGCTGGGTCCTCGCCCTCGAAGCGTTCGTCGACCGCCGCTTCGAGCTCTTCCGCGAGCGCCGAGACTGCCTCATGGAAGCTGTCGTCGCGAAGTTGCGCGAAAGCGTCGCGCATGACCGTTTCGGTTTGGCCTTCAATGCCGCCATCCTCGTGATCGGCGAACGGCGAGAGCGCGAGCATGATCGTGGGGCTGATGTAGCGGTCGTCGGCCCGCACTGCGGGTGCCTCGCTGAACGGCGATCCGAACGGGGCGTTGGCGTTCGCCTCCCATTGCCCCGCGATATCTGTTGCTGCCTCCATCGCGCTGCGCTCCCGGCCAAGTCTGATGACCTTTAAGCACACCCGCCGTCGCGCGCCGTGCCGCGCATCGTCGGTCGCGCGTCGTTGCACCATTCAATGCGCGTCCGTCTCGGCACCGGAACGCGTCGCGTGCGCGTCCGCCCAGCGTCCGTCCAGCGTCCGCAGGCGATACTTCGATTAAGTGCTGATGGACGCCGCCTATGCGACCCGTCGGACGATACCGGCGTCAGCCATCCGATCGCTCAGGGCTTCCATCGGTGCGACGCCGAGCTCTTCGCCGAGCCGGCGAGCCAGCGCCTTGTAGCAACGCAGCGCCTCGTAGCGATTGTGCTGCGCCAAATGTGCCTCGATCAGCACCTCGCTGGCCGACTCGCGCAGCGGTTCGGCGGCCACCGCCGCGGCGCCAGCCTGTATCGCAAGCGGGAAGTTCCCGTGCGCCACGAACGTACGGCAGGCGGCCTCGAGCGCCTGGATGCGCAAGGTGCGGAATTCCTCGCTGGCTTCGATGGCCCATTCGTCGTGCCAGCCCGGCAAGAGGTCGCTCGCCAGCAAGTCGATTTCGTCGAACGCAAGCGGGCGGCCGCTGATTGCAGCGACCGCGCACTCCCGTGCGCGCGGGAGATCGCACTCCGCGTCGAGCACCAGTTCACCATCAACAGAGTTCACCCACCCGCGATGGACCTGCCACAAAGACCGGCGCAAGCTGGCTCGACCGCACTCCTCGCTCACATCGGGCCACAGGAGATCCGCAGCCACTTGTCGCGTGATGGCGCCGCCGCGAACCGCCAGGCACGCGAGCAGGCGCCGGGCCGGCAGAGACAGCCTCACCATCGGGTAGACGCCCAAGCGCCCTATCACCGAGATTTTGCGATCGCCAAAAGACATCGGTCTACCGATCCTTTGAAGGCCTCAAATACTGAGCGGAAAATTATCCAGATTAGACTGGAAACATCCGAGTCGGTGCGATTCTTATAGCGCTTTTTCGGCGATTGCAGGGAGAAGCGGACGAAAAGGCGACGGACATGCGACGGACATGCAAAGGTGTCTCACAGCAGGTGCAGCTGGGTCTGTAGTGGACGCCGTAAGTGACATGCCGTGGATCTGAGCGAAGGAGTGGCGAACCGACCGAGCCCGAGAGGCGTCGCCGATGATGTTGAACAGATTCATTGCAAGTGTCCCGCGTGAGGCGCGGCGCGCGGATTACTGTCCAGTCCCCGCGGCAAAGCCGACCGGCATCCCACTGTTCAGCCGTTCCGCCGTACAGGCTTGAAGTCGGGCGCGTCGCTCAACCCCGCTTGGACTGAGCGGCGGAACGTCAAGCGACCCTACTCCATCCGCCTCAAACCACCGCCGGCTCAACCTTCCAATAAGTCGCATACCGCTCGTGCGCGATGCGGTAGTATGGCACCAGCCGCACCGGCTTCTGCTCGGATGAGGCGATCGTGAATTCCAGCGGCTTGTCGCTCGCGCGGATGGCCTTCGCGAGGCGATTAGGCTCGCCGGCGAGCGTCGGCGGCGTGAAGGGGGCCTTGTTGTAGTTGCCGTATTCGCGTTCGTTGACGACGATGTCGGCGCCCGGCGCAAGGCCTTCATTGCCCAGGGCGCCGGCGAGGACCAGCGGGCCATAGGTGAACGCAACGATGTCCGGCGCGGCTGGGGCCCATTCGGTGTTAGCTTCCATGACGAGGCGGAGCTCGACCTCGTCGCCATTCTGCCAGGTTCGGGCGAGTTCGACATAGCTGCCGGGGTTGATCGACTTCGCCGCCTCGGTTCCGTTGACGAGGACAGTCGCGCTGTGGCTCCAGCGTGGGTGCCTGAGCTTGAGGGTCAGCTCGGTTGGTTTCTGGAGTTTCCAGCGCAGCTTTGTCGATGGCGTCTCGGGGAAGCTGGTGGTCTGGACCAGCGCCGCGCCCTTCTCCTTCCAGCGGACCGTGGAAGGCAGGAACAGGTTTACGTAGAGCGCCCGATCATCATGGAAGTAGATCGAATCGCGGTATTTGACGTGGTTTTCCATGCCGGTGCCGGTGCAGCACCAGAAGGACTGTTCGGGCGAGTGGTAGAGCTTCATATATCCGGGGCGGGCGCCCTGGAAATAGGTCGCCATGCCGGTCTCCGGATCCTGCGAGGCGAGGATGCCGTTGTAGAGCGTGCGCTCGTAGAAATCGGCATATTCCGCCTGCGGATCGCTCAGGAACAGGGCGCGGGTGAGCTTCAGCATATTGTGCATGCAGCAGGTCTCCGAGCCCTTGGCGGAGAAGACGTGCCGGGAGAAATCGGCCATCGGGAAGAAATGCTCGCCGTCGCCGTGGCCGCCGGTGGCGAAGCTGCGGGTGCGAGTGACGGTCTGCCAGAAAAAGGCGGCCGCCTGTTGGTATTTCGCGTCGCCATTTGCCTCATAGACGCGCTGGAAGCCGACGATCTTCGGGATCTGGGTGTTGGCGTGGAGGCCGTCCAGATAGTCGCGGCCTTTGGCGAGCGGCTCCATGATAGCCTTGTGCGAGAAACGCTCGGCCAGGGTGCGGTAATCTGGGTTGCCGGTCATGAAATACAGATCGGCGAAGACCTCGTTCATGCCGCCATGTTCCGTGCCGAGCATGGTCTCGAACTCAACGTCGGACAGCGGCCGGGTGGCGACGACCGCCCAGTCGGCGAAACGCAGCAGCACCGCGCGGGCTGTCTCGCTGTCGGCGAGCAGGGTCGCGTCGCGGAGACCGGCATAGACTTTGTGCAGGGTGTACCAGGGGACGCCTGAGATCTTCTCGCCGCGCAGGTGCGCCGCGACCAAAGCAAGGCCCTTGGGGAAGGCGCAGATCAGGCCGGTGCCCGATGCCTTCTGGCAGGCGGCGAGCTCGGCGGCGATATAGTCGACGCGCTGCTTGAAGCGCTTGTCGCCGGTGGAGCGCCAGGCGAGCGCGACTGCCGACAGATAATGGCCGAGGGTGTGGCCGTGGCAATTGATGTCCTCCCAGATGGGTTCGGATTCCCAGCCGCCATAGACCGGCGCCTTGGGCTGGAGCCCGGCATTGACGCGAAAATTGTGCAGCATGCGATCGGGGCTGAGCTGCAGCAAATAGGCCTCTGTCTTGCGTTGGGCGTGGAGGAAAGGGCCTTCGCCGAGGTCTATGTCGGCGATGTCGAAGGGCTTGAGTTTTGCTGCGGGCTGGAGGGCTGGCTGTTCAGGCTCCTTCGCCAGCACGGGCGCTGGCGTGAGGGCGGAAACGCCGGCGATGAGCGCACCGGTTCCGGCGGTGGCGAGGAAATGCCGACGTGAACGCCCGGCGCAGCAAGCTTCGATTTTCAAGGCAACCTCTTGTGGTGATGTCGGCGACGGATGGGTTTCATATTTGTGGGTGGGTTTCAAGGCGGTAGCGCGCACGGGCCTCAATCCGGTTTGAATTCCGGTGGCAGGGCATCGAGCGGGAAGTATCGGAGGTACGAATAGGTCGCGGTTGCGGGAACGCTGCGCTTGTCGATCGGGCCGAGCCAGGCGGCGACGCCCGGCTCGTTTGGGGAGCCGAGGTAGATGTTGGCGCGGATCTGAAGGGGCTCGTGCGGCACGTACTGCTTCTCTTCGTGCAGCAGGCGGCCATCGACGTACCAGCGCACGCTCGCGGGCGTCCAGAGGATGGTATAATCATGCGGCGCGGCGGCGAAATCGAAGCCGAGCTTGGCCTCGGTTGCCGCTGATTTCCAGACCGTGCCGCCCTTCTGGAAATCATGGTTGGTGAGCTGGACTTGGTCGGGCTTGTTGCCGAGGAATTCGAAGTCAATCTCCTTGTGTTCCCATTTTTCCGGCTGCCACTGGTTCATCAGGAAAAAGGCGGTGACGCCGCCGCGTAGTGCGGGCAGGACCATGCGGACCTGGAACAGGCCATATTGGAAGAAGCGACGGGAGCCGATTTCTCCGGCCTTGCAGATCTTGCCTTCATGCGGGGTTTCCAGGTGGGTGACTTTCAGCTGCAGCGCGCCGTTGGCGGCCTGGACCTGATCGGCGCGCATGTCGCAGCCATTGGCAGGGAAGGAATAGAGCTGGATTTCCCAGCGCGCCGGATCGAGCTTTCGGAAATCCTCGGTCCATTGCGGTGCGATGGAGGCGGCGGCTGCCAGGGCGAGGATCATCGTTATGCTCTCCTTTGGGCCCTTCTCGCCCGGTATCGCCTCGATGGCGAGCGACGATTGCGAAGTGGCGCCATCGTCACGATATCGCCGGCTGCGCGGATTTACCGGAGATTTTTCGATGAGCGAGACCAGCACCGATAGCCTGGTGGTTGCCTGCCCTGTCGATGGTGCGCTCAATCGGGTCCCGCGCGCGAGGCTTGGCGAGGCGCCGAAATGCGGGACGTGCCACAACCCGCTTTTCGGGGGCAGGGCGGTGAACCTGACGGCGGCGAGTTTCGATCGGCATGCGCTGAAGAGCGATCTGCCGGTGGTGATCGATTTCTGGGCCGAATGGTGCGGCCCGTGCCGGATGATGGGCCCGAATTTCGAGGCGGCGGCGGCGCGCCTCGAGCCGCGGGTGCGGATGGCCAAGCTCGATACCGAGGCCGAGGCGGCGATTGCCGCGCGCTATGGCATCCAGAGCATTCCGAGCATGATCATGATCCGCAAGGGCCGCGAAGTGGCGCGCACCTCTGGCGCGATGCCGACGGCGGCGATCGTGCAATGGGTCGAGCAGGCGCTGGCCAAAGCGTGATGCGCTTCAGCCGGCCACGTCGAGCACCGCGCGGGCAAAAGCCTGTGGAGCTTCCTGCGGGAGGTTGTGGCCGATGCCGCCGGTGACGACCCGGTATTGATAGGCGCCGGTGAATTTCTTGCGATAGGCTGAGTCATCGGGCGCATGGGGGGCGCCATTGGCGTCGCCTTCGAGGATGATGGTCGGCACGGTGATGGCGGGGCCGGCGGCGAGCTGCTGTTCCAGCGCGTCATATTTCGGTTCGCCCTCGGCGAGGCTCAGGCGCCAGCGATAATTGTGGATGACGATGTCGACATGGTCGGGATTGTCGAAGGCGGCTGCGCTGCGATCGAACAGGGCGTCGTCAAACGCCCAGCGCGGCGAGGCGATCTGCCAGATAAGCTTGGCGAAATCGCGACGATATTGCGCATAGCCGGCGCGGCCGCGATCGGTGGCGAAGTAGAATTGATACCACCAGGTCAGCTCGGCCTTTGGCGGCAGCGGCGCTTTCTGCGATTCCCGGCTGCCGATCAGATAGCCGCTGACCGAGACGAGTGCCTTGCAGCGATCCGGCCAGAGTGCCGCGACGATATCAGCGGTGCGGGCGCCCCAATCGAAGCCGGCGAGCACCGCCTTGTCGATATGGAGCGCATCCATCAGCGCGATCACGTCGAGGGCTAGGGCGGCGGGCTGGCCGTTGCGCGTCGTATCGGGCGAGAGGAAGTGGGTGGTGCCATAGCCGCGCAGATAGGGGATGATCACGCGGTAGCCGGCGGCGGCAAGCACGGGCGCGACATCGACGAAGCTGTGGATGTCATAGGGCCAGCCGTGCAGCAGGATGACGGCGGGTCCGTTCGCCGGGCCCGCCTCGGCATAGCCGATATTGAGCGGGCCGGCGTGGATCTGCTTGAGCGGGGCAAAGGCGTTGCTGGTCCCTACCCCGCCGCTCTGCTTTGCTGGTTCCGTCTGGGCGTTGGCGACGAAGGGCGCGGCGGCGATCGTGACGGCTGCGGCGCCGAACAGGCGACGGCGTTGCTGATCGATCGTATCGGGGGTGGCGGGCTTGATCATCGGTCAGTCTCCCTCTGCGGTCGATCGGCAGGGACTGATTACAGCGTGAGCCGCTTCGTAGAAATGCTTCCCGCGCGAATGTGGATCGGTGGGGGCACAGACCGGCCGAAGCGTGAGGGGCTTCAGTGATGGACGCGGATTCGGCCGCTCATCGCATATTTTGCCGCTCTCACCAGCTGACGGCGTAGCGCAAAGCTTGGCGTGGAGTCCGACTGCGTGGCTCGGGGCTGATATGTCTCGCGCCAGATCCGCGCGGCCACGAGGCGAAGTTCTGACCGCTCGGCCTCACGATTCTGGCCGATACAGGCGATGATCGCCGGATAGCGGCCATGGCTTGGCTGAGGTTGAGCGGATGCCGCCGGCGTGGCTCTGCGCGGCGTGGCGGGGTGGTTCAGCAATGCGGCATCTTTGGTCCGGCGGCGCCAGGCCAGGCCCTCCATCCATAGCGGGATGGCACCGAGGGCAGCGAACATAAGCACCATTTGCAGAAACTTGCTGGACGGCAATTGGCCAGCGAGTGCCAAGGCGACCAAGGTGAGGACCGCCAATGCCGCCCAGGCTGGATGACGCAGCCATCGGAACAGGGACCATAGGAACCGACACATCAGGATGGCCACCACAAGCGATCCGATGATCAGGGCGATCGACTCGAGTCCGATGAGGAGCAGGTGCATGACCGAGGCCTCGTATTGCCGCTAAAAGCCGACTCGGTTTTATATCGTATTACGATATAAACTGCAACAGCGGGACCATGTTGCTCACCTTCGCGGACTGGCGGAGGGAGACTGGACGTGCGAGACCGTAAGGCCAGCGAGAGGAGCCAAGATGTTCATCCCGATGCCTGTGCTGATCGCGATCGGTATCGCCATGCTGCTGCTGGTCGGCTGGGCCCTGCGCGCGTTGCGCCGGCGCGATCCGTTGATGGGCGTGCGGCAGGCGCCAGCGCGCGCTGCGTCGCTGGAGGGAGCTCCCGCTGCCATTTTACCGCCCGAGATCGAAGAGCAGGTGCGCGGACTGCTGACGGCGGGGCGCAAACTCGAGGCGATCAAGCTCACCCGGGAGGCCACCCATTGCGGCCTGAAGGAAGCCAAGGACCTGGTGGAATCGATGGAATGACCGTGGGGGACTCTCGCGACCGGGATCGACTGAGGATTGCCTTATGATGAGCCTGCTCCTTCTCGTGACCGCGCAGGCGACGACGCTCGCGGCCACCAATTACACGGTCGATGCGCCGATGCAGGCGCCTTCATCGCCGCCGAGCTGGGCGGACGAGTTCGATGGCGCGGCGGTCGACCCCGCGAAATGGCGGTTCGATACCGCGTTCAACACGCCGGGCTGGTTCAATCATGAGCTGCAATATTATGCCGATGCCCGGCCCGAAAATACGCGGATCGAGCGGGGCGTGCTGGTGATCGAGGCGCGTCATGAGACGCTGCCCAAGGCGCATGACTGGGCTGGGCAGGCTTACACATCCGCCAAGCTCGTCACCCGGCAAGCCTATGGCTATGGCTTTTACGAAGTCCGCGCGAAACTGCCCTGCGCGCGCGGCACATGGCCTGCAATCTGGCTGCTGCCCACGGGCGGAGCCTGGCCGGACGAAGGCGAGATCGACGTGATGGAGATGGTCGGCTGGCAGCCCGGGGTGGTGCACGCGACGCTCCACAGCGGCGCGTTCAACCACCGGCTGGGAACGCAGCGCGGGGCCGAGACGATGGTGCCGACAAGCTGTTCGGAATTTCACCGCTACCAGCTCGACTGGGGTGTCGACACGATTACCATCGGGGTGGACGACCATGCCTATATGCGCGTCAGGAACGACCAGCCCGGCGGCAAACCGGCCTGGCCCTTCACGCGGCCCTATAATCTGATCCTCAACCTCGCCATCGGCGGTGACTGGGGCGGCGCGAAGGGCGTGGACGACGCAGCGCTGCCCCAGCAAATGGCAGTCGATTATGTGCGCTACTGGAAGGTGCTACCGCAGCAATAAGCGGGCGCCTTGCGGCTCCCCTCAAACGAGGTGGAGGAAGTGCCGCGCGATGAAGATCAGCACCATCGACCCGAGAATGGAGGCGAGAAAGCCAGCCGGGTGAAAGGGCTGCTTGGCTGCGGCGCCGCTCGTCGCCTGGACGACGAAGCCCGCGAGAAGCGAGCCGAGGATGCCGAGGATGATGCTGCCGAGCATATTGATGGGCACGGCGCCGGGATAGAAAAAGCGGGCGAGAAGACCGACGATGAAGCCAACCACGAGCATTCGGACGATATGCATTCAACCCTCCTCGATTCAGCGTTCCATCCTTTCGGAAACGCGTCGCAATTGACGCTGTTCCAGTACGTTTCGCAAGCGATATAAACCGGGCGATTGGCGTCATATGAACAAGGATGGTGGATCAGAAGCTAGTAGTCGCGAGTAACTTCTCCAGCCTCTGCAGCGACTTGCGGTGGTCCGCCTCGGACCGGATCGGCGCGAGGTTCATGACCGCACACCCGTACGCCGTTTCCGCATCGAATGACCCCTTTCTTGACAGCACCCAAGGCGGCGCTGACGCGCGGGTGAATCGCCGGTCCGTCCCGGCGAAGGCATTATCCACATCCTTCGCAACGTGGTTGTCACAGTCCGCGCATAGCGACAGAATGGTCTGAATTTCCACGATTCCTCGGTCGATTCTTATCGGCCGGACCACCAGCCCCGGCCGCGTTGCGAAGGAAGTATCATGTCCCGTATCTTGTTCGACCCGCAAGACGATTCGCTGTTCAACCTTGGCCGCTTCGACACGAACCGCGTGGACGACGTCAGGAGCATCGCGCAGGTCGATGCGCGAATTGGTGCGGTCGCACCCGCCCAGGGCTTCGTGGCGGCGGTCGATCAGACGGAGGCCGCGCAGGCTGGCGCGGGTAGCGTTTCGCTGACGACGGCTGGGACAGCGGTCTTCCAGAATTTCGACACGTTATCCAACACCGCCGGCAGTACGACCAACACCGCCACGCCGGATGGCTGGTACTTCATTGAATCGGGCGGGGGCGCGCGCGACAACGGTCAGTACGCCGTCGACACAGGCGGCAGCACGACGGGCGATACATACAGCTACGGCGCGGCGGCCAGCCTGGATCGCGCCTTCGGCCAATTGCGCAGCGGCACCGCGATCGCGATCATCGGCAGCCAATTCACCAACAATACCGGCGGCGCGCTCGGCTCGCTGGCGATCGCCTATACCGGCGAAGAGTGGCGGCTCGGCACTGCCGGCCGGACCGACAGGGTGGATTTCCAGATCAGCTTCGACGCGTCCAGCCTGAGCACGGGGACATGGATCGATATCAACCAGCTCGACTTCACGACGCCGGATACCACCACGACCGGCGCGAAGAACGGTAACGGAGCGGCGGACCGGACTGCACTTTCATTCACCTATACGTTGACCGATGCGCTGGCAAACGGCGCCACCTTCTGGATCCGCTGGGTCGATACCGACGCCACCGGCGCAGATGACGGCCTGGCGATCGACGATTTCTCGCTGACCCCGATCGCCGCCGCCGGACCGACGCCCGGCAGCTTGACCGTTGCCGACATGACGTTCGCGGAGGGCAATAGCGGCGATACCGACATGGTGTTCACCGTGACGCGCGCAGGCGGCAGCTCGGGCGCGATCTCCGCGACCTATACGATCGCCAACGGCACGACCGATGCGAGCGATTTCGGTGCGGGCTTCGTCTCGACCGGCATGGTGACCTTCGCCGACGGCGCGACCACCGCGCAAATCCATGTGCCGGTTGCCGGAGATGCGACGTACGAACCCAATGAGACGTTCTCACTCGCGCTCAGCGCCCCCACCGGCGGCGCCACGCTAGGCGGTCATTCGACCGCAACCGGTACGATCACCAACGACGACGCCGCCCCCGCCGGCACGCTCAACGTCGGCAACGTGACCCTGGCCGAGGGCAATAGCGGCGACACCGACGCCGTGTTTACGGTCACGCGCGCGAACGGTAGCGTTGGCGCGGTTTCGGCGACCTATACGATTAGTAACGTCACGACCGATGCGAGCGACTTCGGTGCGGGCTTCGTCTCGACCGGCACGGTGACCTTCGCCGACGGCGCGACCACCGCGCAGATCCATGTGCCGATTGCAGGGGATACGACGTACGAGCCCAACGAGACCTTTACCGTCACGCTGAGCGCGCCGACCGGCGGCGCGTCGCTGGGTACCGCGACCGGTACCGGCACGATCACCAACGACGATCCCATCCCGCCCGCCGCCAACGTCTATATCAACGAGATCCACTACGATAATGCCGGCACCGACGCCGGCGAGGCGATCGAGATCGCCGGGGTCGCCGGCACCGATCTCACCAACTACAAACTGGTCTTCTACAACGGCAGCAACACCCCCGGCGCCGCCCCTACGTACATGACCACCAACCTGAGTGGGGTGATCGACAACGAAGGCGGCTCGGGCTACGGGGCGCTGTCGTTCAGCTATCCCGCAAACGGCATCCAGAACGGCATTGCCGACGGCGTCGCGCTGATCGCGCCCGACGGCACGGTGATCCAGTTATTGTCCTATGAGGGCGTCTTCACCGCCGCCGCCGGCACCCCGGCTGCGGGCGTGACCAGCACCGATATCGGCGTGTCCGAAGACGGCAGCGGCGCGCTCGGCCAATCGCTCCAGCTGATCGGCAGCGGCGCGAGCTATGCCGACTTCACCTGGCAATCGGACGCGACCAGCAGCCTCGGCTCGCTCAACACCAGCCAGATCATCATCGCCGACAACGCCACCGGCCAGATCCGCGTCGCCGATGCGTCGGTGGTGGAGGGCAATGCCGGGACCAGCAACCTGAGCTTCACGGTCTATCGTGCGGGCGGGCTGGGATCGAGTGCGACGGTCGATTATTCGATCGACTTCGACGGCACCGCCACCAGCGACGATATCGGCGCGGGCGCGGTGCTGACGGGTACGGTAACGTTCGCGGTCGGCGCGCATAGCGCGACGGTGACAGTACCGGTCGTCGGCGATACAGTGGGCGAGGCCAACGAAACGCTGTCGCTGACGCTCAACAATCCGACCGGCAACATCGCGATCACCGACGGCAGTGCGATCGGCACGATCGTCAACGACGATTTCGTGACGCTGACGATCAGCCAGATCCAGGGCGCCGGGCACACGTCGCAATATGTCGGCCAGCCGGTCCGAACGACGGGCATCGTCACCGCGGTCGACACCAACGGCTTCTACCTGCAATCGGCGGTCGGCGATGGCAATGCCGCGACGTCGGATGCGATCTTCGTCTTCACCAGCACCGCGCCGACCGTCGTGGTCGGCGACGGCGTGACGGTTGGCGGCACGGTCACCGAATTCGCCGGCGATGCGCAGGGGCTGACGGTGACTGAAATCAGCAGCCCGACCGTCGCGATCGATTCGCACAGCAATGCACTGCCGACCGCGATCCTGATCGGTACCGGCGGAATTCTGCCGCCGGCCCAGAATCTCGATGACGATCATTTGACCGTCTACGATCCGGCACATGACGGCCTCGATTTCTGGGAATCGCTGGAGGGCATGCGCGTGACGATCGACGCGCCGCAGGCGGTGTCGAATACCACCACACTCGGCGAAACCTTCGTCATCGCCTCGCACGGCGTTGGCGCCACCGGCGTCAACGATCGCGGCGGGATCACCATCTCGCCAAATGGCGACGGCACCGTTGATTACAATCCCGAAATGATTCAGATCGACGACGATAGCGGCATCTTCTCGGGCTTCCACCCGAACTACTCTGTCGGCGACCAGCTGAGCAGCGTGACCGGCATCGTCAATTATTCGTTCGACAATTACGAAGTCGTGGTGACCGAAGCTGTCACTGTCACCAACGACGTGACGTTGACGCGCGAGATGACGACGTTGCAGGGCAATAGCGACTATCTCAGCCTCGCCACCTACAACCTCGAAAATCTCGACCCATCTGACAACAAGTATGACATACTGGCGAACGACATTGTCTACAGCCTCCGCGCGCCCGACATCCTGGCGGTGCAGGAAGTGCAGGACGCCGACGGTGCGGGCAGCGGCTCCGATCTGTCGGGCGTCAGCAACGCGCAGGGGATCATCGACGCGATCACCGCGCTGACCGGCCTGCATTACGGTTATGTCGAGATCGCGCCGACCGTCGCCAACACGACGGGCGGCGAGCCCAACGGCAACATCCGCAACGGCTATTTCTACAATATGGACCGCGTGACGTACGTCGCGAACAGCGCCGAACTGATCACCGGATCGGCCTATAACGGCAGCCGCAACCCGCTGGTCGCGACCTGGCTGTTCAACGGCCAGAGCATCACCACGATCGATGTCCATTCGACCTCGCGCGGCGGCAGCGAGCCGTTGCGCGGCAACGACCAGCCCGCCGATGCCGCGGGCGACGCACAGCGCACCGCGCAGGCGGCCGGGGTCAACGCCTATGTCAACGCGCATCTGGCCGATAATCCCAAGCTGAACATCGCCGTGCTCGGCGATTGGAACGGCTTCTATTTCGAACCGGCGCAGACCCAGCTGACCGTGCCTGCGCAGGGCGGACAGCTGACCAACGTCAATTACCTGCTCAGGCCCGAAGAGCGTTATTCGTATCTGTTCGACGGCAATGCGCAGCAGATCGACAATATCCTGGTCAGCAAGCACCTGCTGGCGGCCGCGACGAACTACGACGCGGTCCATCTCAATTCGCAATTCGGTGGCAGCCGGCCGACCGACCACGACCCGCAAGTTGTCGTGTTCCGGTTCGGCAATTCGGGCGGCGACAGCTTCTTTGGCACGAATGGCAACGACACCTACACGATCGATAACGTCAAAGATCACGTGTACGAAAACCCCAACGGCGGCACCGACACGATCCGGTCGTCGATTACATACGATCTGGCAAACGCGCCGAACGTGGAGAATCTGACGCTGACGGGGACCGCCAACATCGATGCACATGGCGATGGGAACAGCAACGTCCTGACCGGCAGCGCGGGCGACAATTATCTTTCCGGCGGCGGCGGGACTGATACGCTGATCGGCGGAATGGGCAACGATACATATGTCGTGGACAGTGCCGACGATGTAGTCATCGAAAATGCCGACGAAGGGAGCGACACGATCCTGGCGTCGATCGATTATTCGATCGCAAGTCAATTCAATATCGAGCGTGTGATTCTGACCGGCACCGACAACATCAATGTTACGGGCAATACCCAGGTCAACAAACTGATCGGCAATAGCGGCGACAACGTCATCGACGGCGGCGGCGGCGGCGACGTGATGCGGGGCGATCTGGGCAACGATACCTATATCGTCCGCGACGCGAACGACCGGATCGTTGAGGACAACGTCCCGGGCAGCAGCGATATCGCCAAAGCGGCGGTCAGCTACACGATCGCTGCGGGTGCCTTTGTCGAGACGCTGCGCACGATCGATGCGGCGGCGACCACCGCGATCAACCTGACCGGTAACGACCATACGCTGGTGATTGACGGCAATGCCGGCGCCAACGTCCTGACCGGCGGCGCGGGCAACGAGACGATCAGCGGCTTTGGCGGCAACGACACGCTGTTCGGCGGCGGCGGCAACGACGTATTCGCGTTCGGCACCGGCACGGGGCAGGACAGCGTCGGCGATTTCGTCTCGGGCAGCGATAAGCTCGATCTCTCGGCGTTCTTCACCAGCTTCGAGCAAGTCCAGACGGCGAGCCACGATGTCGGCGGCAGTGCGGTGATCGAGCTGGGCAATGGCGACAGCGTGACGCTGAGCGCGTTCCTCACCGCGCAGCTCCAGTCCGGCGACGTCATCCTGGGCGGTGGCGGCGGCGCGGCGCTGTCGCTCCATTCCGGCGCGGTCGGCGAAGCCGATGTGTCGCGTGGACTGCTGGACGACAAGCATGTGATGTCGTGGCACGGCATGCTGCTCCACGAAGTGCTGATCGCTGAGCCAACCCGGTTTCCGATGATCTAGGCGCGAAAGCAAAGTAGCCGGGCCCTTGCTCTCGCGAGGGCACTTAGCCGGCGTCGGAGCCGCCCGACGCCCCGGGCGATGCGAATTGAGTCGCGGCCGATTGCGGTGGCGGCGCGCCGCGATCGCGCAGCAACGCCACGGCGCGCGCCGCAATTGGCTCCAGCGCCGGGCTTTCCATCGCGAAGATCTGCGCCTTCATCCGCGGGTCCCAAAAGGCAGCGATGTGATCCGCCACCGCGAGCGCGGCCACATCCGTCCCCTGCGCGGCGAAATTGCGCGCGATCTGGTTGGCCATATAGACCAGCCGCTCCGCCGGGGACATCATTCCGCCGCGACCGCCGCGATCCGCCGCGAATGTTCGGCCTGCCGGGCATAGCTTTCCTGCCAGTCGGACGGGCCGTTCGAGGCTGAGACCTGCACCGCGGTGACCTTGTATTCAGGACAATTGGTCGCCCAGTCCGAATAATCCGTGGTGATGACATTGGCCTGGGTCACCGGATGGTGGAAGGTCGTATAGACCACACCCGGCGCGACGCGCTCGGTAACCTGCGCCCGCAGCGTCGTCTCGCCGGCGCGGCTACGCAGCAGGACCCAGTCGCCGTCACGCAGGCCGCGATTCTCGGCATCGACGGGGTGGATTTCGAGCAGGTCCTCGGGATGCCATACGACATTGTCGGTGCGCCGGGTCTGCGCGCCAACATTATACTGGCTGAGGATGCGCCCCGTGGTCAGCAGCAGCGGGAAGCGGGGGCCGGTTTTCTCGTCGGTCGGGACATAGTCAGTAACCACGAAATGCCCCTTGCCGCGCACGAAGCCATCGATGTGCATCGTCGGCGTACCGTCGGGCATCGCATCGGTCGCCGGCCATTGCAGCGATCCGTGCTGGTCGAGCGCAGCGTAGCTGACGCGGGCGAAGGTCGGGGTGAGCGCGGCGATCTCGTCCATGATCTCGGACGGGTGGGCATAGTTCCACTCAAGGCCGATCGCATGCGCGACATTCTGGACGATCTCCCAATCGGCGTAGCCGTTCTTCGGCCGCATCACCTGGCGCACGCGCTGGATGCGGCGCTCGGCATTGGTGAAGGTCCCGTCCTTTTCGAGGAAGGTCGAGCCGGGCAGGAAGACATGCGCGTAATTGGCGGTCTCGTTGAGGAACAGGTCCTGGACGACCACGCATTCCATCGCGGCGAGGCCCGCGGCGACATGCTGGGTGTTGGGATCTGACTGGAGAATGTCCTCGCCCTGGATGAACAGCGCCTTGAACGCGCCCTCGGTCGCGGCATCGAGCATGTTGGGAATGCGCAGGCCCGGCTCGGGATCGAGCGCGACGCCCCATGCCTTTTCGAACATCTCGCGCACGGCGGTGTCGGAGACATGGCGATAGCCCGAATATTCGTGTGGGAAGCTGCCCATGTCGCAGGCGCCCTGCACGTTGTTCTGGCCGCGTAGGGGGTTCACGCCGGCGCCTTCGATGCCGACATTGCCCGTCGCCATTGCGAGATTGGCGATGGCGATGACGGTCGACGAGCCCTGGCTGTGCTCGGTGACCCCTAGCCCGTAATAGATCGCTGCCCTGCCCCCGGTCGCATAGAGCCGCGCGGCTGCGCGCAGGTCGGCGGCGGGGACGTTGGTCAGCGCCTCGGTCGCCTCGGGCGAGCGCTCGGGCTGGGCGACGAACGCTGCCCATTCGGCGTATTCGTCCCAGTCGCAGCGCGCGCGGATATAATCCTCATCGGCCAGCCCCTCGGTCACCACGACATGTGCCATCGCGGTCAGCACAGCGACATTGGTGCCGGGCTTGAGCGGCAGATGATGGTCGGCCTCGATATGCGGCGTGCGGACGATGTCGGTGCGGCGCGGGTCGACGACGATCAGCCGGGCGCCCTGGCGGATGCGCTGCTTCATGCGGCTGGCGAAGACCGGATGGCCGTCAGTCGGGTTGGCGCCGATGATCAGGATCACATCGGCCTGCATCACGCTGTCGAAATCCTGCGTGCCCGCGGAGGTGCCGAAGGTCGTCTTCAGGCCATAGCCGGTCGGCGAATGGCAGACGCGCGCGCAAGTATCGACATTGTTGTTGCCGAAGCCCTGGCGGATCAGCTTCTGGACGAGATAGGTCTCTTCATTGGTGCAGCGCGACGAAGTGATGCCGCCAACGCTGCGGGTGCCGTATTTCGCCTGGATGCGGCGGAATTCGGACGCGGTGTGGGCGATCGCCTCGTCCCAGCTCACTTCGCGCCAGGGTTGCTCGATCGACTCGCGGATCATCGGGTTGAGGATGCGTTCGCGGTGATTGGCATAGCCCCAGGCGAAGCGGCCCTTGACGCAGCTATGCCCGCGATTGGCCTTGCCCTCTTTCCACGGCACCATCCGGACGAGCTGCTCGCCGCGCATCTCCGCGCGGAAGGTGCAGCCGACGCCGCAATAGGCGCAGGTGGTGACGATCGCGGTATCGGGCGTGCCGACCTTCTCCACCTCTTTCTCGATCAGCGCCGAGGTCGGGCAGGCCTGGACGCAGGCGCCGCACGACACGCATTCGGAAGCCAGGAACTCCTCGTCCTGGCTCGCCGCGATGTGGCTGGCGAAGCCTCGGCCGTCGACCGTCAGCGCGAACGTGCCCTGCACCTCGTCACAGGCGCGCACGCAGCGCGAGCAGACGATGCATTTGGCGGGATCAAAGGTGAAATAGGGGTTGCTCTCGTCCTTGCACCCCTCGAGATGGTTCGCGCCCTCATAGCCGTAGCGCACGTCGCGCAGGCCGACTGCGCCCGCAACATCCTGCAACTCGCAATCGCCATTGGCCGAGCAGGTCAGGCAGTCGAGCGGGTGATCGGAGATATAGAGCTCCATCACACCGCGCCTGAGCTGAGTCAGCCGCTCGGTCTGGGTGCGCACGCTCATCCCCGGCGCGACCGGTGTAGTGCAGGAGGCGGGGAAGCCAGCGCGGCCTTCGATCTCGACGAGGCAGACGCGGCAAGACCCGAAGGCTTCGAGGCTGTCGGTCGCGCATAATTTTGGAACGCTGGTGCCGGCGAGCGCGGCGGCGCGCATGATCGACGTGCCTGCGGGGACCTGCACTTCAGCCCCGTCGATGCTGAGCGTCACCAAGGGTGCGGCTGGCACCGCCTTGGTGCCGAGGTCGGTTTCGCTGATCCAGGCCATGATCTACTCCGCAGCCTCGATGAGAGGCGCCCCAAAATCCTCGGGAAAATGATCGAGCGCGCTCAGCACCGGATAGGGCGTGAACCCGCCCAGCGCGCAGAGCGAGCCATGCTTCATCGTATCGCACAAATCGCGCAGCAAGACGACCTCATCCGCGACGCTACGGGGCTTTGCCCGGACGTTGCGTATCTGCGGCATCCTCTCGAGCGGATCGCCCTGCCGCCCTGCTCCCGCAATGATGCGGTCGATCAACTCGACGCCGCGGATCGAGCCGATCCGGCACGGCGTGCATTTTCCGCAGCTTTCGACCGCGCAGAACTCCATCGCGAAGCGCGCCATCTTCGCCATGTCGACGCTGTCGTCGAAGACGGTGATCCCGGCATGGCCGATCAGGCCGCCCGCGGCGGCGAAGGTCTCATAATCGAAGGGCATGTCGAAGCGCGATGGCGGGATATAGGCGCCGAGCGGACCGCCGACCTGAACCGCGCGCACCGGCCGGCCGCTCGCGGTGCCGCCGCCGATATCATTGACCAGTTCGCCGAGCGTGATGCCGAAGCCGATCTCGAACAGTCCGCCATTCTTCACGTTGCCGGCAAGCTGGATCGGCATCGTCCCGCGCGAGCGGCCGAAGCCGATTTCGGCATAACGCTCCGGCCCTTCGGCGAGGATGAAGGGGATAGCGGCGAGGCTCAGCACATTGTTGATCACCGTCGGCCGGCCGAACAGGCCGCTGATCGCGGGCAGTGGCGGCTTGGCGCGGACCTGGCCGCGCTTGCCCTCAATCGATTCGAGCATGGCGGTTTCCTCGCCACAGACATAGGCGCCGGCGCCCTCCCGCACTTCGAGCGCGAAGGGCGCGATGCGGTGCGCCGCGGCCTCGATCGCGGCGCGCATCGTGCGGATCGCGAACGGATATTCCGAGCGGATATAGACATAGCCATAGTCGGCGCCGACGGCGTGCGCCGCGATTGCCATGCCCTCGATCAGGCAGAAGGGATCGCCCTCCATCAGCATGCGATCGGCAAAGGTGCCGCTGTCGCCCTCATCGGCGTTGCAGACGATGAACTTCTCGAAGGAGGGCGTGTCGAGCACCGTCTGCCATTTGATGCCCGTGGGGAAGCCGGCGCCGCCGCGCCCACGCAGCCCGGACGCTTTGACCGCGTCGACCACCGCCTGTGGCGACATATCGCGCGCCGCATCGAGCCCTGCCCAGCCGCCATGCGCTTCATAATCGGCAAGGCTCAACGGATCGGTGATGCCGCAGCGCGCGAAGGTGAAGCGCTGCTGCTGTGCGAAGAAGGGCAGCGCCCTTACATCGCCGAGGCGGTTTGGGTGGGTGCCATCGAGCACCTGCCCAACTTCTTCCGCAGCGACCGGGCCGTAGCCGATGCGCCCCTGTGGGGTTTCGACCTCGACGAGCGGCTCGATCGCGAACAGCCCGTGGCTGCCGGTGCGCACCACCGCCGCGCCCGTAGCGGCGAGCGCTGCGCTAACAGCGTCCGATCCGAGCGCGACCGAGGCCATGTCACTTGAGACGAACACACGCGGCGCTGGTGTGGTGATCGCCCGTGCCGGGGATGGCGCAGCGCGGGGTGCGAGGTCGGCAGCATTCCGCACGCCAGCGACAGGCTGGCCATCGACGAGCGCCGAGGGACCAATTGCGCACAGGCCGAGACAATAGATCGCCTCGGTGGCCACGCCGTCGCGTTCGAGCGCGGCGGCCACAGCATCGACGCCCCGTGCCTGGCAGGCTTCGGCGCGGCACAGTTTCACGATCTGACCCTCTGCTGGGGCCGACCGGAAATCGTGATAGAAGCTGATGACGCCGTGAACCTCGGCGCGGCTCAGGTTGAGAGCTTCAGCCACGATCGGAACCGCCTCTGCGGGCATATGGCCCAGTGCGTTCTGGATCGCATGTAGCAGCGGCAGCAGCCCGCCGCGTTCGCCGACATGGCGCGCGGCGAGCGTCTCGATCTCCGCCTGCGAGGCGGCGGTAAAGTGCGAATTCGGCTGCATTCAGTCCTTGCTCTCTATCCGGAACATTGCGCGGTCCAATCGATCAAGAGACTCGCTCCATCAGATATGCGCCCCCATCGGCTCATGCGAAAGTCAGTGATCCGCGCCGCTCGGCGAAGCGCCAGCCTTCGCCCGGGACGCGGTGCAGAAGGTCAGCGAATCCGCCGACCAGAGGCGGCGCATCCGCCGCGGTGAACAGCAGCATCGCGCTGGTCGCGGTGGCGGTGTCGGCGTCGAGTACGGTCACGACGATGTTCGCGGTGACGTGCCGCGTGGTGCGTGCCGCACGCGATTCGAAGGCGGCGAGGATCGCATCACGGCCGACGATCGGCGCATCGGGTGCGCTCGGCCGGGTCATGCTGCCATCCTCGGTGTAGAGCGCGGCGACCTCGGCCCAGCGCGCCGCATCGTTGAGCGTCGCGTAGAGATTGATCAGCGTCGCACAGTCCCATTCGATCGCGCGTCGCGCTTCCTCCGTCAGGCCTTCGGGCATCGCTCCGCTCCTCATCCGAACCTCATCCAAACTGATGGCCTGTTTGGCTCTTGTCGGGCCGGCGCACAATGCTATTGTATGCCAGTGATACAAATGCTGGCACCGCCACGCAAGGGAGCGAGAATGATGAGTGAATCGGATGTCGTGAAGTACCGTGTCGAGGACCGCATCGCCTGGGTGTATTTCGCGCGGCCCGAGAAGCGGAACGCGATGAGCCCGACGCTCAACCGCCGCATGATGGAAGTGCTGGACGAGCTCGAATATCGCGACGATGTCGGCGTGCTGGTGCTCGGCGGGGAAGGCACTGCCTGGTCGGCGGGCATGGACCTCAAGGAATATTTTCGCGAGACCGAGTCGCAGGGGCTGAAGGGCGTGCGCAAGTCGCAGCGCGAAAGCTATGGCTGGTTCCGCCGGCTGCGCTGGTTCCAGAAGCCGACGATCGCGATGGTGAACGGCTGGTGCTTCGGCGGCGGCTTCGGGCCGTTGTTCGCCTGTGACCTCGCGATCACCGCTGACGAGGCGCAGTTCGGGCTCAGCGAGATCAACTGGGGCATCCTGCCCGGCGGCGGCGTGACCAAGGTGGTGGTCGACCTGGTCTCGATGCGCGACGCGATGTGGCTGACGCTGACCGGCGAGCTGATCGACGGGAAGAAGGCGAGCGAGATGCGGCTGGTGAACGAGAGCGTGCCGCTCGACCAGCTGGAAGCCCGGGTGCGTGCGGTGGCCGAGCTGCTGCTCAAGAAGAACCCGGTCGCGCTCAAATTCGCCAAGGACGCGGTGCGTCGTGTCGGCACGATGACCTATGACGAGGCCGAGGACTATCTCGTGCGCATGCAGGAAGCCGCGAACTTCCACGACAAGACTGATGGGCGGAAGGAAGGGATCCGGCAGTTTATCGACGAGAAGAGCTACAAGCCTGGGTTGGGCTCGTACGATCTGTCGAAGGCCGGGTGACTTCTACTCCCCTCCCGCTTGCGGGWGGGGTTGGGGGTGGGCTCGCGTTTCCAACAAGCGGTGCGCTCGCTGAGGGCGGGCGCCCACCCCTAGCCCCTCCCGCAAGCGGGAGGGGAATTCTCAAGTTGAGATCAGGGCGTCCAGGGCGATCGCGCCCTGCCCTTCTGGATAGACCAGCACCGGATTGAGATCGATCTCGCGGATCGCAGGCGTCGCGGCGACTACCTCGCCTAGCGCAGCTACGATCCTCGCCACCGCAGCGACATCCATTGGCGGCGCGCCGCGGAAGCCGTCGAGCAAAGGCGCCATACGGAGCTGGCGGATCTCGGCCGCGATCTCGTCCTGCGACAGGCCGGTGGGCAGCAGCCGGACGTCGTGCAGCAATTCCGCGGCGACGCCGCCGAAACCGACCAGGATCACCGGACCCCAGGCAGGATCGTTGCGCGCGCCGACGATCAGCTCGACGCCGCGCTCGGCCATGCCCTCGACCAGCACGCCGTCAAGCACGAGGCCGGGCCGGGCGGCGGCGATATTGGCGTGGAGCTTGTCCCAGCCAGCCGCCACGGCATCGGCATCGGCCAGCCCGACGATCACCCCGCCGGCGTCGCTCTTGTGCGGCAGCGCCGCGGCCTGCGCCTTGAGCACGATCGGGTAACCGAGCCGCTCGGCCGCTGCCTGCGCCTCCGCCTTGGTCGTCGCGAGCTCGTGGCGGGGGAAGGCGATGCCGCGTGCGCCCAGCAGTGCCTTGGAGCGATATTCAGGGACTGTCTCACCCCCGACAGGCAGATCCTGCAGCGGTTCGCCCAGGGCGGTCGCAGCATCGTCAGCGCGCACTTTATGGCCGGTGATCCGGGCCAGCGCCCGCACCGCGCGCTCGGCGGTCGGCAGATAGGGTATGCCGAGCTTGCGAAGCCGCGCGACGTCCTCGGCACGCACCTCGCCGCCTTCATCGACGCCCGCGACGACCACCGGCTTGGTGACGTCGAGCAACTCGAGCGCGCCCGCGACTGCGTTGAACTTGATGCTCGAGGTGGCGGTGGTGGTCTGGATGAGCGTCACCAGGATCGCGCCGACCCGATCGTCCTCGACCAGCGCGGCGATCGTGCGGCCATAGAGCGCGGGATCGACCAGCCCCTGCGCGGTCACATCGAGCGGGTTTGAGACGGGAACGAAATCGGGGAGCGCCGCGCGCAACGCCGGGCTGTCGTCGTCGGATAATTTGGGCAGGACCAGCCCGAGCTCTTCCGACAGATCGAGCATCATTGCCTTGAACGCGCCGGATTCGGCGACCACGCCAGTGCCGCCCGCCGGCATCGCCTTGCACCGGGCGACGATCTCGACCACGTCGCCGAGCTCCTCGAGCGAGTTGACGACGATCACGCCGGCATGCTCGGCAAGGACCTTCATCACCGCATAATCGCCGGCCATCGCGCCGGTGTGAGTCGCGGCACTCGCTGCGCCCGCGGCGCTGCGGCCGGGGTGGAGCAGCACGATCTGCTTGCCGGCCGCACGCGCGGCGCGGGCCGCGGCGAGGAAGCGCGCGGGCGAGCGGAACTGCTCGACGACCATCGCGATCACCGCCGTATCGGGCGAATCGACCAGATAGGCGAGATAATCCTCGACCCCGCTCGCCGCCTCATTGCCGGTCGAGATGTAGCAGCTGAGCGGTACTTCGCGGGTGATCATCGTCGTCGCCAGCACCGCCGCCATCGCGCCCGATTGCGAGACGATACCGACCCGAGCGCTGCCCTCGGCGCGGGCCTCGGGCATTTCAATGAAGGTCAGCGAGATACGGTCGATGAAGTTGACGAGGCCGAGGCAATTCGGCCCTTCGATCACCATGCCCGATGCGGCGGCGATGGCTCCGATCTCCTGCTGATCGGCGAGGCCCTGCGGCCCGTCCTCGGCAAAACCGGCGGCGAAGACCACGGCCGCGCCGACCCCGCGCCGGGCCAGCGCGCGGACCGCGTCGAGCACGCCGGCGCGCGGGATGGCGAGCACCGCGGCATCCACGCCATCGGGCAGATCATCGACTGACGCGACGCAGGGCCGGCCGCCGATATCGCTGCGCTTGGGATTGACGAGATGGATCGCGCCATCGAACCCCTGCCGTTCGAGGTTGGCGAGCACCGAGGCGCCGAGCGCGCCGGGCTTGTCCGACGCGCCGATGATCGCGACCGATTTCGGCCGCAACAGGCGATCAAGCGAGCGCGGGGCCAGTGAACGCGGGGCGGCCGGATCCATCGAAGCCGCACGCTCGATCACTTGATGCTCGTCCACATATCTCTCCGTCTGAATTGGCCCCGTCTTGGCAATTGTGCGCCAAGCATACAATTATCGCAAGTCTTAGTGCACGCGTTTCACCGACCGGCCTTATTCCGCGAGCTCCTGCAGCGTGCGGCGCGCGCGAACCGGACCGACCTTTCCGAGCAGTGCGAACAGCGTCGCGCGTTCAGTCTCGGTCAGGCGGGCGCTCATCTCGCGATCGGATTGACGCAGCGACTCGATCAGATCGCTGAGCTGCCCCGCGCCATGCGGCAGCAGATGGAGCGCGTTGGTGCGCAGGTTGCGCCCGGCGCGACGCTCGATGAAGCCGCCGGCGACCAGGGCGTTGACGAGCTTCATCGCGCTCGACCGGTTGATGCTGAGGGCACTGCCGAGCGCGGTCTGGTCGCACCCGGGATTGGCGCGGATCAGCAGCAGCGCGGTGAGCTTGGCCGGGGTCAGTCCATAGGGTTCGAGCACGCGGCGCGCGTCGCCCGTCATGGTCAGATGGGCGCGCTGCATCTGATAGCCGAGAAGGGTGTCGAGATCGCTGTCATGCTTCATGATGGGCCAATGCCGCCTTGCCAAGATTGTATGCTTGGCGCACATTAGCGCCCGTGTCCGCAAGGTTCTTCCCGAACCCGGCGGCAAAAACTAGAGCGAAGTGTGATGCACGCAACGGCGCGGCGCGACCACGCCTGCAAGGAGAGCGATGATGGACCGTCAATTCAAGATGTTGGTGGGTGGCGAGCTGGTCGATGGCGCGAGCAGCTTCGACGTGATCAATCCGGCTACGGGCGAGTCGTTCGCGCAGTGCCCCAAGGCCGATGCTGCGCTGATCGACCGCGCCGTCGCCGCGGCGAAACAGGCTTTCCCGGCATGGGCGGCGCGGCCGATCGAGGAGCGCGCTGCGCTGATCGGTCAGATCTCCGATGCGATCGAGGCGCGCGCCGGCGAGTTCGCCAGCCTGCTCACCAGCGAGCAGGGCAAGCCGCTCGACCAGGCCATGTATGAAGTGATGGGCAGCGTCTTCACGCTGCGCGCCTTTGCCGAGATGCGGATCGACCCCAAGACGCTGCGCGAGGCGAACGGCAATACCGTGACCGAGCATCGCACGCCGCTGGGTGTCGTCGCTGCGATCACGCCGTGGAATTTCCCGATCATCCTGGTGATGAACAAGATGGGCCCGGCGCTCATCACCGGCAATACGATGGTGATCAAGCCCGCGCCGACCACGCCGCTGACGACCCTGCTGCTCGGCGAGGTCTGCGCGAAGATCCTGCCCGCCGGCGTCGTCAACGTTGTGTGCGACCAGAATGATCTGGGCGCGCTGCTGACCAGCCACAAGGACGTGGCGAAGGTCGCCTTCACCGGATCGACCGCGACCGGCAAGAAGGTGATGGCATCGGCCGCCGAGGGCGTGAAGCGCGTGACGCTCGAGCTTGGCGGCAATGACGCGGCGATCGTGCTCGACGATGTCGACGCGCGGCAGGTCGCGCGGAAAGTCTATGGCGGGGCGATGGCCAATGCCGGCCAGATCTGCGTCGCGATCAAGCGGGCTTATGTGCCGGCTTCGATGTACGAGGATTTCTGCGACGAGCTGGCCACACTCGCCAAGGCTGCAGTGGTCGATGACGGCGCCAAGCAGGGCACGACGGTCGGCCCGATCCAGAACCGGATGCAGTTCGAAAAGGTCAAGGCGCTGCTCGAAGATGCCAAGGCACGGGGCACCGTGATCGCCGGCGGGGAAGCACTTGATCGGCCCGGTTATTTCATGCCGCCGACGATCGTCCGCGATCTCGACGACGATGCGCCGCTGGTCCGTGAGGAACAGTTCGGCCCGGTGCTGCCGGTGCTCAAATATACCGAGATCGAGGATGTGATCGCCCGCGCCAATGACAGCGACATGGGGCTTGGCGGCACCGTCTGGGGCCGGGATCTCGACCGCGCGACCGCGGTTGCGAAGCGGATCGACACCGGGACTGTGTGGGTGAACCAGTATCTGGCGATCGACGCCAACATTCCGTTCCGGGGGTCGAAGCAGTCGGGGCTTGGTGGTGAGCTTGGGGAGTCGGGGCTGCATGAATATACGCAGCCGCATATTATCAATGCGGTGGCGTACCAGGAGGCTTGATCTTCTTCTCCCCTCCCCTTCAGGAGTGTCAGGTGAACAGCGCCCCGCGCTGTTCAGGACATGCTGGGAGCATGTCCGACCTGACACTGGGTTGGGGGTGGGGCAGTGCCTCAAGCGACGTCGTGACTGTGGCGGAGTCCCCCACCCMAACCCCTCCCCTGAAGGGGAGGGGCTTTGCTTGTCTTCGCATATATGATCTATACACAATCGCGAAATGACGGCATGATCCTCCGATAATATGCGGAAGAGGAATGCCCATGCCGACGATCGCCACGACCCATGTCGGAAGTCTGCCGCGCGGCCCGCAACTCACCCCGGTGCTGCTCGCGCGCGACCATGGCGACCCCTATGATGCCGTAGAGTTCGACTCGCTGGTCCAGGCGGCGGTCGATGAGGCGGTGGCGGCGCAGGTCGCGGCGGGCGTGACGATCATCAGCGATGGCGAGCTCGGCAAGGTCGGCTATTCGACCTATATGATCGAGCGGCTGTCGGGCTTTGGCGGGCACGTCGAGCGGATGTCGGCGCTCGATCTCGCGCCCCTGCCCGATCTGCGCGCCAAGCTCGCGCATATCATGGGCTCTCAGGAGTTCACCCGCGCCTCGTGCATCGGCGAGGTGAAGCTGGTGAACCTCCAGCCGCTCCATGACGATATCCGCCGCTTCAAGGGCGCGCTCGATCGCCATGGCAAGGGCAGCCGCGCTTTCATGAACGCAGCCTCGCCGGGGCTGATCACCTCGTTCCAGAAGAACGCCTTCTACCCGAACCATGAGGCGTATCTCGCCGCGCTGGTCGATGCGATGCGGCCCGAATATGAGGCGATCGTCGAGGCCGGGTTCGAGCTACAGCTCGACTGCCCCGATCTCGCAATGTCGCGGCACACCGGCTATCAGGAGATGGAGGAGCCCGAGTTCCTCAGGACGATCGCGGCGAATGTCGAGGCGCTCAACGCGGCGACCGCCAATATCCCGCCCGAAAAGATGCGGATGCATTTGTGCTGGGGCAATTATGAAGGCCCGCACGACCATGACATTCCGCTCGAGCGGATCATCGATATCGTCATCAGGGCGCGCCCGGCGACCGTCTTGTTCGAGGCGGCGAACCCGCGCCACGAGCATGAATGGATCGTGTGGCGCGACGCCGCCCTGCCCGACCACAAGATCCTCGCGCCGGGGATGATCGACACCTGCTCCAACTATGTCGAGCATCCCGAGCTGATCGCGCAGCGGATCGAGCGCTTTGCCGGCCTGGTCGGCGCTGACCGAGTGGTCGCCAGCACGGATTGCGGGTTCGGGACCTTTGCCGGCTATGGCAAGATCGATCCGGCGGTGACCTGGGCCAAGCTCAGATCGCTGCGGGAAGGCGCCGATATCGCGGGGGCGCGGCTCTGAGCCGCACAGTGACTGGCGAACCGCGCTGGCGGCGCGCGGATCGCACGATATAGTCGCCCGATGGGAGACGCCGCCAACAACCCGGTCAAATCCGCGATGCGGACGCTCGACATTGTCGAGTATGTCGTCGCGCGCGATGCGCCGGTGGTTGCGCAGGAGATTGCCGTCGCGCTGGCGATCCCGGTCAGCAGCCTCTCCTATCTGCTGAATACGCTGGTCGATCGCGGCTATCTCGCGCGCGAAGGGCGGCGCTATACGCCTGGGCCGGGGCTCGAACGGCTCCAGACGCGCGCGCACGGCTTCTCGCTCGAGGAGCGCGCCGCGCCGCTGGTGCGGGCGCTGCGCGTGCAGCTCAACGAGACCGCGAGCTTCTTCGTGCGGCACGGCTGGGAGGTTGAGGCGCTCGTCACCGAGACCAGCGACCATGCGCTGCGCTACGCCGTGCAGATGGGAACGCGCACGCCGATGCACGGTTTCGCCGCGGGCAAGGCGATCCTCGCCGCGCTCCCCGATGCCGAGATCGAGACCTATCTGCGCGGCACCGAGCGCGCCGCCTTCACCGCGACGACGATCACTGCCGCGGAAGATCTGCGCCGCGAGATAGCGACGATCCGCAGCACCGGCATCGCCCGCACGCGCGAGGAGCATACGCCGGGCATCCAGGGCGTGGCCCGCGCGGTCATCATCGAAGGCGAGACGCTGGGCGCGTTCAGCGTGGCGATCCCGACGGCGCGGTTTGATGCCGGGGTGGAGCGGCGGGTGGCCGAGTTGCTGACCAAGACGTGCGGGTTGCTGGTGGGCTGATTCGGCTGGGCCGAAAACGGCAGTTTCTCCCTGTTATTGGCGATTAACAGGGAGGATTTTATTTTTTCTCCCTGTTTTGGCCCCTTTTGTTGGATTTTTTCGACAAATTTAACGCGCTTATTCAGTGGCTTGGAAGGCGCCCTCCCTGTTATTCAATAACAGGGAGGCGTGTTGGAGATAACAGGGAGAGGTGTTGGAAATAACAGGGAGAGCCGTACCCGGGTACAGGGAGCGACTGTGCAGGAACAGGGACGGGAGAAAACGCCGGGAATTCGACCGTCATGTGAAAGAGCGCGGCAGGTTTGCACCCGGCCGGTTTGCACAGTGCTACGATTTGGGTTGCGGTTGAATCGAGGAGTGACGGCTGGAGGGGGCGGCGCTGTTTTATGTTCGCGCGGGCGCTTGCGCGGCCTGAACGCGAGGGGTGCCTGCGAAATGGCTGCGTATAGCCGCAATTGGCTTAGATATTTAGTGTGGACCTCCGGTCCAGGTTTTTCCAATCTCGAAACCCCGGCGTCTGCTCTTGCCAATTTCCGCCCGCCCAAGGCCTTCGAAACGGAGCCTCGTGATAGCTAACGCGAGCTCCGCCTTGGGAAGGCTATGTGCGGAAGCGGCCACTCAGGTGAGGCAACTATAGCCTACTAGCCAAATTGCCGAGCCAACAGTTTCCCCGGTGGTTTTCTAAGCGATCTTTTCGCTCTCTCAATATTCAAGTGCAAACTCCATGAAACTAACGTTTGTGGGAACAAGAGCATGTGAGGGTTAGGCATAAAGCCATCCTCTCCGCAGGTGCGTCGCCTGCGGTTTGGCCAATCAGCGCTTGTAGTATTTGAGTGCAACCCCGACAGCAAATACTTGCGAGCCGCACCCGCCTGTGTGAACCTACGCTTTGACCGCCCTCGCATATGCGAGGGCCTGCCGTGGAGGCGTCGATGCAAGACCTGTCAATGGATATCATTCGACGACTCGACCTCAGTGAGGTTCCAATCGAAGCAATTCTGCCGTTGGGTAAGAGTGGCTTTGCTGTTGACGGAAAAAAAAGACTCATCGGCCTTAAAGTTGGGTTGCAAAGAGCCGACGATCGTGATCTCGATTTCCTATTTAATATGCTAACTTCGACAATTTATTTACAGAGACTCGTACTTTATCTTAACCATCCTAAATTCGATTTTCCAACATCTGTGTTAAAACAGAACAATCTAAAATTCATCTGGCTTGCGGGGAAGTGCCGTACAATACCTGCGGATATTGCGAATTTGAATCTCCCTATTTTCGCTGGAGAAGAAGAATTACGTCGCTCGAATCTCGGAAAAGTACAGGAGCTGTATGATATATATCGAGAGAAAATTACAGATACTTCTGTAGAAGTACGTGAACCAGCCTCGGTATTGAGTAGAACTGTAGATGCAGATACAGATCTTTCTACTGAACAAGAAAACACTCTAGCTGAACTAATCAGCAAAAATCCCAAATTCCGCTCTGCATCTGCATCTATTACTGGGGTATATTTAAGCACAGAATCCGAAACTCCGCCGGCGGAGATTGTTCAAAAGGGAGCCGACGCGCTCCGACTATATTTTGCCAGTTTTGGCACGGACGCGGGCAGGCCGCTGAATGAGGTGAAGGTCATTTTCGTGGGGGATGGAGGCGCCGGCAAGACGTCCTTGGTCAAGCGCCTGGTCGGCGATCATTTCCGCGCGGACGAGCAGCAGACCCATGGCATCAATATCCGCCAATGGACGGCTCCGCCCGACCACGAACCCATCAGAGTCAATCTGTGGGATTTCGGGGGCCAGGAGATTATGCATTCCACGCACCAATTCTTTCTATCGAAGCGCAGCGTTTATGTCGTACTGCTTGATGGACGAAAGGAAGAAGATGCTGAATACTGGCTACAGCATGTAAAGGTTTTTGGTGGAGACTCGCCAGTACTTGTTGCAATTAACAAAATTGATGAAAACCCCTCGTTCGACGTAAACCGACGCTTTATCACGGAGAAGTACAATAACATTGTTGGATATTACCGACTGTCATGTAAAAATAATATCGGGATTGAAGATTTTCGGACAGCAGTGGAGGGCGCGATACAAAAGGCACCCATGCACGAAACAAGGTGGCCACGTAGCTGGTTTCAGGTCAAACAGCAACTAGAGAACTATGCGGCGGATAAGCCTTATATCTCCCTCGGTGGATATACGGAATTGTGCGAAAAGGAAGGTATCAACGACCCGGAGAGTCAGGAGGTCTTGGTGGACTTTCTGCACGATCTAGGCATAGTTGTCCATTTCAAGGATATGAACCTTCTCGACACCCATGTGCTCAACCCGAGATGGGTTACTGAGGGTGTGTACAGGATCATCAATTCCAAGATCCTCGCCGCGAAGAAGGGCGTGCTCGATGTTGCGGACCTCGCTGACATTCTGGCTGCCGGTGCATCTAGCGAATTCACTTATCCCAAGGACAAATATAGTTACCTAATCGAGCTCATGCTCAAGTTTGAGCTATGCTACAAAATGGATGGGAACCAATTCCTCTTTCCCGATCTCTTGGACAGACAGGAGCCCGATTATTCCTTTGACAAGAACGTGTCGCCGATCAGATTCATCTTCGAGTATGAATATCTACCCAAGTCAGTCATCGCCCGGTTCATCGTTCGGTTTAGCAAGGACATCTATCGGGGAATGTGCTGGCGCACGGGGACCATCTTGCGCCGGACCTCCAGCGCGACGGCGATGGTAAAGGCAGATGATGCCGCCAAGCGGATCTATATCGAGGTCGTCGGTGCTGGCGGCAGGGATTTCTTCACCAGCATTCGACAGGCGTTCGCCGAAATCCATGCATCGTTCGAAGCGCTATCCGTCAGCGAACTGGTGCCGTTGCCAGACGCTCCACAAGTGACAGTTGATTACAAAGAGCTACTGGGTCACGAGCGTTCCGGCCGCGCCGAGATGTTCGTCGGGCGTTTGCAGCGCGACTATGATGTTCGCGAGTTGCTCAACGGGCTAGTCGATGAAGGCCGCAGGCGATGGGAAGCCACTTCAGCCGCTTTGGATCAACCTTACAGCCAGTCATTCGAGAGGGGGGCCGCCATGACGCACGACAAGGAACCGATTACCGGTCCGCAGCCATGGGAAAAGGTGGTGATGTATTGCGCTGCCGGCGCCCTGTTGGCCCTGATGATCTATCTAGTGGTCAATAACAAGAAAATCGAAGACCCCAATCTGGTGGTGATCATCCGCGTCCTCCTGAGCTTCTGCACGGCGTGCCTGGGTGCCGCGATCCCGGGATTTCTCCACATCGCTGTCAACACTAAGGGTATGGCCATTCGCGCGACGGGCGCGCTAGCGCTGTTCGTGATCACCTTTTTAATGACGCCTACCGTAATGCCGGCACAGGGCAATGCCAGCCGGCCACAAGCCACCGCGCAACCGGGTAACGCCAATTAGGGTTCCGAGAGTCATGGGAGATGGGTCAGCGTCAATTCTCTACCGAAGCCCTCCCGACCGAGTGCGCCCTGAATCGGGGTATGCCGCAAGCGACCCCACTCTCTTTTGGAATATGATCTTTGCGCCGCCTTCGGATCGTTACTGTTCCGGCATGAAATAGAGCCGGTCGAGGCGCGCAACAGGGCTTTGCCTGGCGAGTGATCGTCGGCTTCGTGACGCTGGATTATCGGTGCGCTTTGGGCGCTACCTTGAAAACGTCGGGGACGAAGCTCGCCTTCAACGACGCCTGGTCAAACATGTCAGAACCGGGAAGGCTGCGCGAAACCTCGATCGCCTCGATGTCGAGTACCTTCAGGTGCCTGGCGTCATTTGTCTCGTAGACGGTGTGCAGGATGATCCCGTCATCGGAGATGTCATATGTCCTGATATTGCCCGAGTCCGTAACGCGAACACGGTCCGCCTCGCCAAAATGGGTCTTGATACGTCCCAGCGACTCTTCTGCCAGGAACTGGTGGTTCGTGTTTATGCCACAGGCTTCGGCAGCAACTTGAGGACCAGAGACGATATTTCCATCGGACAGGGAAAGATGCATTCCTTTCTGTACGGCACAATCTGCGATTACCCGATCACGCGACGTCTCAACTCTATGAAGGCTGCCAGAGTTAAACTCCGCAGACCATTTCTCGACGGCCGGCTGCTCAGGATGTTGCATCTTGTCCCAGAAATAGGCCGCGTATGTCGCTCGTGTGAGCTTACTGCGCGCGATTATCGCTTCGACCTTTGCTGTCTCACCCTGGTTGGTGGGGGCGCATGCGGTGCCCACAAGGCAGAGAAGTAGAGGTGCAGCCGCAGCAAAACGTAACGAGTAGCGCATTCATTTCCCTTGCGTCTTTCGGCCAGGACATTCCAGCGAAGGTGGGCATTGGCTGCCGCCGAAGGTGACACAGAGTTCGATGGCCCGCTACATTGAGTCCGTGTTTCTGCCGAAGCGGTTGACCGCCAAATGGCCAAGAACGAACAAGACGAGGCCGATGCCGAAATACATCGCCGCGTTCAGCAGCGTGTTCAATCCTAATGGCCGGGCGTATAAAAGGGCCAGCGCATAGGAATATGCCAGGGCCGCGACGATCATGATGAGGAACGGGCGGAGGCTTAGGTTTTCAGTTCGCCCGCCATAGAGCAATGCTGCCGCTGCAAATATCATCTGCCCCCTCCATCTATGCGCGCCTGTATCGACGCGCGGTCGACACCGTTGGTGGTTGCACCAACATTGAACCCAGTGTCGCTGTCAGTGAGCGTGCCATAGAGTTCCGTGGTCCGCTACTGGCCCCTCACTTTTCGGGCGGGGCATGCGCGATGTTGGCGGGGTGAGAGATCTGGCCGTTTATTTCGGCATCCCGCTAAGGCCGCTCGCCTGACGCAGGGCCGCGCCGTTGAGCCGGTAGCCGTCCAGGAACACGGTATCGACATGGCGCAGGTTGGTGATGTCCTTCGAGACATCGCCGTCCACCAGGATGATGTCCGCTGTCTTGCCGGGGGCGATCGATCCGGTGCGGGCGTCCATGCCCGTCATCCGTGCCGGGATAATGGTCGCGGTCTGCAGCGCTTCCGCGTTGCTGAGGCCGGCCTGCTGATAGAGCTCGAGTTCGCGCACCAGTTCCAGCCCATAGCCATCGGTGCCTGCGACGATCCGGACACCGGCTTTGTGAAGCTTGCCGGTCAGCTCCACCATCTTTGCAAAACTCTTGCGGAAATCGTCGCGGGTTACGCCACCGAACAAGGGGTAGCCGCCGATCTTCCAGCCGCGCGCAACCGCTGGCGGCGCGATATCGGCAAAGGGCGCATATTCGGGCGAAATGGCGCTGCCGTCGGACGTCATCAACGGCTCCCAGACAGTGAGGGTCGGGTCGATGATCGTCTTCCGCGCCGCCAGTTCGGCATAGAAGGCTTTCATCGCGGGGGAATCGAGATCCACATCCTTGCCGTATTTGGCAGGCCCCTCCAGCCGCGCCGCGGTATTGGCCTTGTCGACGACCTCCTGCGGCATTGCCTGCATCATGATGAAGTTGATGTGGGTGACTTCATCATAGCCCGCACGGACCGCATCGAGCGGGCGCATGCCGGCGGGCACATGCCCATGCACATGAAGGCCAAGCTTGTGCGCCTCGGCGGCGGCCGGCGCGATCCATGCTGGGTTCATCGATGTGTAGAATTTGACGCCCCACAGGCCCGCCGCCTTGATCTTGTCGACCGCCGCGATCGCTTCCGCCGGCGAGGAGACGGTGAGCGCGCCCTGCGCGGCCAGCGGGTCCTTGCGATCGATGATCACCGAAATCTTGCCGTCGGGCGCAAGCAGATCGCCAGCCGCGCGGCGCTTGTAGATGCTCAGCGACTCATCGATCATCGAGCCGGGGCTGCGATAGTTGGTCATGCCGGTCGCGAGGTTCTGCAGCAGGTTCCAGTCGTCTCCTACATGCTGGTGCGAATCCCACAGGCCGGGCGACAGGGTCTTGCCGTGCCCGTCGATTACGGTGGCGCTGGCCGGCGCCTTGATCGATCCGCCCGCGCCCACAGCGGCGACCTTTCCGCCGGCGATCAGCACCGCACGGTCCGGCAGATATTGGCCCGCAACCGAATCGAACATCAGCACATGGTCGATCAAGGTCGGCGTGCGATTGGCGGGGCTGAGAAAGCGGTGGGCAATGCCCCGCACCATCTCAGCGGTGGCCTTGTCCTGAAGGTCCTTCAGGCCGGGGCCGGCCTTCTCATAGCCTTCGGGCAGCAGCGAGATGGTTCCGGCGTTTCCGAAGAAGTGGTTGTCCGCGTCGAGCCATACCGGTGAGGGTGAAAAGCCAAAGCCGGTGATGAAGGCGAGCTTGACCGTTTTCGGGCCCTGCGGTCCCGCGATCTGCACCGGTTGCCCGATGGCGATGCTGGCATGGCCCGACGGCAAAAGATCGATGCCCTTGCTCGCCGCCGCGACAAGCGCCTCGACATCGCGTTCGCCGGCGAGCCAGGGGCCGCCATAGCTGTTGTAGCGCCGGGCGGCGAAGGGCGCGGAGCCGGAATCGATAACGGTCTTCCAATGCGCGACACCGCCGGCGTCGACGTCGAACGTCTCGGTCGCGTCGCCTGAATCGGTGAAGCCGCGAATGGCAATCGCCGTCGGCCGCTGGTCCGGTGCGAGCGTCAACACCTCGTCGGTCTCGGTGACCCAGCCGCGCAGCGACATCGACATGCGATAGGCGACGCGCCCATCGGGCATCGTCCACGACCAGATATCGCCATGTTTTCCGGCGATCGAACTGATCGTGAAGTGGCGCGCGCCGGCGGGCGCCGTCAGCAACTGCTCCTTGGGCGTGGGCTCGGCGAGGGCGAAGGGCGCAGTCGCCATCGATGCTGTGGCGGCCAGCAGTGACGCAAGGATCATTCGACGCATGGTTGTAACCCCGGGAGCAGGAAAGCCCGGAGACTGGCAAGCTGCCTCCGCCAGCGCAACCGCTGTTTGTCGGAGATGTGATGTGGGGCAGAAGGAGGCGGGGCGCGACCGGCGTCGCGCCCCTCCCCTTTTACGCCGTCTGCGTAAATGACTCTGACCCCTTTTCCACGATGAATGGGCGCAGAGGCTCAAGCCCCTCCCCTTCAGGGGAGGGGTTGGGGTGGGGCAGCGGCGGGCGAGGCTCGATGCCTCGCTCGACGCTTTGATCTTGGCGATGGATTCTTTTTGAGCGCGCAGACGCGCGCCCCCACCCCCCTACCCAGTTGTCGGCCGAGCCGGGTCGGGATTGCCCCCGGCAATCCCTAAACCATGCCGGGGGCATGGTTTACCCGGCTCGTCCGACAACTCCTGAAGGGGAGGGGCTGAACAAATCAACAGGTGCCGCGCCCCTCCCGCTTTACGCCGTCTGCTTGGTCCGCCAGCTCTCGGCATAGGCGTCGCGGGCGACTTCGGAATAGGGCACCGGCGCCACCACCGCCTTGATCTCGGTCTGGACGTGGCGCTCGACCGTTGGCTTGCTGGTGCCGCCATTCGGCTCGCCCCAGAGCAAAGTCACCTCGGTGCCGGGCTCGGCGAAATCAGCGTCGACCATTGCCAGCGTCAGCATCCGGCCCTCGTTGGCGCTGTAGGCGATCCAGGTCGAGAGGCCGACCAGCTTGCCGTCCTTCAGCACCTGATCATAGGGGTGCATCGAATAGACCGCCGAGGGGAACTCCATATATTTGGCGCGGTCCCCCTTGGTGAACTGCGAGCTGACGACGCGCATCAGATCCTCATTGTCGAGCGCGAGGGTGACCTTCTTGCGGTGCGGCTGGCCTGCCATGCGCTCGAGCGCCTCGCGGCCGATAAAGTCGTGGTCGAACTTGACGAAGGGACCGTAGCCGAGATCCCAGGGCGTCAGATAATAGCCCTCGACGCTGTCGGGGACATAGCTGCCGCCGATCGACGCCTTTGCCTCATAGCTGTTGGTCGTCAGCCATTCGCGGTATTCGCGCGTGCCTTCGCCGCTATAGGTCGCGGGCAATGGCGAGGGAATCCAGCCGGATTCGATGGTGTTCGACGAATAGGTGCGGCCGCCGACGAGCGTCAGGCCGAAATCCTTGCCGGCCGCGATCAGCGCGTTGCGGACCACATCATAATCCGCCCATGGGCCGAACAGCTCATAGCCCGGCTGGCCGGCCATGCCGTGGCGTAGTGCGCGGACTTCCTTTCCGGCGATGTTGAGCCGGGTCATGTGGAAGAATTTCAAGTCGGGCGGGGTCTGGCCCATCGCCTTTTCCAGCGTCTTCATCGCGTTCGGGCCCTGGAGCTGGAAGCGATAGGAGCGGCGGTTCTCGGGATCGGGCCGGACCGCGGTGCGCTCGTCGCGCGAGACGGTGACGTTCCAGTCGCCGGTCGCGGCGTGATATTCGATCCACTCGATCGTCGGCGCGCGGCCGACGAGATTGAACTTCTCCTCCTCGAGATAGAAGAGGATCACGTCGCCGATGACATAACCCTCGGGCGTGACCGGCACGAACTGCTTGGCGCGATCCGGCACGAAACCCTTGAAGCTGTTGATGCCGAGATGGTTGAGCATCGCGAACGCGTCCGGCCCTTCGACCGCGAGATCGACCATGTGGAAGGACTGGTTGAACAGCACCGCCGTGTTGGCCCAGGCCTGCTGCTCGCTGCGCCAGTTCGAATATTCAGCCGGCACGCCGGGATAGACGTTGGGGCCGCTCTGCTGGTTGCGGAGCAGCTTCACGATGTCGCCGCTGGCGTCGAGCAGGTGCTGCAGGCTGTCGGTCATTCTCTCATCTCCTTGGATAATTTGGGTTGGGCCGGCTGGGTGAGCCACCCGGCAATGGCGTGATTGAGCGCGTTCGGTGCCTCGAGCGGAAGCATGTGGCCGGCGCCTTCAACGATCACGAGCCGCGCATCTGGGATCAGCGCGGCGATCGCCTCATGCTGGCTGGGCGGGCTCCAGCGATCCTCGCGGCCGACCGCGACCAGCACCGGGCAGGCGATCTGCGGGAGCAGGCTTTCGACTTCCGGGCGGTCGAGCAACGCGGCGATCTGCGCCTCGAAGCGGCTTAGCCCGGCCTCGATGCACATCGCGCGGAGTGGCGCCATGAAGGCAGCATCGTCGCGGCGGGATGGCGCGACCATCGGCGGCAGCCACGCATCGACCAGAGCGGCCATGCCGTTCGCCCGGCCGATATCGCGTAGCGCGTGGCGGTTCGGCGCCTCGGTCGGCGACGGCAGATGAACGCCGGTGCTGACCAGCGCGAGCCGGGTGACGCGTTCTGGCGCGCGCCGCACAACCTCGAGCGCTACCCGCGCGCCCATCGAATGGCCGAGCAGCGCGAAGTGCGGCGGCGCATCGGCGAGGACGACCGCGGCCATCTCGCCGAGATCATCGGCATCGCCATAGTCAGCGGCCGGCATGGCGCGATCAAAGGCGTGGAACTGTGACGTGAAGGTGCGCGAATCGCAGATCAGGCCGGGCAGCATGAGCAGCTGCTCGCCTGTATCGGCCGGGTTGATATTCTTCGCGTCCATGAATAATTCATCTATACGAATGAAAGAGCCGGCGCTAGAGCGATTTCGACCAGCCGCTGAGGGGGTGGCGTGGCGACCGCCTGAGCATGCGAGAGGATTTTCGATGGCCATTCCCGCCCTCCATCCCAACTGGTCGCGCGCGCCTGTCGGCATGACGGACGGCTATTCGATCGAGATGACCGCCAAGGACCGCCCGGCTTTGGCTGAGGCGAAGGGAAAGATCGCGCTGGAAACACCGGTTGCGGTCACCTTTCTCCCCGGCGAGTCGGTGGATGCGCGGATCGCCGCCGCCGCCGATGTCCGCGCCTTCGGGTTCGAGCCGATGGCGCATCTGTCGGCACGTCGTATCCTCTCGCACGACGAGCTGGCTGAGACCGTCCGTCGCACCGTTGCCGAAGCCGGGGTGCGGCGCATGTTCCTCGTCGCGGGCGATCCGCCGGTGCCCGCCGGGCCGTTCGAAGATACGATGGCGCTGCTCCGGACCGGGCTGTTCGAGGCGAATGGCCTCCAGGCGATCGGCATCGCCGGACACCCTGAGGGCCATCCCGCGATGAGCGAACAGGCCTGCTGGGACGCGCTCGAGATGAAGCGTGACGAGATCACAAAGCGTGGCATGGCGACGCTGATCGTCACGCAGTTCGGCTTCGATGCCGATCCGTTCATCACCTGGCTCGAGGAACTGCGCTCGCGCGGGATCGATGCGCCGGTGCGGATCGGCGTTCCGGGCCCGGCGGGCATCAAGACTCTGCTGCGCTTCGCCGCGCGGTGCGGGGTGGGCGCATCGACCTCGGTGCTGCGCAAATACGGCATCTCGATCACGCAATTGCTCGGCACCGCCGGCCCCGACGCGCTGGTCGACCGGCTTGCCGAGCGGCTGACGCCGGCGCACGGGCCGGTCAGGCTCCATTTCTACCCGTTCGGCGGGCTCGTCCGCACCGTCGAATGGATCAACGATTATGAGGCGCGCAACGCATGACCGAGACCCTGACGCTTCGCCTGTCCTGCCACGACCGGCCCGGCCTTGTCGCCAAGGTCGCCGGCTTCCTGGCGACAGAGGGCGGCAATATCGTCGATGCGCAGCAGTTCGACGACCGGCTGACCGGGCGCTTCTTCATGCGCGTCATTTTCGAGATCGAGAAGAGCGCCGAGACGGTACGCGCAGCCTTCGCGCCTCTCGCCGAGGCGATCGATGCCGAATGGACGCTGCGCGGCGCTGGTGAACGCCAGCGCGTGCTGCTGCTGGTCTCCAAATTCGATCATTGCCTGGGCGACCTGCTCTATCGCTACCGCATCGGCGAGCTCGACATGGAGGTGGTCGGGATCGTCTCGAACCATCCCCAGCGCGCGCTGCATATCACGATGATCGGCGACATCCCCTTCCATTATTTGCCGGTGACCAAGGACACCAAGGCGGAGCAGGAAGGCGAGATCAAGCGCATCGTGAACGAAACGCAGGCCGATCTCATCGTGCTCGCGCGCTATATGCAGATCCTGACGGACGATCTCTCGACCTTCCTGTCGGGGCGCTGCATCAACATCCATCACAGCTTCCTGCCCGGCTTCAAGGGCGCGAAGCCCTATCATCAGGCGCATGAGCGCGGCGTGAAGATGATCGGCGCGACCGCCCATTATGTCACCGCCGATCTCGACGAAGGGCCGATCATCGCGCAGGACGCCGAGTTCATCACCCATGCCGACACGCCCGAGGATCTGGTCCGCAAGGGCCGCGACATCGAGCGCCGGGTGCTCGCCCAGGCAGTCACCTATCATCTGCAGGACCGGGTGTTTCTCAACGGCACGCGCACCGTCGTTTTCCGCTGATCTCATGACACCGATCGATGGTCGCGCGATGGCGCTTGCGCTGTCGCGGGAGACGGCGGCTGAGGTGGCGGCGCTTGCCGGGCGCGGGCTCGATGTCGGGCTCGCGGTGGTGCTTGTCGGGCATGATCCGGCGAGCGAAGTCTATGTCGCGCGCAAGATGGCGGAGACGGCGCGGGTCGGGATCAGGTCGTTCGAGCATCGCCTGTCTGCCGACACGGCCGAGGCGGTGCTGCTCGCGCTGATCGACGCACTCAACGCAGATCCGGCGGTTCACGGCATCCTGGTGCAGCTGCCCCTGCCGGACCAGATCGAAGCTGGCCGTGTGCTCGATCGGATCGCGCCCGAAAAGGACGTCGACGGCTTCCACCCGGTCAATGTCGGGCGGCTTTCCTCGGGCACGGGCGGGCTGGTGCCGTGCACGCCGCTTGGCTGCATGCTGCTGCTCGACAGCGTGATCGAGGATTATCGCGGGCTGAACGCAGTGGTGATCGGCAAGTCCAACATTGTCGGCAAGCCCGTGGCGATGCTGCTGCTCGAACGCGAATGCACCGTGACCGTGACTCACATCGCGACACGCGGCCTGGCCGATATCGTGCGCGGCGCCGACATCGTCGTGGCGGCGGCCGGCGCACCGCGGCTGGTGCGCGGCGACTGGGTGAAGACAGGCGCGGTCGTGATCGACGTCGGCATCACTCGGGTTACGGGCGAGGACGGGCGGACGCGGCTGGTCGGCGATACAGCCTTTGACGAACTAGCGCATGCGCGTGCCGCGACGCCGGTTCCGGGCGGCGTCGGGCCGATGACGATTGCGTGCCTGCTCGCCAACACCGTGCGCGCGGCTACGCTCGCTAGTCAGGGCTGAGCGGGTGGCGACGATTGTCAGCGTATCGGACCTGCCGCTTTCGGCGAGGATCGGAATCAACCCGGACGAGGTGGGGCGGGAGCAGGTGCTGATCGTCTCCGTCGATCTCACGCTGGCCGACGGCGCGCGTGGGGCCACGCTCGCCGACAGCGTCGATTATCGCCGCATCGTCGCCGAAGCCGAGGCGCTCGCGACCGGGCATATCGGGATGATCGAGGTGTTCGCGCGCACCCTTGCCGAGCGCTGCCTTGCGCTTGGGCCAGTGCGCGAGGCGGTCGTATCGGTGAAGAAGCCGCAGGCGCTGGCCCGCGGGCTTGCCGCGGTGCGCGTCACCGTCGCCGCGGACTGAGGCGGTGGGGGCTCGCTCAGCCCTCCCCGCGCGAAGCCGCCCGCGCTGCCTTATAGCCTTCACGCCGCCCCTTTTCGAAGCCGAGCCGCTGCGCATAGCCCTCATCCTCGGGATAATCGCGAAACTCGGCGATGATCTCATCGAACAGCTCGCCCAGCTCATCGCGGAATTCGGGGTGGGAGAAGATGTAGAAGCGATTCGCCCGGATCGCCTCGATGACGCGCGCAGCGACGACATCGGGTTCCATGCCGGACTGATGGACCTGTGCGATCCGCGCGGTCATTTCGGCATTGATAGGCTTAGCGCCAGCCTTGAGATCCTCGGGCCGGATATCGTTGGCGGCATGGATGCGGCTCTTCACAAGACCGGGACAGAGCACCGAAACCCCGATGCCATGCGGCGCGAGGCTGTAGCGCAGCGATTCGCTCAGCCCGCGCACCGCGAATTTGGTGGTGTTGTAGATGCCGGGCTGCGGCCCGCACAGGAAAGCGGCCATCGATGCCGTATTGACGACATGGCCGCCGAGGCCATTCGCCTTCATCCGCGGCACGAACGTCATCACCCCGTTGATGACGCCGTTGAGGTTGACCCCCATCAGCCAGTCCCAATCGTCGAACGAGGAGTCGTCGATCGTCTGAAAGAGGTTGATCCCGGCATTGTTGAACACCAGGCTGACCGGGCCGAGCCGCGCCTCCACCTCGTCCGCCGCCGCCGCGAAGCCGGTGCGCGACGCCACGTCGAGCGGCACGCCGATCACTTCGCTGTTGTCGAGCGTCTTGAGCGCCGCCGCGATCGAGTCTTCACGAATATCGGCGATCGCGACCTTGCACCCTTCAGCGAGCAGCGCACGCGCCAGGCCAAGGCCGATCCCGTTCGCGCCGCCGGTGATAAAGGCCGTCCGGCCCGAAAAATCCTTCATTCTGCCTCTCCTGCACGTGCCGGACATTTCCGCGATGCGGAATTCTATTGCATCAATTTGTATTCGACACATACTATTTGCCAAGCACAAAAACGACGCATTGCCTGAGCGATGCGCGCCTTAGGAGGGATCAGATATGGCGATCGGACCCGTGGCCGTTGCCGACGAGATGATGGCGGGCGAGGCTGTGGCCGAAGCGCCCGACACGCCGCACCCGGTGCGCGAATGGCCCTCGACGGGCGCTGCCTATTGGGCGCTGTTCGTGATCATCCTGGCGACCTTCCTCACCTTTTTCGATCAGGTCGTGTTCGGCATGCTCGCCCAGCGCATCAAGATCGATTTCGGGCTGACCGACGCGCAGCTCGGCTTCCTCGCGGGCCCGGCCAGCATCATCTGCTATCTGTTCGTCGGCATTCCGCTGGCACGCCTCGCCGACATCTTCCCGCGCAAATTCGTGCTCTCCGCAGGCGTGGCAGTCATCGGGCTGATCACCGCGGCTGGCGGGATCGCGCAGACCTTCACCCAGTTCGTCGGCAGCCGCGTGTTCCTCGCGGCCGGCGGGTCGGCGCACGCTCCCGCCTCCTATTCGCTGCTCGCCGACGCCTTTCCGCCGCGCACCCTGACCCGCGCGTTCGCGCTGCTCCAGTTCGGGTTCATCGGCGGGGTGACGCTTGGGCCGATCGTCGGCGGCATGCTGATCGGGATGACCTCGCACTGGGCGCCGACGGAGTTTGCCGGGCTGCGCATCTTCGCCTGGCAATGGATCATGGTCTGGGTCGGCTTGCCCGGCATTCTCGTCGCCCTGCTGTTCCTCACGGTGAAGGAGCCGCCGCGTCTCGCGCCGCATAAAGATGCGGTCCAGCCGCCGCGAGACGCGCCGCTCGGCCGACGCATTCTGACCTTTACCGGGCTCGACGCGGCCAAGGCGATCTACATCAAGCGCCGGGTCTATTTCCCGCTGTTCGCCGGGCTGGCGCTGAGCGCTATCGAGGTATTCGGGCTGCAATTCTGGCGCGTCCCCTTCATGATCCGCACCTTTGGCTGGACCGAGCAGCAGATCGGCGGCGTGATGGGCGGCATGATTCTCGTCTCCTCGCTGCTCGGGCTGTTCCTCGGCGGTATATTCGTCGAGTGGCTGGCCAAGCGCCACAAGGACGCCAATGTCCGTGCCGCCGCGATCCTGTTTGGCTGCGTCACGATCTGTTCGATCGCCTCGCCGCTGATGCCCAATGGCTATGCCTCGCTCGCGGTCATGAGCCTTGGCTCGATGTTTGGAATCGCGGGCGCGGTGCCGCAGAACGCAGCGATCCAGCGCGTCGCCCCCAACGCGATGCGGGGGCAGGTGACCGCGATCTACCTGTTCATGTTCACCTTCTTCGGCGCGCTGGGCAGCTTCGTCGTGGGGCTGGTCCAGGACTTTGTGATCGGCGACGAAAGCCAGCTGTGGAAGACGCTGGTGCTGACCGCTTCAGTCCTGCTGCCGATCGCCACCTTGTGCATGGTAGGCGCGATCCGACCCTATCGCGAAGAAGTTGAAATGCTTGAGGCGGAGGGCCGTTGACAGGCGCGCCCGCGCGTCGCAGAATGTACGCAAGACATACAATTAGGAGAGAGTCATGGCAGACGCAGATCGTATCGCGACGCTGGAGAAATCCGTCGAAAACCTGTCCCGCCGGCTGCAGCAGCGTGAGGACGAGCTCGATATCCGAAAGCTCCAGCACCTCTATGGCTATCTGATCGACAAATGCCTCTACAACGAGACGGTCGACCTGTTCACCGATGATGGCGAGGTGCATTTCTTCGGCGGCATCTGGAAGGGCAAGGAAGGCATCAGGCGTCTCTATGTCGAGCGGTTCCAGAAGCGATTCACCCACGGCACCAACGGCCCAATCGACGGCTTCCTGCTCGATCACCCGCAGCTCCAGGACATCATCGACGTCGAGCCGAACGGCGAGATCGCCTATGCCCGCGCGCGATCCATGATGCAGGCCGGGCGGCACAAGGATTACACCGATCCGTCGAACCCGATGCTCGGCGCGCGCCAATGGTGGGAAGGCGGTATCTATGAGAACACCTATCAGAAGGTGGACGGCGTCTGGCGGTTCAAGATCCTCAACTACATGCCGCAATGGCACGCCGATTTCGAAAGCGGCTGGATGAATACCAAGGCCGAGTATGTGCCTTTCCCGAAGGTCACCTGGCCCGAGGACCCGACCGGCCCCGACGCGTTGATCGAGGATCACTGGCTGTGGCCTACGCACAAGCTGGTACCGTTCCATATGAAGCACCCGGTGACCGGCAAGGAGATTGTCGCCGAGCGCTGGCAGGGCGATATCGACCGCGAGAAGGCTGCGAAGGCGGAGAAGGTCGGGGCCTGAGCTCGGCTGATCCTGACTAATCTCGTTCTTCCCCGGCGGAGGCCGGGGCCCAGTTGGAAAGGTCGTTGTAACGGTGCGCAGCGTGTCACCACGATCGTCCCCCAACTGGGCCCCGGCCTTCGCCGGGTAGGCAAATAGAAGTGCCGGCGTACATAAACGCTCGAAGGAATCCCGATGACCTACCCTTCCCTCCATATGATCATCGATGGCGAACGCATCTCGGGCGGCGGGCGGCGCACGCACAAGGTGGTCAATCCCGCGACCGCGGAAACGCTGGCTGAGCTCCCGCTGGCCGACGCCGCCGATCTCGATCGGGCGCTGGAAACCGCGCAGCGCGGCTTCCGTCTCTGGCGGGATTCGACGCCGCAGCAGCGCGCCGCCGTGCTCCAGGGCGCGGCGCGGCTGATGCTCGAGCGGAAGGAGGAACTCGCCCGGGTCGCCACGCTCGAGCAGGGCAAGCCGCTCGCCGAGACGCGGATCGAAGTGCTGATGAATGTCGGCCTTTTCAACTTCTATGCGGGCGAGGTTTTCCGGCTCTATGGCCGCACGCTGGTTCGCCCCACCGGCATGCGCTCGACCGTCACCAAGGAGCCGGTGGGGCCGGTCGCCGCCTTCGCACCGTGGAACTTCCCGCTCGGCAACCCAGGCCGCAAGCTCGGCGGGCCGATCGCGGCGGGCTGTTCGGTGATCCTCAAGGCGGCTGAAGAAACCCCGGCCTCCGCCCTCGGTGTCCTGCAGTGCCTGCTCGACGCCGGACTGCCGAAGGAAGTGGCGCAGGCGGTGTTCGGCGTGCCCGATGAAGTGTCGCGCCACCTGCTTGGATCGCCCATCATCCGCAAGCTCAGTTTCACCGGCTCGACGGTGGTTGGAAAGCATCTCGCCAAGCTCGCGGCCGATGATTGCAAGCGCACGACGATGGAGCTTGGCGGGCATGGCCCCGTCCTGGTGTTCGACGATGTCGATGTCGGGCAGGTGCTCGATACGGTCGTGCAGGGCAAATATCGCAACGCCGGTCAGGTGTGCGTCTCGCCCACGCGCTTCATCGTCCAGGAGAATGTGTTCGAGCGCTTCCGCGACGGTTTCATCGAGCGCGCGGGCCAGATCGTCGTCGGCGACGGGCTTGATCCGGCGACCGGCATGGGCCCGATGGCCAATCCGCGCCGGCCCGACGCGATGGAGCGGCTGATCGGCGAGGCGAGGTCGAAGGGCGCGAAGCTCGAGACCGGCGGCGAACGCATCGGCAATCGCGGTTTCTTCTACCAGCCGACCGTCCTGTCCGACATTCCGCTCGATGCCGAGATCATGAACGAGGAGCCGTTCKGGCCGGTCGCGCTGATCAACCGCTTCGCCGGCGAAGAGACGATGATCGCCGAGGCGAACCGCCTGCCCTACGGCCTCGCCGCCTATGCCTGGACCGCCGACGCGAAACGCCAGCGGCGCCTGGCGCGCGAAATCGAGAGCGGTATGATCGGCATCAACACCGGCATGATCGGCGGCGCGGATGCGCCGTTCGGCGGCGTCAAATGGTCCGGCCACGGGTCCGAGGACGGGCCCGAGGGCGTTGAGGCCTGCCTCGTCACCAAGGCAGTCCATGAGGGATAAACTACAACCCCTCTCCCCTTGTAGGCGAGAGGATGCACATCTCGCGGAGCGCGTCTTCTCCCTCTCCCAGCGGGAGAGGGAAGGGGCCCGCCGCGAAGCGGTGGGAAGGGTGAGGGTGACGACAATGAGCGTCTCGCCCTCAACCTCACCCCGCGCTGCTGCGCAGCTTGCCCCTCTCCTGCAAGGAGAGGGGAAGAAGGGGCGCCTCACAGTGCCTGAATCCCGTGACCCAAGGGAAGAAGGCTGAAAGGAGCCAGGATGAGCCACGACCTGAAAACCGGCGGTGACCGCGGCTATCTGCGCATCGCGACCGAGGAAGCCTTTGCGACGCGCGAGCAGATCGACGCCTTTCTGCGGATGGTCGCCGACGGCACCGCCGACAAGGGTATGACCTCGCTTTGGGGCTTTTACGCCAGGTCGCCGTCGAAGCGCGCGACCGAGATCATCGAGCGGCTGCTCGACCTCGGCGAGCGCCGCATCGCCGATATGGATGCGACCGGGATCGATGTCGCGATCCTGTCCCTCACCTCGCCCGGCGTGCAGCCCCTGTTCGATGTGGACGAGGCAAAGGCGATGGTGTCGCGCGCCAATAATTCGCTGGCTGACGCCTGTGCGAAATATCCGACGCGCTATGTCGGCATGACCTCGATCGCGCCGCAGGACCCAGAATGGTCGGCCGGCGAAATCCGGCGGGGTGCCAGCGAGCTCGGCTTCAAGGGCGTGATGGTCAACAGCCATACCCATGGCCATTATCTCGACGAGCCGCAGTTCGACCCGATCTTCCGCGCGCTGGCCGACACCGGCCAGCCGCTTTACATCCACCCGCAGACCTTGCCCGACGATATGATCGGCGGGCTGATCGACGCCGGCCTCGACGGCGCGATCTTCGGCTTCGCCGTCGAGACGGCCATGCATCTGCTGCGGCTGATGACCACCGGCATCTTCGATCGCTATCCCGATCTCCAGATCGCGGTTGGGCATGGCGGCGAGGCGGTCCCCTATTGGCTCGCGCGCATCGATTACATGCACAAGGCGGGCGTCGCGTCGCAACGCTATGCGCGGCTCAAGCCGCTCAGGAAGGACATCCCCACCTGCATGCGCGAGAATGTCCTCGCGACCACCAGCGGCCTGCCCTTCCCGCCCGCGATCAAGCTGATGCTCGAGGTGATGGGCGAAGACCGCGTGATGTACGCGATGGATTATCCGTACCAATATGTCGCTGACGAGGTGCGGACTCATGACCTGCTCGATATTTCGGACAGCGCGAAGAAGAAGCTGATGCAGACCAACGCCGAGCGCGTGTTCAAGCTGTGACCGAGCCTGGGGTCGCCGCCTCGCCCCGCACGCCACCGACTTTGGTGCCGAAGGGCGCGCGCTATGCGCTGGCGCTGGTCGCGCTGACCAATGCGGCGAGCCTGCTCGACCGGCAGATCCTCGCGATCCTCGCCCCCGCCATCAAGATGGACCTGCACGTCGGCGATGCCGAGATGGGCCTGTTGTTCGGCACCGTCTTCGCGCTGTTCTACGCCCTGTTCTCGCTTCCGCTCGGGCGGCTGGCCGATGGCTGGATCCGCACAAGGCTGCTGGCGATCTCGCTGCTGTTCTGGTCGGCGGCGACCGCGCTTGGCGGGCTGGCGAACAGTTTCGGGGTGCTCGCCATCTCGCGCCTCGGCGTCGGCATTGGCGAGGCGGCGAGCCAGCCCGCCGGCACAAGCCTGATCTATGATTACTGGCCGAAGCGCCGCCGCGGTTTCGTGATGTCGGTGATCGCCTCGGCGATCGCGCTCGGCATCGGCGGCTCGCTCATGCTCGGCGGGATCGCGGCCGAATGGTGGGACGGGCTGGCCAAAGCCGGTCGCGCGCCGGTGCCAATGCACGGCTGGCAGTTCGCGCTGATCGTAGCCGCAATGCCGGGGTTCGCGCTCTCGCTGCTGATGTGGCGATTGCGTGAGCCCGTGCGCGGCGAGATGGATGGCATCGATACCGCGCCCGATCCGCACCCGTTCCTCGCCAGCGGCGCGGTTCTCGCCGCGGTGCTGCCCGGCGCACACTGGCTCAGCATGCGCAGGCGGAACGCGCCGCGGTCGAGCTGGCTGTTCAATCTCGGCGCCCTTCTGGTGATCGTCGTCGCGATGATGGTCCTCACCCGTGTCGCGAACGGCCTTTCGCCACGACCGCCGCTTTCGCTCCTCGGCGTGACGATCAGCGCGCACGCGCTTCAATGGGGCGTGATCGGCTTCGGGCTGTTCGTGATCGTCAACCTCGTACAGTCGATGCGGCTCTCCGACACGCAGGCGTTCAATGTCATCGTCAAGTCGCCCACCCTGCTGATGGCGATGATGGTGGGGGCGCTCCAGTCGGTGATCAATTACGGGATGATGGCGTTCAACCCGAGCTTCATCATCCGCTACTACCACCAGTCGATGAAGGACACGGCGTGGCAGTTCGGCCTGCTCGCGGCGGTGATGGGGATCGTCGGCCCGCTGGTCTGGGGCCCGCTCTCCGATCTGCTGCAGCGGCGTTTTCCGGGCGCCGGCCGCGCCTGGGTCGCGCTGTTCGCGATGGGGCTGTCGCCGATCCTGTCCTTCTGGGTCTATCTCGCGCCGAGCGTGGGCGATTTCTATTTCCGCTTCATCTTCTACGGCCTGGTGCTCACCGGCTGGCTGCCGCCGCTCTACGCGATCCTCTATGATCAGGTGCTGCCACGCATGCGCGGGATGACATCGAGCCTGTACCTGCTGGTGATGACCATCCTCGGCCTGGGCATCGGCCCTTATGTCGTCGGGCTGCTGTCGGATGCTACGGGCGATCTGCGCTGGTCGATGCTCAGCATCAACGCGGTGGGGATTCCCATCGTCATCCTGATGCTGGTGATCGCTCGGCGGGCGCAACGCGACGAGGATGCGCTGATCGAGCGGGCCGGCAGCGCCTAGACCAGCGGTGGGCGCAGCGCGGCAGGTAGCGACGGCGCGACACAGGTAAAATCGGCGCAGTCCCTGCGTGGCTGACCGGCGCTGCGCCTCGATTCCTTCACCGGTGGTAGCCGGCTGATATGGGCTTGGCGGTTTCATGCGCGAGGTCGATCCACATTTCTGTCGCTACCAATGAGCAGAGAGACAGCGATTTTACGGCGCGATGGATGCCGGATAGCGCGGACGCGGTTTCGGTTGAATCGAAGGATCGGCAACGGACGCAGCACCGGCTTCGGTTGGAAATGTCATGAGGATCGTGACACTTTTCACGATGTACAGAACTATGTACAGATCGGGCGCTAAAGCAGTGACACACTGGCCGTTTCGGAGTGTCTCGGGCGTCCGGCACGCCGGCTTATCCTGCTCGCCCGCCCCGGCGGAGGCTTCCCTTTTTCGACACGAATCCCTCATTCACGGGCGGTCAGCGGACTACAAAATATTACGGGCCTATGTTTTCTGCGCGTCGCATAATCGCACCAAATCGCGCGCCATGGCGTCGAGCGCGCGCGAAAAGGCGATGTTCACATTGTTTTTTACTTCACCGTTTCCAGAAGCCCAGTTCGTACGCGAAGCACTGCCACGATAATATTGATCGATCGTTCTCGTGTCCGTGCCTTTGGCCTGGACCTTGAAAACCACACTCGCATCAAAGCTGACCTGGACTGGATTAATCCAGGCCGTTTGCAGTGTTATGTGGGCGTTGACGGTCTCGGGGCTCTCGACGGTAGGGTTATTGAAATCCACCGCAATGCCGCGGCCCTTTAGTCCGCTGATGATGGAAATCAGCCAGGCCGTTCTGTCCTGCGGCGCCAACACCGGCTTCCCTCCCAGCATCCCGATCATTTCCGGTGACCGGCGAGCGTCGACAAGCTCCACAATATGGACGCCGCAAGGCGGAGCATTTTTCCCGAGGACGGAGACGACCGGGGTCGGCTCGACATAGGTCTGGTCCAACATCACCGGCCGGGTCGCGGCATAAGTGGCGACCGGCGCGGCAACGGCCAACAAGAGCAACGCGCCCTTGCCTGGCCGCAACCGCGCCCATTTTTCAAACCGAGCAGGCGCGCTCATTTGGTGGTGCTGTCGACAGCCATCTGTTCAGACACAAAGCCCGGCGCCCAGATGAGGGTGGTACCGTTAGCCTCGCCCGCGACCTGGCGCCCCGTATAACCGCCTGCGACGATGCGCTGATTCTCTTTGCCGTTCATCGCCTTGATGGTGTCCGGCGTGAGGCTCAGCGATTTGTGGGCCAGGCGATTCACTTCTGCAAAGGCAGTAACCAGCGCGGCGCGCGCCCGTTTTCCGCCATCGGCTGCCCACAAGGCGACATTCGCATCCTTGTCTTTCGTCGCGTTGGCCAGCGTCACTACGCTGGTCACGGACTGGTTATACTCCAGATTACGGTAGGACAGGCGATCGACAGGCTTGATAGCCGCGCCGGCGCTGTTGGTGCTGGTCTTGCGGACTATCGAAATGTGCTCGACGACCCTGACGCTCGCGAAATCGGGCGAAAGATCATAGGAATAGCTTACCAGGGCGAGCTTGTTCCCGACGATCGTATCAAGATAAGCGCTGTCGCTAGCCGTTGACGTGTCCTTCGAAAAGGTGGCCGTGTCCTGGCTCATCCAGGCGATATCGGCCGTTTCCGCCTTGGTCGTATCAATCGCAAGCGCATCGACGTCGAACCCGGTCAAAGCATTCCGCACAGGCGTAATAAGTATTTCTGCCTTCTTGGCCTTCGCAGAGTCGACCGCGATACCAACAAGCGCGCCGAACAGACCGCCACCCGTTGCGACTGCAATGTTGGACGGATTGATGTCCGACTTGATCTCGCCCTGGGCGACCTCGACCCTCACTGCGACACTGCCCGGCGTTGCGCGCGTTGTCTCGGCGATATAGCTCTGTGGGCTTACGTCTTTTGCATTCGCGGCAGCGCCGCAGGCGCCGACAGCGACCAGAACGGTCGCGCGCAATAGTGTCTTCATGATTCCCCCCCGGTAAATGCGTGCTTGTCTGGTAGCCCGCGCGCCCCCCCAAGGGCAAGTAAGAGTTTGTGATTGCCCGCCGAATATTCGGTTAATCAGCCAACCAGGCAAATCTCCTGAATCCGTTCGCCATTAGAATCCGACGCTCCTGCCTTATGCGTTCGCTAATCAGGCGAATGCCGGATCACGCCGTCTCCGTCAGCCCAATCTCCTCGGCCGTCGCCCAGTTGCCGTGCAGCCCGAACCGCAGGCGAATCGAATGCGGATCTCTGCGATCGGCCCCTCTATCGTCGGATTGCTGTCGGATGCGACGGGCGATCTGCGCTGGTCGATGCTCAGCATCAATGCGGTGGGGATTCCCATCGTCGTGTTGATGCTGGTGATCGCCGGGCGCGCGTAGCGGGACGAGGATGCGCTGATGGAACGGGCTACCTGTGTTTAAGCAGCTGGCTCAATAGCTGGGAAGATATTCTGTGGGTCAATCTTACGCGCAAGCAGGTCGCCTGCAGTCACCGCATCGAGAGTTCCTTCCTCGGATCCCGCAAACGGCAACCCACAGATCAGCGCGTGTGCTTCATTCGCGGGCTTAGGCGGCTCTGCCTCGATCGGGTCTTCAACGACCGCGAGCGCACGCTTTGCCTCCTCGCCTGCAGCCAGGATGTCGGCAACACAGATCTGCGCCAATCGATTGCTTGCCTTCAGCGTCCGCCAAGCGCCTAACACCTCGCGAATGCGCTTTAGATCGGCCTCATCGTCTCGGGCGAACACGCGACGGCGGGATACCGACAGGCCATCATGGTCTTTCTCCGGACGGTCGAAGGCGCTGGCACCGACGATCCCGTTCTTAAAATCGATGTGTCGGATTAGGCGTACGACGTCTTCGCTAGTATCAACGGAGTCACCCTTGGCCACAGAACCAAAGTCCCATGAGTTCTTGGACCTCGACCGTGTATCTGACCTTGCTATAGCTGACATCCTCGCCGAGGGCCTTCAAGGTTGCGCCATCTCGATCGCGCAGGATCACATATTGAAGGAGGCCATTCGGCATGAACTGAATGCCAATCTGATCTCGCAGCTTATTTTGCCACACGGCCCTTAAATTGCCGTTGGCCATGAGAAAGATTGCGGGTTCATGATCCGCGGCAAGATCGTGGCAGAATCGTAGCGCCGCGGTCGCGGACTCGCTTGAAAATTCCTCGCCTTCCTCATCCGCGTGCTGACGTAGTTCTTGAATTTGCGCTTCTATCGCATCGTAGTTCGGATCATCGCGATTTGCCGGCAGGACAAGATAATCGCGGAGAAGCTGACGTTTCCACAGTCCACGATCATGTCCCAACCTCGGACTTGACTGCTTCTCAGAAGCTGGCCGCTTAATGATAAATAAGAATTCATCGCGAGAAGTGGTAGGCTCAGCTTCCACCGACGATTGGCGCGTCCAAGAATCCTCGGGCGACGGAGCTTCGATCCAATCTTCAGCGAATTCCTTGATTGCTGTCGCCATTTATTGCTTCCGCCGTGAAGCGGCCGCTTTCGCCGGTTGCTTTTCGCCAGAGCTTTCGTGCTCATCAAGCATGGCCAGAAACCGATCACGGAATCTGCCAATCGGGACGTTGCCTGATTGCACCGCTGACTCGATGATATTCATCGCCATATTGAAAGCAGTCCCGGATGGTAGTCCAACACGAGCAATCTCGGTAAAGCTTTGCGCCAATTGGATCTCTTGAACCGCAAAACCATTTTTCCGTTCGCCAGGAATAGCCTGTTTGATTGGGTCTGGCCCCGTAACGATCAAACTGATTTGCACATCACGTTTCCGGTGAACGACGATTATGTCGTCGGCGGCAATCCGGACGAAGCTTGCATCTCGAACGACAGGTAACAGCTGAACGGAGTCTGGCTGCTCAACCGACGATTGGGCCGCTTGTTCATTGGCTGTCATAGTAGATTGTATGTGGCCCTTCTGAAGCGAGTGTCAATGTGCGTTTGATGGACTGATCCGCTTCGACTTACGTGAAAGGAGGAGGATTTTGCCTGCACTGGCTAACCGCCCGTGATTCGATGTGCTGAATAGCCCAACAGAGTGCTCTGCGAGACATCCATGCAATCAGACCTGATTGACCGTCGCGCTCGATCTTTCGTTGGGCGAGGCGGATGGCGGCGGCCGGTCGCGATTGGCTGAAATCCAGACCGGGGTCTGCAACCCTTTCCACGCAAGATGGCTTTACCCCTTGGCTAGGCCAAAGCGCAAAAGAAGCTAACCACGCGGACTGGAATCCCCAATTTATTGGCTCACCGCTCAAGCCATTTGAGGCGACGCCCAGGATCAAGCCGCCTCCTTCAGCCCAATCTCCTCCGCCGTCGCCCAGTTCCCGTGCAACCCGAACCGCAGCCGGATCGGAATCCGTATCTCAGCGATCGGCCCCTTCGCGATATCCACCGCGTCGAACAGCAGCAGATCGGAGCGATGCTCCTCGAGGCGGTTGCAGACCTGGACGATCCAGCCATCGCCTTCGGGCGCATCGACACTGCGCGGGATGAAGCAGGGCTCCTGCAGTGAGGATAGCGGGCCGCACCACCATTTCTGCTCGGTGCCGGTTTCGTGGTCGATCAGGCCGAGCGTGTTCATCAACATGCCCGAGGGGCTGCCGCCCTTCAGTTCGACCGGCTTGGTCGGGTCGATCACCAGCAGCCAGCCATAGCGATAGGGCAGCCCGGTCCGCCGGTCGTCGATGCGGGGGAATTCGCCCATCATGTTGGTCAGCCGCTCACGGCTCTCGAACGCGTCCGAGTTGGACGCCATGTCCACCGTCCAGCGCGTCAGGAAGCTCGCTGACTCGGGGCCGTTGAACGGCGCGCCGTGAATGTCCGGGAAGAAGGGGAACATGTTGTTCTTCGCCTCGGGCGTATCGAAGTGGATCTTCGTGCCCTCCTGGAACGCGTTCATCACATGGCTGGCGAAGCAATTGTCGCGCTTGAACCAGCGGATGTCTTCGGCGGTCGCATCGGGCCGGCGCGGCAGGACGCCGAGATAGACCGGCAGCGTGGTGTCGAAGCCGAAATGCGGCAGGCCCTTTTCGAGCCGCTCCCAGTTCGACGTGCTCGGCACGACATGGAACAGCGCGTAATCGGGCGTGATCGCGAAATCATGCATCATGCAATAATAGGGCAGCTCGAACCACAATTCCTGCTTCAGCTCCCCCTCGGGCGACACGACATAATAGGTCATGTCGAGGGTCAGCACGCCCTTGGCGGCATAGCCAAACGCGATCATGTCGCCGGTCAGCGGATCGATCTTGGGGTGGGCGGTGAAGGTCTGTCCGGTCATCGCACCGTTGAACCAGGTATAACCCTCGGTCTCGAGCGTCGCCGGGTCCATCACCAGCGCCGGCGAATCCTCCTTCAACGCATAGAGCTTGCCACCATAGATGAAGGCATTGGTGTTGGCGGTGCCGCGGATCTTCCCCTTCACGCTCTCGTCATCGGTCAGCGGATTACGGTAGGCGCCGAACAGGCCCTTGCCTGCCTCGCGCTCCAGCTTCCATTTGTCGGTGTGCGCCCAGCGCTGCTTGAAATCGACCCGCCCGTCATGGAAGCGGAACATCGTGATCATGCCGTCGCCATTGAAGGCGATGTCATCGCCGAGGCGCGGCGGATACTGCGGATCGGGCTGGACGCGGTAGAACGCGCCGTCGAGCTCGGGCGGAATCGCGCCCTTGACGTCGAGGTCGGCGATATCCGCCTCGATCCGCGAAGGGGTGTTGAAACCGGTGAACGACGGGGTTTCCGGAAACTGCGCCACGGCTGATCCTCTCAGGTCCATTGTTTGCGCGCATTGTATGCAAGACCAACGATTTTTCAAGCGGAAGCATTGACGCTGCGCCGCAAGACGCTCAAGCCGTTACTATGAATTACCCCCATAATAGCGCGGTCAAAAAGGATGCCGCTATAGGCTCTGTCGACGCCGATCCGGACCTTGGCGGCATCGACGAGATTGTGGGCTTCCACATCCGCCTGGCGCATGGCGCAGTCTATCGCCATTTCACCGAGACATTCGCTGATCTCGATCTCACCCAGAAGCAGGTCTCGACGCTCTGGCTGATCGACGACCATCCCGATATTGCCCAGGCCGATATCGGGCGGCGGTTGCAGATGGACCGCGCGACGGTGATGGCGATTATCAACCGCCTGCAGAAGCGCGGCTTTGTCGAGCGCGGCGCCTCGACCGGCGATCGCCGCCGCCAGACGCTTCACCTGACGACAACGGGGCATGAGGCGTTGGTGAGCGCACGCGAAAGCATTCTCGAACATGAGGCGTGGCTGAAGGCGCGCTTCACGCAGCGCGAGACCGCGACGCTGGTCAATTTGCTGCGCCGTATCCACGAATAGCTGAGCGCCCTCAGCCGATATAGTCGCCGAAGCCGTCGAGCCGCGCCGCGCCAAGTGTGGCAAGCCGGGCCTCGGCTTCGACCCGCGCAGGCAGTTCAGCGAGATGGAAGCTTGCCGCCGCCTTTAGTCGCCGCGCCACCTCGTCGTCGCCTGCAAAGCGCAACAGGCGAAGCGCAATCCAGGCGCCGACCACGAGTCCGCACAGATCGAGAAACGCGGTGGCCCCGGCTTCGGCGTCGCGCGCCTCACCGCGCCACGCGCCGAGCATCGCGGCCACTGCCTCCAACCGGTCAAGCATTGTCGCGACTGCAGCCGAATCCGGATCGTCGCCAAGGTCACTCCGTGCCGCCGCCAGAAAGCGATTCAGGCCATCGCCCTCGTCGCGCCATAGCCGGCGGTGGAGCATATCGATCGCCTGGATCCCGCTGGTGCCCTCGAACACCGCGAATACGCGTGCGTCGCGCAGACGCCGCTCGACTGGCCATTCGCGTGTGTAGCCGGCGCCGCCGAGCACCTGCAGCGCCTCGCTCGAGACGTCGAACGCCAGTCGCGCCGACAGATCCTTGGCGATCGGCAGCAGGAACTGCGCGAGCGCCAGCCAGCCGGCGCGGTCCTCTTCCGGCGCGCGCTCGGCCAGGTCCATTACCGCCGCCGAAGTGAGCGCAATCCCGCGCGCCACCTCGACGCGACCGGCCATACGCAGCAACTGGCGCTGCACATCGGCATGGGCAGTAATCGGCACCGGCGGCGCAGCCGGATCGCCGCCCTGCCGCCGTTCCTGCGCATAGCCAAGCGCGGTCGCGAGTGCCGCCTCGGCGACGCCGACACCCTGCGGCGCGCAGGACAGGCGCATCAGCAGCATCATATGGAACAGAGTCTGGAGCCCCCGGCCCTCGGCGCCGATCAGGATCGCCTCAGCATCCTCGAAGCCCATCACGCACGTCGGTGATCCGTGCAGCCCGAGCTTCTCCTCGATCCGCCTCACGGCGACGCCATTGGTGCTTCCGTCGTCACGGCTGTCGGGGACCAACAACAGGCTCAACCCGCGCACGCCGGGCGCGTCCGAGGTGCGCGCCAGCATGCAATGCCCGATGCGCGCGCCGAGATCGTGATCGCCATAGCTGATCCAGCATTTCTCGCCGGTGACGCGCCAGGTACCGTCGTCCCCACGCGTCCCGCGCGTCCGGATGCGCGCCACATCTGAACCGGCATCGGGCTCCGAGATGCAGATCGTCGCGGTCCATTCGCCCGAGGCGAGTTTCGGCCCCCACGCCTCGCGCGTCGCTGCGTCGGCGGCCTTTGCCAGCATCGCGGCGGCGGTCCGGTTGGGTATCGCGAGCATCGTGAACGCCGACGAAGCCCGGTTGAACAATTCCTCGCAGGCGCTGGTCAGCAGCAGCGGCAAATCCTGCCCGCCCGCATCCAGCGGCAAGGCGAGCGTCAGCCAGCCATCGCCGGCGAAGCGCGCCCAGGCCTCGCGGTGCCCGGGCGCCGTGGCGACGCGACCGTTGCGAAGCGTCGCGCCGGGGCGATCAAGCGCCGCATCGAGCGGATCGATCACCCCTTCAGCGAAGCGCGCCGCCTGATCGACGATCGCTTCCCAGGTCTCGAGATCGACGGCTGCGGCATCGGCGCGGGCCAGATCATTGAGGAATGGCGTGATCCTTAGCTGGCGGACAAGCGCCTCGACCTGACGCGCATAGCTCATCGGCCCGGCGCAACCGCTGCAAATGGTCGACGAGCCTGCGCCATATCCGGTCTCCCCTTTTCGCCCTTGGCTAGCGCCGCGAGCCGGAGGCGACCCAATTGGTACTGCGCCCAATCCATAAGTTTTTACTATGTCCGCCAGACGGGTCCAAGATAGGCTCGATCTCGGTACAGGCCGCCCGAAACAAGCGCGTCATCGAAGCGGAATTCCGGAAAACGAATAGCGGGACGCGCATTCCGATTGGCGTTACGGTCCGCCCCACGCGACCGTTTTCCCGGACAACGCGCCGCGACATTCCGCGGCTTGATGTCGACTGAAGGAGAGACGGTTGTGAGCGGACCTCGCGATATCCACGCATATCTCGCCGAGTTCGAGGATATCCCGGGCACGCGCGTGTTCACCGCGAAGCGCGCGCGGCAGGGCTATCACCTCAACCAGTTCGCGATGAGCCTGATGAAGGACGAGAATCGCGAGCGGTTCCGCGCCGACGAAAGCGCCTATATCGACGAGTGGAAACTGACGCCCGAGCAGAAGGACGCGCTGCTCAAGCGCGATTACAACCGGCTGCTCGATCTTGGCGGCAATGTCTATTTCCTCGCCAAGGTCTTCTCGACGGACGGGCAGAGCTTCGCCCAGGCGGTCTCGACGATGACCGACATGAATTTCGAGGAATACACAAAGATGATGGTCGCCGGCGGCAGGTCCCCCGAGGGCAATCGCTCGATCAAGGAGGGCCGATAGAAATGGCACGTATCACCGCAGGCGTCGGCTCGAGCCACGTCCCGCTGCTCGGCGTCGCCTCGGATTTCGGCAAGGATTCGGACGATTATTTCGGGCCGATCTTCAAGGGTTTCGAATGGACCCGCGCCTGGGAGAAATCCGAAAAGCCCGACGTCGTGATCCTGGTCTATAACGATCACGCGTCCGCCTTCGACATGAAGGTCATCCCGACCTTCGCGATCGGCTGCGGCGAACGCTACAAGCCCGCCGATGAGGGCTGGGGCCCGCGCAAGGTGCCCGAGGTCGAGGGACATCCCGACCTTGCCTGGCATATCGCGCAGAGCCTGATCCTCGACGAATTCGACATGACGATCATCAACGAGATGGATGTCGATCATGGCCTGACCGTTCCGCTGTCGATGATGTTCGGCAAGCCCGAGGCCTGGCCGACCAGGGTCATTCCGCTCGCCGTCAACGTCGTCACCTATCCGCCGCCTTCGGGCAATCGCTGCTGGGCGCTGGGCGAGGCGATCGCGCGCGCGGTGGCGAGCTTCGAGGAGGACCTGAACGTGCAGGTCTGGGGCACGGGCGGCATGAGCCACCAGCTCCAGGGTCCGCGCGCCGGGCTGATCAACAAGGAATGGGACAATCGCTTCCTCGATTCACTGATCGGCGAGAGCGATGCAGCGCGGTACATCCCGCACATCGAATATCTCCGCGAAACCGGATCGGAGGGCATCGAGATGGTGATGTGGCTGATCATGCGCGGCGCGCTCGGCAAGCGTACGCGTAAGCTGCACCGCCATTACCATGTCCCATGCAGCAATACTGCGATCGGCCATGTCGTGCTGCGGCCGGATAATGGCGAGGGCTATGATATGACCGGCAGCGAAGCGGAGCGTGCGGACGCAGCCTGACGCGGCGCCATGGTCTTCAGCGAGGAACGCGCGCGCCCTTCTTCTCCCTCTCCCCCTGTGGGAGAGGGAAGGGGCCCATCGCGTAGCGGTGGGAAGGGTGAGGGGGACTCTTCCTTGGGTCGACGCTACCGAGCCTCACTCCCCCTCATCCTTCCGTCGCTTCGCTCCTCCCTCCTTCTCCCACAAGGGGAGAAGGATTTTGGGGGCGCTCGAATTCGCTAAGCGCGAGAGGGAGAAGCAGCGATCCGCTCAGGCCGCGACGGGCGCGACCTCCTCTGCGCCGTGCACGACATCGGCAAGGCGCAGGCGAGTAAACGCCAGGGCGGCCAGCGAGACCAGCGAGCCGCACGCCAGCACGATCGCGACGCCGGCCAGGCTGATGCCGCCGGCGAACAGGAAGCCCGCGAGGATCGGCGACAGCGCTGCGCCGCCACGGCCGACGCCGACCACAAAGCCGGTCCCCGTCGCACGGACATGCGTGGGGTAAGCGCGCGCGAAGATCGTGTAATATCCGACGATCGCCGCATTGGTGAAGAACCCCGAAATGCAGGCAAGCGCTGACAGCATCGTCAGCATCGTGGCACCCGCCGCGCCGAACAATGCGACCGTCACGCTCGACAGCCCCAGCGCAATCAAGGTCAGCCGCTTGAGATCGACGCGCTGCGCGACCAGCCCGAAGATCGCCCCGCCGGTCGCACCGCCGACATTGGTCCAGACCAGAACGCCCGCCGCGGCGCTGGGTATGAAGCCGAGGTCGACGACGATCTTCGGCGACCATTTGAGAATGAAATAGAAGGTCACGCAATGCGCGAAATAGCCGAGCGTGAGGAGGATGGTGGTGCGCAGCAGCGCCGGGCTGAAGATGTCCGTGACGGACCGTTTCCGCTCGGCGGCGGTCGGCTCGGGCAGCCCATCGACGGTCGGGTGACGCATCCGCGTCAGCGTGCGATTGATCCGCGCCAGCGCGCCCTCCGGACGTCGATCGACCAGATAATGGATGGATTCGGGGACGAAGACCCAGACCAGCGGAATGAAGCAGGCGGTAACGATCGCACCGAATTCGAAAACGGCGCGCCAGTCCCCGCCGTTCAGCAGCAGCGCCGCGACCTTCCCTCCGCCCACCGCGCCAAGCGGGTAGCCGATCGCCATCACCGCGAGGCAGGTGTTGCGCCGCGCGGCATTGGCGAATTCGGCGGTCACTGCGTTCACCGTCGCGAGCATGCCGCCGATGCCGAGCCCGGTGAGCACGCGCCAGATCGAAAGATCGGTGATCCCCGTCGCACGGCTCGCCATCGCCATCCCCGTCATCATCGTGACGAGGCAGGCAAGGATCATCCGCCGCCGGCCGATCCGGTCAGCGACACCGCCGAGCAGCACGGAGCCGACCGCCATGCCGATCAGTTCCATCGATAATATGACGCCGAGGGCAGCGCGCTCGACACCCCATTCGGCGGCGATACCGGGCGAGGCGAAACTGATCGACAGCACGTCGAAGCCGTCGAGCGCGTTCAACCCGACCGTGATCGCCACCGCGGCGATCTGCAGCCAGCTCATCGGCGCCTGATCGACAATGGTGCGCGGGTCCTTGCTACCGGTCATGGTCATATCGATTCCTCTCCCGCCACGATCGTGGCCAATACTGCGCACTATGTCCTCGCCATGAGATCATGACGGCGCCTGCGCCTGGAACCAGTAAGCGATCGCCCGCATCTCGATCGACGCGCGCGGCGGCGCATCGGCCGGACAATCGGGATCGTCGAACGCGACGTGCGGCACTGAATGCGCGCGGTCTGGATCGGTGTCGTTGGTCTTGAACAGGATCACTTCGTCGCGCCCGAGATCGCGAAACCAGTGCCAGTGATGCGCTGGCGAATGCGCGACGACGAGCCCCTCGAACGACCAGACATCCACCCCGTCGCGATCGAAGACGGCGTCGGCGGGCAGCAGGTCTTCGGGCGCGACGCTGCGCGCATCGCACAGGGCAAGCGGCACGTCCTGCGGCGCGGGCGAGATCGCGCGCCAGATATTGTAATGGGCGACGCGGCGGGGCGCGACCCCGCCTCTGTCGTCAGGCAGCGAGCGCTGGGAGAATTGCGCCGCGGTCGTGTCCGACACATCGACATGCGCGAACCGGGCGGGGCGCGAATTGTCGAGCGCGCCCGACTGCGCGGACCTCTCGGCAAAGCGCAGCACGCCAGTACCCGCCACCACCACCGAGTCGGCACCCGATACCTGCTTCACCAGCGCCTCGATTTCGGCCGGGTAGATCCGGGCCACCTCAGCCGCATCCGCGAAATCCGCAACCGCGCTGTGATGCGGCACCAGGGCGAAGCCTTCGCAATCGAGGCTGGTGCCCTCCGCTCGCGACTCGCGGATCACCATCGGCTGCGGCGCGAGCACGACCGTGTCTCGACTCGAGTCGTTCGCGAAATACCGCATGCGGCCCTGCCCTCGTGCGACATAATTGATCATCGCCTCCATCGCCCTTCCGCTCCCGACCGCCGGCAATTGTATGCCTGTCGCACAGTGTGGCGCAGCCTATGGGCCGAGAGCAAGCCCCCTCGAACAGGCTCGTTCCCAAGGCTGGCAGTGCCGATAGGGGTAGTTTCCCTACTCCTTGTCAGCCGTGAAATCGTATGTCTTTCCTACAATGGGCGCACGCAAACGCGCCGTTCGGAAGGCCACGTCCACCAAGGGCGGGCCTGATCCAGGAGGGGAAATTCGATGCACCATTTTGTCCGTTCGCGCCTGACGGCAGGCCTGTTGGCTTCCGCTTCCGCGCTTGTGTTCGCCACTCCGGCGCTGGCGCAAACCGCGCCCGCGAGCACCCAGACCGAACCGGCGGCGACGCCCGATGCGGAATCCACGACGCAGGACATCGTGGTCACCGCACAGTTTCGCCGCGAAAAACTGCAGGACACGCCGATCGCGATCACGGCCGTGAATGCGGCACAGATGGAAGCGAAGAACCAGACCGACCTCGCCCAGGTCGCAGACTCTGCGCCAAACGTGTCGCTGAAGCCGCAAGGCGCCTCGTTCGGTCCCTCGATCTCCGCATCGATCCGCGGCGTCGGACAGAATGACTTCAACCCGGCCTATGAGCCCGGCGTCGGCATCTATATCGACGACGTCTATTATCCGCAGCTGACCGGCGCCGTGTTCGACCTGCTCGATCTCGATCGGGTGGAAATCCTGCGCGGGCCCCAGGGCACGCTCGCCGGCCGCAATTCCGAAGGCGGCGCGATCAAGATCTATTCGAAGATGCCGCACGGCGACAATGACGGCTTTGTCGAGGCGACCTATGGCTCGCGCAACCGGATCGGCCTGCGCGCCGCCGCCGATTTCAAGCTGACCGATACGCTGTTCGCGCGGATTTCGGGCGTATTCAAGCAACAGGACGGCTTTGTCGACCGGCTCGATTATGGTTGCGCCAACCCGGGGAGCGGCGTCGCCTCGACCCGGTCCGCCGGCGATTGCCGGATCAGTAAGCTCGGCGGCGTCGGCTATCAGGCGGTTCGCGGCATCCTGCGCTGGGAGCCAAACGACGCGCTCAACGTGACCCTCATCGGCGACTATACGCATGACGAGCATACCATCGCCGGCGAAGTACTTCTCGCGACATCGACGATCAATTCGCCGAACGTGAACCCGGCGCCCGGCGTGCCCTATGATAGCCGTTTCATCTGTGGGCCCTTTTGCAACTACATCTCGACCGGCCAGCCCGCCGGCGTCTGGGTGCCGCCGATCCCGGTCGATCCCTATGGCGCGGCCGGCACGCCGCTCGCGGCCACTTCGGGCACCGATCGCAGCCTGTATAATGGCTGGGGTGTCTCCGGCCAGATCAACTACCAGCTCAACGATGCGATCGCGCTGACCTCGATCAGCGGGTACCGCGCGTTCGATACGCGGTTCGATTCGGACGACGATGCCTCGCCCGCCAGCAACGGCTTCGGCCAGAACCATCTGACCAACTGGAGCTTCAGCCAGGAGGTCCGCGCCAATGTGGAGCTCGCGAAGACGCTCAACTTCACGCTCGGCGGCTATTATTTCAAGCAGCATTCGCTCTACGATTCGACCCAGGATATCCGGTATGTGCCGGTCTATCCGCTGCAGTTCCGCCAGCCCGATCCCACCGACGCGGACGCCAAGGCGGTGTTCGCGCATCTCTCCTGGAAGCCGGTCGAGAATCTCACACTGAGCGGCGGCCTGCGCTACACCGACGAATCCAAGAGCCAGACCTATTATCGGTACAACCTCAACGGCAGCATCAACCGCTTCGTCGATCCGATCGGCGCTGCCTATGGCTCCGGCTATGCGGGGCCGGATACGCTCGACGTCAATCACAATGGCAGCACCACGGACGTCGTGCGGGCGCTCACCGGGCTCACCGCGAAATACAAGGCGAGCCGCGTCGATTATCGCCTCACCGCCGACTATCGCTTCTCGCCGGCCCTGCTCGTCTATGCGAGCTTCTCGACCGGCTTCAAGGGCGGCGGCAGCAACCCGCGACCGTTCAACGCGAACCAGGTCATCGCCTTCGCGCCTGAACAGCTCAATGCCTATGAAATCGGCCTGAAGAGCGATCTGTTCGATCGCAAGCTGCGCTTCAACCTCTCGGGGTTCATCAACAAGTACAAGGACATCCAGATCCCGGTCAGCACCTGCCCGGACGCACCCTGCGCGGCGCGCCTGAATGCCGGCAGGGGTACGATCAAGGGCTTCGAGGCTGAACTCACCGCCTTCCCGGTGCCCGGCCTGTCGCTCGACGCATCGCTGAGCTACCTCACCTTCGCCTATGACGCATCGAGCCTCAATCCGGCGGCCGCTTACCCGACCAATCCGGGCGGCGTCAGCGCCAATGATCCGACGACGGTCCCGCCATGGAAGGCAAGCGCCGGCATTCAGTACAAGATCCCGCTCGGCAGCGCTGGGAGCCTGACGCCGCGCTTCGACGTCAATTACCAGGCCAAGCAATATACCGGCCCGACCGTCATCGCCGGCACGCGCTACCTGAACTTCATCCCGGCCTACACGCTTGCCAATGCCAGGATCACCTGGACCAATGACCGCGGCGACCTCGACATCTCGGTCGAGGCGCAAAATCTCTTCGACAAATATTATCTGCTGACGATCTTCGATCTGCGCGGGGCCGGTGCCGGTTTCCGCAAGGGCCGGCCGGGGAGCCCGCAGGAATTCGCCTTCACCGTCAAGAAGAAGTTCTGATCGCTATAAGGGGGCGCGGCAGGGAGTGGCTGACAGGCCATTTCCTGCCCAGCCGCAGGGAATGACTATGACTGATACCGGCCGCGTGACGCTCTATCACTGGGAGCCGAACGCGAATTCTGGCAAGCCGATGCTGACCTTGTTCGAAAAGGGCGTGGCGTTCGACAGCCATTATCTGGATCTGCTGTCCTTCGATCAGCACAAGCCTGACTATCTCGCGGTCAACCCGCTCGGCACGATCCCGGCGATGACTCACGGCGACCGGGTGCTGACCGAATCCACCGCGATCATGGAATATGTCGATGAGGCGTTTCCCGGACCGAGGCTGATGCCCGCCGACCCTGTCGACACATGGCGCGTGCGCTGGTGGATGAAGTTCATGGACCAATGGCTCGGGTCGAGCTTCTCGATGATCGGCTGGAGCGTGTTCATCGGCCCTTCGGTGCGCCAGCGCGACCCGGTCGAACTCGACGCGGCGATCGAACGCATCCCGCTCCCCGAGCGCCGCGTCGCGTGGCGCAAGGCGATCAGTGGCGATTTCTCCCCCGAGGAGATGGCTGAATCAAAGCGCCGCGTCGCGCTCGGCATCGGCCTGCTCGAGGAAGCGCTGGGCAAGCGCGAATGGCTTGCCTCGGACAGCTACAGCCTCGCCGACATCAACGGCTTCAACCTCGCTTATGCCCTGCCCTTGTCGCAGCCGCATTTGTCGAACGACGCATTGACGCCCAATATCCTGCGTTGGCTCCGCGCGATCTATGCCCGGCCAGCGACCAAACAATGCTGGGCAATGGGCCGGACCGATCTGGCGAAACGGGTAGCGATCCTGGAAAGCGAGCCGGCATGACGCGCATTCTGTATCACGGTGAGCCCAACGGTCCCTCGCTCGCCATCCTCGCCGCCGCCTTCGAGAAGCAGGTCGATCTGACGCTGGAGCGGATCGATCTTGTCGCCGGAGAGCGCCACGGTGCTCGGGTGCCGCACGCGATGGAAGTCGATCAGTCAATCGAAGGCGAAGGTCCCGTGCTGGTCGTCAACGGCACGCCGATGGCCGACAGCGTGTTCATTGCCTGCTATCTAGACGATGTCGGCACCGGCCCGGCGCTCCGCCCCGCCGATCCCTATGCGCGCTGGCAGATGATGGCATGGTGCCGCTACGCGATCGAGCGGCTCGCACCCGCTGCATCCTATCTCGGCCTGCACGCCGCGCCGCCCGCCACGGTGCCGCAAGGGATCGCCAGCATCGATCTCGCCGAACGCTGGCGCGAAGCCGTCGAGCGGCGCTTCGACGAGGCCAAGCTCGCCGACAGCCGCGCCAAGGTCGCACAAGCGACCGACAAGATCGAGGCGCAACTGGCGGACGGCCGCGACTGGCTGATGGGCGATTTCACCATAGCCGATCTCGAAACCTACGCCTGGCTCGCCGGCATGCCCTCGCTGGTGGCCGACGCCTTCACGGACAGGCCCCTGACCAACGCCTGGCTCGCCCGGGTCAAGGCGCGGCCTTCAGTGGCCCGCGCCCTGTCGCTCGCCGCGACGGCCGCCCCGGAAACGATCTGGGCGCCCGGCCCCGAAATCAATCGCTGGGGCTGAGGTGCGCTCAATCGACTATTTCGACCGCGGCCACGATCTCGATCCGGCGCGCACCGCGCTTGTCGACGTCGCCGCCGGCGAGCACCTGACCTTTGCTGAGGTGAAGGCGCGCACCGAGCGGATCGCGGCGGCACTCTACGCCGCCGGGTTCGAGAACCAGCAACCAGTCGCGCTCTATGGCCCGAACAGCGCAGCGATCATGGTCGCGTTGCTCGCGATCTGGCGCGCCAATGGCGTGTGGGTGCCGGTCAACACCCGCAACGCGATCGACGCCAACGCGGCCTATCTCAACTATGTGCATTGCGGCTGGCTGTTCTACCATTCGAGCATGGCGGACGACGTGGCCGCGCTCAGAGCACGCGTACCCGGCCTGACTCATGTCATCTGCCTTGACCGGCGCATCGGCAATGATCCCTCGCTCGAAGACTTCGTGGCGGCCGCGCCGCCTGCCCCGCTGCCCGATTTCTCCGACCCGTTCGGCGCCCCCGATGGCGTGGTCGGCCTGTTCCCGACCGGCGGGACGACCGGGCCGTCCAAAGGCGTGGTGGTGACCAATCTCGGCTGGGGCACGATGCTTGAGACGCTCGGCGCCGCAATCGGCGGCGATGTCGACAAGCCCGTCTCGCTTGTCGTCGCGCCCGTCACTCATGCCGCAGGTCCGGTCGCGCTCGGCACGCTGGCGCTCGGCGCAACGCAGGTGATTCTGCCCGGCTTCGATGCGGACGCAGTTCTCCGCACGATCCCCGAGTACAAAGTGACCCACATGTATCTGCCGCCGACCGCACTTTATGGCCTGCTCGGCTCGCCCGAACTCGGCCGGCAGGACACATCATCGCTGCGCTTCTTCATCCTGGTCGGCTCGCCGGTCTCGCCCGAAAAGCTGCGCCAGGCGGTCGAAGCGTTCGGGCCCTGCATGTGCCAGGCTTATGGTCAGGTCGAATCGCCGATGATCACGACCTGGCTGCCGCCCGAGATCGTCGCCGCAGCCGCCGCCGGTGATCATCCCGAGCGGCTGGCCAGCTGCGGCCGCGCGACGCGCTCAGTCCAGATCGGCATCATGGATGACGAAGGCCGGCTGCTGCCCGATGGCGAGCGCGGTGAGATCGTGGTACGCGGCGTGCTCGTGTCGAAGGAATATTTCGAACTGCCCGAAGCTACCGCTGAGGCGCGGACATTCGGCTGGCATCACACCGGCGACGTCGCCTACCGGGACGCGCAGGGCTTTTTCTACATCGTCGACCGCAAGAAGGACATGGTCGTGAGCGGCGGCTTCAACGTCTTCACCGCCGAAGTCGAGGCCGCCGTTACTGAGCTCCCCGAGATCCGCGAATGCGCGGTCATCGGCATCCCGCACGACAAATGGGGCGAAGCGGTCCACGCGATCGTCGTCGCTGACGGGATCGGCGAAGAGGCGATCATCGCGCATGCCAAGGCGCGGCTGGGCGGGGTCAAGGCGCCCAAAAGCGTCGCCTTTGTCGATGCGATTCCACGCACGGCCGCCGGCAAGATGGACAAGAAGGCGCTGCGCACTGAATATTGGCGCAGCGACCGGCTGGTGAACTGATCCGGCGCGACATGAGGATGCAGAGAATGGATCGAGCAATGGGCCATGGCTGCCGCGCAATCATGATCGGCGCGCTGGTCACGCTCGCCGCCTGCCAGGCCAGCAAGGCACCCGACAAAAACCAGGCGACGCTCGCCACCAGCGGCGTCACCGACGCCCTGATCGCAGCCGTGCCCGATGGCGAATGGCTGAGCTATGGCCGCGACTATGCCGAGCAGCGCTTCTCGCCGCTGACCCAGATCAGCGATCAGAGCGTCGCCCAGCTCGGCCTCGCCTGGTCCGCCGATCTCGACACCGCGCGCGGCCAGGAAGCGACGCCGCTGATGCATGACGGAACGCTCTACGTCTCGACCGCCTGGAGCATGGTCAAGGCCTATGACGCCGCGACCGGCAAGCCGAAATGGTCCTATGACCCACAGGTACCGCGCGACACGCTCGCGCATGCCTGTTGCGATGCCGTAAACCGCGGCGTCGCGCTCTACGGCGACAAACTCTATGTCGGAACGCTCGACGGCCGGCTGGTCGCGCTCGATCAGGCGACCGGCAAGGTCGTGTGGGAGAAGGTCGTCGTCCCGAACCAGAGCGACTATTCGATCACCGGCGCACCGCGGATCGTCAAGGGCCGCGTCCTGATCGGCTCAGGCGGCGCCGAGTACAAGGCGCGCGGCTATCTCGCCGCCTATGACGCCGAGACCGGCGCGGTGGCGTGGCGCTTCGACACTGTCCCGGGCAACCCTGCCGCCGGCTTCGAAAACAAAGCGATGGAGGCAGCCGCCAAGACCTGGAGCGGCGAATGGTGGAAACTGGGCGGCGGCGGCACCGTCTGGGATTCGATCACCTATGATCCCAAGCTCAACCTCGTCTTCTTCGGCACCGGCAATGCCGAGCCCTGGAACCCGGCGCCGACGGGCCGCACCGGCGACACTCTCTACACCTCGTCGATCGTCGCGGTGAACGCCGACACCGGCGAATATGTCTGGCATTTCCAGGAGACGCCTGAGGATCGCTGGGACTTCGACAGCGACGCACAGATCACCGTCGCCGATCTGACGGTGAACGGTCAGCCGCGCCACGTGCTGCTCCATGCGCCCAAGAATGGCGTCTTCTACGTCCTCGACGCCAAAACCGGCCAATTCATCTCCGCCAAACCCTTCGTACCGATGAACTGGGCAACCGGATTCGATCCGAAGACCGGCCGCCCCGCAATCAATCCAGCCGCGCGCTACGAGAAGAGCGCGACGCCCTTTATCGGTCTGCCCGGTGCCGGCGGCGCGCATAGCTGGCAGCCGATGAGCTTCAACCCGAAGACCGGCTTGGTCTATCTGCCCGCCAACATCGCCGGCTTCCCCTATGCCGCGGCAAAGGACTGGAAGCCCTCTGCGATCGGCTTCCAGAACGCGCTCGATGGCGCGGCGACCGCGATGCCCGCGAACGAATCCGTCCGCGCTGGCGCCATGAAGGCAACGACTGGCGCGCTGATCGCCTGGGATCCGATTGCCGGCAAACCCGCCTGGCAGATCGAGCAGGTCGGCCCATGGAACGGCGGCACGATGACGACCGCCGGCAACCTGGTGTTCCAGGGCAATGCGCAGGGCGAGTTCGTCGCGTACAGCGCTGACAAGGGCAAGAAGCTCTGGTCCTTCCCGGCCCAGACCGGGATCATCGCCGCGCCGATGACCTATGCGATCGGCGGCCAGCAATATGTCGCGGTGCTCGCCGGCTGGGGCGGCGTGTGGGATATCGCGACCGGCCTGCTCGCGAAAAAATCCGGCTCAACGCGCAATATCAGCCGCCTGCTCGTCTTCAAGCTCGGCGCGAAAGGCGCCCTGCCCCCAGCCCCGCCAATGGCGAAGCAGGTGCTCGATCCGCCCGCGCTGAAAGGCACGCCGCAACAGGTGGCGCATGGCGGGCAGGTCTATGGCCGTTATTGCAGCGTCTGCCACGGCGACGCGGCGGTGGCCGGCGGCCTCAACCCCGATCTCCGCCACTCAGGGGCGATCAACGCCCCCGAGGCAATCCGTTCGATCGTCATCGACGGCGCGTTGCATCAGAACGGCATGGTCTCGTTCAAATCGGCGCTCACCGCTGACGACGCCGAGGCGATCCGCCAATATCTGATCAGCCGCGCCAATGAGGACAAGGCACTCGAGAAGGGAGCCAAATAATGCCGATCGATCCCACCAAGGTCGTCGCGATCGACGTCCATGTCCATGCCGAGGTGTCGTGCCACGATCCCGAGGATCCGGTGATGGCGAAGTTCTTCGACGCTGCTTCGACCTATTTCAAGGCCGACCGCAAGCGCCCGACGATCCCCGAGACGATCGCTTATTACCGCGAGCGCAACATCGCCTTCTGCCTGTTCACCGTCGATGCCGAGTGCGGCATGGGGACGAAGCGGATCAGCAATTACGAAGTCGCCGATATCGCCGCTGAGCATGACGACATCGTCATCCCCTTCGCCTCGATCGATCCGCACAAGGGCAAGCTCGGCGCGCGCGAGGCACGCGATCTGGTCGAGAATCACGGCGTGAAGGGGTTCAAATTCCACGGCATCGCCCAGGACGCGCACCCAGCCGACCGCATGGCCTATCCGATCTACGAGGTGATCGCCGAGTATAAGCTGCCCGCGATCTTCCACACCGGCCATTCCGGCATGGGCACAGGCATGCCGGGCGGCGGCGGGCTCCGCCTCAAATATGGTCAGCCGATCCTGATCGACGATGTCGCGGTCGATTTCCCCGACATGAAATTCATCCTCGCGCATCCAAGCTGGCCCTGGACTGACGAGAGCCTCTCGATGGCGCTGCACAAGGATAATGTGTTCATCGACCTGTCCGGCTGGTCGCCGAAATACTTCCCGAAACAGGTGATCCAGTACGCCAACACCCAGCTGAAGCATAAGATGATGTTCGGCTCGGACTGGCCGCTGATCCGCCCCGACAAATGGATCGACGCGGCCCGCGAAGCCGGTTTCCGCGACGACGTCCTGCCGCTGATCATGAAGGACAATGCAGTGCGCGTGCTCGGCCTGGGATGAGCACTGTCCGCTCCGACACCCTCACCGTCTGAAGGCAGCATCATAATGCTCAAATATTATCACGCCGAACCGCTCGCCAATTCGCTCAAATCGATGGCGCCCCTGTTCGAAAAGGGGCTCGCGTTCGAGAGCGTCTATGTGAACCTGCACAAGTTCGAGCAGCATTCGGAATGGTTCACTGCGATCAATCCGGAAGGCCAGGTCCCGGTGCTCGATCACGACGGCACGATCATCACCCACACCACCGTGATCAACGAATATCTCGAAGACGCCTTCCCCGACACACCGCCGCTCCGCCCCAACACGCCCGAGGGCAATGCCCGGATGCGCTACTGGAACAAGTTCGTTGACGAGCATGTGACGAACCACGTCTCGATGCATGGCTGGCACCGCATGGTGCGGATCATCGCCCGCAAGATCGACAGCGGCGAGTTCGAAGCGCTGATGGAACGCGTGCCCCTGCCCGACCAGCGCAAGAAATGGATGGCCGCGCGCTCGGGCTTTTCGGACGAGCAGCTCGCCAACGCGACCGAGAAGGTCGAATATGCGGTCGACAAGGTCGAGGCGCAGCTGGCGAAGACGCCCTGGCTCGCCGGCGCAACCTACACGCTGGCCGACATCAATTTCTATTCCCATTGCGGCATGATGGTCGAGCGCATGTTCCCCGAAATGGCGATCGCAACCCGCTGCCCCCGCCTCGTCGAATGGCGCGACCGCGTGACCGCACGCCCGGCAATGCAGCAGGCGCTCGCCATGCCCGACCATACCGAACCGGGCCTGCGCACCTGGTCAGGCCACGCACGCTAGAGAGTTCGTCGACCCAACTTCCATTCCCGTCATGCCGGACTTGTTCCGGCATCCATGTTTCCGCAGGGTGTGCAGGCGTTGCGTTCGCGGCGCCATGGACCCCGGAACAAGTCCGGGGTGACGACAGGTAGTTAAACGCGTTTCGATCCGGCAGCCGGCCTGACGCAGATACTCACCGCCGCTGCTCCGCTCGTCGTCGGCCACCACCAGTTGATTCGCCTTTAGGTGGTCAGCCTCCCCTTCCCGCAATCGACGCCACGACAGTCACCGAGCCATCAACCATAACCTCATCAAAATCGTTTGCGTTACATACAGTTTATTTCTATGCAGGCCCGCATTTCGCGCCGCACCGGCAGCCGGTTGTCGAGCGCAAGAGGAGAGGAAATGATGGCCAATTCACTCGAAACATTGCTTCAACAGGCAGGTAACCCCGTTGAAATGCTGCGCAATTCGCAGCTTGGCGCCTATGTCTATCCGGTCGTCGCGCCGGAATTCCACAACTGGCGCAGCGAGCAATGGGCGTGGCAGCACTCGGCCGTCCTGTTCGACCAGTCGCACCACATGGTCGATCTCTTCATCCGCGGAAAAGACGCGCTCAGGCTCCTCACCGACACGATGATCAACTCGCCCAAGGGATGGGGCGTCAACAAGGCCAAGCAATATGTCCCGACCACGCCTTATGGCCATGTCATCGGCGACGGCATCATCTTCTGGCTCGCCGAGGAGGAGTTCGTCTATGTCGGCCGCGCGCCCGCCGCGAACTGGCTGATGTTCCAGGCCGAGACCGGCGGCTATGATGTCGAGATCGTCAAGGACGATCGCAGCCCGTCGCGCCCGATGGGCAAGCCGGTCAAGCGCATCAACTGGCGCTTCCAGATCCAGGGCCCGAACGCTTGGGCGATCATCGAGAAGCTCAATGGCGGCCCCGTCGAGCAGCTCAAATTCTTCAACATGAGCGAGATGAACATCGCCGGCCGCAAGGTGCGCACGCTGCGCCACGGCATGTCCGGCGCGCCTGGCCTCGAGATCTGGGGTCCCTATGACGAGCAGGAGGAAATCCGCTCGGCGATCCTCGAAGCGGGCAAGGAATTCGGCATCGTGCCGTGCGGCAGCCGCGCTTACCCTTCGAACACGCTCGAAAGCGGCTGGATCCCCTCGCCGCTCCCGGCGATCTACACCGGCGAGAAGCTCAAGGCGTATCGCGAGTGGCTCGGTGCCGACAGCTATGAGGCGACCGGCTCGATCGGCGGCAGCTTCGTCTCGGACAATATCGAGGATTATTACCGCAATCCGTGGGAGCTGGGTTACGGCCCGTTCGTCAAGTTCGACCATGATTTCCACGGCCGCGAAGCCCTTGAGAAGATCGACGGCTCGGCGCAGCGCAGGAAGGTGACGCTCGCCTGGAACCCCGACGACATGGCGAAGATCTTCGCCTCCCTGTTCGATCCGGACGGCGAGCAGTACAAGTTCTTCGACCTGCCGCTCGCGAACTATGCCTCGTCCAACTACGATGCGGTCAAGGATGCGAACGGCAATGCCGTCGGCCTGTCGATGTTCACCGGCTACAGCTTCAACGAAAAGACCGCGCTGAGCCTCGCGACGATCGATCCCTCGATCGAGGTCGGCACTGAAGTGAAGGTTGTGTGGGGCGAGCCGAACGGCGGCACGCGGAAAACCACGGTCGAGCCGCACAAGCAGCTCGAAGTCCGCGCGATCGTCAGCTCGGTCCCCTATTCGCGCGTCGCCCGCGAAACTTATCATCAGGGGTGGCGGACCACTCAGCCGGCGTGACCGACTATGTCCTAGTCCATGGCGCGTGGAGCGGCGGAAACGCCTATGCGCGGTTGGCCGGCGAATTGCGCGACGCGGGCCACCGCGTCGTCATCGCCGCGCTGACCGGGCTGGGGTCGCGGGCGGACGAACTGTCCCCCGCGATCGATCTGTCCCGACACATCGCTGATGTGGTCGAGCAGATCGAGGCGGCAGGCTTCGAGCGCTTCGTGCTTGCCGGCCACAGCTATGGCGGCATGGTGGTCACCGGCGTCGCGGCGAAGCTTGGCGCGCGGATCGACGCCTTGGTCTATATCGATGCGTTCCTCCCGGGCGACGGTCAGTCGCTCTGGGACATCACCGGCGAGTATGAACACCGGCATTATATCAACGCCCAGCGCGACGCCCCCGGCCTTGTCGCGCCCTTACCCGGCGTGACCGGCGTCGGCGTCGGCCGCCATCCGCTGCTGACGCTGATCGAACCGGTCCGCTTCACCGGCGAGGAAGCCAAGGTCGGGCGCCGCGTCTATATCTTCGCCGAAAGCTGGCAGCCGACGCCGTTCGCCGGGTTCCACGCGACGGTCGCGGCCGACCCAGCCTGGGAAGTCCACCGCGCGGACGCGAGCCATAATGTGATGGGCGACCAGCCCGAGCAGCTGCTCACGCTGATGCTGTCGCTCGCGGGTTAGGCGCTTCGGCTTCAAGTATCAGCCCCTCCCCTTCAGGGGWGGGGTTAGGGGTGGGGGCGCGCGTCTGCGCGCTCAAAAAGACTCGTGCCGTCCAGACCGAAGCGCCGATCGGGGCATCGAGCCCCGCTCGACGCTGCCCCACCCCAACCCAGTGCCAGGTCGGACATGCTCCCAGCATGTCCTGAACAGCGCGGGGCGCTGTTCACCTGGCACTCCTGAAGGGGAGGGGCTGACCAAAGGCTCACCCCTCGGCCGCCACCTTCTTCTGCCCGCCCGGCACCCCATGAGCGACGCGCTTCTCATATTCCGGATCATCCTCGGGCTTGGCCAGCGCAGCCATCACCCGCTCGTGGATCTCCTCAAGCGTACCTCGGAACTCGGGGTAAGGCAGGATATAAAGCTGATCCGCTTCAACCCCTTCAAGGACATATCGCGCCAAAGTCTCAGGCTCCATCCCGACCGAGATCACCCGCTTCAAATGCGCGAAAACCTCCGGGTCGGCGCCATAATAGCCCGTATTCTGCAAATGCGCCGGCCGCGTCAGCACGGCCTCATGGATGTTGGTATTCACCGCACCCGGGCACAGCATCGACACGCCGATCCCCTCATCGGCAAGATCGAGCGCAAGGCATTCCGAAAGCCCGCGGATCGCCATCTTCKAGGTGCAGTAAATGCCCGTCCCCTTCAGCGCGACGAACGCCGACATGGAGGCGGTGTTGACGATATGCCCGCCATTGCCGCGCGCGATCATCCGCGGAACGAAGGTCTGGATGCCGTTGATCACACCCTTCAGATTGACGTCGAGCTGCCAGTCCCAATCGTCATAGGTCGCCTTCTGCAGGGGACCGAAGATCGACACGCCCGCCGTGTTGAACAGCAGCTCGACCGGCCCGAGTTTCGCCTCGACCTGATCGGCAGCCGCGGCATAGGCGGCGCGGTCGGTGATATCGAGCTTCACCGCCATCACCTCAGCATCGGTGCCGGCAAAATACTCCATCGCCTCGTCGAGATGGTCCTGCCGGATATCAGCGATCGCGACCTTGCACCCGGCGGCAGCGAAGACCTTCGCCTGGCCAAGCGCAACGCCCGATCCCCCGCCGGTGATGAAGGCGGTGCGCCCTGCGACCTTCGTCATTTCGCCACCTCCGGGCTTGTGACAGGATCGGCAGTACGGCGCGCAAGCTGTTCGTCGAACACCTTGTTACCGAGCAGAAAGCCAATCCCCTCAGCCCGCTCCTGGTTGATCGGCTCATCAGGCATCGAAGCCAGGATCGCATCGAACCGCGTCCGCATGCCCTGGGCGAATTCGGGATGAGTCAGGATATAAAGATCGTTGTTCCGGATCCCCGCAAGCACCCGCTCGCCAACCTCGTCGGCCGACATCCACAGCGGCGAAACCGGGCGCTTGCCGAGTTGCGCCTCCCGCTCGGCATAGCCGCTATCCTGCTTGAACCGATCGGGCCGAAGCTCGCCCGACATTGCGATATTGCTCTGCACCGGCCCCGGCATGAAAGCCGAAACGCCGATATTCTCCCCGGCCAGCTCGCCGCGGATAGATTCCGACAGCCCCAGCACCGCCGCCTTGGCCGCGGTATAGGTCGCCGAGAAGCTGATCGGGATCAGCGCCGATTGCGACGAGGTGGTGACGATCTGCCCCCCTTCGCCATGCGCCCGCATGCGCGGCAGGATCGTGACGAGGCCGTTGATCACGCCCCCGAAATTGACCCCCATTGCCCAGTCCCAGTCATCATATTTCGTGTCGACGATCGGCCCCATCACGCCGACCCCGGCATTGCCGATCAGCATATGGATCTTGCCGAACCGCGCCTCGGCCGTATCCGCCGCCCGCACGAAACCGGCGCGGTCCGTCACGTCGAGCCGCACGGTCTCGACCTGATCATCGGCACCCAGCGACGCCTTCGCCTCGGCAAGCGAGCTCTCGCGAATATCGGCGATCACCACATTGGCGCCCGCCTTCACCAGCGCCCGCGCGATGCCGAGCCCGATGCCATTGGCGCCGCCGGTGATGAACGCGGTCCTGCCGCGCACCTCAGCCATAGGCGCCGTCTTTTCAGGCTCTTCGGCCATGTTTTTCCTCTCCGTTTTTATGGTATGATTCAGTGCGCGAGCCCAAGCATCTCCCGTGTTTCCTCAACGCTCGCGACATCGCCGCCAAGCCGCTCGACCAGGTCCACGCCCCAATGCACCAAAGCCGCATTGTCATTGGCGAGCTGCCCCCGGCGCAGATAGATCGTGTCCTCGAAGCCGACCCGAACATTGCCGCCGAGCAGCACCGCCTGCGCCGCCATCGGGAAAGAATGCCGGCTGACCCCGAACCCCGTCCAGCGCGCCCCGCGCGGGATCTGGTTGCGCGCGTACATCATCGCCTCGGGCGTCGCCGGCAGGCCGTATTTGGTGCCGAGCACGAACGAGAAAGGCGCCGTCTTCGGGATCGCCCCCTTCGCCATCAGATCATCGGCGAACACGAAATCGCCCGCCTCGAAGCATTCGATCTCGGGCACCACGCCGGCATCCTGGATCATATGCCCCATCCGCGTGATCATCGGATCGAGGTTGATCGCGACCCCGCCCCAGAGCTGCATCGTGCAGATGTCGAGCGTGCACATATCGGGCTTGAGATCGAGGATATGCTCGAGCCGCCGCTCGGCCGTGAACATCAACGTGCCGGGGCCGGCGACCGCAGGATCCTCATCGCTCTGCATCCAGGTGCAGCCCGGGCCGGTGGTGACGTTCAGGATCACCGCATCATTCTTCGCGCGGATCAGCCCCACCACCTCCCGGTAATCGTCGAGCGCCTGGCTCGGCACCCCGGTCTCGCGCTCGCGAACATGGAGGTGGATGATCGCTGCTCCGGCCTCGGCCGCCGTCAGCGCCTCCGCCGCGACATGCTCGGGCCGGAACGGGAAATTGGGATGGTTGGGCATCGGCGCGCTTCCGGTGACGGCGCAGGTGATGAAGACCTTGTCGGCCAAGCTTGCTTCTCCAGTCTCGCGCCGCATACAGGCTGGCGCTTCGAGACCGGAAGTCGCAGAATGCGGCGAACCGCACTAGACGGGTCGGTGTGCCATCATTGGGAGTAACTGGATAAGCCATGGCGCATCGTGAAGAACTCTCCCGCTTCCTGAAATCGGCGCGCGCCCGATTGTCCCCCACCGATGTCGGGCTGCCGGCCGGCGAGCGGCGCCGTACCCAGGGTCTGCGTCGCGAGGAGGTCGCAGCACTCGCCGGCATGAGCGTCACCTGGTACACTTGGTTCGAGCAGGGCCGCGAAGTCCAGCTCTCGGTGCCGATGATCGAGCGGCTCGGCCGCACCCTCAGGCTCGACGCGAACGAGCGCGAATTCCTGTTCGCGCTGGCGCAGCACCGCCCCCCGCCGCTCGAGACCCAGATCGACGAGGATATCCGCCCGGCGACCCAGCACATGATGAACAGCCTTTCGATCCCGGCACTGATCATCATCGAGGACTGGACGGTGATCGGCTGGAACCCGCTCGTCACCCGCGCCTTCCGCGATTACGCGCCCCTGCCGCGCAACGAACGCAACCTGTTCAAGATACTGATGCTCAGCGAGCGCTATCGCAACGACCCCAGCCATTACCGCGAAATGGGCCACCGCCTCGTCGCCCGCTTCAAATGGGATTACAGCCGCACCTCGAAGCCCGAGATCTTCGACGCGATCATCGCCGAGATGATGGAGCGTTCCGAGCTGTTCCGCGAATGCTGGCAGGAATCGAACATCCTGCCCTATTCGGAACACATCAACATCGCGCTGATGCCCGGCGTGGGCGATATCAGCTTCTGGCACAGCTCCTATGCCGTCGAAGGCGCGCCCGGGCAGCGGCTCATCCTGTTCGCCCCGCTCGATGCGCCAAGCGCCGAGCGCCTGGCGAAACTGGCGGCGACCACGCACTGAACCTGGTCAACGGCTGATATCAGATTGCAGGAAGCGCGACACTTTCTCCCCTCCCCTTCAGGGGAGGGGCTGGGGGTGGGGCCTATCCGCGAGCGCCGGTTGTGCGGCACTGCCCCACCCCAACCCAGTGTCAGGTCGGACATGCTCCCAGCATGTCCTGAACAGCGCGGGGCGCTGTTCACCTGACACTCCTGAAGGGGAGGGGCTTAGAGGTTTTCGATCCCAGCTCACCGGCTAAAATAAGCAATCGCCCGAAACTCATAACTCTCCCGAACCACCGCATCCGGCCGGCTCGTGTCATGAAACGCAGTATGCGGCGCCCGCCACGCACGCCCATGATCGCTGTCGTGGAACTTGATGAAGATCACCTCGTCCGCCGTCATATCCGGGAAATACCACCACCGATGCGCCGGATTGTGATGGAAGATGGTCGCCGCCGCCATCTGATCCTCGCCCTCGATCGGCGCGTAAAGCGCGTCACCGGTCGGGATCTCGTCGACATCCACCTTCACATTGGCGACCGCATCCTCGTCCCCAACGCTGCGGAAATCGCACAAGGCGAGCGGCCAGTCCTGCGGCGGCGGCGAGAACGTCCGCCACAGGCTGAAGGCGATAAAGCGCCCGAAACCGGGCCCATCCGGCACCGCCTTCTCATAGATATTCCCCGCGATGCGGTGCGCGGTCGCCGTGTTGAAGTCGACATGCGCCTCAGCCGCCGGCGGCTGGATTCCCGGCCCTGAAATCACCGGCGAGCGAAGCTGCCCGCCCATCGGCACCACCAGATCACAGCCGGTGAGCCGCTTGGCGATCGCGATCACCTCGCCGGGATAGTCGCGCTTCAGTTCCTCCTGGTCGCGAAAGTCGCGGATCGCGCTCGGCTGGCGCGAGATACAAAAGCCATGCGTGTCGAGCGCGAGCGGCTCCTCCGCCAGCCGCGCGTTCCGGATCGTGACCGGATAGGGCTGATACTCGCCGGTGTTGAATTCCTTGCCCGGCGCCCAGAAGCGGCGATTGATCTTCGACGTCGGCAACAGATAGTCGATTGCCGTCTCGACAGCCTCGGGCGCCCGGCTCGGCTCAACCATTGTCGCCATCCTTCCTCTCTTCCCAAACTACGACACAATTCGGCAGAACCTTGCTTTTCCCTCTCCCAGCGGGAGAGGGAAGGGGCCCATCGCGCAGCGATGGGAAGGGTGAGGGTGACCAGCATGAGCGTCTCGCACTCAACCTCACCCCGCGCTGCTGCGCAGCTTGCCCCTCTCCTGAAAAGGAGAGGGGAAGAAGGGCGCTCGCAAGATGCGTCAATCTGGCAACCTCCTATGTCTCATCAGGCCAGGATATTCTTGCCCTGTGTGACGGTCTTCGCCTCCATTTCCTCAGCCTTGGGCGGCTCGGGCACGAGCAGCCCGCGCTGCACCGCCGGGCGCGCGGCGATCTCGTCGAACCAGCGCCGCAGATGGTCGAGCCCGTCGATCGGCACCTGTGCCCAGTCATGCCCGCGCACCCAGGGGAAGCACGCCATGTCGGCGATCGAATAGTCGCCCGCGAGATATTCCCGCCTCGCCAGATGCGTATCCATCACCTCGAACAGCCGCCGGCTCTCGCGCACATAGCGGTCGATCACCTGGGGCAGCTTCTCCTCGAAATAGCGGTTGAAGACTGTGGCCTGCCCCATCATCGGCCCGAGGCCCGACATCTGCCACATCAGCCACTGGATCACCCGGCTCCGCCTCTCGACATCAGCCGGCAGGAAGCGCCCGAACTTCTCCGCGAGATAGATCATGATCGCGCCGGATTCGAAGATCGCGAAATCCCCGGCATCATGATCGACCAAAGTCGGAATGCGCCCATTGGGGTTCAGCGCGACATACCAATCCTCTTTCTGCACGCGGTTGGTGAGCGAGATCGGCGTCACCTTGTACGGCACGCGAAGTTCCTCGAGCAGGATCGCGACCTTCCAGCCATTGGGGGTCTCGGACGTCAGCAATTCGAGCATTGGCCTCTCCTCTTGCCGGAGGTGAAGCATCGTGCGCGGCGGCGAGCAAGCGCACCCGCCATGCTGTCATTGCGGGTGATAGTATCACCAGACGACTTGCAGCCGCCCCGCCCGCCCGCCAGCAAGGCCGCAACGCGCAACGGCGCGATTCCGGGAGGAGAGAGAGCGCCCATGTTGACCCTGTACAGCTTCGGACCGGCGGCCAACTCGCTGAAGCCCCTGCTCGCGCTCTATGAAAAGGGCCTGGAATTCACCCCGCGCTTCGTCGATCCGACGAAATTCGAGCATCACGAGGACTGGTTCAAAAAAATCAACCCGCGCGGCCAGGTGCCCGCGCTCGACCATGACGGCCATATCATCGTCGAATCGACCGTGATCTGCGAATATCTCGAAGACGCCTTCCCCGACGCGCCCAAGCTGCGCCCGACCGATCCGGTGAAGACCGCCGAGATGCGGGTCTGGACCAAATGGGTCGACGAATATTTCTGCTGGTGCGTCTCGACCATCGGCTGGGAGCGCATGATCGGCCCGATGGCGCGCAAGCTGACCGACGAGGAGTTCGAGGAAAAGCTGAAGCACATCCCGATCCCCGAGCAACAGGCGAAATGGCGCAATGCCCGCGCCGGCTTCCCCCAGGCCGTGCTCGACGAGGAGATGCGCAAGATCCGCGTCTCAGTCGCAAAGCTCGAGGCGCGGCTGGCGGAAAGCCCCTGGCTCGCCGGCGACGACTATACCCTCGCCGATATCTGCAACTTCGCGATCGCCAACCGCATGCAGTTCGGTTTCGCCGACATCGTCAACGCAGAGGCGACGCCCAATCTCGTCGCCTGGATCGATCGCATCAACGCGCGCCCCGCGGCGCAGGCGATGTTCGCGCAATCGAAGACCGAGATGCCGGTCCGCGAGCCGGCTCCGGCGGCCTGAGCACGACCATGGCGCAGGACAACCGCATCACCCTCTATGATCTCAACCTGGCATCGGGCTGCACGATCAGCCCGTTCGTCTGGCGCACCCGCTATGCGCTCGCGCACAAGGGGTTCGAGGTCGATCTCATCCCCGGCGGCTTCACCGGCATCCTCGAACGCACCGGCGGTCGCTCGGAACGCCTCCCCGCGATCGTCGATGACGGCAAATGGGTGCTCGATAGCTGGCTGATCGCTGAATATCTCGATGAGACCTATCCCGATCGGCCGATGCTGTTCGAGGGGCCGAGCATGAAAGTGCTGACCAAATTCCTCGACGGCTGGCTATGGCGCACGGCCATCAGCCCATGGTTCCGCTGCTACATCCTCGATTATCACAATCTCTCCTATCCGCATGACCATGAATATGTCCGCACCACCCGCGAGACAATGTTCCTCGGCGGCCAGAAACTGGAGGACGTGCAGGCGGGTCGCGAGGACCGGTTGCCGCTGGTGCCGCCGACGCTCGAACCGCTCCGCCAATTGCTGCGCGAAACCCCTTGGCTCGGCGGCGACGCGCCCAACTACGCCGATTACACCGCGCTCGCCGTGTTCCTCTGGACCGGATCGGTCGCCACCACGCCGCCGCTCACCGCTGACGATCCGCTGCGCGACTGGCTCGATCGCGGCTTCGATCTTTACGGCGGGCTTGGACGCCATCCAGCGATGCACAGCCTGTTCGGGCTCGAACTGCGGGACGGCGATCCGGAACCGTTCGCCAGGAACGGCACCGGCGCGGCACCGGCTCCGCTGAACCGCGGCGCCACCGCAAAGGCCGCCTGAGGAGAGCATGATGGCGTGGAACAACGAACCCGCGAGCGGCGCGCTCCGCATGTACCACATCCCCGGTTGCCCCTTTTCGGAGCGGGTCGAGCTGCTGCTCGATCTCAAGGGGCTCCACGATGTGATGGCGGACCATGTCATCGACATCTCGAAGCCGCGCCCGGAATGGCTGCTCCGCAAGACCCGCGGTACCACCGCCCTCCCCGCGCTCGAGCTCGAGAATGGCGAGACGCTGAAAGAGAGCATGGTCATCATGCGCTATTTCGAGGATCGCTTCCCCGAACGGCCAGTCACGCGCCGCGATCCTTACGAGCATGCCGTCGAGGCAATGCTGTGCGCGACTGACGGTGCGTTCACCGGTGCCGGATACCGCATGATCCTCAACCGCGACCCCACCAAGCGCGACGAGATGAAGGCCGAGGTCGATGCGCAATATGCGCGGCTCGACGATTTCCTCCGTTACTATGCGCCCGATTCCGATTTCCTGTTCGATCAGTTCGGCTGGGCCGAGGTCGCCTTCACCCCGATGTTCAAGCGCCTGTGGTTCCTCGAACATTACGAAGCCTATGAAGTCCCGCAGCACCTCACCCGCGTGCTGCGCTGGCGCGAGGCGTGCGTGTCGCATCCGGTCGCTCAGCGCCACCACGGCCACCGCGAGCTGATGACGCTCTATTATGATTACAGCCAGGGCGGCGGAAACGGCAAAATCCCGGAAGGGCGCACCATCTCGAGCTTCACGCTCGAGCCCGCCTGGGACACCCGGCCCCTGCCGCCGCGCGACAAATGGGGCACCCCCGCCACCGATACCGATCTGGGCCTGCTGCCCGCCTGATACCCCCCGAAAAGGACCTGCCATGAAAAGCTATCTGCAAAACTACATCGACGGCCGCTGGGTCGACAGCAAGTGCGGCCGCAGGCACAAGGTGATCAACCCCGCAACCGAAGGGATTGCGTCCGAGATCGTGCTCGGCACCCCCGAAGATGTCGATGATGCAGTGACCGCCGCACGCCGCGCGTTTGAAAGCTTCTCGCAGACGTCCAAGGCCGAACGCGTTGCGCTCCTCCAGCGCGTGATGGAGGAATATGGCAAGCGCGTGCCCGACATCGCCGAGGCAATCGCGACCGAGATGGGCTGCCCGATCTCGATCGCCAAGACAGCCCAGGCCGGCTCCGGCATGGGCCATCTCGCCAATGCGCTGAAGGCGCTCCAGGCCTATGATTTCAAGGAGAAGATCGGCGACAACACCGTCGTCCGCGAGCCGATCGGCGTGGTCGCGCTGATCACGCCGTGGAACTGGCCGATGAACCAGATCGTCGCCAAGGTCGGCCCCTGCCTCGCCGCCGGCTGCACCATGATCCTGAAGCCCTCCGAGGAAGCGCCAAGCTCGGCCGCGATCTTCGCCGAGGTGATGGATGCGGCCGGCGTACCCGCGGGTGTCTTCAACCTCGTCCAGGGTGACGGCGCCGGCGTCGGCACCGCGCTCGCAAAGCATCCCGGCATCGACATGATCAGCTTCACCGGCTCGACCCGAGCCGGCATCATGGTCGCCAAGAACGCAGCCGACACGGTCAAGCGGGTCGCGCAGGAGCTGGGCGGCAAATCCCCCAACATCATCCTCGAAGGCGCGCCGCTCGACCAGGCCTTGCCCGGCGGCGTCGGCGGCGTGCTGCTCAACTCAGGCCAAAGCTGTATCGCGCCAACGCGGATGCTGGTCCACACCTCCCAGCATGACGAAGCGGCGCAGAAGGTCGGCGCAATGTTCTCGGCCAAGCAGGTCGGCGAGCCGCTGACCGAGGGCGATCATATCGGCCCTGTCGTCAATGAGAGCCAGTGGAACAAGATCCAGGGCCTGATCCAGAAAGGCATCGACGAAGGCGCCACGCTCGTCGCCGGTGGCACCGGCCGGCCGGAAGGCAAGGATCACGGCTTCTACGTCAAGCCCACCGTCTTCGCCAACGTCACGCCAGACATGACGATCGCGAAGGAAGAAATCTTCGGCCCGGTCCTCGTCATCATGCCGTACAAGGACGATGCGGACGCAGTGAAGATCGCCAACGATACGCCCTATGGCCTCGGCGCATACATCGCCGGCGATCCGGCGAGAGCAAAGACGATCGTCCCGAAAATCCGTGCGGGCGCGGTGTTCGTCAACGCTGGCGGCCTCGCTTTCGACATGCCGTTCGGCGGCTACAAGCAATCGGGCAATGGCCGGGAGTTCGGCAAGTTCGGGCTCGAGGAGTTCCTTGAAGTGAAGTCAGTGATCGGTGCGCTACCCGAGGACGATCCCGTCCCGGCAGAAGCCGCTGGGTGATCAGCGCGCTTCTGCCTGTTGGGCCCCTTCAGGCATCGTTGGCTTCGAAGTGGGCGCCAACGCTCGATTGCGCGCGGGCCATCATTTTGAAATTGCGGAGCAGGTCGCTGGCAAGCTTCTCTGCCTGCTCTTTTGTCTCGGTACCTGTCTCGGAAATTTCGCCGTCATCGAACCAGGCAAAAACGGCCCAGGGCTTGAGCTCGTGATCCCTGGCGACCACGTCAATGCGAATAGTCGTCATACTGCCTCCATGCTTTGCGCTAGCGTATAGAAGGCGGGCGCCGGATGCGACAGCCGATGCGTCAAAGTTCAACTGAAACGCTGTCCACCCGCGCCCTCTTCGCGCCCTTGCCTGAACGCCATCGCGACGGTCGAGCCGATCGCCTTTATTGCAGCACGAGCCCCAAAGGCGGCCCGCCTCTGCCAGGCGGGGTAGTCGGTGCGGCCGCCATGCCCGGGCCGATCCGGATGTGGCCGCAGGTTCACTGCGCATGGGTCTCGACCGGGCAGCTCGGAAGTAAGTATGAGTCTAGCGCTTGGTCAGCGCAGCGCTTTCTCGGGAGTCGCTTGCAGGCAAGCAAGCATTACGGGCGTGAAGCGCTCGGCCTTTATCTCAATAACCAGCGATTGCATGCTGACGGTCTGGGAAGTGAGGCCGGCTTTCGCGCCGATCTCTTCACTGCGCTTTGTCCAATAGACATCCAGTTTGTTATCCATTGCGACCGCACTCGGATTACTTGCATGTATTGATTTGGCGAGTCGTGAATAGACGCTGCACTCCAGCGCCTGATGGTAGATTGTTTCGTCACCCGGCAGAACATCGGTCTTGGTAGGGGTTGCTGCCATGATGGCAGACGCGAGAAGTGCTATTCCGATCATTTTCTTCCCTAAATGCCTTGTGACGGCTCAGGTTAGCACAAGGTGGCGGGCCGGTCGCCTGTGCTGAGACCATATCCCCGGAGGAGCGGCGGCAGTTTCCCCACCCGAGGCTGCGCGCGAAATCAGCCACACAGCAACGTCGCGGACGCTTTCAGGCGCCCGCGTCCGTTGTTTCAATGAGCCCGACTGACGCGGAAAGCCCTTAGTCGGCCGGCTGGAAGTTATGGAGAATCGGCGGCCGCGGATTGAACGGAATGCGCGTTGACATCGGCGCGCTCGGATCATTGCCGGCGCGGTGAAAGCGGCCGGCGACGGCGGTGACGACATCGCCCTGATCAGCCACGAAATAGGGTAGGCCATCGATCTTGTAGCCGATCCGGCCTTCCATGATGAACCAGAACTCAGTCATGCGGACATGGAAGTGGCCGAGATTGGTGTCGGGCGGCACCGGCGCGCCCTTGCCGCGCAGGATGTTCGACGTGAAATGGTCATCCCACACGAACTTGCTCGGCGTGCCGCCCTCCTGCACGACCTGTTTCCAGAAATCGACATAGATCGGGTTGCTCTCCGTCTCCTTGTTCGGCCCGGGATTGGCACTGACCTTCTGGTAGGTGAAACCGGGCACTGGATCGGGAGTCTCGGTCGCCGGATAGAGCGGGATTGCACCGGCTTGCCGCACCTCGAAGCGCAGCGACGGCTTATCGCCGAGCGTTTCGATCGTGTAGACATGGCGGAATGGCACGTTGACCATGAAGCCCTTGGTCGCGACGAACGGCGGATAGCCGTCGATGGTCACCTTCATCGAACCGTCCTGAACGATCCAGACGACGCGATCGTCGGCGTACAGATGCGCCTTGGTCTTGGTGCCGGGCGCCATCGCGATATAGTCTGCCTCCTGATCCGAATTGCGGACGATCGGCTGAACCCAGGCCGCCTTCCCCTTATGCGCTGCGAGGATGTCGGCGAGGCGCCAGATGACCTTGTTCGGTGCGACATAAGGGGGGAGCTTGGTCGGCTTGGGCGACCATATCGTGCCCAGCTTGGGTGCGGTCGTCGGCATCTCGGACTTGCCGAGAAACTGCGCCGATGCGGACATCGGCATGGCAACCGCCAGCAAGCCGGCGGCTATTCCCCATCGCATATTCATTGGCCTCTCCTGTGCTCGGACAGCTTCTTTTCGCCCGTGTTCCTACGATCGCACCGCGCCCTTTCGCAAACAAGCGCTAACACTTGGCGCGACACCCCAGCGGTCGCGCGCACGGTCCGATTTTTCTGATTGGGTGACGGCGGAGCAAGCATTCGCGTCGCCAGACTGGAACCGCCCCTGAGTGATTATGTACAATGTTCTGTACAGATAGGAAATGTCAGCGACCCCTCATGACATTTCCAACGCCCAAGGCGCGATCGTCGACCATCGCGCCCCACGCCCGCCAGGTGGTCGATTGTCAGAACCCCCGATAGGCATGACAATATTCTCCAACGCGCCGAGCCGGTTTTTCCAGGATTCCCCTCCTGTTAGCCCTTCGGCGGCCCGAAATTCACGCCGAATTATGTCACACTCCAACAGGATCGCTCTGTGCGGCGGCGATTCAACCCGTGCCTGAAATCGGCCATAGCGAGAACGGGCCGTCAGAAGCGGCCGCGATGCTCTTTGACATGACCGACACAACCAATTCCCGTCGTGCCGTGCGCAGCCTCCGGGAGCGGGAGAATCGGCGGCCTCCTTTTTTGGTCTGTACGCCGCGAAAAGCGCCGCTAGATTGTATGTTAGGCAAACGCTTTTTGCCGGTCAGGAGCAGGACGCGCGATGGGTGAAAACAGGCGAGCCGATCTCGGCGTTATGCGTGACGCCTGCCGATGAGCGGCGCGCTTCCATTGGGTGCTCCGTCGCAGGACGAGGAGTCTTTGCAACTCCGCCCACACCTCCATCTCGTGCCCGACACGCTCGAAACGCTGCTGACGCGGATCGTCGCCAATCTGCGATCGTCCACGCCGGATATAGCGATCACCGACTCCGCCATCGGCTCCGCCTGCCGTCGCGACGCAATTGCCGTCATCGAGGCGGGCCGCGCGGCGGGTCTCCTCAAGACGCGCGAGGGCTGGCCGGCTGGTCCTGCATAGCGGCTACGAACGAGGTTCGGCAGCGTAGGTATCTTCCCTTAGGCGCTCGGGCACAGGTCTCTGCGAGCCTCTGAAATCACACAAAAAAATACGTCGAATCGGCTGCTTCTGCGCTAGGCTTCTAAGAGGTTTATTAACTATTGTAGCGATAAGTCGAATTCGACGTAGGAGCAGGATCGATGTTAGCCGCCAGGAATGATCTTCCGGAGTCCGAGTGCTTTGTCAAAGGCGCGCAGGATTCGGTCGGCGATCAGGGCTCAGCCATTGAACTTCAGCATTTACTCAGGCAAAGAGTTGAGCAGGAGAGAGACATGGCTGGATTAGTCTGGTTGGCACCACCGTCCAAGGTGGGCTTGAAACCGCGATTTGCTGATAGGGTGGACCCGCTTATCCGTATCGGATCGCGGATTCTTGGGCCATTGGCACTTCTTTGTGCGGTTGGCGCTCTGCTCAAGCTGTTTCTCTAAGCCCAGCCCTGATCATTTAAGATTCTCTGATAGCTACCTAATTTTGTGCGCCTCACTACTGTGAGCGGTACCATCATTGTACAAGTGTACCAACTTCGCACATCGCCTCACATTTGATCTAGCGTAGACAACGCAACTGCGGTATTTATTGTGCGTTGCACAACGAATCTCGCGGGGCTGAGGACTGTGTCAGTGTATCAGCAGATTACCATCGGAACCCATGAGATGCAGGCGCGCCCTTTTTTGGGAGATCAGCGCATCTCGATGCAATCGCGGCGCATGATCCTCTACGTGCAGCTGCTCGTGTGCGATCTGGTCGCGCTTTTGTGTGGCGCGCTCATCTCGACCGCAGCGATGGGCCAGACTCATCAGCTGGCATTGGCCTTTTATCCCTCACTAGCGGTTATCATGCTGTACCTGCTGCTCGGATCCGGCAGCGGCGTCTGGGGCTTCGCGTCCCTGACAAACACCTGGGCCTCTATGCGGCGGGCCGCCTCATCACTGGTACGCGCTACGGTGATCGTAGTGTTCGTCGCGTTCCAGGTGAAGGGCAGCGCGGACATCTCACGCGCCGCATTCACCCTGAGCATTGGCTTGGGCGGCACCTTGCTATTGGTCGGCCGGGCTCTTTTCGCACGCGGCGTCGCAGCAAAATTCCCCGATGGCCTGATCAATCAGCTGGTGATTGTCGATGGCACGCCGATCGATGCGTGGCTCGATGCCGATGTGAACGCAATCATGGACGCCAGCACTGCGGGCCTCAGTCCGGACCTGACTGATCCGGCAATGCTCGGAAATTTCGGTCGGCTGGCCGCAATGTTCGATCGAATCATCATCGACAGTGTCACAGCGCGGCAAAGCGCCTGGGCGCTGATGCTGAAGGGCGCGCATATCGACGGTGAAATCCTGGTCGACCGCAAGGACGATCTCGGTGTCATCGGCATGGGCAAAAGGAATGGAAAACTGAGCTTGCGAGTCTCTCATCGGCCCCTGAGCCTCACCGATCGGCTGCGCAAGCGCCTGTTCGACATCGCCATCACCGTCCCTCTCATCATTGCCCTGGCGCCGCTGCTTGTCGTGGTGGCCATCCTGATCAAGCTCGACTCTCCGGGGCCGGTCCTTTTCAAGCAGGACCGGTTCGGTCGCGGCAACCAGCTGTTCAAGGTCTTGAAGTTCCGCAGCATGAAAACGGAAGGCAGTGACCATTCCGGCGGACGTTCGACATCTCGCGACGATGATCGGATCACGCGCGTCGGGCGCTTCATCCGGTCAACGAGCATCGATGAGCTTCCCCAGCTCTTCAATGTCTTGCTGGGCGACATGAGCCTGGTTGGCCCGCGTCCCCATCCGCTGGGCACAAAGGCGGCCGGCCAGCTGTTCTGGGATATCGATATCAAATATTGGCAGCGCCATCAGCTCAAGCCCGGCATCACCGGCCTGGCTCAGGTCCGCGGCTATCGCGGCGCGACCAATGAGGAGAGCGACCTGACCAATCGGCTCCAGGCTGACATGGAATATATCGAGGGATGGCGCATTTCACGCGACATCTCCATTCTCTTCAGCACCTTCGGCGTCCTCACCCATCAGAATGCCTTTTAGGCATCCGGAGGGCCAGGCTGGCCGTCATCCGGTGTGAGCGATGGCAGCGCCTCCATATAAAGCGGCCCTTGTTTTACAATAAAGCCCCCGGCGAAAATACGATGGAACCAGTATGCATCTTGACAAGAGAATATTGATCACTGGAGGGGCCGGCTTTCTTGGATCGTATCTTTGCGAGCTTCTGGTGGAGAGCGGCGCTCACGTTATCTGCGTGGACAATTTCTACACTGGCAACCATCACAATATCCAGCACCTGCGAGACTTTCCGAACTTTGAACTCGTACGGCACGACGTATGCTTCCCTTTTTACGTAGAGGTTGATGAGATCTACAATCTGGCTTGCCCCGCAAGCCCGATCCACTACCAGCGCGACCCGGTCCAGACGACCAAGACCAGCGTATCCGGAGCGATCAACATGCTCGGCCTCGCGAAGCGCGTGGGCGCGAAGGTCATGCAGGCTTCCACCTCGGAAGTGTATGGCGACCCGGAAGTCCACCCTCAGACCGAGGCGTATTGGGGAAACGTCAACCCAATCGGCATTCGCTCCTGCTATGACGAGGGGAAGCGCTGCGCTGAAACTTTGTTCTTCGACTATCGCCGCCAGCATAATCTGAGAATCAAGGTCGCGCGGATATTCAACACCTATGGGCCGCGCATGCACCCGAATGACGGTCGCGTGGTCTCGAGCTTCATCGTCCAGGCGCTGCAGGGCAATGACATCACCGTCTTCGGCGACGGCAGCCAGACGCGCTCCTTCTGCTTCGCCACCGATCTGATCGATGGTTTCGTGAAGCTCATGGCGACCGATGATAGCGTGACCGGCCCGATCAACCTCGGCAATCCCGGCGAGTTCACCATGGTTGAGCTTGCGGAGCAGGTGATCGAGCTGACCGGCTCTCGATCAAAGATCATCCACCTGCCCTTGCCCGCTGACGATCCGAAACAGCGCAAGCCCGATATCACGGTCGCGCGCGAAACGCTGGGCTGGAGCCCGACGGTTTCGTTGCGCGAAGGCCTGATCCGGACAATCGCGTATTTCGATAATTTCCTCACAACTCGCCAGACGGCCTGACCGCATTGTGGCGGCGCGGGGCGCTTTGAATGGTGAATATATTTGGCAAACGTGATCGCAAATTCGCGACCCGTTCCGGCGACCGTATTTACGCTATTGGTGATGTTCATGGCTGCTATGAGCTGCTGCGTCGCCTTCTCGACAAGGTCGAAGCACATGCCGCCGGCTTGCCGCCGGCGCGTTCGTCCTATGTCGTTCTGTTGGGGGACCTGATCGATCGAGGCGATCGCTCGGCCGATATCATCCGTCTGGCACGGTCAATTCAGAGCCGCACCCCGCGTTTTCTCGTGCTCCAGGGCAATCATGAGGAGATGATGGTTGCCGCCTATGAAGGCGATTTGAATGCGGTCCGCCCATGGCTGGAATTCGGCGGTGACGCGACGCTCCGCAGCTTCGGCATCACGCCGCCTGGCGACGAGGCCGACGTCCGCGAGATCGTTGCGGCGATGCGGGCTGCAATCCCCGAAGACCTGATCGACTGGATGCGGAACCTGCCTGTCACGGCTCAGTCCGGTGACTATTTTTTCTGCCACGCCGGCATTCGCCCCGGTGTCCGAATCAAGCACCAGAATCGCGAGGATCTGATCTGGATTCGGGACGCCTTCCTCGAGGATCGTCGCGATCACGGCGTGATGGTGGTCCACGGGCACAGCATCACCACGACGACCGAATTTCTCAGCAATCGCATCGGAATCGATAGCGGCGCCTTTCGAACCGGCGTCCTCACCGCGCTCTACCTCGAAGGCAGTGAACGCGAGCTGTTGACGGCAGAATAGCGACGGGCCGCATCGAATTCTGCGCCGCGCCGGCCTCTTGGAGCTCGCTCTCGGAAAAATCGCGCCCGCATATCCGCGCCGCACCGCCCGCCCAGGCGCACCGTGCAATCTCGGTCTAAAAATCTCTTTGGTTACCAGCATGTTCACTGTTCTAATTTAGGTTACCTTCGAGAGTTAACCCCCATTGGTGTCAGTGCTTTACCGGGGGATGTGCACACCATGGTCACCACCATTTCCGACTACACGCCGAAAACGCTCGATCAGGGAACCGGACCGGACACGCTGGTCCTGAAAATCTCCCAGGATGCCTATCTGGATGACGCCCAGTATCAGGTGTTCGTCGACGGCAAGCAGATCAGTGGCACCCTCACTGCATCCGCACTCCGCAAAAATGGTCAGACCGACACGGTGACATTCCATGGCGACTTCGGACCAGGGCCGCACGACATCAGCGTCAAGTTCATCAACGATGCCAGGGATCTTGTGTCCGGCCTCGACCGCAATCTCTATGTCGACAGTGTCAGCTATAACGGCATCACCATCGGTGACGGCAAGGCGAACCTCTATGCGAACGGCACCGCGACCGTTCACACGGTGACGTCGCCGGTCAACGGCGCGATCAATGTCGGAACTGGCGCCGATACGATCGTCCTCCAGATCGCAGAGGATGCGTATCAGGGCGATGCGCAATATCAGGTCTTTGTCGACGGCAAGCAGGTCGGCGGCACCTTCGCGGCCGCATCCACACGGACAAGCGGGCATGTCGATACCGTCACGCTGCGCGGCGACTGGGGCGCCGGGACCCACGCCGTCACAGTCAAATATATCAACGATGCGCATGGCGACCTGACACTGCACGAGGATCGCAACCTTTTTGTCCGCAGCGCATCCTATGATGGCGTGATGGTGACAAACGGGAAGACGACATTAGCAAGCAATGGCAGTGTCACATTTTCGGCGGGCACGCCGCTTACCCTCACAGGCACCGCGGCGGCGGACAGCATTGTGGGCGGGACCGGAAATGACATTCTGAAGGGCGCATTGGGCAACGACACGCTGACCGGCGGGGGCGGAAACGACCTGTTCGTCCATGCAAAGGGAGACGGCGCGGATGTCATCACCGACTTCAGCGCCAAGGGTGTCGGGGCTGATATTATCGAGCTCGATCATTACGCCTTTTCAAGCTTCGCACAGATCCAGTCCCATCTGATCCAGAGCGGCAGCGACACGATCCTGCGCCTCGACAGCGCGACCAGCCTCACGCTGAAGGGCGTCATCACGAGCGACCTGACATCTGCGAATTTTCACTTTGCGGACGTGGTTTCCCCATCGACCCATGCGCTCAGCGTTGGCATCAATATCAGCGGAGCTGAGTATATCGGAGCGGCCGGCCAGAAGACCGGCATCGACTATTTCCCGACCCACGAAGAGCTGCAATATTTTGCTGCCAAGGGGATGGACACGGTCCGCCTCACCATATCCTGGGAAAGTCTGCAGCCCACGTTGAACGGCGCGCTAGACCCTGCCTACCTCGCGAAGATCCAGCAGACTGCTGATTATGCGAAAGCGCAGGGGCTGACTCTTATCGTCGATCTCCACAATTACGGCGCTTATAATGGCAAACTGATCGGCACGGCGGACGTACCGACGAGCGCCTTTGCAGATGTGTGGTCGAAGCTTTCCGGAGCGCTGAAGGGCGATCCGAACGTCATCTTCGATCTCATGAATGAGCCGCAACAGGCAACGGCTGCTGCATGGCTGCCGATGGTCAATGCCGCCATCGGCGCAATCCGTGCCAGCGGCGCCACCCAGCAGATACTGATCCCCGGCGTGCATTGGGACGCCGGCTCGACCTGGACCACCACGGACAATGCCAGAGTGCTGGGCGCGACGGGCGCCATTATCGATCCGCTCAACAACTATGCGTTTGAAATCCATCAATATCTCGACAGCGATGGGTCGGGTACGCATGCGTCGGTCGTTTCATCGACCATCGGGGCAGAGCGGCTGAGCGCCGTCACCGACTGGGCGCGCACCGCTGGCGTGCGGCTATACCTTGGCGAAGTGGGCGTCGCGTCCGACAGCGCGTCGCTCGCGGCACTCGACAATAGCCTGGCGTTCCTGAAGCTGAACCAGGACGTATGGCAGGGCGTGACGTACTGGGCGGCCGGCGAGAGCTGGCAGGGTAACTACATGTTCTCGGTCGAGCCCGGCGTTGGCCTCAAGGACGCCGCGCAAATGGGCGTGCTCCAGAATTATTTCGATGTGCAGGTTTCGCGGACMGCTCTCGCCAACGGCGCGCAGCAGATCGACACGTTCGGGTTCGGCAGCGCGCACGCGTCGATGAGCGACATCGTCGACGCATCCAATCACTTGATCAGCCGAAGCGAATATGATCCCGACGGGCATATGCTGCGCCAGTGGATCGCGAGCGCCGATGGTTCGGGCTGGCTGACTGGCTATGATCCGGCAACCGCAAAGCCTTTGTCTGCCCAGTTCATCACCGTGGCGGGCGCAGTGGGCGGCGACAAGGTATTTGCCAGTGACGGCAGCTACTCGCTGCATCTCTACGCGCCCGGAACGACCACGGTCGTACACTCGGAGCAGCACGATGCCAGCGGTGCATTTGTCTCAACCGCGGACGACACCGCGAGCGGGCATGTTCGCACACAATATCAAAGCGGAATCGTCAAGGAAGTCGACACGTACAATGTCGACTGGGGCTTTCTCGATACGATGATCTACGACACGTTCGGGCACGTCCAGCAGCACTCCTATCTCGAAAATAACGGCCACATCGCTCTCGACAATTATGACCCCACCGGCAGGCTCACCAGCCATGGCGACTTCAATAGCGACTGGAGCCTTTCCAGCTGGGCGAGTTATGCTGTAGACGGCAGCAAGAATATCAAGCTGATGCACGCAGATCACAGCAGTGAAATCGATTATTACAACCCTGCGGCGCAAACTCCCTTCCAGATCGATCAGTTCGATTCAAGCGGGCATTTCCTTGGCACTACGATGCTGTGAGTGGCCTCTCCGATTCAAATTACGGCGTGATTTTACCCTAAACGCCAAGTTAACCTACCGTCTAAACAAAGCCTTCGATTATGCCGGGTTACCGGTGCCTTCATGCACAGGGCACTATCGACCTCTATCTGGGCCGGCGTCGCGATCTTATTCGCTGGCTCGGCGTTATCGAGCCCTGCCCTCGCCAAAACGGGGCCCTTTGTTACACTGGGTCCAGTGGCGGATACCCCGCTAGGCTATGTGGAGTTGTGCCGCCGCGATAGCGAGCTCTGCCGGAAGATGGAGGGAGATGGCGCGCAGGGACGGGCAACTGAGCCCGCAAACGTCGCGCAATCGTCCCTTCACGATCCCGAACAGGGCGCGACCGGATCCGTCACGATCGACGCGGCTGCGGTGGTGGAGGCTCCCGCAGTCTGCGATCGCGAAGTCTCGGTATCGGGTGGCGGCTTCAGCGACATTTCCGACGCGCAATCCTTCGCTTTCGAACCAGTCGGCTTTTTGCCGTTCTTCTCCGAGAATAGCGACATGGCCGCGACAGGCTGCGCTCCAGTCGGGGAGGTTGCGGATTCGACGGAAACATCTCCCGCAAATGTTGCCGGCGCACGGCCTGCCTTGAGCGAAGCCGCACACCGAAATTCGGCAAAGGGCCGATATGCGGCGCTCGATCTCGCATTGATTAAGCACCTCAATACTGAGGTGAACCGCAATGTGATCCAGCTTACGGACCAGAATCTCTACGGCACGGGGGAATATTGGGCACGCCCGTCTCACAACGGACGCATGGCGGGTGATTGCGAAGATATCGCGATCGAAAAGCGTATGCGGCTTATCGAGATGGGAATCGACCCGAGCGATCTCACGCTGGCTGTCGTCTTCTCAAAACAATGGGGCCTTCACACAATCCTCGTTGTCCATCTCGCCGACGGCGATTTTGTGCTCGACAGCCTGTCGTATCAGCTGCGCCGTTGGGATCAGACCGATTATCGCTGGTTGCGCATCCAGTCACGCCAGGATCCAAGAGAGTGGCTCACGATCCAGAGTTGATTGAATGGCGGTCGATGCCGGCGGCTTCACGAGGTGTGGCTGAAGCCTTTTCCCGAACCAGGTCAGAGACTTCCCAAAGAGATCGAATCCAAAGCCTTGGCCGCGTGGCATTCACGCAGCGGGATATCCGAGACGCTCGTTTAGAAGTCCGCAGTGACGATCGAAAACCCTGCGCCATGACGATGACCAATCGAGACTACGGTTGACCGGATCGAAGGTCGCGTCCGGGGCGACGGGCGTCCAGTCGACCCGTCCGCTCGCATGGCGCCGGGAGTGCGTCGAAGACCCGTACACCGCCACATCCTCGAGCGCCTCCGTCGGGCATCGCTGAGGGTCGCAGCCCATCCAGGAGAGGACGGTCGACACCGTCCCTGCCTTGTCGGCTACAACATCTTCGTAGCGCAGCAGCAACAACCGCTCCTTCGGTTGCGAGGCAATGAAGGCGAGGCTCTTTTCAGCCGCAAGCGCCGTTTCGATGCAGATATCCTCAAACGTGCGGCTCAAGCGGCGACGCGCGAAAGTGCGCACGAAACTGTCCACGACGTAGCGGGAATCGCGGACGATAAAGAGCGTCCGGTCCTGCGGAAAAAACACCGGCCACAGTTCGATATTCCAGGTTACCGGATTCTTGATCAGGGTCACCGACCCCGGGCTGGCAATGTCCAGCACGCGATTGCGGAACCCCGAAACGGCATAGGCCATCCACTCCATCCGACCGAATGCGTCGGCACTGGGGCGATGAACCCTGCCGATGAGGTCTGTCGGCCCACGGAAATAGTCTTCGCCGGCCAGGATCGGCAACTCGGCAAATCCTATCTGGCTGCGCTGAAAAGGTGGCGCTCGAAGCAGGAGCTCGAACAGAAAATTGGTACCACTGCGCGGCATCATCCCGAAAATGAACAGCAACCGACGATCCTGAAATCGCCGTTGAGAAGACCGCACCACGTCGGCGAGGGCAGCTTGATCCTCAGCAGTCATATTCGAGTCGGCATACAGCGCGCGATCGAGCGTCGGACGGCGGAGCAATCGGCGCATCCAAAAATCAGGTCTGCTCAGGCGGATATATTTATAGCGTTCATCGTCCAGCTGCATGGTAGACCGTGTTCACCCCCCAGTGATTTTGGTCGTATATTAGCGTGCTGGCGCCGTGTTGTTAACATCATTCCCCTGCGATGGCACAACCCAGCGCCCTGAAGGCGACGGAACACTGGGCGTGGCCTGCGTGCCGCCATCGACAGGGCTTCCCGATGGCAACAGGACTGGCCGCGCCGCTGGCGGAACCGGCTCCGACGTGAGACTGAGATCAGGAGAGACCGCTTGCCCGAGCGCAGCCGCAATCGTCGGCGCGTCGGGTTCCAGACCAGCATAGCGCGCCGAAAAGGAGTTCGCCTGTCCGAGCCCGCCGGCCAATCGATAGAATATGTGGCGGCCAATGACGCTCGTCTTGACCAGGGTTGGAGCCCATACGGGCGCAACATAGTCGGCATGATAATGGGTTGCCCAGCCGACGGGCGCGTAAACAGAACCCGTAAGCGCCGTGAGGGCAACAAGATGCGCGCGGCGCCAGCCCGCAGGATCAGGCCGCCGCGATATCGATCCGTCGCATGCAAAACTGAACTGGCAGCTTCGACCGTGACCCACCCCCTGATAGATCACATCACAGACCGAATGCGGATATAAGGGATGGCGCACGCGATTCAGGATGACCTGCGCGACCGCGCGTTGGCCATCGAGCGGTTCGGTGGCCGCCTCGTAATAGATGGCAGCAGTCATACAATCCAGGCTGCGCGCCAGGGCCATGATGTCCTTCGGCGGGACGGCGAAGGATCTGGCGGCGGGATTCGGAGCCGTCGAAACGGGCAATGCCGCGTTGATGGCCTCTGCCGTTTCGGCCGAAACCTGCTTGAGCTTCGTGGGATCAGCCGGAGCGAATTCGCTGACATCAAATTTGGGTTGCGCTGGCCGGTGCTTCCCGGTGGATTCAATGCCGGGGACCCGCCCGTCACCGAGCGCGACGAAGACCGCCACGCCGACAAGTGAGAAGAGCAAAACGATAGCGATCGCAAAAGCAAGGATCGGCCCGAGCTTGCGCCGTGACTTCCAGCGCGTAACTGGCTTGCGAGGGACGAAAGTGGTCTTCACCGCTACCCGGCTCGACAACCATCAAGACGAAATGCGGCGCATCGCCGCAGCCTGACGCGCAAACACTTCACTTGCAGGGATATGCCGCCTTCAGCGCGACAACGACCACTGACGCAGCCTCGCCGCCTGAATTCTTCGGGTAGACCAGCATATAGGATAGAAACGAGCGCCTGAGGTCGGCCTGAGGCGTGCCCGCGGGGACGCAGAATTCGCGCTGCGCCAGCCATTGCTCATAGGCCTGTACCGTATCGTGAACGCCGGTGATGAAAGCAAAACAGTAAGTGCTGGCGGCCGCGGAACTGTCGCTGCAACGATCAGCCAGCTGGCCGGCAGTCATATAGCCGATCTTGGCAGGTGTCGGATTCACGGAAAGCGGCGGTGCGGGTTGGGGCGAGGCTTGCTCGCCAGGCACGGCGCTGACCTGTGCCGCAACACCAAGCAACGCCGCACTAAGGGGAGCGAACCACATCAGCCGAAAGCCACGCGTTCCTGGCCGGCCATAAGCGGGCGGTCGTTTTCAAGCGTGACGGGCAGGATTTCGCTGTTCATGCCGTCAAGGAAGAGGGCTGTCAGAATGCCGGTGCGATAGGCACCAGTGTCGATCCCAATGCGATTAGCCCTCACATCGACTTCGGGCGAGACGCTGTGGCCGTGGACCACCACCGCGCCATGGTCGCGCTCGTCGCGTAGAAACTCCTCGCGGATCCAGAGCAGATCCTCGCGCGACTGTCTGGCGAGCGGCACCCCCGGGCGAATGCCCGCGTGACAGAACAGATAATCTCCCGATTGCGCTGTCAGCGGCAACGCCCTTAGCCAATCGACGATCGCGCGGGGGACGCGTTGCACGAGCGCCTTGGTCGCTGGCATGATATCCGCATCCGTTGTCGCTGGATCGATGCCATAGCTCATCAGCGTCTCCGCGCCGCCAACTTTCATCCAGGTACGCATTACACCAGGCTCTCCGTCCATTGCACGGACCATGAGCTCTTCATGGTTTCCCTTCAGGACAACGAGAAGCCCGGATCGCGATTGAATTTCGTGCGCCAGTCTCAGAACACCGGCGGAATCCGGCCCGCGATCAACAAGGTCACCCAAAAGGACCACATGCACGGAATCGGCAGGCGGAAGCGTTGCCGAATGACGATCGATCTGACCGAGCGACGCCTCCAGCAGATCGAGCCTGCCATGGATGTCGCCGATCGCGTAGATGCGCTCGCCTCGCCTGGTGCGCGGCCTGGCGCGTCGAGCACCCACCGTTCGACCTATGGCCATCGAAACACCTTTGCTTTCGGGACAGGAAACACCGTCAGGGCTTTCATTTCGCAACTGCAGCAATATGGCCACCCCGCAGACGACCATCAAGCCTGATAGTGGGAACGTCAACCATATGGACGCGCAGCCCCGCTTTTGGGACACCCTCGGCTCTCTAGGGACAGCACTGCAATGTCAAGCGGCGGGGCTCCAAACCCGTCACTCCCTGAATGGCACAGCGGTTTTAGATGCAATGCAGCATTTTTATTGCAGCCTGAGGGGAAGTGAATATAACGTAAAAATAAGTGTGGGCCAACGGAGTGGTCAACCGAGATTGTAGCCAAAGGGTGTATCATGCGGCTGAGCTTGAGTGTTGCGGTGATTTTTCTGTTGCTCTCGGCCTGCGCGGGCGCGACCGGCCCCGTCATATCATCCGGCGATCGTTATGTGCAGGCCACGGGCGCGGGCGAAGATTACCGGCTGGGTTCGGGCGACAAGATCCGTATTTCGGTGTACAACGAACCAACGCTTTCCGGTGAATTTTCGGTCACCGCTGATGGTCTCCTGTCGCTCCCGCTCATTGGCGATGTCAAAGTGGCCGGGAAGTCGGCCGGCGAGGTCAGCGCGACGATCCAGGAGATGCTCGGGAACGGCTATCTCAAGGACCCGAAGATCGGGCTTGAGATCGTCACCTATCGCCCGTTTTTCATCTTGGGCGAAGTCAAGACGCCTGGCCAGTTTCCCTATGCCACGGGGATGACGGCGCTAAATGCAATCGCGCTTGCGCAGGGGTTTTCCCCGCGCGCCCAGAAGTCGGTCGTTTACATAAGGCAAGCCGGCAGGACTGATGAAATCGCCTATAAGCTCACGCCGGACCTGCGAGTGCTGCCGGGCGACACGATCCGAATCGGAGAAAGATATTTCTAAGGGTTGGCATACCCATACCGCCGGCTGTTTTGGGGGATAACATTGCTATGAACAAGATCAGGAACATTGCATTGACTGGTGCGCTGCTGGCAGTGGCAATCAGCGGGAATCCCTCAATGGCAGGCGCAACAATGGCCGGCGCCCCCATGGCAGCGGATGACGCCGGCAAGGCGCTCGCTACGGCAATCAAAACCGAGCTCGCCAAGCAACCGGCGACAGCGTCGGCGGAAGATCTCGAAGCCGTTATCGTCTTTGTCGTGAGCCAGGGAGCTTACACCGACGATGCGATTTCAGCGGCACTCGATGAGGTCGGCGCTGGAGCAACCGGCAATCTCGCCACTGCCGTCGCCAACGCACGCATCGCCCTTTTGAAGAAAAAGCGGCGGGGCACCGGCGCAATCACAGGCGGGGGCGGCAGCAGCGCGTTCTCGTCGCCCGGTGGTGGCGGCGGCGGCGGCGGGAACAGCAATTATCAGTAAAAGCTCTGCATTGGCGTTTGCGGTCCGCGCCGCTCACGAAAACTTCGAAAGAATGGGGCAACGATGACGCGCTTTGCTATCGCAACTGCCATAGGCCTGACTTCGTGCTGCGCGATGCCAGCCGCTGCGCAGACCGATTCGTCGGTGCTGGTTGATACGGCGATCCCGGACAATTTCGACCGCGACAGGAACGTCGGCGTTCTCGAGCGTCCGCGGCCGGACTATGAGCCGATCGGCGTTCAGCTCGGCAGCTTTATAGTGAAACCGCAGGTCGAAGTTGGCGCTGGCTACAACAGCAACATCTATCTGACGACAAACAATCCGACGGACTCGGGGTTCATCTACGCTCTGCCGAGCGTGAGCGCCACGTCCGACTGGGCGATTGACGAGGTGGCTTTGTCGKGGTCGGCGCTTCTGCGCCGCTATCTGAGCAACGGGCGACGCAATGAATCCTCTTACACGCTGCGAGCGCTGGGCAGGAAAGACATTGCGGGCGCCTTTTCACTTACCGGCGAGGGGCAATTCAGTAGGCTCTTCGAATCACCGCAGACCGGTGCGATCAATTCCTCGCTCTCGGTCCTGTCGAGCTATAATCGGAGCTTCTTCTCGCTTCGCGGCCAGTATCGCCAAGGGCAATCGCGCGCGATCGTTGCGCTCGATCGGACCAGCTTCAGCTTCAATGACATCGTCCAGCCCGGCGGCGTGATTGACCAGCGGGACCGCGATCGAATCGTATGGCGCGCAACCGGGGAATATCAATATGCGATCTCCCCCAGCCTGTCGCTCTACACGCAGGGAACCTACAGCAGGATCGACTACAGCATTCCCTTGTTCAGTGGGGTAGCCAATCGCAGTTCGCGTGGGTTTCGCATTGTCGGCGGTGTAAATTTTGACCTTGCGGGATTGATGCGGGGCAAATTGGGTGCCGGCTATATCAACCGGAACTACACGTCCGCACTCTACCACGATGCGTCAGGCGTCTCCGTCGAAGCGGATATTGAATTTTTCCCGTCGGCCCTGACAACGATCGGCATTGGCTTGGGGCGTACAGTCGAGGACACCAGCATAGCGAATACGAGCTCGTTCTTCGAAAACCGCGTACAGCTGCGGATCAACCACGAGCTCTTGCAAAACCTGATTCTCAACGGCGCTGTCGAATATCGGCGTCAGATTTATCAAGATTCGCCGAACCGGAATAATTTCTACCAAGCCACCGCGGGCGCCACTTATCTCTCTTCCCGGACGATTTCCTTGAATGGATCTCTCAACTACCTCCGGCGGACGACGTCGGGTTTCAGTAGCGGGTTTAACGAATTTCGGTTCCAGCTCGGCGTTACTTTTAGACGATAACATATTGCTGCCAACGCGCCAAAATCAAGGTGACTAAGTAATCATGAAAGTCAATTCCGATATTGAAGCTGACGAGGGCGGGCTCTCGAGCATCGTTGGACGAATTCGCCAAGTCCTGCTCATGCGATGGCTGACGCTCGTGATAGTCTCCGTTACGGTGTTTGCGCTTGGTGCCGGCGTGGTATTGATGCTCACACCCAAATACACCTCGACCACGCACGTCCGGATCGACCCGTCGCGCACACCCGTCGCGGCCGAGCAGCAATCGGATAGCCAGTCGCTTTCGCCGGAGGCGATCGAGACCGAAGTCACGATGATCAAGTCGGTAGACATTGCGCGCACGGTCGTCCGCAAATTGCGACTTCTCAATGATCCGGAATACAGCAAGGCAAGTGCCTCAAATGCGGCGATGTCGCCCGCGGACCGTGAAACGTCGGTCGCCGCCGCTCTCCTTGACCGGCTCGACGTCAATCGCGCCAAGTTGAGCTACATCCTCGGCATCTCCTTCACCTCCAAGGACCGGCTGAAGTCGGCAACTATCGCGAACGCCTTTGCCAATGAATATCTGTACGCCAAGGTCGGCTCCAAGACCGACGCTGCAGGCAAAAAAGCGACCTTCCTCAAGACCCAGCTCGATGCGCTGAGCGCCGACATCCGGGCGAAAGAAGCGCAGTTGGCATCGTATCAGGGGCAGGTTGGCATTGTCAGCGGTTTGACCTCCAATGGTGGATCGACCGGCACGATCGTCGATCAGCAGATTTCCCCGCTTTCCGGGCAGCTGGCCGAGGCTCGGTCCGAGGCGGCTCAGGCAAATGCCGTACTCAGCGCGGCGCGCAGCCAGCAGGCGCGCGGCGGGATCGATACGGTTGCCGACGTACTTGCCTCACCTGTGATCGGACAGTTCCGGACCCAGCGTGCTGAAGCGCTGCGGGATCTTGGCGACGTCTTGTCTCGCTACGGCGAAAAACATCCGGCGACGGTCGCCGCCCGGTCCAAGGTCGCGGATGCCGACGCCCAGCTCAAGGCCGAGTCCGAGCGCATCATGTCATCACTGCAATCGCGTGCCGCAGCTGCCAACGCACGGCTCGCCAGCCTGGAGGGGTCGATGGGCCGGCTCGCGAGCCAGCAGGCATCGAATGCCCGGAGCGCGGTACAGGGTAAAAGCCTCGACGCCGAGGTTACCACTGAGCGCGCGCAATATGATAAACTGTCCCAGAACCTCCTCGATATGCAGCAGGCAGCGACCAACCAGATCGCCCAGGCCGAGGTCATCGACGTCGCTACGCCTCCTTTGCGTCCGACATCGCCCAATAAGCCGCTGCTCCTCGCGCTGGTATTTCTTGTCGCACTTTCGGCTGGCGCCTCCACGGTAGCAGTGCAGGAAATGCTCGTATCGGGCCTGCGCTCAGCCGCCGATGTCGAGGAGCGGCTCGGCCTGCCACTGTTGGCGACGATCCCGAAAGAGCGTCACAAACACCCTGCAGATCTGCTGCTCGAAAAGCCTACCTCGCTCTTCTCTGAATCGATGCGCATAGCGCGCGCGTCGATCATGGGTGTGAGGGGCACGAGCGCGCCGCAGATCGTCGCCATTACCTCGGCACTGCCGAGCGAGGGCAAGACGACAACCGCCTTGGCGTTCGCTCGCACGCTCGCGGTCAACGGCCAGCATACCCTGCTGATCGACTGTGACGTGAGGCGCGCAGTGCTGCGCCAGCTGGTTGCCGATCAGAGCACCAGACCCGGCCTGGTCGAACTGCTTCACGGCAAGGCGAGCCTGGACGATACCATCGAGGCAAGCGGCGTCGAAAATCTCGATCACCTGCTCGTAAAGGAACCATTTTTCAGTTCCGGCAACCTTTTCGGCGACGGCAAGATGGAGCAGGTACTGGCGGGGTTGCGCGGCCGCTATGAGGCGATCGTGCTCGATCTTCCGCCGATCATGGGCCTGGCCGATGGCCGCTTCCTCGCGGTCATGGCAGATTCCGTCGCAATGGTCGTGCGCTGGGATGCGACGCCGGCGCAGGCAGCATCGGCTGCCCTCGCATCGCTGCAATCGGATGGCGCCAAGATGGCGGGCGTGATCTTCACGATGGTCGATTCCAGCGCTGAGGCGGTGGGAAGCCTGTATTATTCAAAGAAATATTCCGGCTATTATCAGCAGGCATGATTCAGGGGGCGTCGCGGAGCGCCTCATCAACACGCTCATGCTGGGCGCCCTTGCGGCGGCGGCAAGTGTCTCGGGCTATGTCCTTGCCCAGGACCATGTCGCTGCCTCCGCGGAGGCTCAGCTGAGAGATCAAACGGCTGCGTTCGATGCCGGTAAGGTCGATCTCCCGCCAACCCACGCATCGCAAAACGCAGTCCCGCGGGTGCGTTTCGCCGATGCACTGATGTCGGCGCGCGTAGCACAACGCCTTGCCATGGGAGATGCGCGCCGCGCACCCCTGCTTGATCGCGCCGCAGCCGAGCTCTCCACGCTGCAGAGCGCTCGCCCCTATTGGGGCGAACGCGCCGCTACCCTTGCCTTTGTCGAAATGTTGCGCTCTGGCGATGCCTCGCCGGCGGCATTGCGCGCGCTGAGTGAGAGCTATCGCGAGGCCCCCTATCTTCGCCAGTCGGGCAGCTGGCGCGTGGAATATGGGTTGCGCGAATGGGAGCAGCTGGATGCGGAAACGCACTCTCACCTGCTCGACGAAGCGGTCTGGCTCTCACGCGACGACGTCAAAATTCTAAACGGGATGCTCGACGCCATGCGGGGCACCGAAGCCTATCGCGGCTTTATGACCAGGTGGGTCGTCTCCCGCCGCGACGACGCCGATTTCGGGCCGGTTAATGGCCTGCCCCCACAATGATCCGGCCAGGAACATGGCGAGGCTAACCGGCGCCGGCATGTCGAGAACTAGGTCCACCATCGCGCAACTAACCAGGACGATCAGCAGCACCACGACAAGGAGGTGATCCCCCGTCCAGCGGCCGCGTAATGACCGGATCGTTTGCGCGGCGCCCACACCGGCGGCCGAGAGCAACAGCAGGAGATAGGGAAGCCCACCCTGGAGCATCAGCTGCAGGAAGAGATTGTGCGGCGAATTCCACGCCCACTCGGCCTGCGCGAAGCGCGGCGTCGTCAGGAAGTGGGCGTGGACGCTCGAAAAGGTCCCCAGCCCATATCCTGTAAACGGCCGCTGCATCGCTACCTCAAGCAAATGAGTCCAGGCCGAAAACCGGTCGTCATTGCTCGCCCCGATGCTCGAGAAGCGCTGCCTCAGCACCAAGTCCGAGGTGAGGAACCAACCCGCGCCGATCGCCCCCACCCCGATGGCAAGGACGCGCCAGATCATCTTCCGCCGCCGCTTGATCAGCCAGTCGAACAGATAGGCAAGGATCACGACACTCATCACGACGGCGGTGAAGCGTGATGCGGTGATGATCACCACGCCGATCGGAAGTGCCGCCAAAGGGATGAACAGCGAGTGGGTGACACCAGACTGGTCGCCCCAGCGCTGCACGAGACCACGCGTGCCACCGAGCAATCGGGCGACTGCAATGATGGCACAACATGCCGCCACCGCTGCCGTGACGTTCGCATTGGCGGCGACTCCGGTGAATCGGCCCATTCGTTCCAGGGTCCAGAAAGGCAGCATCACGTCGACACCCGTCTCCCTGAACAAGAGGCCGGCAACGAGGAAGAGCGTGTTGAACAACAAAAGCCAGTCGAGGATAGCGCGCCGCTTGCGCCGCCCGCGCGACATCAAGGCGCCGATCAGCAGCGCGGAGAATCCGGAGATCAGCGACAGTAGCTTGCCCAGCGCATAATCGGGAAAGGCATCCAGCGTCAGGAACGTGATTGCCGTGACCCAGCATATCGCGCCCGCAACCAATGCGAAGACGATCTTGCCCCGCCCCCAGAAATCGAGGCCCGGCGGTGCCTTCCATAGTAGCGCTGCGAGCAGGCAAGTGTTGAGCAGGCACGAAAGTGCCTGACCCCAGCCACCGTCAAATGCCCGGAACATCATCCCGCTGCTGATGACAGCCACGACGAAGGGAACCGGAAGCGGCCCTGTTTCCGCGCTTTTTTCCTCGCCCGTGACCGGCGAGCGATTGAATTGGGAGAAAGCCCTCATCGAGCGGGCGTCGCAAAACACTCGCGATCATCGCCGAACTTGACCGGTGCTGCGGCACACGGCGCGGGTTCGCCGTAAATCCAGCCGGAACCGACATAGCCGATATAGATTCGGCCAAATATGTCCTTGTCCCCTTCCAGCACATTGACCTGATCGAGCCGGCCAAGCGGTAAGTCTGCGATCCTCTGCCAATGCGCTGCATTGTCGACCGATCGCCAGATACCGGGAGCGCCCGAAACGCGCCCGCTGATGAAGATCGTCGGATACTCGCTGCCCGGCGCCGACTTGCCGAATGCCACATCGTCGACGCGATCGACATCTGGAACGATGGTCCAGCGCGCACCGCCGTCGATCGAACGCCGCAACCGGCTATCGCTGCTCGACGCGACTGATGCCGTAAAGAAAAGATGCCCCGCCTTGCCCGGCACCGAGCGAAGCTTGGCTGCGAATTGGCTGTCGGGAGCAATATCGCCAGTAAACGCCCTGCTCCAATGCACACCGCCGTCTTTCGTGCGCCAGAGCCCCTTCAAGTCGGGGTTCGTCGGATTGCCGCTATGGACCATGTAGAAAGTACCCGGCAGGACCCGATCGGCCGCCAGCGTACGTCGTGGCAACCAGAGGCTGTCGAACGAGCCGGTAAGCGGCAGCTGCTCGCCCGACAGGACGACGCGCTGCCACGTGGCGCCACGATCCCGCGTATAGAAGGGTGACAGATTGCGCGCCGGAACCCAGACGATATTGCTGGTGGAATCCGCCGCGACCGCGATCGTCCCGAAGGCCATTGCATGCGGATCACTGGCCAGCGTTCCCGGCGGCACCGGCAATGTCGGGAATTTCTGCCAGTGATCGCCGCCATCCACGCTGAAGCCCGCCAGAACGGCATCGCCATCCTCGGAGCAGCAGCCCAGCCTGGTATCCGAGGCGTTGGTGACGACAAACAAGGGATCGGCCGGGCTCCAGTCGAGCTTCTGCGCGGCGATCAGGTCTCGGGTTTTCGGGCCATAGGCGGTCGAAAAGCTGTTGAGGTCGCGCTTGACATGAATGCCGAAATCCAGCGCCGCGAACAGAGGCGCCCGCCCCGGCCGCTGAATGACATCCTCGGCCACCAGTTCCTCAATGCCCCGCACTTGGCTGTGCCAGGTGATTTGCTCGGCGCAGCCCTCAGCGAGGTCGGCGCGATATACGCCCGTTCCCGCCCCGACCCAGAGGCGGCCATGAACGACCGGATCGAACTGGATCTGCCCCGAGGCAAAAAAGCCGGTGTGAAGCCGCGCGAGCCACGGCGGCTCGCGGTCGGACGGAGCGACCGCGTGATCCATCCCGACCCAGGTTTCGCCCTGATCGCTCGAACACCACGCCTTTCCGCCCTGATCGGTAATGATCACGCGCTTGCCGCCGGGCTCGACCGCAACCCCTGCAAAGGCAGCCGAGGGCAGGCTCGTCCCGGTCAGCGCATGCCACTGATTCCCGCGCAATATCCAGGCCCTGCCGGCTTCTCGATCAAGCGCGATAAAGCTGCCGTCATGCGTGAATTCCCCGCGAGCGATGGTGAGTGGGCCGGCGCCGGCCGCGAGGGGAGCAAAGGCGGCATCCGCACTCGGCGCTACGTAAAGTCCGTGCCCGGGGACTGCCGCGTACACCCCCGTCGACGGAGCAGGCGCGAACCAGAGGGCTATACCCGCCGTCTGCAGGCCCGGTTCGCCGGGTCGCAGGTCAGCACCTGGCGGTACTTCGGTGACCTTTGCCCAAGTCTTCCCGCCATCGCCGGTTCGCCACAGCCCATCCCCTGGCGTACCAAGGAAGAGCCGGTCGGGATCTTTCGGGCTAACGGCCATGAAGGGGCCGTTGAAGCGAAAGGCCGAATTCGCATCCCAGGAGAGTGGGAATGGCACTTTCTTTGTAGCCGACTCGAACCGCGCGCCGCCATTGTCCGAGCGGAAGACCTGCCCGGAAATTGCCAGATAGAGTCGCTCGGGATTGCCGGGCGCGACGGCAATCTCATAAGCGCCGTGCACCGCACCCCTGGAACTGACGAACTCCTCGGGCATGGAAGCGGACGTTGCGAGTTGCACCCAGCGATCCAGCGATTGGTTCCAGACATAGGCGCCGTGCACATCACTGCGGGCGAGGAGCCGTTGCCCGGATGCGTCCACTGCCAGGCCGGTTATGTAGCCGCCGCCGCCAATCGCAACCGGCCGCCACAGATAACGCTCATCACGAACCGGGCCGGGTGCCGAAGAGAGGCCAGTCGGGGAAACGCTGGGCGGAAGGGGTTTATCGTTATTTCCGGGGATCAGCAGGATCAACGCCAATGCAGCGAATATGGGCAAGAAAAACACCCCTACAGCGCGGATGACCGGCCATGCTGCCCGATCCGCCTTGGCTACGATCGCATGCATTCCCCGGTCCGCTCGCCCATCTGCCGGCTGACGGAGTCGCGCAGCAGACAAGCGATCGTAGCACCGACTTTGCTGCACCGCAAAATAACCGTGATTTTATGTGTCGGCGCCCCTAATGACAATGCGCATTGGTGAGACGGAAGGCGCGGCTGGTTTGTTCGAATCGCGATCCCTTGTTCGAATAGCCCGTTACCTGACCGCCATGGCGGGTCCGGTGGGGTCGGCTTTCGCGCAGTTCATCCTGTCGCTCATCCTCCTGCATGAGATGGCGCCGCACGCCTATGGCATCTTCTCCCTGATGCTCATCCTCTCCCAATTCAGCTGGGGCGTATGGACCGCATTGTTCTGCGCGCCGCTGCCGGCGCTCCTGCGCGACGCGGCGACGGATGAGAAAACCCGCGTGATTCAGCAACTGATGGCGGCAAATCTGATCGGGGCGGCGTTCGCCTTCGTAATCTTCGCCCTGATCGGCCGCGCCCTGGCAATCGACTGGCCGGCCGCGCTGCTGTTCGCCGGCTATGCCGCTATGGCGCTCCTGCGCTGGTTTGCACGCGCGCATGCTTATGCTCTTGGCCGCCAGCTCGCGGTGACGCGTTCAGATCTCAGCTATGCGGCGATCATGATGTGTGCGCCGTTCCTGCTGAAGGTCGAACCCGCCGATCCGTTGCGCATGACCGCCGCTGCGCTGCTGATCGCTGCAACGGTCGGATTGCTCAGCTTTGGCCGGACCTTTCTGCAGAGCCAGTTCATCACGGTCCGCCCGGCCAGGGCGCGCGGCTATATCCATGTCTGGCGGCAGCACTCGGGCTGGTCGCTCCTGGGCGTGGTGACGACGGAATCGACCGCAAATGCACATGCCTATCTCGTAACATTGCTCCAGGGGCCTGCGGCATTCGCGCCGATTGCAGCGAGCAGCCTCCTGATCAGGCCCTTCACCGTCGCGATGAACGCAATGATGGAGTTCGAAAGACCGCGGCTCGCGCTGGCGGTCAGCGCCGAGGGGGCATCGACAGTGCAGCCCGCGATGCGCCTGTTCAGGCTGATCATGCTGCTGATATGGGCCGGCACTGCGGGCGCCGCCGTGCTCCTGCTCTATCTGGCGCCAGGCGCCGTATTCGGCACGCGCTATTCGTTCGATTTTCTCGCTGCAAGCGGGGCCTTGTGGATGGGCGTCGGCCTCGCCCGACTGATGCGCGCTCCGGAGAGCGCATTCCTGCAGGCGATCGGAGCATTTCGCCGGCTGGCCTTCGCCAGCGTCGTATCGGGCGGCTGTTCGATCGTGGCGGTTCTGGTGCTTCTCGCGATCTTCGGAACCCTGGCTTCCCTTGGCGGCATCCTGATCGGTGAAACGGTATTCGCCGTGATGATCTGGCGGCAGACGCGCCGCTCGCTCGCTGAACTGGACTATGCCGATCTCTCGCCGCTAGGTTCGGCCCGGGGCGAGAGGGAGGTCGGCCGGGATTCCCTTCTCGCGAGCGAGGTAGAGCAGCTGCAATGTCCGAGGTAAGTGTCGTCATCCCCACTTTCGGGCGCCCAAAGCTCGTCGTGCGTGCCGTTCAGAGCGTGCTGGCGCAGACGATGCGGGATCTTGAAGTGATCGTGGTGATCGATGGCGATGATCCGGCAACCGTGTCGGCCCTCGCCGCAATCGATGACGACCGCCTGCGTTCGATCGTCCGGACGGAAAAGGGCGGCGCCGGTGTCGCGCGTGACGCAGGCGCGGCGGCGAGTGCCGGTCGGTGGGTGGCGTTTCTCGACGACGACGACGAATGGCTGCCGGAAAAACTCGAGCGGCAACTTGCAGCGGCACCCGACGAACGCTGCGTCTTGTCGACCCTGTTTCGCATCGTGTCGCCGATCGGGGAGCGTATCAGCCCCACCCTGCCCTATCGGGGCCGGCAGCCGATCGACGAGTGGCTGTTCGGTCGCCATTCCTGGCTGCGGGGCGGCGAAGCGATGATACAGACCTCGGCGCTCATATTCCCGCGCGCGATGTTCGATATTCTGAATTTTCGCGACGTGCGCCAGCACGAGGAATGGGAATTGTGCATCCGTGCCGTGAAGCAGCTCGGCTACCGGTTCGTCACCGTCGAGGAACCCCTTGTTGTCTATTATGCTCCGCAGGGCGGCCCCTCGCTGAGCAAGACCTACAGGCTCGAGAAGTCGATGAGCTGGATCGACGACATGGACGATCTGGTGACGCCGCGCGCCTATAGCGGCTTTGCGCTGACCGTCGCCTCACAGGTGCCGCCCGAGGGCAGGCGCGGACCGGCCTTGGCGGGCCTGCTGCGCGCTGCGTTCGTGAAGGGCCGGCCGACGCCGCGCCAGCTTTTCGCCTTCGCTTTGATATGGCTTGTCCCGCATGATATGCGAAAGCGCGTGCGCACACGCGTGGCGCAGCAGCCCGTCAAGGTCTGATGGTGCGGCAGGTGACGCGCTTCCAATTTGGCGGGATGATGCGTCGTCCCGCAGCAATTCTTCGCGCATGGGAACGAAAATGAGCGAATTCGCGCTGTTCTACGACACTGCGTTACAGTCCCCCACCCCCTATCATGCCCGCGGAAGCTATTTCGCCAAGGCGCTCGATCGGATGGATCGGACATTCGAAGTGATCCGTCCGCTGGTTGCGGGCAAGACCGTCATCGATGTCGGCGCTTCCCCCTTTTATCTGCTGTATCGGTGCAAAAAGGCGGGCGCAGCCCGCGCGCACGGCGTCTTCTTCGCGAACGACGATCACCCGCTGAAGGACAGCGCCGAGATCTACTCGGACGCCGGACCGATCGAGCTCAGCCACGCGAACATGGAGGCGGACGGGTTTCCCTTTGCCGATGACAGCGTCGATGTCGTCACCGCGTGCGAGATTCTCGAGCATTTCGACCATTTTCCGGTCTCGTTCGCGCGGGAGGTGCGCCGAGTCCTGAAGTCCGATGGCTATCTCTGCATCACGGTCCCTAATGTGTCAGCGATCGGCAACATCATCAAATTGATATTCCAGCGGAATATCTATTATCGCTATAGGGCCGATCATACCGGCCGGCACAAGCACGAATATACCATGTCTCAACTGAAGGCGTTCATCGCCTATCTGGGCATGGATGTGGTGCGCGCGGGCTACATGCCTTCCCCCACGTCGGACAAATTCATGTTTCGCCCGCTCTACCGTGCGCTAGCGCGAATCCCGTTCCTCCGGAGCTATTCGCCGGTCCTCTATGTCCTGGCCCGGCAACGCACCGTCAAATCGACCAGCGACCTGTCGGTAATGCCGCCGGCTTTATTCGACGATGCGCTGTCGATCGAGGCTTGAGGATTCGTCCGAGTAGATAATCGCTGTGCCGATCTCGTCGAGGCGGACACTATAAGCGGGATACTGCGGCAGCGCTGCGATCACCGCATCGCGCGCTTCGCCAACGGCATAGATGAGCAGGAATCCCGAGCCGCCGGCGCCAAGCAGCTTGCCGCCGATCGCACCGGCATCAAGCGCCTTCTGATAGGCATCGTCGATCATCGCGTTGCTGATGCCGCTGGCGATGCGCCTTTTGCGCATCCATCCCTCGTGAAGATAGTGCCCGACCGCGTCGATATCATGGATGATGTCGCCGCGCAGACCTTCGGCCTGCGCAGCCATGGCGCGCAAGTCGTCGATCGCCGCACCGCCCTGCGCTATCACCTTCGCCTGTGTCGCGAGGATTTCGCTCGCTGAACGCGATCCCCCCATATAGAGCATCACCAGATTGCTCTCGAGCCGGTGTCGCATGTCGAGCGTCAGTGGCACGACTTCGTAGGTAACGCCTTCGTCGGGATGAAAGCGGATCAATTTCATGCCGCCGATCGAGCAGCCATATTGATCCTGCTTGCCGATCGGTTCGCCCAGGCGGTTGATCTCGACATCACAGGCTTCAGCGGCGAGCGCGGAACGGCTCACATAGCTGCCCTGATAGGCATAGCAGAGATTGAGGAGCCCGACCGTGAAGGCGCTCGATGAACCGAGGCCGGTCCCGGCCGGCACATCAGCGCTTGAATTGAAATCCACGCCCGATATGCCTTTGGACCGGAAAACCTCGCGGATGATCCGATGCTGGATCATGTCCACCGTATCCGGGGTCTCCAGCTGGGAATATTTGAGAATATAGCTCTCGCCGCCAAAATAGTCGTGCATTGAGAGGTACACGTAACGCGCGATCGACATGCTGAGCACCGCACCGCCATGTTCGCGGTAGAAGCTGGGCAGATCAGTGCCCCCGCCGCAAAAGCTGATGCGCAACGGTGTTCGGGAAATGATCATGAGAGTTCTGACAAAGCATGAGTGACCGCGTCCATCAGGCCAGCCGCGACATGGTCCGGCACGATAGTGGGATAGAGGTGCTGATCGGGGGCGAGTCCTTCTTCGCCAAGCAGAATTCCGCGACTACCCGCGGCTTGTGCGGCGGCGACGTCGCTCAGCCGATCGCCGATCAGCCATGAGCGGCCAAGATCGATCCGGTGCCGCTCGGCCGCGGCCTTCAGCATTCCCGCGGCTGGCTTGCGACACTCGCAAGGGATCTTCAGGGCGGGCACTTCACCGGGCCAGCCGAGCTCGGGGTGATGAGGGCAAAAGAACATATCGTCGAGATAGGCCTGACCGCGTGCCAGTCCGGTATCGAGCGCCGCACTGACCGCACGAAGATCGTCGAAGCTCATCAGGCCCTTGGCGATATCGGGCTGATTGGTAATGCAGATTGCCGGCACCCCAGCCAGATTGACGGCCCGCACCGCGGCTGCCGCCTCATCCGTCAGCGCCAGGGACGCAGCATCATGCACGCCGTTGATTTCGACATTGAGCACACCATCCCTGTCAAGAAAGATCGCCGGCTTTGCCTCTCGCAAGCTCAGTCGCGCGACCCGACCCGATGCAAGATCGGTCTCACCGCGTACCACCCGATCGGGCGTACCCATGTCCTTTATATATTCGACGCTGCGATAGGCGCACAGCATCTCTCCGGCGTCGAGCATCGCTGGAAAAATGTCATGTGCCCAGTCGCTTGCGCCACCATCAGAGACGTAATCGATCGCGGCAGGGTCGAGCACATAGAGCGCCGCACTGACGAGATTGGGCAGCAATGCGCCGTCGGCGTGCGGCTTGGTGAACAGTCTGACGATCCGCCCGCTCTCGTCGGCCTCTACAAGGTCGCTGTCTTGCGGATGATCATTGGGATGAACGAAGACCGTCGCGAGCGCGCCTGATTTCGCGTGGAAAGCAGCCATCCGGCCAAGATCGACATCAAGCAGCGTGTCGCCGTACAGGAGCAGGAAGGGTGCGTCGAACAGCGCTCGCGCCGCGCGAACCGCACCTGCCGTGCCCAGCGGCGTATGTTCACGGACATGGGCGATGCGGACACCGAATCTCTCGCCATCGCCGAAATGCTCTTCAATCACTTCGGCCATATAGCCGGTCAGCAGTATGATATCGGTCAGGCCGGCCTGCCGGGCGGTCTCGATCAGCCGCTCGAGCAACGGCGTGCCGCCAACCATCACCATGGATTTTGGCCGGTCAACCAGGCCGAGCCTGGTTCCCTTGCCGCCCGCAAGGATGGCAATTTTCACGAAGTCGCCTCGATCGCCCAGCGCGCCGCCGCACGGACAGCTCCCTCGGAATCGAGCCGCGGCGACCAACCGAGCTCGCGCATCACGCTGGTGTCATATTCGACCGAGGGAACGTCGCCGATCCACCCGCGGTCACCGCCGCCATAGACGATCTCGGCCGGCCGGCCCCATGCCTCGACGACAATCTCCGCCATCCGCTTGACGCTGCACCGCGTCGAGCCGGCGATGTTGAACAGGTTGACCTCGGCGGTCATGCGTTCCCAACCGAGAAGGATCGCATCGACCAGATCGTCGACGTGCAGATACGGCTTGATCTGCGTACCGTCGCCAAGCACGTCGAGGCGCTCCGGTGTTCGCCGCAGCTTGCCAACGAAATCGTAGATCGCACCGTGCGTCAGCCGGTCGCCCACGACATTGGGAAAGCGGGGTATCCAGGCGCGGATGCCGTAATTGGCCGCGTAGGACGAGATGAACGCCTCGGATGCAAGCTTGGCGGCCCCATAATGCGATATCGGCAGTAACGGCCCATGGCTTTCGCCGAGGGCGCCGACCGCATCGCCGTAAACGGCAGAGGTCGAGGCAAAGACGATCTGACGCACCTGGTGGCGTCGCATCGCTTCAAGCACAGAAAAGCTGGTATCCAGGGTTGCGCTATAGTCGACGCCGGGATCGGCATGGCTGCGCGCGATGTCCGAATTCGCCGCGAGATGGAAGACGGCATTGAACCCTTCCCGCTCGAACAAAGTGTCCAGAGCGGCACGATCGGTCACATCCATTTCGATGAAACCGAAACGATCGTTCGCCGTAAGCCCGGCCAGGTGTTCGCGGCGCCCCAAGACCAGATTGTCCACGGCGAGAACCCGGTGTCCGCGCGTGACAAGTTGTTCACAGACATGGCAGCCGATAAATCCGGCGCCACCGGTAACGAGGATGGAAATCGCATCGCTAACAGGCATCGGCTAGGCTCCGTCGCGTCGGCACGCGATAAACTGCGCCAGGATATGCATGATCGACTGATGTGCGTCTTCGACGATCCCGTAATTCGAGGCATCCACATGAAGGGAGATGTCGACAATGTGCCTGAGCTTGCCGCCGGAAAAGCCGCTCAGTCCGATCGTTGTGACGCCTCTCGCCGCCGCCGCCGCAACACCCGCAAGGATATTGGGACTGTTGCCCGACGATGAAATCGCCAGCAGCACGTCACCGGCCTTGGCCAAAAACCCGATCTGTCGGGAGAAGACTTCGTCGAACCCGAAATCGTTGGCGATCGCCGAGTAGAGCGCGACGTTCGAGGTGAGCGATCCTACCTCAATCGTCGGATGGCCATCGACATGCGTACCCTTGACGAGGTCACAGCATAAATGATCGGCAATCGCCGCAGATCCGCCATTGCCGATCGCATGGATGCGCGCGCCTCGCGCGGCCGATTCCTCAATGGATGCGCGGGCAAGCTCAAGCATCGCCATGTCGACGGTTCCAAGTGCATGGCGGAGCCTATCGGCGTAGTCCGAGAAATAAGCGGAAATAGAGGCGGTATTGCAGATTTCATTGCGATGCCGCGGATCATCAGAACTCAACATGGTCTACCTTCCGTAGCGGCCATCTTGCCATAGCTGCACTGCACAATCTCGCAACCCCGAAGGCAACCCGATTCGCGTGCGCTACGCCGCACGCATGTTCCGCAGCGGTGCGGCCGGACGATGTGCGTGTGCAGCAAATCCCACAAAGGCCGGCCTCCGATAGGGGCGCAACCAATTCGGGCCAGCATCGCGCGTAATCAGGGTGAGCAGTGCGAGGGCAGTCATCAACATGATCTCGCCGATCGTGTCCCGATCGAGCAGCGATGTCTCAGTGGCGTTTTGGGTGACGCAAAAGGCAATCATCGCAATGACCAGCGCGCCGCGCTGCCCTTCGGCCGCCCGGCTCGAGAGCAATCGCATCATCGGCAACGCGAACAGCACAATGATTGCGAGCAGCAGGCCAGGCAGGCCGATCGTGACCAGCAGATCGAGATAACCATTATGGCCCTGCCCCAGCGTTACGACCCAGCCCTTGGCGTATCGAAAGATGGGGCTGCCCGCCCCGACGTCCCAAAATGAGCCGAAGCCCGCTCCAAGATAATGACTGTCCCGCGCGAAATCGAGCAGCGGCACCCAGATGTCCGACCTCCCGGAGAGCAATTTGGGGTCGCTGGGGTATAATATCTTGTTGACCTGTATGGCGCCGAACACCGCGCGCACCGCAAACAGCGTCAGGACGGACGTCACGAGCAATGTCATACGAAAACGGGCGCGGTAGGCGAGAAACAGGAAGCCAATGAAGGCGGTTCCCACGCACGCGCCCATCGACGTTCGCGAACCCGTTTTGAACAGCAGAAACGTCGCCGCCGCGAGTACGCCGTACCGAAGGATCGGCGACAACCGCCCCCCACCAAACAGGAAGGCAAGGATTGCAAAGGCTGTCGCGGCGGCGGTGATGTTCTTCTGCATCATGAATCCGCACCAATCGCCAATCAGGTTCTTGTCGAGAACGTCATTGGCCTGGTGAATCCCGATTCCGGGCAACAACAGGGCCGTCGCGATGTTGCCGAAAACCGCGAGTGCGAGCACCAGGCGGAGAGCGCCGAGCGTGCGCGAATAGCCGAGCTCCGACGCGGCGGCGAAAATAGACCAGATGATGAGCGATGTCAGAATCAACCGCCGAAGCCCACCGCCGGGGGCAATCGACCAGAGCAATGTAACGGCGCAATAGGCCAACAGCAGCACGATCGGCCAAGGGACGACAACCATGCGAGACGGTTGCATCAGCGGCCTGATCCCAATCAGGATCAGCAGCCCGACGACGAGATACAATGTCTGCCGAAAGGCACTGCCCGCCGCATCCCCCAGATCGCTCCCGCCAGTCATGGCGGGCCCTACCATCGCCAGTCCGAGCAACAGAGCGAAAGCGATTTGCAACAATGCCAGCCAGGGCGACGCGCTGTTGATCCGTGAACTCGACATGGTCACGAAGCGCGAAAACCTGGCATGTTCCGAATGGATCGACATTATGGATTGCGAACTACCAGCGCGGGATGGGGATCAAGTAAATGACTAGGGTCGAATAAGCGGTCAATCGGTTACGTCGCATGCCTTGCCCATGAGGGTTGTAACTTGATGGGCCGTGCCCCAACGACAGGGCTCTCATGGCGGTGGCGAGCGGGCAATGCGGAACAGTGCGGCGGTATTCCTCAGCGGACGGCTGACCTCGCTTGTCGTCCTGCTGGGTTTCCAGATCCTCGTCGTGCGTCTCCTCCCGATCCCCGAATATGCGCGCTTCGCGCTCGTCTTCGCATGGGCAACCCTCATGCAGACGGTCATATCTTTCGGCATACCCAGGCTGATTCCCAAATATGTCGGTCAGGCCGGAACCGGTCTCTGGCCTTCGGCGGTGCGGCGCCTGGTCGTCTCTATCCTCTCCTTCCGCGTTATCGGAAGCGCGATCGCCATCGTGATCGCCTACTGGATCGCCACCTGGTTCGGCCTGGCAGAAAAAGTCGATCCGCGATTTCTGCTGACGGCGTCGCTCTATATCCTCATCAGCCTGGTGCAGGTCGATGCCGACGCGGTCGCCCAGTCGCTTGGCCTGCAACGCGCTTCGCGTGCCGCACTGATTGGAGAAGCGTCGCTCCGGCTGATCCTGGTCGCAGCAGCCGCGGTCGCTGGGGTAGCGACAGGCGCTACCAACATATTGGCCATTGCCACGCTGACCGCCTTCGTCGCCTCTGCATATTTGATCGCCCAGATCCTTCGCGCGCTGAGACACCTGCCCAAAGGAGATACCGTGCAGCGGCTGAACCGTCGCGAATTCCTGGCGACCGGGACGAGCGGCTATGCGAGCGCCCTGGCTTGGTTCGCCTCAAGCCCGGCCATCGTGCGACTTATCGCCGGCCGTGTTCTCGAGACGCTGGCATTCGCCGGCTTTTCGTTCACCCAGACACTGGCAATGAGCTTCCAGCGCTACACGCCGGGCATGCTGCTGTTTCCATTCGTCGAGCCGGCGGTCATGCGGCACTATGCCAGATCGGGTGACCAATCGCGCCTGGAAGCGGTGCTTTCCCTAGTGACCAAGGCCGACATGATCGCAATTGGCGCAGCGATTGTCGGTACCATAGTCTCTGGACAGGCAATCATCGCGGTGATGACCGGCGGGCGGTACGCCGCAGCGGCAACGGCCCTGCCCTGGTTGCTCGGCTATCTGCTGACCAGTTCTGCCTATCGCGCCTTCGAGATCGTCGCGGTAGCGCTGAACGCCGCCTCGGCGCTGTTTCGCACGCTCACGCTCAGCCTGGTCTGGCTCGCCGCCGCCTTGCTGCTCGCGCCGCGCTTCGGGCTCATCATACTCCTGCTTTGCCCGGTCGCCGATTCGCTGTCGCGCCTGTGGCTGATGTACGCAGCCCTCAGGCGGCGAGGCATACGCAAGGTGATCGACCTCCGCATCGCCGTAACCGTGTCGCTGCTGGCGACATTCTGCGCGGGGGCCGGTGTGTGGATATCGCGCCAGCTCAGCCCCACGCCGGTCAATATCATTGGGGTCGGAATCGTGGCGGGATCCGCCTTCCTGCTACTGGTCTTTCTCGTGAGGCCGCTGCGCGCGCATGAGGCCGAGGTCATCATCGGCGATCGCACCGGCAGGTTCGCGGCATATCTGGGGCGCTATGCCCGCGCCTGAACGGGCTCAGCCATTTTCGGCCTCAGGCCTCTCGAACGTCGAACCTGACGGCGCGCACGCGGCACCGACAACAAAGCGATGAACGCGAACAGCCCAAGTCCGCCCATTGCGGTGAAGGGCCGGTCGCTCGATTCGGTCATGCCGGATATGATCCACCCGATTGCGATGCCGGACAGGGCCAGCGCCGCCTGCGCTTCGCCGCCGCCCGCAAGATAGAGCCGCCGCGCGGCGATCCAGGCAAAGGGCAGGATAAGCAGGAACAGCGCCAGGCCCACAAAACCCGTGCCGAGCGCAATGTCGAAAAAGGCGTTGTGCGGATCGGACAGGCCAGTCGTGCGTATCAATTGATAGGAGAAATCGCCGTAGGTCATCGCGACATAGCCAAAGCCGTTAAAGGGCTGGCTGAAGAAGCTGTCGGTGGCCAGCCTCCACACCACCGTACGGCCCGAGAAAGTATCGTCGCGGCCGAGCGCATCGAGAATCGCCGCGACCGACCAGTACAGCGCGAGTGCCGCGGGCGCGCCGATGATGATCGCCTTGGTGCGCGTCTTCGGGCTGGCCATGACGCACCCCCATACTGCCGCCACCGAAATGACGACCATGGCGAGGGCACTGGCCGATGTCGTCATAGCCGCGGTGAAGATCAGCAGCGCGAAAATGCCCCATTTTAGGATGCGCGACGGCACGACCTCCTTCCCAAGGAAGAAAATGCCGGCTGCGAAAAAGGCGGAAACATGGCCCAGGAAGTTCTTGTGTAGATACACCCCGCGCCAGGCGCCGGCATGGACATTCTGGGTTGCGTCAGTGATCTGGTGAATGCCGTATGCCGGCAGCACCAGCGCATAGGCAATCGACGTCACCGCCATGATCACGGCAGCGACCACGATCGCGCGTGCAAGGTCGACGGGTCGGAGCTGCTGCGCGATCAGGAATCCGGTGAGCCAGAGCGCGACCAGCGCCGCGACACCGTGCCATGTCACCGCCGCATCATCCGACCAGAGAATCGAGAGCGCGGCCCAGACGGTGAATGGAATCACCGGCAGCAGCTGCGGCAGGCCGCGGAACACGGCGCGGATCCTCGGGATCATGAACAGGCCGGCCATCGCCAGCACGCCGGCGCGCACGAGGTAAAGCAGCACCTGCGAATTGTCCGACTGGCGCATGTTGCTGATGTTCAGAAGTACCCGAACGTTCGGATCTTCATGGATCAGCGTGAAGGTGAAAGGGCTGGTCAGCAGGAAGATACAGGCGCCGAATATGAACAGCCGGATCACCCCGGCGCGATCCTCGCGCGCGCGGCGGGAACGCCCCCTCGAACCAGGCGAGCCTGCCACCTCGGATACGGCGGCGTCCGCCTCTGGCGCCGCCGCGCGTTCAAATCCGATTTCGGCATCCGTCATGCTCGATCCGCCCCGCGTCGCAGTTCAATGGCGCTCCGGTAGCTGACGCAGCCACAGGTCGGAAGCAAGGATTAATCAAACATCATCGGCGGAACGATCAAAGTTGGCCTATCGCCCGCTGATCGTTACCGGCGAGTCATCGTTGCGAGGTGCTTTTGGGGGTATCGGCGAATCATGACCAATTCCGGCGCAGCCTCCACCGCCATTTTCCCGGGCCAGGTGTGCCTCTATACCCGCTCCTGGCGAACAGCCGGCGCGGGACTGTTCGCGCAGGAGCTCGCCAAGGGCCTGATCGAGCAAGGCGCCAGCGTGATATTCGTCTCGCCGCGCACCGATTTCTCCTTTCTGGAGACAGATCACGCCGCCCTGATTCGGCTCAGGCCGCCGAGGGAACTCGGGCCGGGGAGCGCAAAGCCCCGCCGCGCGATCGTTTCGATCAGCAGGATGATCGGCAGCGCCCTGTCGCTGTTGCGCGCGCGGCTCTCGACGCGTGTCTTCATCATCACCATTCCCGATCCGCTGATCATCGCCATCCCGGTCCTGTTCCTGCTCAGGCTGACCGGCGCAAAACTCATCGTCATCGCCCATGATCCGCTGCCGCATGCATGGATGCTCCCGGCCCGGCTGCGCGTCTTCGAGCGCKGCGCGCACTCCCTCTTCTTCCGCACCGCCTCGGCAATCGTCGTGCTGAGCGAGCCCACCCGCACCCAGTTCAGCGCGGCGCACCCGCGCATATCCGCGCCCGTCCATGTCATCGAGCACGGCGTCTTCGTGATGAAGAGCTTCTCCCCGCCCCCCGGCACCAGCCAGCTGCTGCTGTTCGGTACCATCCGCCGGAACAAGAACGTCCTCGGCGCCATAGCCGGCGCTGCAGCCGCACGCCGGTCGGGCGTTCCCGTGCGCCTTATCGTGGCCGGCGAAGCGCACCGCGAAGAGGCTGGCTATGCCGCCGCCTGCGCACACCTCGCGGCCCAGCATCGCGACGCGGTGTCGCTCAGAATGCACTATGTCGAGGATGACGAGCTCGCAGAGCTGTTCGCCGAAAGCGACGCCTTGCTCATGCCTTATGGCGACTTCCACTCGCAAAGCGGCGTTGCGCTCCTCGCTGCCTCAAACGCCCGCCCGATCATCGCGACGAGCGCCGGCGGAATCGGCACGCTCATCGCGGAAGGCATGCCCGCCGTCACCATCGCCCCGCCGGCTGGCCCAGACGAGATCAGCGCCGCGATTCGCGCCTTTTATGCCCAGCCGATCGAAAGCTGGCAGTCGCGTGCCGTCCAATATCGGGAAGTGACGCTCGAGCGCCGCTCCTGGCACAGCATCGCCGGCGAATATGCTGCACTTGCGAAATCGCTCGCGACCTGACAATTCGACAAGCCAGCTGGCAGGGGCAGACGCCTCGCAACGGCCGATCGCGAGTAGGGTAAGCGACAATGCTGTTCACGTCGGGCCTTTTCCTGTTCCTCTTCCTGCCCGTCACGGTCATCGGCTTCTACCTGATCGCGCGCTTTACCCGGCCCGCGCTCGCCGCAAGCTGGCTTTTTGCCATGTCGCTGGTCTTCTACGGATTCTGGGTACCMGAATTCATCGGCCTGCTGGTCGGCTCGATCCTATTCAATTTCTTCGGCGGCATCTGGATCGCGCGCCATGCCTGCTCGAAGACCGGAAAGGCGATCACCACGCTGTGGATCGCGGCGAATCTCATCCTCTTGGCTTTCTTCAAATATTACAACTTCTTCATCGACAATCTCGCGGCMGCCAGCGTCCATCTTCCGGTCCTGAATGTGGTGCTGCCGATCGGCATCTCCTTCTTCACCTTCACTCAGATCGCGTTTCTGGCGGATGCCTATAAGGGCAAGGTTCGCGACGCGCGGCTTGTCCATTACGGCCTGTTCGTCACCTATTTCCCGCATCTGATCTCGGGCCCGATCCTGCATCACGCGGAAATGATGCCGCAATTCGCCGAGCCCCGAACCTACCGCCCCGATCTCGTCAAATTCACCCTCGGCGCCGCATTCCTGCTCGTCGGCATGGCGAAGAAAGTGCTGGTGGCGGACAGCGTCTCAGGCATAGCCGATCACGCCTTCAACGCGGCGGCTCACGGCCAGGTCGGGCCGCTCCACGCATGGGAGGGCGCGATCGCCTATGCGATGCAGATCTATTTCGACTTTTCCGGCTATTCGGACATGGCGGTCGGCATCTCGCTGCTGCTCAACATCCAGCTGCCCTTCAATTTCGCCTCGCCCTATCGCTCGATCAACATCATCGAATTCTGGCGCCGCTGGCACATGACTCTGTCCCGCTTCCTGCGCGATTATCTCTATATCGGCCTGGGCGGAAACCGGCACGGCCAGGTCCGGCGCTACGTCAATCTCGCCGCCACCATGGTCCTTGGCGGCCTCTGGCACGGCGCCGCCTGGACCTTCGTGATCTGGGGAGCGCTCCACGGCACGTACCTCATCATCAACCACTTCTGGCGCTGGCTGACGCAGCGCCTCCGTCTCTCGCTGATCAGCGGCCTCCCCGCACGCGCCCTGGGATGGGCGGTCACCATGCTCGGCGTGGTCATCGCCTGGGTCTTCTTCCGCGCGACGACGGTCGATGGCGCCCTGGCGATGCTGCACGCCATGGCTGGCGCGACACCCCAGGTCGATCAACTCGCCGGCCGCGAGCAGGCCTGGCTGTTGCTTACGGCCCTCATCGCCTTCGTCGTGCTGCTGCCCAATTCGCAGACGCTGATCCTCGACCGCCTCAAGCCCCTCATCGAGCGCCGCGCAGCGGCCGCCGCCTGGCCGATCTGGGCCGGCCTCGGCGCCTGGAGCGCGGCCGTCTGCTGGCTCGCCCTGGTCGCCGCCTCGCGTGAGAATTCCGCGTTCATCTACTTCAACTTCTGATGCGAAAGGGAGCGGGCATGACACGAATCATCCACCTGGTCGGCGGCATCCTCCTCGCTTTGCTCGCGGCCGAAATCGTGCTCCGGCTCCTGCCGCTGCCCGCCGGCGTATTGGCGGCTGAGCCCTCCAGCGACTGGCCCGCGCGACACATGGTCCCCAACACCGACACGACCATGTCCTTCGCCTGGAATCTGGCGAATGTTCAGCACGGACATGTCAACAATGCCGGCTTCTCCTCGCCCTTCGATTACAAGGACGGCGCCTCGGTCGGCGTCGTGATCGGAGACAGCTATATCGAGGGGATGAGCAACCCCGCCGATGGTCGCTTGCAGGCGTTCCTCGCCAGCGATCTCGGCCTGCCCCAGGATCAGGTCTATAATTTCGGCATCAGCGGGACGAGCCTGCCACATTATCTGGGCGTGGCCCGGCTGGTCGGGCAGCGCTATCGGCCGCGCTGGGCCGTCGTCCTCATCGTCGCCGAGGATTTCGTCGAGGGCTATACGCCAGACGCCGGCCTTTACAGCTGGGGCCCCGCGCCGGACGTCATACACCTCACGCCGCCGCGCGTTCATGGCGGCCTTGGCGAGCATCTCCGGGGCTCGGGGCTGTTTCGCTATATCCGCGTCAACCTCAAATTCTCGCCGTCCATGCTGCTCGCGTCCGGTTTCCCCAAGCCGGTCAAGACCGGGTGCCGGCCTGCCCGCCTGTCCGCGAAAGATGAGCGGCTGCTCGCCGCCTGGGTGAACGAGCTTCCCCGCGCCTTGCGGCTCCCTCCCGAGAAGATCGTCCTCGCATTCGACGGAGACCATGGCCGCCTCGAAGGCGAGCGACCGACCGAGAGCCTCTGCCCGACCCGCGACTGGCTCGCCCGCCATCGCCTCGCCGACCAGGCGCGAGCGAGTGGATTTTCGGTGGTCGAGGCTGGCCCGCTCTTCGCTACAGCCTATGCGCGCGACCATGCCGCGCTGGACAGGCTGCCGATCGACCCACATTGGACACCCTATGCGAACAAGCTGGTTGCGGGTGCCGCTGCACGTGCGCTACAGGATGCTGCGATGCGGTATAAATCAAGCCCGGATGGTTCGCGGCTGGCGAAATTTTCGCAGTGACGCGCCTGTTTCACCTTTTGTTCGTGCTGGCGGCAGGATCTATTTTCCTGTTCGGCGCTGACCTGCTCGACAATGTCGGCTGGAAATACTCATCGGATGCCGGTTCGATTTTCACCCGGATGCATCCAGGAACATATCTGATCGTGGCTGCCACCGGCGTCGCTACTTTTCTGTATCCAAGCAAGATTCTAAGAACGCTAAAATCCGGTCCGTTCATATTTTTCAATATTGCTGCGTTCATTCTCCTAATTCGCGCAATTTTTATTACGATGGCGGGTGTTACAAGTGGAGAATTGACCACCGTCATCACCAATTTTTTCACGCCATCCATGATTTACCTGTGCGCGCGGTGCCTCTCCACCGATGAACTACGCGCCTTCGAGATGCCGTTGCGCATTTTCATGGCGCTCAATTCGTTGATCGGCATCGGAGAAAGACTGGTCGGCCATCGACTGATCCACGGCTTTATGGACACGACGCGCGATCCTCGTTCAACCGCGTTTGTCGCCCACCCGCTGAATGCCTCGTTGCTGACGGGCCTCGTCATTGTGTACCTTGTCTCTGCGCGGCGCGGCCAAAATCCGATCACCCGCCGATTGCCGGAACTGATCCTGCACTGCATTGCAATGTTCGCCTTTGGCGGCCGGTCCGCACTCGTGTTTACGCCCGTCGTGTTGCTCCTGAGTTCGGTCGCTGCCCGGCGCGAAGCCGGTCAGGCCGATCTGACTTTGCTACAGCGGGCACTGCCGGTAATTCTGGTCCTGGTCGGCCTGACGCTCGTTTTCCTCCCTCTTCCGTTCGTCGATGCGACCCTTGATCGTTTCACGAACGACCTGAATAGTGCTCAGCAGCGCAACTCAGCGATCGAGATACTAATGCAGGTATCTGCTCACGATCTGTTGTGGGGCATAAATGTGCTCGAGCGCGATGCGTTCGCTAAATTCCACTCGGGCGTCGCGATTGAACTATGTTGGGTGGCACTCACCTTGACATATGGGTTTATTGCCGTCCTGCCGATGATTGTGGGCCTGCCGTTGTTCTTGTTTCGGATTTCACAAGCCCTTGATCGATCTGCATTCTACATGGCGTGTTTTTTCATGCTTGTGACGGCCGGGTCGCTCTCGATCGGCGTGAAATCATTGCTGATACCGCAATGCGTGCTGATGATGCTCTTTCTGGCGCAACGCAGATACGTTGCTCGCGCCGGCGCCATGTTCCAGCAATTCTACAAGTCCGGGGCACAGCCTCCAGATCTGAAGCGAAGCGCCTGACGATGTCTGCACATCAATGACCCGCCATCATCCCGGATACTGAACTTCATGAAGATCGCCCTTCTCACCAGCGAATTTCCGCCCTTCCATGGAGGAATAGGATCTTATGCGCGGGAGATGGCGTCGGCGGCGGCTGCTGCGGGGCATGAGGTCGTGGTCCTGGCACCCGATTATGGCAAGGATTGTACTGCGATCGATGCCGAGTTCGATTTTCGTGTCGTGCGCTTCGCCGGCGGTCCGGCCTCCTTCAAGGGGCTGCCCAAACGGATTCAGGAAACAAGGCGCCTTCTAAAGGAGCAGGCCTTCGATCTCATCCACGCGGTCGACTGGCCGTTCTTCATCCCGGCCCGGCTGTCCCCGCGCGGCAAGGCCATGACGATCCTCACGGTCCACGGCACCGAGATCAATTATATGAGCGCGCCGCGCCGCCGCATGGCGCTGAAGGCGATCGGCTTCTGGCGATCCGGCTGGGCGCGCTGGACAGCGAACAGCCAGTTCACCGCCGATCTCCTGCTGCGGACATTCCCACACATAGATGCGACGAGCGTTCGCGGCATACCGCTCGGCGTAGGTGAAGTCTGGAAGTCCGGCCGCCTGGACAAGCGCACCACCCGCGCAGCGCTCGGAATAGCCGACGATAGATTCATCATCGTCTCCCTTGGCCGGGTTGTCCCCCGCAAGGGGCATATGGTGGTGGCAAACGCGCTCGCGGCTTTGCCGGAAGCCGTGTCGAGCCGCATCGAATGGTGGATCATCGGCCCTCTTCAGGAAGCTGACTATGCTGACGCGTTGCGCGCGGCGATCAAGGATCTGAAGGCAAAAACCTGCTTTTTCGGTGCCTTGCCGGACGATGATGTTCGCAAAAGATTGTCCGCAGGCGATCTCTTCTGCTTGCCCGGCTATCAGGATCTGGGCGGGCGGTTCGAAGGTTTCGGCCTCGCCTTTCTGGAGGCCGGAGCCTACGGCCTGCCGGCCATTGCCACGCGTTCGGGCGGAATTCCCGAAGCGGTTGAGGACGGCGTAACCGGGATATTGGTGAAAGAGCGAGACTCGCAGGCGGTAGGCAAGGCCATCGAATCCTTCGTCAACAAGCCCGATCTCTTGGCAAAAATGGCTGTGGCGGCGGAAGAGAAAGCGAACCACGCGACCTGGGCCAAGGTCGCGGCCGATAGTTATAACTGAGGTCCGCCCGCCTGAATTCCTCAGGCGGGTCTGGGCCCGGATGAAGTCACGTCGAATACCGGATCCGCAAACGGTTTCCGGGTGTTGAAGTCGAACCAGGGGGCACAATAGCTATCTCAAGACGAACGATTGCCTTCATTGTAGCGCCGCACGAGGAAAATGGCGGAGGCATGGGCCGCGTCCGGGACTATGTGGTCCAGGCGCCGCCGGACGCGCTGCGCGGCTTCAAGGCCGTTCCGGTCAGCACGCGGGATCATCGCGGTCGCTGGTGGTCGCCTTTGCTGGTCATCAAGGCCTGCTGGATCATCCTCAAGGCACGCGTGACGTTCACGCCGGCAATCGTCCATGTGAATTTCGGAGACCGAGGGTCGGCGGCACGCAAGGGAACCCTGGTGCTGTTCTGCAGGCTGGTCTTCATGCCGGTGTTCCTGCATTTCCATGCGGTCACCTTTGAACGCGATATCGCGCGGCTATCGCCTTTGGGGCGCTGGCTGGCGCTCGTCCCCTTCCGGATCGCCACCTGCAACATCGTGCTCGGGGAACGCTGGCGGACCTGGCTGTGCGAAGAGATCGGCATCAGCCGCGAGCGCGTGGAAGTCCTGATCAACGGCGTGCCGATCGACCCGCCGGTCGGGCGACGCCACAGCAACGATCACGGCGAGCTGCGCATCCTGTTCCTCGGCAATCTGATCGAGCGAAAGGGCGTGACGGATCTGATCCACGCCCTCGCCAAGCTACCGCCGAGCGACATCCCCTGGCACGCCCGCTTTGCCGGCAATGGCGACATCGCCTATTATACAGCCGTGGCAGATAGCGCCGGCATTGCCGAGAAGATCGGCTTCAGCGGCTGGGTTGGCCAGGAAACCGCGAACAATTTGGTCTCGAGCGCTGACCTTCTCGTGCTGCCCTCCTATGACGAAGGACTTCCGCTCGTCGTGCTCGAAGCGCTTGGTCTTGGCACCCCGGCGATCACCACGCCGATCGGGGCGATGCCCGAGGTGCTGACTGACGGCCATGATGTCATCTTTTGCCCGGTCGGCGACCAGGCCGCGCTGACCGCGGCAATCGCCAGACTGATGGCCGATCCCGCCTTGCGCCAACGCCTTTGCGACAACGGCATCGATACATTCGGCAAGCGATTTTCGGTCGAGGCGTTTCGGGACAGCCTCGTCACGATCTGGGAACGGCATCTTCGGTCGGATCGTCAGCTAAACACGGAATAGGCTGGGGCAGGGACCAGTCTCGGCATTCGTCGAGATACAGTCCTGAAGCGTCCGGGACCTGTGGCGCGCGACGATCATGCGCTGCCTGAATCGAAAGCTCTTGGGGAACCCATGGAACGGAAAAACTATGAGACCCTGAATGCAATGCGAGGCGTCGCCGCGGTTAGCGTCGTCCTCTACCACGCGGTCAATCTCTTCCATATCCAGATCTTCCCAAGGGGATATTTGGCCGTCGATCTGTTCTTCATGCTTTCCGGATTCGTGATCGCGCATGCTTACGATAATCGGATCGCAGGCGGGCTCGGCTGGCGCGAGTTTGCCAAAATCCGGATTATCCGCTTCTATCCGCTATATCTTGCCGGCATTCTTCTCGGCACAGTTCGTGAACTGGCGCTAATCCTCACTCACAACCACTACGCCTTCACAACCATGCAGCTCGGTATAGCGATAACGACCGCCCTACTGTTCTTGCCGTTCCCAATTAAAGAAAGAGGCTACAATCTCTTCAGCATGAATATACCGTCTTGGTCGTTGATGTATGAGTTGCTGGTGAATGTCGCCTACGCGATGCTGTTTCATAAACTCAGCAATCGAGTTCTCGCTATCATAATCACCCTGGCGGGAGGCGCGCTCGTCGCACTGGTTTTCAGATTCGAAAGCGCCAACTTGGGTGCTCTGTCTACAGATACCATTGGCGGCATTGCCAGAACGATCTTTTCATTCTCAGCCGGACTTTTGATTTATAGATTGAATATTCGTGTCCGACGCGTTCCGGCAACGTTACTTTTACTTGCCTTAATCGCGTGTTTTATGGTGCCAGTCTTTTTTGAGTATTATTACGACCTACTCTTTATCCTAATTCTAAGCCCGGCGCTTGTCATCGTGGGAACTTCAACAGAGCCTTCGCCCGCCGCTCTAAAGATATTCATATACCTCGGCATCATATCATTTCCGATCTACGCTGTGCACAGGCCTCTATTGGAATTGAGCGCAGCGGCAGCGACCTTGGCGCACCTGCCGGGACCGGTCGTCGGCGCTGCCTGCATCATCGGCCTTCTGATCTTATGTCCGCTTTTGGATCGTTGGTACGATCGTCCGTTCCGGGGCGCCCTGTCCAATGCAACAAGGACGAAGCTGCGGAGCGATCCAGGCCGCGCAGCCGCACCCTGAGGGCCACTACCGATCTAGGGCCGATCGACATTCAGTTCAGGTCGAGCCGAAAATGGAGATTTCCGAGCATCGGAGCGCGGCGTACTTCAGGTAGGTGAGTACCGAAACGCAGGAAATCGCCATTTGCAGGCCGGCATGGGCTGAATGTCGATTGGCCCTAGTCACCTGAATCTAAAGTTCGGTGCATAATGTTTGCTCGGTCTTTTGACAGAAGCGTTTGACGGCGGCGAGGATATCGTCGGCGGATTTGGTCCATCGGAAAGGCTTTGGATTGGCGTTGTGCCGATCGATGAAGCTTCGGATATCGGCTTCGAGTTGGGCTGTGGAAGTGTGGACACCGCGCTGGATTTGCTTGCGGGTGAGTTCGGCGAACCAACGCTCGACCTGATTGATCCACGACGCCG
>NZ_JBFUHA010000012.1:0-137550 GCF_056402635.1 Sphingomonas sp. P3_C5
GATGATCACGTCATTGCCGCCGTCGCCGAGCAGGATATTCGCACCCTCATTGCCCTGGATCGATGATCACGTCATTGCCGCCGTCGCCGAGCAGGATGTTCGCACCCTCATTGCCCTGGATCTTCTGACCGAACTCATTGCCGGTAAGGTTGATCGGATCGGTGCCCGGGCCTGCGCGCAAGCGCTCGACTTCCTGTCCTGCGCCCAGCACCCAGCTGACCGTGGCCACCACGGTGTCGTAATCGACGCCGCCGGTATTCGCTTCGAACACCGTGTCGGCGGCATCGTCCACGAAATAGCTGTCGCTGCCCGTGCCGCCCTGCATCTGATCCGCACCGGTACCGCCGTCGAGAATGTCGTTACCACCGGCGCCCGCCAGCTTGTCGTTGCCGCCACCGCCGTTCAGCGTGTTCGCACCGTCATTGCCCGCGAGCTTGTTGGCGAACTCGTTGCCAGTCAGGTTTACCGCATTGGTGCTGGCCATGTTGGCGACCGTGAGCTGTTCGATCTCCTGGCCCGCGGCCATCGCCCAGCTGACGGTGGTGGCAACCCTGTCGGTGCCTTCGCCGCCTGCCTCGAACACGGTGTCGCCGGCATCGTCGACGACATAGCTGTCATCGCCAGTGCCACCGGTCATCGCATCCGCGCCGGTGCCGCCGTCGATCCGGTCCGCGCCGCCGCCGCCGAAGATCGTGTCGTTACCGCCGCCGCCGACCAGACGGTTTGCGCCCTCATTGCCGGTGATGGTGTTGACGAATTCGTTGCCGGTCAGATCGATCGCAGTCGTTCCGCTGGCGAGGTTGGTGCTGAGAATTTCGATTTCCTGGCCCGCGGCGAGCGCCCAGCTCACGCTGGACAAGACAGTATCGGTGCCCTCGCCGACGGCTTCGAACACCGTATCGCCGACATTGTCGATGATATAGCGGTCGTTGCCTTGCCGGCCTTCCATTCGATCCGCGTTGGCCATCCCATTGAGGGTGTTGTTACCGGAATTGCCGATCAGGACATTGGCGGCCGTGTTGCCCACGGCAATGATCGCGGCACTGCCGGTCAGCGTGATATTCTCGAGAAATTCGCTGGCGTTGGCGCCGCTGAAGAAGGAGAAGGAGAGCGAGCTCTCGACTGTGTCGGTCCCCTCGTCCGCGAGCTCAAAGACGCGGTCGCCAACATTGTCGACAACAAAGACGTCGTCTCCCGCGCCGCCGGTCATCTGGTCCGCCAGCACGCCGCCGTCTAGGCGATCATTGCCGTCGCCGCCGTTAAGCACGTCGCTGCCGCCATTGCCGTAGAGCGTGTCATTGCCGCCATTGGCGTAGACATACTCGCCGCCAGCCGATCCGATGACGGTATCATCGCCGATGTCGCCTGCGACAATGACGAAGGCGCCACCGGTGAAGCCGGTCATGTCGAACATATTGCCGGCCGTAGCGAGGTTGAACGTGATCGAGTAAGCCGCGCTGATCCCGTTGAGCGAGACGTTGCCGCCTGCGGTGAAATAGAAGCTTCCGGCCAGCGTCGTCACGCCGGCAAGCTGCGCGCCGGTGAGGCCGATCCTGGCCGAGCCTCGCGCGTCAAGGGACTCGATGCCGTTCAGGGTTGCCGCCGAAATATCGAAAGTGACAAAGGCACCGGGGTTGGGTGCAATGATAGTATCGAACCCTGTTCCACCATCGAGCACTTCGCCCGCCGCGACCTCACCCGCCGCATCGATCCAGAGAAAATCATTGCCGCCGCCCGCGTGAACGGTGTCAGCGCCCATGCCGCCATGAATGTTGTCGGCGTCGTCGGTGCCGTTGATCGTGTCCGCGCCGTCCATGCCATAGACGTGCATGCCGATTGATTGCGCCGTCATCGTGATCGTATCGGCGAAATTGGTGCCCCACAGAAAGGCCAGGCTCTGGAAATTGGTGATCGTTCCGCCACCGATGACATAGGGACCGCCTGTGATCAGGTCGGCGATATCGACCGTCACGCCGGCACTTCCGCCGATCAGCGATAGCGCCAGCGTGTTGGTGCCCGTGCCGCCATCGGCATCGTCGCCATAGCCGATCGAGAGCCGGTCATCGCCGGCCCCGCCGAAGAGCTGGTCGTGCTCGATCCCGCTATCCGCTTCGGTGAGAGATCCGTAACTACCCGAGTAGAAATAGTCGTCGGGCCCGCCCGAGAACAGTTGGTCCTCGCCGTCATTGCCATAGATCAGGTCTGCGCCCGTGCCGCCGAGGATCGTGTTCGAATTCTCGGATCCGTTGATCGTGTCGTCGCCGCTATTGCCGTAGGTCACCGTGTAATAGGAGGAGTCATCCATCATGTTGATGGTGTCGTTGCCCGCGCCACCATAGGCAAAGCCGGCGACGTTAAGCGTATCGTTGCCGTCGCCTCCGAACGAGTGCGACTGAACGCCCGTGACGTTGAGAATGTCGTCGCCGTCTTCACCGTAGAACCAACCGCCGTTGCCCGCGTCGATCGTATCGTTGCCGGTGCCGCCATATATATTTCCGGTATCGTGGCCGGCGATGAGGTGATCGTTGCCGCCTCGCCCGAAGATCGGCGCATAGTCCGACGAGTTCGAGCCTTGGTCGCTGCCGATAATCGTATCGTCGAAATCGCTGCCCTCGATCCACAGCACTGAGCGAATATTGCTGATCAGGCCACCGCCGATGGTAAGTGTTCCGCCATTGTCGAGCGTCCTGAAATCGACCGTCTGTCCCGAAGTCGCGCCCCGCAAGCTGATCAACAGATCGGCGAGGTCCAGCCCGCCATTCACGATGTCGCCATAGCCCGAATAAATCGTGTCGAGCCCCGCGCCGCCGTTCAGCGTGTCGATCTCGCTCCCGGTGTCGAGCACCGGAGAAACAAAATCGAGATTGTTGCCGTAGAAGGGGCTCTGCCAATAGGGCGAGATGGTAAAGGCATAGATGCTGTCATTGCCTTCGCCGCCGTCGATCGTGTCGCCGCCCCCGCCGCCGGCGAGCTTGTCGTTGCCGCCATTGCCGTTGATGGTATCGGCGTCGCTGCCGCCCGAATAGGTATCACCATTTTCGGTACCATTATACGTGGCCATTGGACCCATTCCCCCAATCGAATCACAAAGTTGGCTGGAGTCTATCAGCTTCAGCCGCCAAGTCGCATATGAAAGGGACGGTCGTGCGGCACGTCTTTCAGACGAGGACCATCATGGCATCACCGTTGCTCCGGTCCTCGCACGCGTCGGCGATTGCGCCGCTTTTCTAGGCGATCCAATGGAGGCGCGGACGGGCTCACGCTCGCGGCCGGCAAACGCGGGCCCAAGCCCCAAACAGCTTGGGAATTATCGCACATGTCCTCGCAATTGCCGTAATTCTCGATCTGTACAATGTTCTGTACAACTCTCCTCAATACCCCCGACAGGCATGACAAAATTCGCCAACACGCCGGACGCCATTTCGCGCATTCCCCCTCGTGAAACTCCAACGCAGCTGTCCGAATTCGCCCTGAATTATGTCACACGTCCAACATCGGCATCATTGCACGAGAACACGTGGCGACCTGATTCAACCGCAAGAACGTGCTCTGCGGCGAAGGTCGATAGGCGAGGGCGATCTATGTCGAGCCGCCCGCACGGTCAGCTGAAATTACCGGGACCAGGCATATCCAGGCATCAGCCCAAACCGCGGCGCCCGAACGCGGCTCGCTGGGGAGCGCTGGGTGGCGGCGGCATGTCGGCATCCGGGGCGGCGCGAGAGGCGCCGGATATCTTCCACCGATAGGAGATGTTCTGAGCGTCCCCAAAACCTTTGTCGTCGTGGATCTCTATGGTTTCGCTAGCGTCCTGCTCGTGGCAACCTGGGCATTCCGAATGCCGTATTTCCAACCGCACCACGCCGGCTTCAGGCGTATAGCGTGGGGTGGCCGGCATACTCAGCAGTTGCGCGGCGCGCTCGGCCGAAGGTTTTGGCAGCGACTCGGCAAGCTGTTGCAGTTCGACTGCGTCGGCAAACAAAAGCTCGCGCTTTTCCCGTTGCTCGAAATAGCATTCACACCTCCCGCAATGCGCGACTTTCCGCAAGTTGGTGAGCCACACCATGCTCATCATCATGGCCCAGACGATATGCGAGGCGAACAGGGCATAACCCCATCCCCCGATATCGGAACTGGTGTGGGACGACATCGAAGCGCTGAACTGCGTATGGCCAACCGTGGCATCGAGAAAGTCGCCGAAACCTATGCCCGAGCCGACAAGACCCATGCGCGCGAGCAGGATGATGAAGGTTGCATAATAATAGGCCAGCACCGTGGTACCGGTGGTCAAGGCGACAAGAGCCATGACCGAAAGCGTCGGTGCAAAACCGGCGCGCTTCGCTCCGGGCAGTGAGCCCGCTCCGCCAATCAGGCCAAAAACTATTCCGCCCGCGGAAAGGATGAAGTTCACGTTCAAGCCAAAGGGGTTGAAGTGCAGCACCATCTGGCACAACAGAAACAGAAGAACCGCGGCTGCTTCGGAGAGCAGCAGAAACGCGAAAAATCGAACCATCTTCATGTGATCGCGCCCCCACGCTTGGGGCTGATTTTGTTCGATTTAACTTAAAGAACCATGAAGTGCTTAACGTGGCCCGCCGCGAATCAGCGCAGCATGGCAGGCGACGCAGTGGCGTTTTCCGCCTGGGAGATGCCCAGCCTGGCCAAAAGCCCGGCCATTTCGGCACCGGAAGCTCCTGATAACGGAGCATGAAATGCAAAGGATGGTGACCCCTACGGGAATCGAACCCGTGCTTCAGCCGTGAAAGGGCCGCGTCCTAACCGCTAGACGAAGGGGCCGTGTCCGGGAAACCCCGGGCGTGGGGGTGCCGGTTAGGCAAATGCCGTGTGCTGGTCAACCCACCGCGTCATTTGATCGGCGATGGCATATCACCTGGAGCTTGTTGCCATCGGGGTCGCGGACATAAGCGCCGTAATAATTGGCGTGGTACTGCGGGCGGAGACCCGGCGCGCCTTCGTCGGTGCCGCCATTTGCCAGCGCGGCCGCGTGGAAGGCATCCACTGCAGCCCGGTCGGGCGCGAGAAAGGCGGTGTGCTGGCCCTTGCCCGGTTTCGCCTCGCCACCGTCAGCGGGGCTGACGACGAACAGCTTGAGCCCCGCCAGTTCGCCGAACATGAGCGTCGCCGGCAACTTGAATGGCTGGTCGATACCGAGCGTGGCCATCACCGGCTCGTAAAACCGCCGGGCGCGATCGAGATTGTTGGTGCCGAGGGTGATATGGCTGAACATCCTCAATCTCCAAAAAGGGTGATTATCGCCTTCTGTCAGCGTCCGTCTGACTTCGCCAACAGCCTCACGCGATTCAACCTCACTCGCCGCCGCACTATTCAGCGCCAATGGCTGTCCAGGTCGAACGCAAGAATGGCTGCGATTTCTTACTCCGCCCAGGCGGCATCGTCGAGGTGAAGCTCGGCCGCCGGCCTCGCGCCCCAATCGTCGATCCGCGCGCGCCCGGCGAGCCACAACCGGCGGTGCGGCGGCGCGCCGAGCAGCGCGGCACCGAGCGCGGTTTCGGCCTGGCGGAAGGCGACTGTCTTCAGGGTGCGGCCATCATCGCCGGTCACGATCGCGCGGACATGGCCGTTGCCGACGATATCCGCCTTCACGATCCGTACCGGCCCCGCGACCACGCGCGGCTGCGGCCAGCCCATGCCGTAGGGCCCGCCAACGTCCATCGCCTCGACCAGGGCAGGCGTGATGCCGCCCGCAGTAAGCAACGCATCGAGCAGCAGGGCGCGGTCGCCGATCGAGCGCGTCACCGCCGCATCGAGCCGCTCCTCGAGGAAATCGGTGAATGCCTCCAGCTGGCCCTCCGCAATGGTGAGCCCCGCCGCCATCGCATGGCCGCCGCCCGCGGCGAGCAGCCCGCTATCCTTCGCCGCCAGCACCGCCGCGCCGAGATCCACGCCTGCAATCGACCGGCCCGACCCCTTGCCGATTCCCGCATCGTCGAGCGCGATCACGATCGCGGGGCGGCCATATTTCTCCTTGAGCCGCCCGGCGACGATGCCGATCACGCCCGGGTGCCAGCCGCGCCCGGCGACTACCACCACAGCGCGATTCCCTTTGGTCGCGGCCATGCCCTCTGCGGACTCCTGCACGATCCCCTCGATCGCGCGGCGCTCCTCGTTGAGCCGGTCGAGCTCGGCGGCGATGCTCGCCGCTTCAGCTGGATCGCGTGTGGTGAGCAGCCGGACGCCGAGGTCGGACTTGCCGACCCGCCCACCGGCGTTGATCCGCGGGCCGAGCGCGAAACCGAGATCGGTCGCGGTCGGCGCCCGTGTCAGCCGCGACGCGGAGATCAGGGCGTTGAGGCCGATATTGCGGCGCTGCGCCATCACCTTCAGCCCCTGGCTCACAAAGGCGCGGTTGAGGCCTCTCAGCTGAGCCACATCGGCCACGGTGCCGAGCGCGACGATATCGAGCAGGTCGAGCAGGCGCGGTTCTGCGCGAGTCTCGAACCAGCCGCGCGTCCGCAACAGCCGGACCAGAGCCGCGCCGAGCAGAAAGGCGACGCCGACCGCGGCGAGATGGCCATGCGCGGCGCCCTCGGTCTCGTCGAGCCGGTTCGGATTCACCAGGGCAAAGGCATGGGGCAGGGTGGCCGCGCATTTATGGTGATCGACCACGATCACATCGACACCGGCCACGCGCGCCATCTCCAGCGCTTCGAAAGCCTGCGCGCCGCAATCGACGGTGACGATCAGGCTCGCGCCTTCCTCCTTCAGCCGGACCAGCGCTTCGCCCGATGGGCCATAGCCCTCCATCAGCCGGTCGGGGATATAGGCGCGCGCCTCGAGCCCAAGATCGCGCAGCAGCAATATCATCAACGCAGCGGACGTCGCCCCGTCCACATCATAATCGCCGAACACCGTTACCTGCTCGCCGGACTGGACCGCATCGGCGAGGCGTTCAGCGGCGCGGTCCATGTCCTGAAAGATCGACGGGTCGGGCATGAAACCGCGGATGCTCGGCAGCTTGTGTGCGTCGAGCGCCTCGCGCGGACATCCCCGGGCGAGCAGGAGCTGAGTGACCAGATCGTCGGGCGCGAAGCCGGGGTCGCGCGCGTCCGCTTCGAGCATCCGCCAGCGCCAGGGCTGGCCGAGGATCGAATGCGAGATGTTGAGGACGGCACTCATGATTGCTGCCGGGCCTTCAGGAGTTCGGATATGCGCATCGCGCTGCTGTGGCACAGATCGATGCCCAAGGAACAGCGTCGCCGCGCAGGCGAGCCGGGGCATGGCGGGCCTCTCTCGCCGCTTATCAACATGAGTTTCCAGACAATGTCATAATTAATCCATATTCGGCTCCTAGCCCCGCGCCTGCGGGGGCATCCGGCACCATCAGACAAATATGTCGATCACCGGCGGATTTAGGCCATTTCCGGCCATCGCTCTGCTCCCGTCACACTACCGCAAACCCGTAACCATTTGGGGGATCACCCGTGTCCAATTCCACTATCGCGCGTTCAATCTCGATGCTGACCTGCGCGTTCGGCGCTCTGGCCTTCGCCAATATCGCGTCGGCCCAGGAAGCAAAGCCGGCGACGGCGGCGGCGTCCGATGGAGATCAGGGCGACATCGTGGTGACGGCACAGCGCCGGTCGGAGCCCCTGCAGAAGGTGCCGCTCTCGGTCGCGGCGGTGGCGGGTGACGATCTGCGCGCGTTCCAGGCGGGTGGTGACGATATCATGGCGCTCTCCGGCCGCGTCCCAGGCCTTTATGCCGAGACGACGACCGGCCGCATCTTCCCGCGTTTCTATATTCGCGGCCTCGGCAATATCGATTTCTATCTCGGCGCCTCGCAGCCGGTCTCGATCATCCAGGACGATGTCGTGCTCGAGCATGTCGTGCTGAAGTCGAACCCGGTATTCGACGTTCGCCAGGTCGAGGTGCTGCGCGGGCCTCAGGGCTCGCTGTTCGGCCGCAATACCACCGCCGGCATCATCAAGTTCGACACGATCCAGCCATCGGAGACCTTCCAGGGTCGTGGCCAGGCGAGCTATGGCAGCTACAACACCGTTACCGCGGACGCCGGCATCGGCGGCCCGATCGCGCCCGGCCTGCTCGCTTTCCGCCTGTCGGCGATGATCCAGCACCGCGATAACTGGGTTGACAACACCTATGCCGGCACCAGCGCGGACGGCACTGTCTCGCCGAAGAAGGACGCAATGGGTGGCTTCGACGAGCGCGACGTCCGCCTGCAATTGCTGTTCACGCCGAGCGATTCGCTTTCGTTCAACCTCTCCGCGCATGCTCGCGATTACAGCGGCACCTCGACTCTGTTCCACCGCGCCGGGCTGATCAAGGGATCGAACGATGTCAGCGCCACGCCGCGCGACAAGGTTGCCCTCGATGAGGCGATGAACAACCCGCAGGCCTACAAGACCTATGGCGAGTCGCTGCGCGCTTCATGGGATATGGGCCCGGTCACCCTGACCTCGATCAGCGCGATCGAGACGACCTCGGGTTACAGCCGCGGCGACACTGATGGCGGCGCCGCCGCCAATTTCGGTGGCACCGGCTTCGGCCAGTCGCAGGGCGCTGTCCGCAGCCTCGATCAGTTGACGCAGGAAGTCCGCCTCGCCAGCAACGGCGACGGCCCGTTCAAGTGGCAGATCGGCGGCATGTATTTCGATCAGCGCGACATCACGGAGTTCTACCAGCGCGCCTATTTCCTGACGACCGCCGCGCACAACCCGAACAACTGGGTGCGGCTTCATGACGTCAACACTTCCTGGGCCGCCTTTGGCCAGGTCAGCTATGAGATCGTCCCCAATCTGACGATCACTGCCGGCGGCCGCGTGACCGAAGACACCAAGACGACTCAGCTGCTCAAGACCGCCGACACGATTGCCGGTGTTTCGACCTATGGCGGGCGCCGCCTGGTGCGGATGAAGGATACGCAGCCGAGCTGGGACGTGAGCGCGCTCTACCAGGTCGATCCCAATGTCAGCCTCTATGCCCGCGTCGCACGTGGCTTCCGTGGCCCGACGATCCAGGGCCGCTCGGCTGTGTTCAACTCGGATTTCACCACCGCGAATTCCGAGACGATCCTGTCCTGGGAGGCGGGCTTCAAGAGCAGCCTGTTCAACCATCACCTGCGCCTGAACGCATCGGCCTTCACCTACACCGTCGACAACATCCAGCTGAACGGCAATGATTCCAACGGCAACGGCGTGCTGTTCAATGCCGACAAGGCCAAGGCATACGGCATGGAAGCCGAGGCCGAGTGGAAGCCGAATTCGAACCTGACGCTCGGTGTCGGGCTCAGCCTGTTGCACAGCGAGATCAAGGACAAGCGGGTCTATGCCCAGGTCTGCGCGCTGAACGGCGCGGTTGTCTGCACCGTGCAGGATCCGACCATCACGGTGCCGGTGTTCGGCAACCCCACCGTCTTCGCCCAGATCGACGGCAGCCCGCTCCCCAACGCGCCGCAATACACCGTCGACTTCAACGGCCGCTACGACGTGCCGCTCGGCAATGGCGGCAAGGTCTTCGTCGCGACGGACTGGAACCTGCAGGGCTTCACCAGCTTCGTGCTCTACAAGACGAAGGAGTTCACCTCGAACGGCACCTTCGAGGGCGGCCTGAAGCTCGGCTACTCAGCACCGGGCGGCAAATACGAGATCGCGGTGTTCGGCCGCAACATCACCAATGAGAAGAACCTCAAGGGCGTGATCGAGAACTACATGGCGGCGGTGTTCAACGAGCCCCGCATCATCGGCGTCTCGCTCAGCGGCAAATTCTGACCTGAGTGCCGGCCTGAGCCCTGTCGTCGGCGACGGCAGGGCTCAGGCGTTATCTGGATGCTGGCTCAGGAGCCGCATCCAATAATCTTCTCGATCGCGATTGCGGCCGCCTCGGCAGCGTCCTCTTGGACGATCACCGCGCCGGCGCGTTCGGCCTCCGCGCGGTAGCTGCTGTCGCCGACCAGCGAGGCGATCACGGGCGCTGCCCGGCCTGCGCTGAACCGCCGCGCGGCCAGGATCCGGCCGACGCCCATCTTCTTGATGCGGTGGGCATTGTCCGACTGGTCGCCCATATGCGGCACCACAAGCTGCGGCTTTCCCGCGCGCAGCGCCTGACCGGTCGTGCCGATCCCGCCATGATGGATGATCGCCGCGGCCCTCGGGAACAGCATCGAATGCGGCGCATAGGGCCGGACCAATATGTCGCCTTCGGAGCTCAGGCTGGTCTTTTCGCCGGTCAGCAGCACCGCACGCATCCCCAGCCGCCGCGCCGCCGCCGCTGCTTCCTTGTAGAAATCCCCCGGCGCATAGACCGCGAACGAGCCCAGCGTGAAGACGAGCGGCGGCGGGCCTTTGGCGAGGAAAGCCTCGAGTTCGGCGTCCGGCGCCACGCTGTCGCCGTTCTGGCTGTCATAGACCGGGAAGCCGACAATATCCGCGTTGGCCGGCGCATCCTTTTGCGCAGGGCCGAACAGCGGCGAATAGCAGCACAGAGTCAGCGCCGTTTCCTTGCTGACATCGAATATCGAAGGGTCGCGGGTCGGGCCGAGGCCGTGGCTGGCGCGCACGGCGTCGATCTTGCCCCCGTAGCGCCGTCGCATGATCCTGCGCATCACGCCGTACGCCATCCGGTTCCAGCGCACGCCGATCTCGCTGCCGGGGCTGTGCTTCAGCATCCAGAAATCGGGTGTCTTGGGTGTCGTATAGGCGGACAGGATCGCCATCGGCTGCAGGATCACCGAGATCAGCGGCACGCGCCGCTTTTCGGCGATGATCGGCGCGCCGAACACGAACAGCGATGCGACCAGCGCGTCCGCATCGGCGACCACCTCGTCCAGCGCGCCAGTGCTCGAGGCGAGCCAGGGCAGCAACACCTGCTCAAGCAAATAGGTCTGGTCGGCCATCACCCGTTTGACGGCATCGTCCTCGTCGAGCCCCATCCGTTGCCGGACGACATCGAAGCTGGGCAGCACCGCAACCGCATCCAGCCCGGCGGCACGCGATTTGGCGACATGATCCTCAGCCACCGCCAGCACAGGATGGTGCCCGCGCCGCTTGAGCGCGAGGCCGATCGCGATGAACGGGTGGAGATCGCCGAGAGTGCCGACCGACGTGAGAACGATTTTTCGCATGGAATGTCGAAGACGCTCGGCTCGCGCCGCCTTATTGCTTGAGCCAGCTATCCTCGCGGAACCACTTCGTCACGATGTATTTGGTGCCTTTCACCACCGGCATCCCTTCGTGGAGCGTGCGCTGGTTCGGGCTGCCGTCCGGATTCATGTTGTTCCAGGCAAGCAGAAGCCCGCGTTTGGGCGCGACCCGGATGCCAGCCTGGGGAAACCAGGTCGCGCCGCCTTCCTCGACCTCGTTGAGATAGATCATCGCGGTCCAGGTGCGCTGGCCGCCATTCGCCTTCATGGCGGCCCAATATTCCTCGCCCTCGTGGAAAAAATCATGATGCGCGCGGAAATGCTGGCCGGGGGCGTAGCGCTGGCCCTGCATCGTCTCCCCCATCGCCGGATCGATGCCCAGCAGATTGGCTATCGATTCGTCGATCGGCTGTACGTTCGGAGACCAGCGATCCATATCGCAGCTTTCGCTTGTGCGAAAACTGGGGCCGGCCTTGTTGGCGAGCAGGGAGGAGGGGCGGCGGTTCGCGTCGATCATCTTGATCAGCGCGTTGCACGTCGCCGGGCTGAGGAAATCGACGTGATAATAGACCTGAGCCGCGTCGGTCTTGGCGCGCTTGATCGACGGGTTGGCTTCGAGTCTTTGCGAGACGCTTTCGCCGATATGTTTGCGAACAGCGGAGAGGCCGCCGGATTTCTTCGGGAACAAGGACATGGGCGCGCAATGTGCCGCCCCGCCCGCAAAAAACAAGGGGCCCGGCGACGATGCCGCCGGGCCCCCGTTTTTCCGTTTCGTTACGCTTACCAGAAGATGTCGTAGACCGTGTCGACGACCTGGCCGGAATAGATATCGACGAGCAGCGCATCATTGTAATAGCGCACCCAGCGATACGGCCCATAAGCCTCGGGCAGGCCGTAATAGCTCGGATCGTCGATCCAGTAGTTCTGCTCGTACAGGATCGAGCTCAGCTCGAAGCCGATCCCGAAGCGGCGATAGCCATAGCCCCAGCCATAGGGCGCGTAATAGCGCGGCAGGTGAAACGCGTCGCGGTTCCGGTTGCGGCGATCGCTCCAGTTATAGCGATTGTCCTGGCGCCAGCTGCGGTTCCAGTTGCCGCCCCGGTTGCGGTCGCCACGCCAATCGCCCCGCTGGCCGTTATTGCGCCAGTCGCCGCCATTGTTCCGATGGTCGTTGTTCCGCCAGTCGCCACCGTTGTCCCGGTGATCGTTGTTGCGCCAATCGCCACCGTTGCTGTGCTGGCCGCGGTCGCGCCAGTCGCCGCCATTATTCGGCCGACCCTGCGGCTGGCCCTGCACTTGACCCTGGCCCTGGCCCTGTCCCTGCCAATTGCCGCCGCCACGGTGCTCGCCGCCACGCCGCTGCCAGTCCTGCGCAGGCTGACCGGCATTGTTGCCGCCGCGCCAGCCCTGCGTGTTGGGATTGGGCTGGAAGCGTTGCGGTGCCTGCTGCTGAACCTGGGGCTGCTGGACCTGCGGCTGCTGAGCCTGGATCTGTGCGCGTCCCTGCCAATTGCTGCGGCCACCCTGCCAGTTGCCACGGTCGAACGTGCGGGCGGGAGCCGGAGCCGGCTGGGACTGCGGAGCCTGGGCTTGCGGTGCGGACGCCTGCTGACGTTCCTGCCGCTGACCACCACCGCCGCCGCGTTCGCCACGGCCACCATCGCCGCGGTGCCAGTCTTGGGCATACACTGCTGTCGGAACGATCGCCGTCGCCGCCAGAAGCGCCATGATAAAAGAAGTACGCATCTTAGTCCTTCCGGTTCGCGGGCACGGAGTCGGCCCGATCGATGGACGTGTTGTGCCAGATTGGCGATGACATGTTTCTGAATTGCCCTGACAGCATTGCGAAAGGATTCATTTCACTTGCCGCCCGCCCGGAGTCAGCGCCGGCACCAGTCTGGCGGCCGAGGCCGGATCTATTCCGGGCGACGGGCCCGGATCGATCGTTTCGTCGCCGCGCTGAAGTCGGGCTGCGTGCATGACTGCTTCGATCACGCGTGGATACACGCCGCACCGGCACAAATTGGTGATTGCCGCCTTGATGTCATCCTCGGAAGGGTTGCGATTTTTCTTCAATAATACCGCCGCCGCCATGATCATGCCGGGGATGCAGAAGCCGCATTGCGGCACATTGTTGGCGATCCAGGCCAGCTGAACCGGGTGAGTCCTTTCGCGCGACAATCCTTCGATCGTCGTCACGAAGCTTCCCTCGATCGCAGCGATGGTCGTCTGGCAGGATCGCACGGCCTCATCGTCGATGATCACGGTGCAGGCCCCGCACTCGCCATTGCCGCAGCCATATTTCGCGCCGGTCAGGTTCGACGCATCACGGAGCGCCCAGAGCAGAGGCGTGTTCGGGTCCATCTTGTAATGGACCGGCTGGTTGTTGACGGTGAAGCTGGTCATGGCCGGAGCATATGCCAAAGCGTCGTGTTGCGAAACGACGCGTTTCCGGCCGCGCGATTGCGGGGCGGCAGCGCGCCCCCGATATGGGGAACATGACCCTCCCAGCTCTTTTCGTGCCCCATGGCGGCGGCCCCTGCTTCTTCATGGATCCGGCCGGCGGCCCGCCCGATCCGATGTGGCGCCCGATGCAGGCCTATCTCGCCGGCCTGATCGATTCGCTGCCAGAGCGGCCAAAGGCGATCCTGCTCGTCTCCGGCCATTGGGAGGAGCGGGACGTAACGGTGCATGTCGGCAACGGCCAGCCCCTGCTCTATGATTATTACGGCTTCCCCGAGCACACCTATCACCTGCATTGGGATGCGCCGGGCGCGCCCGAAGTCGCGCGCCGCGCCGCCGGCTTGATGCGGGAAGCGGGCTTTGCCGTGGCTGAGGAATCGCAGCGCGGCTGGGACCACGGCGTGTTCGTTCCGATGAAGGTCGCGGTGCCGGATGCCGATATTCCGCTCGTGCAGATGTCGCTGCGCAAGGATCTCGATCCGGCTGCGCATATCGCGATCGGCCGCGCCCTCGCGCCACTCCGCGACGAGGGCGTGCTGATCGTCGGATCGGGCATGAGCTTCCACAATCTGCGCGCCCGTGGCCCCCAGGTCACGCCGGTCGCCGATGAATGGGATGCAGCCTTGACCGCGGCCGTCACCGATCCCGATCCGGCCTCGCGAGCGAAGCGTGTCGCCGGTTGGGAGCAACTGCCCCATGCCCGCTTCGCCCATCCCGAAGCCGAGCATCTGTTGCCGCTGATGGTGGCGCTTGGCGCTGGCGGCGACGACGCGGCCGTGCGCGACTACAGCGATCATGTGATCGGCTGGGCCGTTTCCGGATATCGGTTCGGTTAATTCCGCCAGCTCGTGTCGATCTTGTCGACCAGCCGCACCATCGCCTCGAAATCGGCCTTGCCGGGGCCACCGGGAACCTGCGCCATATGAAGGTCGCGCTGGTGCACCGCGATCACTTCGGGCGATATCTCGATGATCGGCATGCCCATCGAGGCGGTTGCAATCTGGATCTCGCAGGCGCGCTGCAGCGCCCAATGCTTGACGAAAGCCTCGGGCAAGGTGCGGCCCATCACCAGTATGCCGTGGTTCTTGAGCATCATCATCCGCTTGTCGCCGAGATGCTCCATCAGCCGAGCGCCTTCCTCGTCGCGGACGGTGACGCCCTCGAAATCATGATAGGCGATCTGCCCGATGAAATTACACGCGTAGAAATTGATCGGGCGCAACCCGCCCTCGACTGAGCTGACCGCCATGCCCGCTGTGGTATGCGTGTGCATGATGCAGTGCGCGTCAGGCAGATGGCGGTGGAACAGCGCATGCTGCACAAAGCCCGCGCGGTTCACCGGATAGGGGCTGTCGTCGAGCTTGTTGCCGTCGATATCGATCTTCACCAGGCTCGAGGCGGTCACTTCGCTGAAGTGCAGCCCGAACGGGTTGATCAGGAACGCGCCTTCCTCGCCCGGTATCTTCAGCGTGATGTGATTGTAGATCATCTCGGACCAGCCGAGCATGTGGAACACGCGGTAACAGGCGGCGAGCTGCTGGCGCGCCTCCCATTCGGCTTCGGACATCTGGCTGTTGTGAAGGACGGCGGTGGCCATGGCGCTCTCCTGAGTTTTGCTTTGCAACCGATATCGCACGCAGCGGCCGGACAGGCAACATGAGAGCGTTAATCGGTACCCGTCGCTCCGGCAGCCTGGAGCGCCGCGATCTCCTCTTCGGAAAACCCGTTTTCAGCAAGGATCGTTCCGGTTTCCGCGCCGCGTGCCATGCGCGGCGGCACGGTTTCGCTCACGGAATAGCGCGGGGCCGGGGCAGGCTGAATCACCCCGCCGGCCTCGATAAAAGCACCGCGCGCCTGATTGTGGGGATGCGCCACCGCCTCGTCGAAACTGAGCACCGGCGCAAAGCACACCTCATGACCTTCGAATGCGAACACCCAGTCATCGCGAGTCCGCGTCCTGAATCGCCGCGCCAGTTCAGCCTTGAGCTCCGGCCAGCCGGTGGTTGCGAACTGCGCGTCCCATTCGGCACCCTCGAGCCCCATCACTCTGCGAAGCCCGGCATAGAATTGCGGCTCGATCGCCCCGATCGACACCCATTTGCCGTCCGATGTCTCATAGGTGTCGTAGAAATGGGCCCCGCCATCGAGCAGATTGGCCCCGCGCGGGTTCCCCCACATTCCCATCGCGCGGAAACCCCAGACCATGCTGGCCAGCACCGCCGAGCCCTCGGTCATCGCGCAATCGACGATCTGGCCCTGGCCGGTTGCCTGTGCCTGGAGGATCCCCGCCAGCATGCCGAAGGCCAGCATCATCCCGCCACCGCCGAAATCGCCGACCAGGTTGATCGGCGCCACCGGCTTTCCGCCAGCGTCGCCAATCGCATGGAGCACGCCCGAGATCGCGATGTAATTGATGTCGTGCCCGGGCTCGCGCGCCATCGGCCCGGTCTGGCCCCAGCCGGTCATGCGGCCATAGACGAGCGCGGGATTGTCGGCGAGCAGCACGTCCGGGCCGAGACCGAGCCGCTCCATCACGCCCGGGCGGAAACCCTCGATCAACCCGTCACAGTCTTTTGCCAACTTGCGCACGGCGAGCACGGCTTCTGGCTTTTTCAGATCGAGCACGATCGATCGGCGAGACCGCACCAGCGGATCCTTCGCCGCATTCGACAGGCCGGTGTCGCCGGGGCGCTCGATCCGGATCACCTCGGCACCGTGATCGGCCAGCATCATCCCGCAAAACGGCCCCGGCCCGATCCCGGCGATTTCGAGGATGCGGAGGCCCGCCAGCGGTGCGGCGGCCATCTAGAAGGCCGCAATCCCGGTGATGGCGCGGCCGAGGATCAACGCATGGACATCATGCGCGCCCTCATAGGTGTTGACGGTCTCGAGGTTCATCATGTGCCGCATCACCTGATATTCACCGCTGATGCCGTTGCCGCCATGCATGTCGCGGGCCTGGCGCGCGATATCGAGCGCCTTGCCGACATTGTTGCGCTTCACGATCGAGATCATCTCGGGCGCGAACTTGCCCGCATCCATCAGCCGCCCGACCCTGAGACTCGCCTGCAGCCCAAGCGCAATCTCGGTCTGCATATCGGCAAGCTTCTTCTGGTAGAGCTGGTTGGCGGCGAGCGGCCGGCCGAACTGGGCACGGTCGAGGCCATATTGGCGCGCTGCATGGAAGCAGAATTCGGCCGCGCCCATCGATCCCCAGCTGATCCCGTAGCGCGCGCGGTTGAGGCAGCCGAACGGCCCCTTCAGCCCCTGCACCTCAGGCAGCAGCGCATCCTCGCTGAGCTCGATCCCGTCCATCATCACCATCCCGGTGATCGATGCGCGGAGCGAAAGCTTGCCCTCGATCTTAGGCGTCGAGAGCCCCTTCATGCCCTTTTCGAGGATGAAGCCGCGAATGCCGCCGCCATGCGCATCGGACTTTGCCCAGATCACGAAAACATCGGCGATCGGCGCGTTGGAAATCCAGGTCTTGCTGCCCGACAGGCGATAACCGCCATCGATCTTCTCGGCGCGCGTGCGCATGCCGCCGGGGTCGGAACCCGCGTCGGGCTCGGTCAGCCCAAAGCAGCCGATCCATTCGCCGCTCGCGAGCTTGGGCAGATATTTGCGCTTCTGTTCCTCGGAACCGTACGCGTAGATCGGGTACATCACGAGGCTCGACTGAACGCTCATCATCGAGCGATAGCCCGAATCGACTCGCTCGACCTCGCGCGCGACGAGGCCATAGGACACATAGGACGCACCCACCCCGCCATATTCCTCGGGAATGGTCGGCCCAAGCAGGCCGAGCTCGCCCATTTCGCGGAAGATCGCGACATCGGTCACCTCATTGGCGAACGCGTCGATGATCMGCGGCGCGAGCTTTTCCTGGGCATAGGCCCGCGCTGTGTCGCGGATCATCCGCTCGTCATCCTCGAGCTGGTCGTCGAGGAAGAAAGGATCGGCCCAATCGAACGCGGCCATGCTGCTCATTACAAATCTCCTTGAGCCGTCCGCTGCCAGCGAAGCGCGGCTCTTGTCCAGCCCCGGTAATCAGTCCCGTGATTAATCCGGGTCTTGATGATTAATCCCGGCCCTGTTCACTCTTCAAAGCGACAGGACGCGGTCGTCGAACAGTCCGAACGCCAAGGTCGATGCGTAAAACGCCACTGCCTTTTCGCGCGGCATGGTGCTCGCCCATTTGCGCATGTCGAACGCTGCATTTTGCAGCGCCATCAGTGCCTGGCTGGCCACCAGCGCATCGACCGGCCGGATCGATCCTTCGGCAATGCCGTCCATCATCGTGCCGGCATAGCGCCGCGCGATCCGGTTCGAACGGTCGACCATCGCCCGGCGCACGCTTCCCGGCAGGCCGTGGAGCGCGGTGGTGCGGAGCAACGGCCCGCGCTCGGAGAATTGCACATCCAGAAGCGTCGCGATCGTGCTCGTCAGCCGCTGCCAATGGCTCCCACCACGCTCGTCCGACAGATGCTGCGCGTCAGCGATCGTGTCGAAGCTGCGCTTGTAACAGGCGATGACGAGGTCATCCTTCGCGTCGAGATGATGGTAGAAGCTGCCCTTTGTAACGTTCAGCTCGGAGGCGATCTTCTGCACTGAGGCGCCGCGATAGCCGAGCTCGTTGATCAGCCGAGTCGCCGCCAGCAGGAACGCCTCGCGCCCCGGCTCGGGCTCGTCATGCTCGAGATTGATCAGTTCGGGCGCCCAATTCTGGCCCGGGCCGGCGATGCCATGCTCGAACACGTCCATCATCCTGGCCTCGATCCGGTCGAACTGATCCGGTTCGTACCGGACCAGCCAGATCGGTATCCAGAAGGTGTTCTCGAGAAGCACATGCGCGCGCGCGCCATGCAGATCGGTCTGGGCGCGGTTGGCGGCGGGACCCCACAGGCTGCGGGTCTTGCGGAAGACATCGCGCCAGCTCGCCATCAGCCGGCTGCGCACCGGCTCTTCCATGGCGCGGAGATCGGACAGAACGGCAACGGCCTGCTCTTCGCCACGCTCGATGCGCGCAAACCGCTCCATGTTGAGCGCGAGATAGCGGGCGACGCGCTTTTGCGGCGTCGGCTCGGCCGAGGCCTGGTCGAGCATCGCCTGGAGCCGGTCGAGCGTATGCTCGAAACAGGCGGCGGCGAGATCCTCCTTGCGCTTGAAATAATAGGTCACGCTGGTGGTGTTGAGGCCGACACGGCGCGCGACATCGGCGAAGGTCATGCCCTTCGCGCTTTGTTCGTTGATTGCTTCGGCGGCGGCAGCGAGGATGGCATCGCGCTTCGCACGGAAGCGCTTGGTACCTGCCTCCTCGTCCTCCCCCCGCACTTCATCCCCAGCCTGCATGCGGCAAACTGTAACATCTTCTTTTCGAAGAGACAGTGTTTTTTCTGGCGGCTCGAAAGACTGCGATATCGTGGCCAAAGGCGCTTTACCGAAAACGCGGTACGGTCTAACCACCCGATCAACGGGTCGATGAGAGGATAGCCAGATGGATTTCACGCTGAGCGAGCGCGAGACATATTTCCGGGATCGCGTGAAGACCTTCATCGATCAGAATATCCGCCCCCGGCAGGACGATTATAACCAGCAGTCGCACGAGGGCGATCGCTGGAAAGTGATCCCCGTCATCGAGGAGATGAAGGTCAAGGCGAAGGCGGCGGGGCTGTGGAATTTCTTCATGCCGCCGCATTCCGGCCAGAGCCATGTCGATGACAGTTTCGTGTTCGAAGGCACGCAACTCAGCAACCTCGAATATGCGCTATGCGCCGAGGAGATGGGCAAGGTCGGCTGGGCGTCGGAATGCTTCAATTGCTCGGCGCCGGACACCGGCAATATGGAGGTGCTTCATCGTTACGGTACGCTCGAGCAGAAGGAGCAATGGCTCCGTCCGCTGATGAACGGCGAGATCCGTTCCGCCTTCCTGATGACCGAGCCCGCAGTCGCTTCCTCGGACGCCACAAATATCGAAACCCAGATGGTCCGCGACGGCGACCATTATGTGATCAACGGCCGGAAATGGTGGTCCTCGGGCGTCGGCGATCCGCGCTGCAAGATCGCGATTGTGATGGGCAAGACCAATCCGGAAAGCTCGCGCCACAGCCAGCAGAGCCAGATCCTCGTCCCGCTCGACGCGCCCGGCGTGACGATCGAGCATATGCTGACGGTCTATGGCTATGATCATGCGCCGCACGGGCATGGCCAGGTGCTGCTCGAGAATGTGCGGGTGCCGATCGACAATCTGCTGCTCGGCGAGGGACGCGGGTTCGAGATCGCGCAGGGCCGGCTCGGGCCGGGCCGCATCCATCACTGCATGCGCACGATCGGCGTCGCCGAGGTCGCGATCGAAGCGATGGCGAAGCGCCTGCTGACGCGCGTGGCGTTCGGCAAGCGTATCGCCGATCATTCGGTGTGGGAGGAGCGGATCGCCCGCGCCCGGATCGATATCGAGATGACCCGGCTGCTCTGCCTCAAGGCGGCTGACATGATGGACCGTGCCGGCAACAAATCCGCCCAGCAGGAAATCGCGATGATCAAGGTCCAGGCGCCGCTGATGGCGCTGAAGATCCTCGACGACGCGATCCAGGCGCATGGCGGCGGCGGCGTGAGCCAGCATTTCGAGCTCGCCCATGCCTGGGCCGCGATGCGGACCCTGCGCTTCGCCGACGGCCCGGATGAGGTCCACAACCGCGCGATCGCCCGCAACGAGTTCGGCAAATATGCCGATCTGCCGGCCGCCGTCGCGGCGAAAGAAGCAGTGCGCCGCTAAGCTAACCGTCACCCCGGACGTGTTCCGGGGTCCACTCATCCACTTGCGCTTGCGGCGCGGTGGACCCCGGAACAAGTCCGGGGTGACGAAAGGAAAAATGTGAAAGCCGCCGTCCTTTTCGAAGCCAAGACACCCCTCAGCATCGAGGACGTGACCGTCTCGAAGCCAGGCCTGCACGAGGTCCTGATCCGCACCGTCGCGGTCGGGGTGTGCCGGTCCGACCTCCATTTCGTCGACGGCGCCTATCCGCACGCGCTGCCGACGATCCCCGGCCATGAGGCGGCCGGTGTGGTCGAAGCGATTGGCGACGAGGTCTCGACCGTGAAGGTCGGCGATCATGTCGTCACCTGCCTCAGCGCCTTTTGCGGCCACTGCGAGCATTGCGTCACCGGCCATATGAGCCTGTGTGTCGATGCCAGCGTGCGGCGCCCCAAAACCGGTCCGCAACGGCTGATGATGGGCGATCAGATCGTCCACCAGATGCTGAACCTGTCGGCCTATGCCGAACAGATGCTGGTCCATGAACATGCCTGTGTCGCGATCGACCGCGACATGCCGCTCGATCGTGCCGCATTGCTCGGCTGCGCGGTGACGACCGGCGCCGGCGCAATCTTCAACCTCGCCCACCTCACGCCGGGCGAGACGGTGTGCGTGGTCGGCTGCGGCGGCATCGGCCTTGCCGCCGTCAACGCGGCGAAGATCGCGGGCGCGGGCAAGATCATCGCGCTCGATCCCGTGGCCGAGAAGCGCGCGCTGGCGACGAAGCTCGGCGCGACGCATGTGATCGACGCACTCTCCGAAACCGCTGCCGATGAAGTGGTCGCTGAGACCAAGGGCGGCGTCCACCATGCGATCGAGGCGGTCGGCCGTCCGCAATCGGCCGCGACCGCGGTCAAGGTGCTGCGCCGTGGCGGCACTGCGACGATCCTGGGCATGATGCCGCTGGCCGAGAAGGTCGGCCTGTCGGCGATGGATCTGCTCGGCGGCAAGAAGCTGCAGGGCGGACTGATGGGCGGCAATCGCTTCCCGGTCGATATCCCCCGCCTCGTCGATTTCTACCTCAGCGGCGCGCTCGATCTCGACTCCATCATCGGCGACCGCATGCCGCTCGATCGTATCAACTATGCTTTTGACGAATTGCGGCGCGGCGACAGCGTGCGATCAGTGATCGAATTCAGCTGATGACCGAAACCCCTTCCCAGAACGCCGACCAGACCATGGTCGGCACGATCCCGGTTCCGGGTGACGATCCGATCGACGCGGAGGCGGTCGCGCGCTGGATGAAGGGGCATATGCCGGGGCTTGAAGGTCCCGTGACCCTGTCCAAGTTCAAAGGCGGCCAGTCCAACCCGACCTACCGTGTCGATACGCCCGGCAAGAGCTATGTCCTGCGCCGCCAGCCCTTCGGGAAGCTGCTGCCGTCGGCGCACGCGGTCGACCGCGAATATCGGGTGATTGCCGGGCTCCATCCCACCGGCTTTCCGGTGCCGGCGCCGTTCGGCCTGTGCGAAGATCCCGCGGTGATTGGCTCGATGTTCTACATCATGGAGCTGGTCGAGGGGCGGAGCCTGTGGGACGGCTCCTTGCCCGACATGGCGCCCGATGGCCGGCGCGCGGTCTATGAAGCGATGGTCGACACGCTGGCGGCGCTCCACAACACCGATCATGTCGCTGCTGGCCTCGGAGAATATGGCAGGCCCGGCAATTATTTCGAACGCCAGGTCGGGCGTTGGACCAAGCAGTATCGCGCCTCCGAAACCGAGCATATGCCCGAGGTCGAGGCCCTGATCGAATGGCTGCCGCGCACCCTGCCCGAGCAGACTCGCACCTCGATCGTGCACGGCGACTTCCGCATCGACAACATGATCTTCGCCGCCGATGAGGCGCGCGTGATAGCGGTGCTCGACTGGGAGCTGTCGACGCTCGGCGATCCGCTCGCTGACTTCTCCTATTTCCTGATGAACTGGGTGACTCAGCCCGAGGGGCGTTCGGGCGTGATGGGCCTCGCAGGCCCCGAGACCGGCATCCCGACGATCGAAGAGATTGTGGCGCGTTATTGCTCGCTGACCGGGCGCGACGGCTTGCCCGATCTCGACTGGTATTTCGCCTACAACCTCTTCCGGCTCACCGGCATTGTCCAGGGCATCAAGAAGCGGATCGTCGACGGCACCGCGTCGAGCGCACAGGCTGCGAAGACCGCGGAACGCGTCGGCGGGCTGGCGGCGGCGGCCTGGGAGTTTGCGGTAAAAGCGGGCGCGTAATCCGCGCCGGGCTGACAGAGAGGATACAGGATGAGCCAGTTCGACCTGACCGGAAAAATCGCGATTATAACCGGCTCATCGAAAGGCATCGGCAAGGCAAGCGCTTTCGAGCTCGCCGAACACGGTGCGAAGGTGGTGATCTCAAGCCGCAAGCAGGATGCCTGCGATGCCGTCGCGGCCGAGATCAACGCCAGATATGGCGATGGCACCGCAATCGCCGTCGCAGCTAACATCTCGGACAAGGCCGGCCTCCAGAACCTCGTCGATGAGACCCGCGCTGCCTTCGGCCAGATCGACGTGCTGGTCTGCAACGCCGCCTCGAACCCCTATTACGGCCCGCAGGAGGGGATTGCCGATGATCAGTTCCGCAAGATCCTCGATAATAATATCGTCTCGAACCACTGGCTGATCACTATGGTCGCGCCCGAAATGCGGGCACGCCGATCGGGCTCGATCATCATCGTCTCCTCGATAGGAGGCTTGCGCGGATCCACCATGATCGGGGCCTATTGCATCTCCAAAGCGGCCGACATGCAACTCGCGCGCAACCTCGCGCATGAATTCGGGCCGGACAATGTGCGGGTGAACTGCATCGCGCCCGGCCTGATCAAAACCGATTTCGCCCGCGCTTTGTGGGAAGATCCCGAGCGGCAAAAGGCGGCGAACATATCGGTACCGCTTCGCCGCATCGGCGAGCCGCACGAGATCGCCGGTGCGGTCGTCTATCTCGCGGCACGGGCAAGCAGTTTCATGACCGGGCAGACGATCGTCGTCGACGGTGGCGTGACGATTTAGGCAAGCCGTCACCCCGGACTTGTTCCGGGGTCCATGGTGCCGCGAGCGCGAGGATGAGTTTCAAAGGTCAGGCCAAGCGGCCTGATGGATGCCGGAACAAGTCCGGCATGACGGAGGAAAAGATGGCACGATTCACGGGCAAATCGATCATCGTCACCGGCGCCGGCTCGGGCATCGGCCGCGCCGCGTCGCTTCTGTTCGCGAGCGAGGGCGGCAGGGTCATCGCCGCCGATATCACTGACGCCGTCGAGGAAACCTGCGCACTGATCGACAAGGCGGGCGGCACCGCCCATCCGATCCTGATCGACGCCGGCAATGAAGAGGACGTTATCCGCGCCGTCGCCATGGCCTCCGAATATTATGACGGCCTCGACATCATGTTCGCCAATGCCGGCATCTCGGGCGGGATGGCGAACATCTTCGACACGGATGTCGCGCTGATCACCGAGGTGCTGCGGGTCAATCTGATCGGACCCTATCTTGCGATCAAGCACGCGGCGCCGAAGATCGCCGAACGCGGCGGCGGCGCGATCGTGCTGACCGCCAGCGTCGCCGGCATCCGCTCAGGGGCGGGCAGCCCGGCTTATTCAGCGTCCAAGGCGGGGGTGATCAATCTCGCGATGGTGTCGGCGCAGCAGCTTTCGGGATCGAATGTCCGCGTCAACGCGATCTGCCCCGGCCTGACCGAAACCGGCATGACCAAGCCGACCTTCGATTATGCCCGCGAGGCCGGCAAGATGGACCGGGTCGGCCGCCTCAACCCCTTGCGCCGCGGTGCGCAGCCCGAGGAGCTGGCCAAAGTGGCCGCCTTCCTCGCCTCGGACGATGCGAGCTATGTCAACGGCCAGGCAATCGCCGTCGATGGCGGCCTGTCGTCGAGCCACCCGGTCATCAAGCAGGAATATGGAAAGACGGCGGTATAGGCCTACACCGCCGCCGTCCGAGTCTGATCAGTCAAATCGCGGACTGAAGACGGAGCCGCTGATCGTATATTCGACCGGCTCGTCCGCGGGGCCGTAGGTGAAGTTGCGGCCGGAATCATGGTTCGGGCCAAGCACGATAAAGGCACGCGCGTAGCAGGATGTGCCGCGGTGGATCTGCTTGTGATAGGGCTGGAGGTCGACGAAGACGCTTTGTCCGGCGCTGAGCTCGTCGGTCCGATCGGTTTCTCCGCCATCCCATTGGATGTTGAAGCGGCATACGAACTCGCCGTGATTGGTGAATTGCACCCCATATGCGATTTGATCAGCCATGATGTTCCTCTCCGACGGCGCGAATTGGCCGCCCCAATGGTCAGTCTGGCCGACTCTTTGCCGGAGAGCCACATCATTTCGGCCCCGAATTGATTCAACTTTATCGCGCGTCGGCGCAGCACGTGTCCGGACGCGCCGGCAACAAAGGCTCGATCCGCTCTTTGACATGACTGACAGTGAAGCCGTTCTGAACGCCTCTGCTCCGGCGGAACAGGCCCCTGTTAGCCCCTGTTATCGGGCCGCGCCTCCCCTGTTCCGGAAGAACAGGAAATGACGAGCAAGTCATTCATAACACGTAATAAATACCAGCACGGGTCGCAGGTAACAGGGGAGAGAAATTAAATATCGTAGATAACAGGGGATAACAGGGGAGTAACAGAGGGCGGCAATGGCTGAGGGCGGAATCGGCGGTTTGCCAGGCTGCTATTCGCGCAGCCGCATCAGCCCTTCCTGCGCGACGCTCGCCACCAGCCGCCCGTCCTGCGTATAGATCTTGCCGCGGTTGAAGCCGCGGGCATGCCCGGCCCAGGGGCTGTCACAGGCGTAGAGCAGCCATTCGTCGGCGCGGAAATCCTCATGGAGCCAGAGCGAATGGTCGAGGCTCGCCGACTGGAATTTCGGGGTCATCCAGTTAACGCCATGGGCGAGCGTGGCGGTGCCGAGCAGCGACATGTCGGAGGCATAAGCGAGGATAGCCCGGTGCATCGCCGCATCGTCGCCGATCGGCGCTACAAGGCGAAACCAGCTATCCTGTTTCGGCTCGCGACGCGTCGGGTTGAACCAGCTGCGCGGATGCACGGGCCGGGTCTCGATCGGCCGGCCACGCAGCATATGGCGGCGGAAATGCTCGGGGATCTCGTCCGCAATCTCGCTCCTCAACTCGGCTTCCGATCGCAGCTCGTCCGGGCCGGGCACATCGGGCATCGCATCCTGATGGTGGAACCCGTCCTCGGGCGTCTGGAAGCTGGCCGCCATGTTGAGGATCGGCTGGCCCTGCTGCATCGCGATCACGCGCCGGGTTGCGAAGCTGCGCCCCTCGAAATCGCGGACGACGCGGAAGATGATCGGGAAATTCTCGTTCCCCGGCCGCATGAAATAGGCGTGCAGCGAGTGCGCGGTCTTGGGCGCATCAGTCGATCGCTGCGCTGCCTGAAGCGCCTGCGCGATCACCTGTCCGCCGAACACGCGGCCTTCGCCCCCGGGCTGGCGCTTGCCGCGATACAGGTCGCGATCGATCTCCTCGACGTCGAGCAGATCGACCAGGCCCTGGGCGAGCGCCTCGGGTGTCGTATCTAAGGGGGTGCCGACGTCCATCAATACCCCGCCGCGCGCGCCAGCCGGTCGGCATGGAAGTTCGCATCGCCGAACATCTCGGCAAGCACCCGCGCGCGCTTCATGTAGAAGCCGATATCATATTCGTCGGTCATGCCGATGCCACCATGCATCTGGACGCCTTCCTGCACGCTGAGCGTGGTGGCAAGTGCAGTCATCGCCTTCGCGACTGACACCGCTGCATCCGCGCCCGCATCCCCCGCATCGAGCAGCTGCTGCGCCTTGAGCACGGCGGCGCGCGCGACTTCCATCTCCGAATAGAGATGCGCGGCGCGGTGCTGAAGCGCCTGGAAACTGCCGATCGCGACGCCGAACTGCTTGCGCTCCCTGAGATAGGAGACCGTCATGTCCATCGCCCCGCCGCCAACGCCGAGCAGCTCAGCCGAAGCGCCGGTGCGGCCCGCGCGGAGCAGCCGGTCGAGCGGGTCACGCCCCGCATCGACTTCGCCGATCACCGCGTCGGCATCGACCTCGACGCCGTCGAACTCGAGGCGCGCGGCGATGCTCGAATCGGTCAGGCGTTCAGCTTCGGCTGTGAGACCAGCGGCCCCCTTGTCGACCGCGAACAGGGTGATGCCGTTCGCGTCATCAGCCGAACCGGCCGTGCGGGCGGCGACGATGATCAGGTCGGCGACATGGCCATGGGTGACGAACTGTTTCTTGCCCGAAAGCCTGAAGCCATTGCCCGAACGCTCGGCCTTCATCGCGACCGAATCGCGGTGCTTGGCGCTCTCGTCGATCGCGAGTGCGGCGATGGTGTCGCCTGCAAGGATGCCGGGAAACCAGCGCGCCGCCTGCGCCGATCCCTTCAGTGCCTCGACCGCGGCAACGGCGGTCGCGAGAAAGGGCGAAGGGGAAAGATTGCGGCCAATCTCCTCCAGAACGATGCCCGCATCGACATGGCCGAGCCCAAGCCCGCCATCCGCCTCGCCGATCAGGATGCCGGTAAAGCCCATCTCGGCGAAGCTCTTCCACAGGTCGCGCGAGAAGCCGGCGGCATCGTTCGCATCGCGCAGCTTGCGCATATGCGAGACAGGGGCCTGCTCGGCCACAAAGTCACGCGCGGTATCGCGAAGCATCGTCTGTTCGTCATTGAGGTAGAGAGGCATCTGGTCTTCTCTTTCGTCACCCCGGCGAAGGCCGGGGCCGCTAGGTTGCTAAGGGGTGTGCTTCGTCACGCCGCGGTGACGCTACGCAGACGGCAAATCCAGGATCCGCTTGGCGATGATGTTGAGCTGGACCTCGGTCGTCCCGCCCTCGATCGAGTTCCCCTTGGTCCTGAGCCATCCCCGCGCACCGGCGCCACCCGAGGACCGCTCGCTCTCCCATTCGAGCGCGTCGGAGCCACCCGCCGCCATCATCAGCTCGTGTCGCGCCTTGTTCAGCTCAGTGCGGTAATATTTCATCATGCTCGGCTGCGCGGGATGCGCACGCCCGGCCTTGAGCTCGTCGATGAAGCGCTCGGACATCATTCCGAACGCCTTGGACCGCACCTCGAACACTGCGATCGATGCGCGCAGCAACGGATCGGCAAGCCGCCCCTCATGATCGAGCCCGATGGTCGCGATCGCGCCGTCGATCAGCGGATTGCCGCCGACCTGGCCGAGGCCCATGCCCGAGATCATCTCGCGCTCATGCCCGAGCAAATATTTGGCGACGTCCCAGCCCTTGTTCTCAGCGTGCACGCGCTGCGATTTGGGCACCTTCACATTGTCGAAGAATGTCTCGCAGAAGGGCGAATAGCCCGAGATCAGCAGGATCGGCTTGGTCGAGACGCCTTCGCTCGCCATGTCGAACAACAGGAAGCTGATGCCGCCCTGCTTGGTCGTCTTGTCGGTGCGGACGAGGCAAAAGATCCAGTCGGCCTTGTCGGCATAGCTGGTCCACACCTTCTGGCCGTTGATCAGGTAATGGTCGCCCTTGTCTTCCGCAGAGGTGGCGAGCGCTGCCAGATCGGAGCCCGCATTGGGTTCCGAATAGCCCTGGCACCAGCGGATCTCGCCGCGCACGATCTTCGGCAGATAGTCGAGCTTCTGCTCCTCGGTGCCATATTTGAGCAAAGCCGGCCCGAGCATCGAAATGCCGAAGCTGTTGAGCGGATTGCGCGCCTTGATCCGCGCCATTTCCTCGCGAAGGATCTTGGTCTCGGCCGCGCTGAGGCCGCCGCCGCCATAGGCTTTGGGCCAGTCGGGCACGGTCCAGCCCCGCGCGCCCATCCGGTCCATCCAGAGTTTCTGCGCCGGCGTCAGCATGCTCTGGTCGCGGCCGCCCCAAACTGCGTCCTTCTCCGACCGCACCGGCTCGCGCATCTCGGGCGGGCAGTTCGCCTCCAGCCAGGCGCGGGTTTCGGCGCGGAAGGTATCGAGGTCGGTCATGGCTTGCTCCAGACAAGGTCGTGCGCGGCGCGGGCAACCGCGATGGCGGTGTGGTCCTGATAGGTGTCGGCGATCACCTGCACGCCGATCGGCATGCCATCGGGATCAGTGCCGACCGGCACCGATGTCGCCGGCAGCATCGGGAAGGTGGCGAGGCCGGGAAAGGCGAACTGCACGCCGAAAGGGGTGACATCGCCGTCGATCATCAGCTGGCGCTGGGCCAGCGGTGTATCGTCATGCGGGAACGCAGTGCTGCCGAGCGTGGGCGCGATAACCGCGTCATAGCTGGCGAACAGCCGGTTCCAGGCGCGCTTGCACCTGGCCTGATCGTCGAGCAGGCCGAACCACTCGGCCAGCGTCGGGGCAGGGCGATCCGCTGTCGCTGCGCCACGTGTCATCGCGATGTTGAGCAGATGCATATAGCTGCGGTGCTGCGCTTCCAGATCGAGGAGCAGATCCGTTGCGTGATCGACCCGCGCACCTGCCTCGACAAAGGCGCGTGCAACGCCTTCGAGAGCGCCGGCGATGGAGGCCGATGTCCGGGCGAGCGGATGGCCGGTTATCAGCAATATGCGCCACTCTCCCACGGCACGGTGGGGTGCGCGGGGCAGGGGGATATCCGAAAGGACGTCCAGTTCCACGGCGAGATCGTCGGCATTGCGGGCCATCGGGCCGATCACCCCCATCGCCACCGTCGCGCCGTCCGTGCCGGGGAAGTTGTGACCCTTGCTCGACAGCATGCCATAGGTCGTCTTGTGCCCCCAGACGCCGCAAAACGCAGCCGGCACGCGGATCGATCCGCCGATATCGGAGCCCAGCTCGATCGGCACCATGCCCGCCGCGAGCGCCGCCGCTGCGCCACCCGAGGACCCACCCGAAACCCGGTCGAGGTTCAGCGGATTGCGGGTGCGGCCGTAATTCGGGTTGTTCGCCTGCAAATCGGCAAGGCCAACAGGAATATTGGTCTTGCCCAGGATCACCGCGCCCGCCGCCTTCAGCCGCTTCACCGCGACCGCATCCTCGGTCGGGACATTGTCGCGGTGCTCGGCAAAGCCCCAGCTCGTCGGCAGGCCGGCGACGTTGAAGGACTCCTTCACCGTCATCGGCACGCCGAGCAGCGGGGCTGTATCGCCTGCGGCAAAGCGCCGATCCATCTCGCGCGCCTGCTCCCGCGCACGATCGAAATCGCGGACCACGACTGCGTTGATCGGCCCGTCGCGCTCCTCGATCCGGGCAATCGCCGCCTCGCATTCGAGCACGGCGGTCGTCTCGCCCGACCGGATCGCAGCGACGGTTTCGAGGGCTGAGCGGCTCCCCATTAGTTAAACCGCCCGCCGCTTTCAGCCTTGTCCTTCAACAGCGCCGCAACCGTGAAACCATGCTTCTCCAGCCCGGCGACGATCTTCTTGAGCCCCTCGGTGTCAGCCCAGAACATCGGCCCGCCGCGATAGACCGGCCAGCCATAGCCATAGATCCACACCACATCGATGTCGGAAGCCCGCTGCGCCATCTTCTCCTCGAGGATCAGCGCGCCTTCATTGACCATCGTGTAGAGCGTCTTCTCGATGATCTCCTGATCGGTGATCTCGCGCTTCGCCATGTTGGATTTGCCGCGGAAATCCTCGATGATCTCGGCCACCCGCGGCGAGGGCGTAGGGTTCCGCTTCTCGTCATAATCATAGAAGCCCTTGCCGGTCTTCTGGCCCCAGCGTCCCTCGGCGGCGAGCGCGTCGCGGATATTCTCGATCCGCGTCGGGTCGCGGTGCCAGCCGATATCGACGCCGGCGAGGTCGCTCATCTGGAACGGTCCCATCGGCATGCCGAACTCGACATGGACGCGGTCGATCTGCTCGGGCGTAGCACCTTCCATCAGCAGCTTCATCGCCTCGATCTGGCGCGGCTTCAGCATGCGGTTGCCGATAAAGCCGTCACAGACGCCTGCGACCACAGCGACCTTCTTGATCGTCTTGGCGATCCCCATCACCGTCGCAAGCACGTCAGGCGCCGTCTTCGCGCCGCGCACGACTTCGAGCAGCTTCATCACATTGGCTGGCGAGAAGAAGTGCATGCCCAGCACGTCCCCGGGCCGCGAGGTGCTGGCGGCGATCTCGTCGATATCGAGATAGGAGGTGTTGGAGGCAAGGATCGCGCCCGGCTCGGCGATCGTGTCGAGCCGGCCGAAAATCTCCTTCTTCACGTCCATATTCTCATAGACCGCCTCGATGATGAGGTCGCAGTCCTTCAGCGCCTCGAAATCGAGCGTAGGGCTGAGCGCGCCCATCGCCGCCTCGACCTGCTCGGGCTTCATCCGGCCCTTGGCGGCGCTCGCCTCGTAATTCTTGCGGATCACGCCGGCGCCGCGATCGAGCGCTTCCTGGTTCATCTCGACGATCGTGACCGGGATGCCGACGCTCAGGAAGTTCATCGAGATGCCGCCACCCATCGTGCCGGCGCCGATCACGCCGACGCGCTTGATCGGGCGGAGCTGGATATCGGCGGGGATGCCGTCGATCTTGGCTGCCTGACGCTCGGCGAAGAAGATATGGCGCTGGGCTGCCGACTGCACGCCCATCATCAGTTTCATGAACTCCTGCCGCTCGAAGGCAATACCCTCCTCGAAGCTCGATCCGTCCGACGCCTTCTCGACGCAGGCGATATTGGCGGCTGGCGCCTCGAAGCCACGGAAGCGCTTGGCGTTCTCCTTCTTGAACGCGGCAACCGCTTCGGGATTGGGCGCCGCGACCTTCTGGCTGGCGCGGGGCAGGGGGGTCTTGCCAGCGACCTCGCGCGCAAAGGCGATCGCATCCGCCTCAAGGCTGTCCTCGCCGGCGAGCCGGTCGATCAGCCCTGCTTCAAGCGCCTTCTTCGCGGAAATCGGATCGCCCTTCGCGGTCATCTCAAGGGCAAGCGGCACGCCGGCAATACGCGGGATCCGCTGGGTACCGCCCGCACCCGGGAGCAGGCCGAGCTTCACCTCAGGCGTGCCGATCTTGGCTGAGGGCACCGCAATCCGGTAATGGCAGCCAAGCGTAACCTCGCAGCCGCCGCCAAGCGCGGTACCGTGGATCGCAGCGACCACCGGCTTGTCCGAAGCCTCGATCATGTCGACCACGGTGGGAAGACCCGGCTCGACGAACGGCTTGCCGAACTCGGTGATGTCGGCACCCGCGAAAAAGGTCCGGCCGTCGCAGCGGATCACCATCGCCTTGATGCTCGCATCAGCCAGGCCTTCCTTGAGGCCGGCGTCGAGCCCCTGCCGCACCGCCGCGCCGAGCGCGTTCACCGGCGGGTTGTTCGAGATGATGACGAGCACATCATCATGGCGTTCGGTGCGGATGGGGGACGTCATTTTACTCTCCTGCAATCTTGAATCATGGTGTGGCGCCCTGCTGGGGCGAGAAGATCGGGTTCAGGTCAACGCCGAATATATTAGTGTCTTCAGCTCACGGCGGATGGGATAGATGTTGGACGGGCTCATCTGGGTCATGAACACCATGGTCAGCCGCTCGACCGGATCGATGAAGAACGCGGTCGAGAACATCCCGCCCCAATAATATTCCCCGACCGAGCCCGGAATCATCGAGCGCGCCACATCGATATTGACCGCGAAGCCAAGCCCAAAGCCGGTGCCGGCGTTCGCCGCCTCGCTGAAGAGCGATTTCGACATGGTCGATAGGTCAGATCCGCCAGGCAGGTGATTCTGGGTCATCAGGTCGAGCGTCTTGCGCCCGACGATCCGCGCGCCGTCCAGCTCGCCACCGTTCAGGCACATGCGGCAGAAGCGATGATAATCGAGGCTCGTAGAGACCAGCCCGCCACCGCCCGAAACCAGCTTCGGCATCCGACTCCAGGCGCTCTCTGCACCGCGATCATACATCACCCGGCCCTTGCCGGGGACGAAGGTGTAGCAATCGGTCAGCCGGTCGATCTTCTCCTCCGGCACGGCGAAGAAAGTGTCGTCCATCTTCAGCGGTGCGAAGATGCGGGTGCGGAAGAACTCGGCGAGCTTCATCCCCGACACGCGCTCGACCACCGCCCCGAGCACATCGGTCGAAACCGAGTAATTCCATGCCTCGCCCGGCGAGAATTCCAGCGGGATCTGGCCCAGCGCCGCGACAAACCCGTCGAGATCGAGATTGCCGTGCCAGTTCTCGATCTTCCCGTCGCGGTAAGCGGCATCGATGTTCGACCGATTCTGGAAGCTGTAGGTCAGCCCCGAGGTATGGCGCAGCAGATCGACCATGCGCATCGGCTCGGCGGTCGCTTTGGTCTGAAACGGCACGCTCCCGCCGCCGCCATTATAGACGCCGATCGATTTGAACTCGGGCAGCACGTGGTGGACCGGCGTATCGACTGCGACCTTCCCTTCCTCGACCAGCACCATGAAGGCGATCGAGGTGATCGGCTTGGTCATCGAGGCGATTCGGAAGAGCGATGTCTCATCGACCGGCTTGCCGCCCTCGCGTGCGAGGCCGAGGCTCGAGAAATGAACGATCTCATCGTCGCGCCCGACCAGGATCTGTGCATTGGCCAGCTTGCCCGAATCGACATAGCGCTCCCGCAGAAAAGCATCGATTCGCGCGAGTCGGGCAGCGTCGAATCCATGCGATGCGGGCTTTGCAATCTTCGCGACTATGTTCATGCGCCGTCCATACCCCCGGTTCGAAACAGTGGCCCCCCTATTGCCTTGAGCCGCGCACGAATCAACACTAACCTTGGTTGAAGGGGCGGATAAGCCAAACCCGATGTTCAGTTTTGAACCTCGGCACCTGTGGAGAGAAGCGTCTTGGATACAGAACCCCTCATCGCTCTGGACCCGTCATGGCCCAAAATGTCACTGGCTGAGGTCGAGGCGAAACTGACGGCACCGGGCGAGCGATTCGAAATGGAAACGCTCACCATCAACGGCGTGCCGACACGGGTGTGGAAGAACGCGCCGCCATCGCTCGCCTGGCTGATCCAGGCGTCGCGCGCGCATGGCGAACGGCTCTTCACCATCTATGAGGACGAACGCGTCAGCTATGAGGCGAATTTCCGGGCGGTGGCGGCGCTGGCCGGCAAGCTCCGCGAGATGGGCATCCAAAAAGGTGACCGCGTAGCGCTGGCGATGCGCAACCTGCCCGAATGGCCGGTCATCTTCTTCGCCGTCACCAGCATCGGCGCGATCATGGTGCCGCTCAACGCCTGGTGGACTGCGGGCGAGCTCGAATATGGCATCGATGATTCGGGCGCACGGCTGCTGATCGTCGACGACGAGCGTTACCAGCGGCTCCGCGCGCACGACCTCGCGCTTCCCGCGGTCGAACGCATGATCGTGGCACGGTCCTCGGTTCCGCTCGATGGCAGGGCCTCGCGGCTCGAGGATCTGATCGGCACGCCCCATGACTATGCGGCGCTCCCCGACGCGCCCTTGCCTCAGGTCGAGATCGCCCCGGACGACGATGCGACGATTTTCTACACCAGCGGCACCACCGGCCATCCGAAGGGTGCGCTCGGCACGCACCGCAATTTGATGACCAACATCATGACGAGCGGATACAGCGCCGCCCGCTCGCTGCTCCGCCGCGGCGAGGCAATGCCCGCCCCCATGCCGCGAACGACGCTGACGGTGATTCCGCTCTTCCACGTCACTGCGTGCAGCGCAGGGATGATGGGCTCGATCGCAGCGGGCAGCTCGCTGATCTTCATGCGCAAATGGGACACGGTCCGCGCGATGGAGATCATCGAGCGCGAAAAGGTCCACATCACCGGCGGCGTGCCGACCATCGCGTGGCAGCTGCTCGAACACCCCGATCGCGGCAAATACGACCTCTCCTCGCTTGAGGCGATTGCCTATGGCGGCGCGCCGTCAGCGCCTGAGCTGGTGCGGCGCATCCATAGCGAGTTCGGTGCGCTCCCCGGCAATGGCTGGGGCATGACCGAAACCATGGCCACCGTGACGAGCCATTCGAGCGAGGATTATCTCAATCGCCCGACCAGCGCCGGCCCGCCCGTCGCGGTGGCCGATCTGAAGATCATGGACGAGGCCGGCGAAAAGGAGTTGCCGACAGGCGAAGTCGGCGAGCTCTGGGCGCGCGGGCCGATGATTGTGAAGGGCTATTGGAACAAGCCCGAGGCAACGGCCGCGACCTTTATTGATGGCTGGGTGCGGACGGGCGATCTCGCCAGGCTGGACGAGGAGGGCTTCCTCTATGTCGTCGATCGCGCCAAGGACATGATCATCCGCGGCGGCGAGAATATCTATTCAAGCGAAGTCGAGAATGTCCTCTACGCGCACCCGGCGGTGACGGATTGCGCGCTGATCGGCATCCCGCACCGCACCCTCGGCGAGGAGCCGGCAGCGGTCGTCCACCTCGCGCCCGGCATGACCGCGACCGAGGCCGAGCTTCAGGCCTGGGTCCGTGAGCGGCTCGCTGCCTTCAAGACGCCGGTCGCGATCCGCTTCGTCCACGAGACGCTGCCGCGCAACGCCAATGGCAAGATCCTGAAGAAGGATCTGAAAATCCTGTTCGAGGACCGGATCGGGGTCGCCGCCTGAGGGCAAGCGCGATTGCAGGGACCGCCTTCCGGCTTATAGTCGCGGCGGATTCGCAATCATGTGTCCCGGTGCATCGCGCCGTTTAGGAGAAGCAATGCCATGCGCCGGCCGGTCATCGCCCTTTCGTTTGCCACCCTGTTTCTCGCCGGTGCCGCAGCCATATCGAATCCAGCCCCGCAAGCCCGGCCGACACTAGCGGCGGCGGTCGCGGCATCCACTCGAACCCCCGCCAATGTCGCTCGCGACCGGTACCGCCACCCGGCCGAGACGCTTGCGTTCTTCGGGGTCAAGTCGACTGACTCGGTGGTCGAGATCTGGCCAGGCGGTGGCTGGTACACTGAGATCCTCGCGCCCTATCTTGCGGCGCGCGGCAGGCTGACCGTCGCGGCGCCGCCCGGGCGTGCGATCGAGAGCATCGCAGCGAAGTTCGACAAGAATGCCGCGACCTATGGCAAGGTCGCCCGCGCGAACTTCCCGAGCGCGCTTGGTGGCACCGGCGTCGCGCCGGGTAGCGCCGATAAGGTGCTGACCTTCCGCAACGTCCATAACTGGCGGATGGGGGAAATGCGGGAGGACAAGCTGGATTACAGCGCTGCCGCCTTCCGGGAAATCTTCGCGATGCTGAAGCCTGGCGGCGTGCTCGGCATCGAGGATCATCGTTTGCCCGAGAATGCCGATAGCGGGCGCGAGCGGAGCAGCGGTTATATGAAGGTCTCCACCGTCCGTGCGCTGGCGGAGGCCGCCGGCTTCCGCTTCGCCGGCGAGAGTCAGATCAACGCCAACCCCCAGGACACGCATGATTGGCCGGAAGGGGTTTGGACCCTGCCGCCGAGCCTGCAACTCGGCGACAAGGATCGCGAGAAATATGTCGCGATCGGCGAGAGCGACCGAATGACCCTCAAATTCGTGAAGCCGACAAAATAGCCTGGGCTAGGATTTGGGACCGAGCGCGAAATCGACATTGACGGTCGCGCGCGTCGTGTTGGTTCCCGCCATCACCGGCGGAGGTGCGACCACGCCGGCCATCCTGTCCTCCACCTGAAAGTTCCCGGCCATCAGCTGGGGTGGCCCTGAGCCGTTTGCGTCACGGATCGTAAGGATGCGGGCGACCTTCAGGCCCGCGGCGTCGGCCAGCGTGTCCGCCCGGGCCCGGGCTGCCTTGAAGGCGGCGGCATAAGCGGTGCGGCTGCCGGCTTCGGCGTCCGAGACACGCAGATCCGGCCCGGACAGGACATTGGCGCCGGCCTGGGTGGTCGCGGCAATCGCGGCGCCCGCCTTGTCGACCGCGCGCATGCGGACCGAAACGACATTGTTCGCCTCGAACTTGTTCTTGTTGGCGCCCCAGTCGATCCGCGAGACCGTCAGCTGCTGGGTCTGGATATCCGCCTTGGCGACGCCAAGCTTGCCGAGCGCCGCGACGACCGCGTTCATATGCGCGTTGTTCGCCTCGGTCGCGGCAACCGCAGTCGCGCCGATCGACGATACACCGGCGGAGAAACGGGCCTCGTCGGGATGCGCATCGGCCGTGCCGCTCGCCTGGACCTGCAGCAGCACCTCGTCATGGTCGACGCCGCGCGGGTCTCGTGGCGGATGCCCGCATCCCGCGAGGAGCGTGACGGCGCCAAACGCCAGGATCGCACGGCTTTTCTGCAGCATCGCTCAGCTCCTCTCAGTTTGTTTTCAGGCCGCCTTGATCACATTGGCCACCGCCTTCTGCCAGCCGGCGAGTCGGGCATCGCGGATATCGGCGGCGATTGCCGGCTCGAAGATATCCACCGCGCCACGCATCACCGCCGCGTCTTCAAGCCCCTTGAACAAGCCGCTCCCCACGCCCGCCAGCATCGCTGCGCCAAGCGCCGTCGTCTCTGCGAATTTCGGCCGCTCGACGCTGACCGCGAGCATGTCGGCGAGGTCCTGCGCCATCCAGTCATTCGCGACCATTCCGCCATCGATCCGCAGGCATTTCCAGTCGATGCCGTCAGCGGCAAAGGCTGTCTTCAGGTCGTGCGCCTGATGCGCCATCGCTTCGAGTGCCGCGCGGACGATATGCGCCCGCCCGGTCGAGAAGCTGAGCCCGCTGATCGCCCCGCGCGCATCCGCCTCCCACCAAGGGGCACCGAGGCCGGAAAGCGCCGGCACGCAATAGACACCGCCATTGTCGGAAACGCTGCGGGCCAGCGCTTCGGTCTCCTGCGCGGTGCCGATCAGCGCCAGTGCATCACGCAGCCATTTGATCAGGCTGCCCGCCACGAACACTGATCCCTCGAGCGCATAAGCGCGCCGCCCGCCGAGCTGCCAGACGATCGTCGAGAGCAGACGGTTGCGTGAGGTCGGCGGGGTGGCGCCGGCCTGGGTGAGGACGAAGGCGCCGGTGCCAAAAGTCGCCTTGGTGTCGCCGGGCGCCAGGCAGGATTGGCCGATCGTCGCCGCCTGCTGGTCCCCGGCAATGCCGCAGATCGGGATCGGCGCGCCGAACAGCGTGGTTTCGCCAAAACGCCCCGCACAATCGACAATCTCGGGCAGCGCGGCGCGGGGTGCGCCGAACAGCTCGATCAGGCCGTCGTCCCAATGCCCGCTGCCGATCGCCATCAGCGCGGTGCGGCTCGCATTGGTGGCGTCCGTGATATGCAGGCCGCCGGTCAGCTTCCAGATCAGCCAGCTCTCGATCGTGCCGACCGCGAGCCGATCGCCCGCCTCTTTCAGCTGCGGCCAGTTCGCCATCGCCCAGCCGATCTTGCTCCCCGAGAAATAGGGGTCGAGCAGCAGCCCGGTCTTGGCCTGGACCATCGGCTCATGGCCGGCGTCCTTCAGATCGCGGCAGATCGCTGCGGTGCGCCTGTCCTGCCAGACGATTGCCGGGCCGAGCGGCTCCCCAGTCTCGCGATCCCAGAACACGATCGTCTCGCGCTGGTTGGTGATGCCGATCGCGGCTATCTTTTCGGCACCGCCCGCGCGCTCGATGACCGCCCGCGAGACAGCGAGCGTCTTGTCCCAGATTTCGCCGGCGTCATGCTCGACTCGGCCGGCCTCGGGATAATGCTGGGTGAGTTCAGCGGCTTCGGTCGCGAGGCACTTGCCATCGGGCGCGAACAGCATCGCGCGCGTGGAGGTGGTGCCTTCGTCGATGACAAGGATCAGTTCGGACATGAAAGAAAGCTAGCGGGGATTACAGGCTAGGGGAATGCCGCTAGGATAGGGCGAACTTGGTTGTAACGAGGGGCAAAGACTTGGCCGACGATCCGGGCCCAGGCGAGGGGCGCACCCCCGGCGAAGGCGCGTTCGGCCTGCCGCTGGCGCATGGCGAGGCGTCCGAGGAGTCGACCGTCACCATGCGCCGTGACCGGCTGCTGGCCGCGCTGACCCTCATCGCCGGCATCGGGCTGATGCTCGGCCTGCCCTTTGCGCTGAAGGAAGGCGCCGAATTCTTCCTGCCGACCACTGCCGCACTGGTCATCGCGATCGCGCTGGTGCCGGTGCTCGAATGGCTCGAGCGGCACCGTGTGCCCTCGGCGCTGGCGGCGCTGACCTGCGTGACTCTGTTCCTGGTCGCCGCGAACATCGCCCTTGCCGCGATCGTCGTCCCGGCGACCGAGTTCTTTCGCAACCTGCCACAGCGCATCGACCGGGTGCAGATGAACCTCGCGCCGTTGCTCGAACTCTATTCGAGCCTCGAAAAATATGTGAACCGCACGGTGCGCCACCTCGCATCGCCCGGCCCGGTGCATGCCCCGCAAACCACAGCCGTAGCCCCGCCGAATTCGATCCTCGAGCTGCTGGCGACCTCGGCGCCGGGCGCGATCATCCAGGTGTTTTTCGGCATCCTTGTTATCTATTTCTTCCTCTCGGGTTGGACCCGCCTGCGCAAGCGCACCATCACCAGCCGGTCGAGCTTCGGCGGCGCGATGGCGACGGCGCGGGTGATCCAGGATGTGGTCGACGACACTTCGGCCTATCTCGGCACGATCACGATCATCAACCTGTCGCTCGGGCTGGTCATCGCCTTCCTGCTCTGGCTGATCGGCATGCCCTATCCGCTGATGTGGGGCGGCATCGTCGCCTTGTTCAACTATGTCCCCTATTTCGGCCCGATCGCCGCTGCGGCGCTACTCGCGCTGGCGGGGCTGATGACCTTCCAGGACATCTGGGTCGCGCTACTGCCGGCCGCGATCATGATCGGCTGCCATCTGCTCGAGGCGAATGCGGTGACGCCCTTCATCGTCGGCCACCGGCTGACGATCAACCCGATCATGATCCTCATTTCTTTGAGCTTCTGGGGATGGGTGTGGGGCACGCCGGGCGCACTGCTCGCGGTGCCGCTGCTCATCATCATCCAGACGGTGATCGGGGCTGCGGGCAAGCCAGATATCGCCGGGTTCCTGTTCGAGCATGGCACACTGACTCAGCAGCAGCGCGGGCGCGCGTGGCGCGGTGTCGCGCCGGGCGAAGACGGGTCCGGGTGAATTGTCCCTGCGCTGACGGCCTTCGTCCAGTCACGTGAATATGTAAGGCGAGGCTAGGCTCTGCGACGCAGCGCCATGACGCTTTGCGCCCTGTTCAGATCAGCCCTTCAGCTCTCGTCGCCTCGTATTGATCTTCATCGACGCCATTGACTCGATAACTCACGTATGTGACGATGTATCATATCAATAAGCGGGAGAGATCGATGATGCGTACCGTGCTACTGGCAACGACTTGCCTCTGCCTCGCGGCGTGCAACCAAGTTCCCGATCGAAACGACCGGTCCTTCTCCTCCAACAACCCCGACGCCTCCCCTGCACCCCCTCAGGCTTTCCGAGCTCCCGAAGCGAGCGAGCGGCCACTAGCTGCCATGGACGTTGCGCCACCGAGTGGCCCCCCGGCCGTCAGCCCGCCCGCAATGACCGCTCCGTCCGCCATGGCCGCACCTGGTGGGATCGGGGTAACCGCCGCGCCGGGCGTCGCCTTCTCCTATCATTATGGCTTTCGCCTGCCATCAGCGAGCATTGCGGCCGTGCAGGAGGCGCATGCCCAGGCCTGCGAGAAGCTCGGCGTCCTGCGCTGCCGGATCACCGGGATGCGTTACCGGCTGCTCGGCGAGAACAACGTCGAGGCGATGCTTGCGTTCAAGCTTGATCCGGCGCTTGCCCGTGCTTTCGGCAAGGCCGGCATCGCCGTGGTCGAGAAAGCCGAGGGTACTTTGGTCGATGCCGAGATCACCGGTAACGACGCTGGCGCCGAGATCGATCGCCTGAAGATCCAGCACGCCCGCGCAGAGGACGAGCTGAAACGGCTCGATGCCGAACTGGCCAAGCCGAAACTCTCGCAGGAAGAGCGCGCCGAACTGCAGCGTCAGCGTGCAGCAGCCGCCCAGACCATCAGTGCAGCCAATGACAGCACAGCCCAGCACCGCGAGAGCCTGGCAGATACGCCGATGGTGTTCGACTATGGGTCCGGCAAAGCGGTCCGCGGCTTCGATACCAGCGCTCCGCTGACCAGCGCGGCTGATACCGCGATCGGCTCGGCCCAGGTGACGATCGCCATCTTGCTCGGCCTGCTTGCCTATTGCGGCCCGCCCGGCATCCTCCTGCTGCTCGCATGGCTTGCCTGGCGCCGCTTCCGGCCACGCCGGTTCGCCGCGCCCGCCACGCCGATCACGAGCGAAGAAGTGGTCGGCGACTGAGGGTTGAGTGCGGTGGATTAACTCGCGCGGTGAAAGCCGCGCGAGACATCCTGCCCGGCATCTGAACGGGATCGGCTAACGCAGCCCTTGCAGCCACTCAAAACCCGCGCTTAAAAGTCGCTATGAGCGTTCAGGGAAGCTGCCACTGCGGCAATGTGCGAATCGAAATACCGAGCGAACCCGCTTGGGTGGCAGACTGTAACTGCTCGCTCTGTCGCCGGACCGCATGGCGTGTGGCGTATTTCCCGCCGGACCAGGTGCGCATTTCAGGCGAAACCAAAGCCTATATCTGGGGCGACAAGATGATCGGCATTCACCACTGCCCGATCTGCGGCTGCGGGACTCACTGGGAGACCCTTGGACAAGATTTCGGCAAGATGGGTATCAATGCACGCTTGCTCGATGGTTTCGACGAAAGCGCCATCGAGGTCAGAAAATTCGACAACGCTGATTAAGGGGTTGAGCGCCCTACCGACTCGATAGAACGAACTGATTCCCATCGGGATCGCGGAACTTCGCGTAAGTGCCCCATGGCTCTTTCTCGGGCGGTCCGTCGAAGACAACTCCACGCTCGCTCAGCTGGCGATAACTATAGTCCACATCGTCGCAGGCGAAGGAGCCGTTGAAAAAACTGCCGATCCGGTCCTCATGGCCTTCGGGCGTGAACAGCACCACGCCGGTCTCGGCGCCGGGAATACCGAGCTCGATCCAGCGCTGGGTTGCGCCCATCGGCTGATCGGTCACCACGCGGAATCCCATCTTCGTCGTCCAGAAATCCAGCGCACGCTCCTGGTCCCTGGTCGGGATGCTCACGAACTTCAGCATCTTGATCATCATCGCCTCCTGATGGCGAGGTTTTACCGTTCGGGCTTGCGGCGGGGGAGGGGTGCAGGCATTGCCATAGCAATGAATACCATGCCGCTTGATCGCTATGTGATCGAAACCCTGATGGGCGATCTGGTCGGCCATGATCGCCGGCCCTCGGCGTTCCTCGTCTATCTGCTGATTGAGGCGAGCGATGGCGAGGCGCTCAGCTATGCGACGATCGCGGAGCGGACCGGGCTGTCGCGGCGCTCCTGCCAGGCGGCTGTCGCGCATCTTGAGCGGCGGCGGCTGATCGAAGTGCTGCGACGGACAGAGAATGAGGCCGCGATCTATCGCCCACTTCGGCCGTGGCGGCGCTAGAGCAGGTCTCCCACCGCATCCGCGAGGCGCGCAGGAACCTCGGGCGCCATATCCGGGTAGAGATCGGGCTCGATCGCCTCCAGCTCCATCAGGGCAAGACTGCCATCGGCGATCCGCAACAGGTCCACGCGGGCATAAAGCGACGGCTCCGGAAGCGCCGCGATCACCCTTTCAGCCAGCGCAAGCTGCGGAGGCTCAGGCTCGAAGCGGGTGAAGATGCCGCCGAATTGCGGCTGGATGCGAAAGTCGCCCGGCTTCGCCACCTTGCGCACTGCATGGCTGAAGACCCCGCCGATGAAGAGGAAGGAGAGCTCGCCCTCATCCGATACCGCAGGGATGAAGGGCTGGATGATGGCATCGTCGAGCGGCTGCACGGGCTCGCCACGACGCAGCCTGACGGTGCGGTAGCTGCCGCCGGAGACTTGCGGCTTCACGACCAGCTCATCGGTACCGAACGCCGCGAACGCAGCCGAAACTGCCGCTGCATCGGCGTCCCCAAACCGGCTCGGCACGATCGGGATACCCTTCGCCTCCAATTCGAGCAGATAGGTCTTCCGCGTATTCCAGGCGAGCAGGCGCGGCGAGTTGAACAAGGGCCGCTCCCCCGGCCACGCCGCCAGCATCGCCTCCCAGCGCGCCACGTCGAGATGATAGCCCCAGGCGAACAGCGCCAGCGTCGCCCCACCATCCTCGCTGTCGCCCGGCCCCAGATCCCAGGGCCGGGCGTCGAGCATCATATCGCGCGCGGCAAAGGCGTCGCGATACTGGTCGAGGATCGTCGCCGCCGCAGCGCCATATTCACTGTCGGCGGCGGGCATCAGGACAGCGATGCGGCGCGTCATGCCCGTCAGGCAGGTTCGCCGACGATCGTCTTCACTTCCATGAAGTCGGTCAGCCCATATTTCCCGCCCTCGCGGCCATTGCCCGATTGCTTGTAGCCGCCGAACGGCCCGGCGCCATCGGGCGCCCAGGAATTGATCGTGACCAGCCCGGCGCGCAGCCGCGGCGCCACTTTGGCGGCAGCGGCTGGATCGCCCGAGATGGTGGCGGAGAGGCCATAGGGTGTGTCGTTGGCGATCCGCACCGCCTCGTCCTGGCTCTCATAGGCGGTGATCGTCGCGACCGGCCCGAACGTCTCCTCCTGAGCGATCCGCATGCCCGCGGTCACGTCGGTGAACAGCGTCGGCTTGATGAAGAAGCCGGCGTTCCGCCCATCGGGCCGCCCCGTGCCGCCGGTGACGAGCGTCGCGCCCTCGTCGATCGCCGACTGGATCAGGCCCTGGATCTTCTCATATTGCGCCTTGTTCACGACCGGCCCGATATGCGCGCCCATCACTGCAGGATCGCCGACCTGGGTCGCCTCCATCATCGTCTTCACGATCTGAGTCGCCTCGCCGACCTGCGAGCTGTGCACCAGCAGGCGCGTCGGGGCGATGCAGCTCTGGCCGGAATTGGCGAGCACGCCCGCCACCGTCGGCGGCAGCACGGCGGCAAGATCGGCGCCCTCCAGCACCAGGTTCGGCGCCTTGCCGCCCAGCTCCTGATGGACGCGCTTGACCGTCGCAGCGGCTGCCTGCGCCACCGCAATTCCTGCGCGTGTCGATCCGGTGAAGCTCACCATGTCGACATCCTTATGGCTCGACAACGCCGCACCGACGCCCGGCCCGTCGCCATTAATCAGGTTGAACACGCCGGCAGGCACGCCCGCTTTCTCAAGCACCTCAGCCAGGATCATCGCGCAGGCCGGCGATTCCTCGCTCGGTTTCAGCACCATCGTGTCGCCGGCGGCCAGCGCCGGGGCGACCTTCGCGCAGATCTGGTTGAGCGGCCAGTTCCACGGCGTAATCATCGCGACGACACCGAGCGGTTCATGCACCACGCGGGCACGGCCGAGCCGCTCCTCGAACTGGAAGTCGTTCAGCGCCTTCAGAGTGGAGAGGAAGTGGCCAAGCCCAGTCGGTGCCTGCGCGGCGGTCGCGAAGCCGATCGGCGCGCCCATTTCCTGGCTGATCGCGGCGGCAAGGTCGGGAATGCGCGCCTTATACTCCTCGATCACCCGGCCGAGCAGCGCCGCGCGCTCAGCGACTGTGGTCTGTGAATATGTCTCGAACGCCCGCCGGGCCGCGGCGACTGCCTTGTCGACATCGGCGGCGGAGCCAAGGGTGATCTCGGTGCAGGGCTGCTCGGTGGCGGGATCGATCACCTCATGGCGCTTGCCGCCCTCGCTCTCGACCCATGCGCCGTCGATATAATGCTTGAGGTAGCTCTTCATCCTCGCCTCCAATTTTTTGAACCTGCGGTACGGTAGAGCAGCCTAGATGGCGGGCAACGTGAAGCGTTGCAACCTGAAACGTAATGACTATCTGCAACCCACCCCAGCAGGAGACCGACATATGGCGCGCGTTGCACGGATCGAGCAGACCGGCGGACCCGAGGTGATTTTATGGGGCGATGTCGATCTCCCCGATCCCGGCCCCGGCGAGGTCCGCGTCCGTACGACGGCGGTCGGGCTCAACTATATCGACGTCTATTTCCGAACCGGCCTCTACCCGTCGCCGCTGCCGAGCGGCCTGGGCAGCGAATCGATCGGCGTGGTCGAGGCGCTCGGCGAAGGCGTGACCGAACTCGCGGTGGGTGACCGCGTCGGCACCTTCGGCCCGGTCCGCGGCGCCTATGCGACCGAGCGGAACCTGCCGGCCGCGCAGATGCTGAAGATCCCCGACTCAGTCGACGATCGCACCGCGGCCGCGCTGCTGCTCAAGGGCTGCACCGCCGAGTTCCTGGTCGAACGCTGCGCAAAGGTTCAGCCCGGCCAGACGGTACTCGTCCATGCCGCGGCCGGCGGCGTCGGCCATATCCTGGTCGGCTGGCTCAAGCATATCGGCGCAACCGTGATCGGCACCGTTGGCACGGAGGACAAAGCAGCCCAGGCAAAAGCCGCGGGTGCTGACCATGTCCTGATCCACAAACAGGTCGATGTCGCGAAGGAAGTCCGCGCCCTCACTGGCGGCAAGGGCGTGCCCGTGATCCTCGATGGTGTCGGCAAGGCGACATGGCCAGTCTCGCTCGATTCAGCAGCGCCACGCGGGCTGATCGTCAGCTATGGCAACGCCAGCGGCCCGGTCGACGGCGTCGCGCTCGGTATCCTGTCGACCAAGGGCTCGCTCTTCGTCAGCCGACCAACCCTGTTCGATTATTACGTCACCTCCGAGGAACGCCAGGCCGGAGTCGACCGCCTGTTCGAGATGCTCGCCAACGGCGCGATCCTCCCCGAAATCGGCCAGACCTTCGAGCTCGAAGATGCGGCAGATGCGCACCGCGCGCTCGAGGCCGGGCAGACCAGGGGCTCGACGGTGCTTCTTCCCTAACTTGTTCCTCCCCGGAACGGGGAGGGGGACCGCCCGCCTTCTTAGGCGGGTGGTGGAGGGGCTTGGAGCGCGGCGACGTGGCCTCGCTCCAAGCCCCTCCACCATTCGCCAGAAGTGGCAAATGGTCCCCCTCCCCGTTCCGGGGAGGAACAGTCCGGACAGGCTGGGCGGCGGCTTCCTGACTGCCAGCTATCCTCGCGAAAAGGACCTGCATCGTGCATAAAACCGGAGTGAGAATATGCTGATCCGCCCCGCCCGCCCCGATGACAGCGCCGCCATCTGGTCAGTGATCGCACCAACGATCGCTGCCGGCGAAACCAACGCGATCGATCGCAATGCGACTGAAGCCGAGGGCCTCGATTATTGGTTTAGCCCCGGCAACGAGGTGTTCGTCGCTGAAGACGAAGGCAAGATCCTAGGCACCTATTATCTCCGCCCGAACCAGGCAGGCGGTGGGCGCCACGTATGCAATGGCGGCTATATCACCAGCGCTGGGGCGCGCGGCCGCGGCATTGCTCGGGCGATGTGCGAGCACTCGCTGAACCACGCCCGCGAGCAGGGCTACCACGCGATCCAGTTCAACTTCGTGGTGAGCACGAACGAACGGGCGGTGAAGCTCTGGCAGTCGCTTGGCTTCGACATTGTCGGGCGCTTGCCCGGCGCCTTCGACCATCCCGCTTACGGCTATGTCGATGCGCTGGTGATGTTCAAGACGCTCTGAACCGTACCGCGCTATTTCCCGCGCGCTCGCGCCGTGCGGACCAGCCAGCGTCCCCAGAGGAACAGCCCGACACCGCCGGCACACGGGAATAAGCTCACGACCCCGATCAGGGCGAGCAGGAGCTCGCCTTTGAAACCGGTGCTCAGGAAAAGAATGAGCCAATATGCGCTGCACAGGCCAGTCAGCGTGGCGACTATGATGCCGATCGCCATCAACAGCCCGCCGAAGAATTTGGTCATGGCCGCTCGCCGTCGTTCCTGCCCCCGTCCCTGCCTGCACCCTCCTCGGCCTCGCACTCCGGCGCGAGGCGCAACAGCCATCGACCCCAAACGAACAGCCCGACTCCGCTCATGAACGGCAGGCCGCCGATAATCGCGATCATCAGAAGCATGGGGGCGTTGCCGAACTGGGCGCCGTTGGTGTCGCCCAGTGTGATCACCAGAAAAAAGGCGCTGCACAGGCCGCTCAGCGTCGCGATCAGGATGCCGATCGCCATCAACAGCCCGCCGAAGAATTTGGTCAAAGCCTCTCTCCCCCACGAGCCCGCGCCAGCACGCCAGCCCCTTCGGCACCCGGACGATAATAGCTGTTGTACGTGTCGAACAGAATGATCTGGCCCTCGGGCGTCGCGAAATGAACGCAGCTTCGTTTCACCGTGGCGAGCCCGAAATTATAGCGATCGAGGAATTGCAGAAACCCGACGCAGTGGCTTGGTTTCGACATTGTCGGGCGATTGCCGGCGCCTTCGACCATCTCGCTTTGCGGATATGCCGGCGCGCTGGTGATATCAGGGCTCTTTGTGCGACGAGTCTTCCTCCCGCTCCCGCGCGCGGCGCAGCAGCCATCGGCCCCAGAAGAACAGCCCGATCCCGCTCAGGAACGGGAGTCCGCCGATAACCGCGACAAACGGCAAAATCATTGTTCCGCTGAACTCGCCGCCGGAGTCGGTAAACGACGTCACCAGAAAAAAAGCGCTGCACAGGCCGCTCAGCGTCGCGATCAGGATGCCGACACCCAACAGCAACCCGCCGAAGAATTTCATCACAGCCTCTCTCCCCCACGTGCCCGCGCCAGCACGCCAGCCCCTTCGGCGCCCGGTCGGTAATAGCTGTTGTACGTGTCGAATGGGATGATCTGCCCCTCGGGCGTCACGAAATGGACGCAGCTGCGTTTCACCGTGGCGAGATCGAAATTATAGCGGTCGAGGAATTGCAGGATCACCACGCGAAAGCTGTTCGCATAGCTCAGATCCTGCGGCACCATCGCCTGGGGCAGGCAGCAGAGCAGCCCTGCCAGCTTCTCTTCGGTATTGGCCTGCGCCGTCGCAAGGCTCAGCAGATCGAGAATGCTTTCGCGCAGCTTCGGATAGGCCTCGTAACTGACCGTGTTCGGTCCACTCAGGATGATGTCGCGCGGCAGCAGCGAGGTGATCGGCGTGACGCTCTTCCCCTGCCGCAATCCATAGCCGATGCAGATCTGATCGGGGTTGCAGGGCAGGGGGATCATGTCCTCGATCCCGAACACATCGGCCTTTGCGACTTCGCGGCGGATCTGGGTCAGCAGGATCCGGTTGGCCTTGCCGTCGAACCCCTCATTGCGGCCGGCGTCCTGTACCGGCTGAAACGTCACCCCGCGCACGCACGACCATTCCAGCGCGTGCCGGATGATGTCAGCCACCTCATGATCGTTCACGCCGCGCTTCACCACCGCGACCAAGGTGGTCGACAGGCCGACCCGCTCGAGCGCCTCCAGCGCCTGCTGCCGGATGCGCGACAGCCGGGCGCCGCGCAAATTCATCAGCGCATCATCATTGAGGCTGTCGAACTGGAGATAGATTTCAAGCCGCGGCGCATAGCTCGCCAGCCGCTCGACGAATGCCGGGTCCTGCGCGATCCGCACGCCGTTGGTGTTGATCATCACATGCCGGATCGGCCGCGCCTTCACCGCATCGAGGATCTCGAAGAACTGCGGATGAATGGTCGGCTCGCCGCCCGAAAGCTGGACGAGGTCAGGCTCGCCCTCGCTCGCCACCAGCGCATCCAGCATCCGCTCGACCGTCGCGACCGGCAGATGCGCGCCGTGCACATCCTCAGCATCGGCGAAGCACACCGGGCAGGCGAGGTTGCAGGCGGAATTGATCTCGACGATCGCAAGGCAGCTATGCTGTTCATGGTCGGGGCAAAGACCGCAGTCGAACGGGCAGCCCGCCTCGGTGCGGGTCTGGGGCGCGAGCGGCCGGTCGCCTGGCTTGAGCCACAGCTTCTGCGCCCGCCAGTACTCGAGATCGTCACTGATCAGCGTCTTCTGCACGCCATGCTCGCGGCAGCGCTTCTGGTAGAAAACCAGATCATCCTCGATGATCACCTTGGCCGGGACCGGCACCAGGCAGGTCTCGCACAGGCTCGTCGTCTGTCCGTGGAAGATATAGGGCGCGGCCTTACGCTCGGGTGGCGGCGACGCCAGGCTCGGGTCGGGACTTTCCGCGAGCGATCCAGACAAGGGCATAAGCGGCTAGTCCAATCATCGCGAAATGGAACAGGTTGAATGGTCCGATCAGCGCTGGATAGGGCTTGAGGAACTCCCACGCAAATCGCTGCACGGCATAGGCCAGGACAAGGGCATGGAAGCCCCGCTCGACCGCCCAGCTTCTGCCCCGGACGAGCGCCGGCCAATAGGCGGCCAGGAACAGCGCCATTGCCAGCGATTCATAGATTTCGACTGGATGCCGGGCCACGCCGTCACCAAGATCCACCCCCCAGGGCAGCGATGTCGGCACCCCATAAGTCTGGTCCGCCAGCCCCGCGAACAGGCACCCCCAGCGCCCGACAATGATGCCGAGCGAGAGCGGGATAACGAACGGCCCGCCGGTCGATCCGCGGACGCCATGGCGCCATTTCCAAAGCTCCACGCCGACGATCGCCCCCGCCAGCGCGCCGGCGATGCTGTGCGAAAGCGTCGGCGCCGCCAGCCGCCAGGTATTGAGCGACCCCGTCCCCCAGGCGCCGATCACCGCGCCGATCGCAAGCGCAATGAAATAGCCCGGCTCAGTCTGCCGGGCGAGCCCGACGACTGAAGCGTGCCGGTGCCGATACACCCAGCGACCGCCCAGAAACGCCGCGATCCATGCAGCCAGATCGCCGACATAATGGAACCACGGCGCGGTCGGGATGTGGATCATGAAAGCGGAGTGCCAGAACCGGCCGTAACGGGGAAGGGCGCATCGTCTCAGCCGGTTGCTGTCTGCTTGTCGCCTGTCGTAAGCTTCGCGCTGATCGTGCGGGGGGAAGTTCATGCTGGGTCTGTTCAAAGCCAGGCCGCCGGTCGATCCGGACGAATATGAGTGGCTGCTCGCCTGCTTCGCCTGGATGATGCAGGAATTCGGCGGCGTGGAGCGGGTGCGGGCAACGCCATTGGTGCTGCCCGTCACCGCCTTCTTTCCGGCGAGCAGGCTCGAAGGGCATGAGCGGGCGCTTGAGCTGTTCGGTCAGGTCAAGGCGCTGTGCAATATGACTGAATGGCAGTGCGACCTGATACCCGGCGCGCCAAGCCGGGAGACCAAGATAGCGACGGCGCATCTGCTACGCCACGAGACCCGCCCGCCGCCGCTGGGGACGTTCGGCCATGAAAACGGCCGCTATTATGTCACCTACAACCCCTCGGCGCTCGCCGATCCGCACAGCCTGGTGGCGACCTTCGCGCATGAATTGTCGCATTATCTGCTTCATACCGCGGAGACGAGGTCGCCCGGCGGCCGCGAGTTGAACGAACACGCCACCGATCTCGGCGCGGTGTTCCTCGGCTTCGGCACCTTTCTCGCAAACTCGGCCAAGAACTTCAGCCAGTTTCAGAGCGAATCGGAACAGGGCTGGCAAATGCGCAGCCAGGGTTATCTGTCCGAAAACGCGCTGGTTACCGCCCTCGCGCTCTTCGTCCTGCTCTCGGGCGCCGACGAGAAAGCCGCCGAGCGCGACCTGAAGGATTATCTGCGCGGGCCGTTCTGCAAGGCAATCGCCGCGACCCGGCGGGCGCATCCCGATCTTGCCGCGTCGATTGCATCGATCGATCTGGGCGACTGGCGTTAGGGATGCGGGCCGGTCCTGCTGGAGCCGGCCCGCCGTCCTTCTAGTCGAGCCGCCGCAACGCCAGCGCCGATCGGCCATCGGCGTCGTTCACTGACATCGTCAGCCGGTCGGATGCCGCATCATAACGCATTACCAGTCGTGACTGGACGAGATGGATGGCATGCTCGTTGATCTCGTAGAACTCGGTCTCGTCAGCCTGCTCGAAGCCAGCCTTTTTGTGATAGGTCAGCATCTGGCTGTTGCCGGTGAACTGGAGCCGGTCGCCGCGGTGAAGATCCTCAAAGCCTTCGGCCCGGATGATCTCCCATTTGCCGACCACCGCCAGATGCCGCATCGATTTCGGCAATTCGCCGCCATAGCCGGCATAGAGCGCGGCCTGGCCCCGCATGTCGCCGGCGAGCTTTTCCTCCTTGGCCATATCGGGCAGGCCCGATCCGCGCAGCCGAGTGGTAAGCCCGTCGAGCAGAGCAAAGGCGGTCTTGGGATCATTCTTCTCGTGGAAGGCGATCGTCGCGCCGCGCAGCGCCAGATATTCGTCCACCAGCAAATGCGCGGTGCGGAGCGGCGCGCTTGGCCTCTCGGTTGCGGCGGTCACCGCCAGACGATCGCCACCCGTCCCGCCATCGCCCGCCATGCGATAGTCGAGCGAAACCTCCATCAGCGGCGCACCCGCCGCGATCGGCGCATTGGGTAGATCGGCCCGGCTTTCGGCCTTTGCGACGGTCGCGAAGATGCCGCCGCCATTGGTGCTGAGAAAAACGGTCGGCACGACAATGTCGATCGCCCCCTCGGGCGTCTGGGTCATCACGCCATCCGGCACGCCGTACACGCCCGAGATACGATAGCCGGGCGCCGGCCGCATCGTCATCTTCAGGTCATGGGCAAGCTCGCTCACCATCGTGTCGAGCTGCTTCTCGAAGGTCGTCTTCACATCCTCGTCATTGGCGATGAAGAACAGATTGCCGCCGCGCACGCTCGAAACACGATTGGCGAGCGCGCCGTCGAACTGAACGCCGACGCCGATCGTGGTCAGCCCGATGCCCCGGCGCGAGGCTTCGTCCGCCATCGTCATGAAGCTCTCGGCGTCGGTGCGCCCGACATTGGGCTGCTCGTCGGTGAACAGCATCATCCGCGTATTGCCCTTGAAGTGCGGCGCGTCGGCAAGGGCGGTTTCGTAGCCGACCTTGAGGCCCGCCTCCATGAAGGTCGAGCCGGCGCTCTCGATTCCGTCGATCGCCTTCAGCAACGTCTCCTTGTTGCCGGCATAGTCGGTCGGCTGGAGATACACAGCAGCAGTGTCGCCATAGAGGACGATGCCGAGCCGGTCTCCTTCGCGCATCTGGCTGACGATCTGGCGCAGGCTGGCCCGGACCAGTGCGAGCGGCTGCCCGCTCATCGAGCCCGATTTGTCGATCACCGCGATCAGGTCGAGCGGCGCGCGGCGCCATTTGGCGGCGTCGATGTTGGAGGCGAAGCCGAACCCGACGAAGAGCTGGTCGTCACGGCCCGGCAGGGCAGCGGGCATTGCCTCGCTGACCAGGCAGAATAATTTGGCGCACGCCGCCGAGGCGGGCAGGGTCAGGTCATGCTCGCCCATCAGTCCCTCGATGCTGAGCGAGCCTGGTTGGGGAAAGCCAACCTCAGTAGCGATCGCGCGGAAATGCTTGATGTCCTGTGCGCCGCCCTGCCGGACTTTGAGCGCACCGGTCACGACGATGTCGGCGTTGTTCTGGTCCTGGTCCTTGTCCGGAAGGACCTGAGCGGAGGCGCCTATGGGCAGCAGCAGCGCCGCCAGAGTCAAAGCAAGGTTGTGAACCGACGCTGTTTTCATGACGCTCTCCCGTTGCAAGTCGGGACAATATATCATCAATCCACATCGTTCGGGAGGCGAAATAAACGTGGCGATTCGAAACGCTGCATGCGCGAAGAGTCCGGGATTTCTCCCGGACTCCCGGCGGCTTTACGCAGCGGCTTTCGGCAGTTTCTTGAACGCCTCGAGGATCTCGGTCGGAAACATCGCGATGATCGTCGAATTATGCTCGACGCCGATCTCCGCCAGGGTCTGCAACCGGCGCAGCTCGAGCGCGCCCGGGGCTTCGGCGATGATCGCCGCCGCATCCGAGAGCTTGCGCGCTGCCTCCTGCTCGCCCTCGGCCTTGATGATGCGGGCGCGTTTCTCGCGCACAGCCTCGGCCTCGCGCGCGATCGCGCGCTGCATCTGCGGCGGGATGTCGAGATCCTTGATCTCGACGGCGTCGAACTCGACGCCCCAGCGGTTGCAGGTCGCGGTCAGCAGCTCGTTCAACCGCGTGTTGATCGTGGTGCGGTCCTTCAGCATCTGGTCGAGATCGCTCTGGCCGATCGCGTCGCGCAGAGCCGTCTCGGCCGCCTGGATAATCGCCGACTTCCAGTTGGCGACGGTGGTGACGACACCGGCCGCATCAAAGGCGCGGAACCAGAGCACTGCGTTGACGCGCACCGCGACGCCGTCCCGCGTCACGGTTTCCTGGGTGTCGAGCGCGTAGGTGATGGTGCGGATATCGACCTTCACGACCCGCTCGACGATCGGGATCAGCCAGAACCAGCCAGGTCCCTTGGTGGCCTGGAGCCGGCCAAGCCGGAAGACGACGCCGCGCTCATATTCCTGGTTGATGCCGAAGGATTTGAGCGCGAGCACGAGCAGTATGATGCCGACCGGCACCAGGGTGAACAGCAATGTGGAGAAAAGCATCGAAATGCCCCGAAGATGCCGCGAGCAAGCGGCGTGGCGCGGCGAATGCCGCGAGCCTCTATTTACGCCTGCGCAATGCACCGTGGAAGATGCTGGACAGCAATCATGCATGCAAAAACTGCATGAGTCAGCTGTCGCCCCCAACACCCACCGCCGTCACCCCGGACTTGTTCCGGGGTCCACTGTGCCGCAAACCAAGGCTTCTCGACTCTCGCGGAGGAGTGGATGCCGGAACGAGTCCGGCATGACGATTGTCGAGGGGCTCACCCACCCAAAGCCCGCTTCGCCAACCCCTCACAATCCGCATCGGTTGCCCGCGGCCCATTATCCCCGCTGATCGCCCGCCCGATCGCCTTGAAGATATTGCCGACTGACTTCACCCCCGGCGTTGTGCCGACATGCGGCTCACGGATGGTGCCGCTGACGATGATCGCACCCGGCAGCTTGATAATCACATTGCCTTTCGGCGTGCCGCTCAGGCTCAGCCCCATCGCCTCGGAGGGAAAGCTGATCGTGCCATGGCCGATCGCCTGGCTGGCGGTGGTGTCGATCAGGAACGGGTCAGCGGTCCCGACGCCGTTCCTCACCCCGAGCCGCAACACGACGCAGCGCAGCCCCGCCGGCTCATCCCCGCTGCCGAACAGCCCGTGCACCACGTCGAACCCAAGCTGCGACGCGATGTCGGCGGGCAGCGTGCCATCCCGCGCGACCAGGCCGACCAGGCCGTTCGAGGCGCCCACCACCTCGCGGATCGTGCTGCCGGTGCCGGTAAGCTTCACCCGCCCGTCGACCCGCCCATCGACGTCGCCGCCGCCGCCGGCCAGCGCCGGAATGCTGCTGTCACGCATGGCGAGGTCGATCGTCACCAGCGGCACCTGCCGGCCGCCCCGCTGATCGACTCGCATCGATCCCGTGATCGCGCCGCGCGTGAGCTGAAGCGTGAAGGGAGAAATAGTCAGCAGCTGGTGATCGATCGTCAGCACCCCCTTCATCGCCGCCAGCGCCCCTTGTCCGACGATACGCCGCGCAGTGAAGGCGATGGTGCCGTCCGTATGGGTGATCTTGCGGATGTTGATCCGCGTATCGGGCACGATCCGCAGGCCGATCTCCTGCCGCTTCACGGCCGCGGCGGCAGAACCCGCTCGCGAGGCGAAGTCGTCGAAGTTGAGCGCGTTGGAGGAGACCTCGCCCTTCAGCTTGGTCCGCCCATCGACCTTGTCGACATCGACATGCCCTGCAATGTCCGAGCTGCCGATCCGCCCGGTCACGCCATTGACCTTCCACGCGGTGCCGTCGCGCCGGACATGCGCTGCGAGCTGCACCGGCTTGGTGCCGAACAGCCCAGCCTCGATAATCGCATCGACGAATTTCAGATCATCGGCCCGCGCCGTCACATCGAGAGTCATATGGCTGAGGTCGAGCGGCCCATCCGCCATGCCCTTGATCGCCATCGTCAGCGCGGCGCCATCGATGCCGGCCTGAAACGGCCACGGCTTGCCCGCACCCTGCTCGATCGCGGGGCCATGGGCATAGAGCGTAACCGGCTCGCCCCGCACCTTGCCGCTGCCCTTGATCGTCACGCCGGTCGCCGGGTCGGCGCTGATCTTCGCGGCAAAGCTCCGGTCCTGAAACGCGTCGCGGTACAGGATCATCGAATTGGCGATCCGCAGGCCCTTCAGCGCCAGCGGACTGCCGCCGCCGCCGGTCTCGCCGGGCTTCACCCAGTTGTTGCGTCGATCACGATCGCGAACCAGCACGAGATGCGCGCCGTCCACGTCGATCGCACCCGGGCTGAAACGCCCGAACAACAGCTGGAAAGCCGAGAACCGCACCCGAACCCGCTCGATCCGGGCAAGGTCGCCGCTGCCTGCCCATGCCGCCTGCGGCACGCGTAGAGCTTGAATCTCCACCGTCGGCGTGAAGGAAAAGCTGTCGACCCGCTTGACCGCGCCAATCGTCACCGCCCGCCCGAACCGCTCGCTCAGCCCGCGCTCGATGCTCGGCTTGAACGCCCCCCAGGGCATCATCGCGAGGACGATCAGCGCCACCGCGATCAACGCAACCACGCCGCCGGCGATCAGATGGAGTCGCCGATCGGCGAAGACGGTGCGGATATTCATTGCGGGAAAGGACGAACCGGCCGCGCGTTCGTTCCGGATAGAGGCTCGGGCAGCGAGCGCAAGCGTTGGCCGGATTGAACGCCGACGTGGCGCCTGCTATGCGTCCGAGGTCGAAAAAGACCCGGCCGGATAGGTAAGCCCGGCTGCTTCCGCTCCCGGAAGTTCTGCTCCTCGAGCTCCGGCTCGTGAGAACCCACGGCGCGAAACACGAGCATGCCGCTCGTGGGACCGCGTGGGTGTGTCTGGACGAACAGGGTCTTTTCGCCTCCGCGCGGTTCATCTGGAAGGACTGAACCATGCGACTCAATCATCTCGATCTTCATGTTCCGGACGTAGCCGCCACCCGCGATTTCTTCGTCCGCTTCTTCGGCCTCCGCCACGAGGAAACGCGCGGGGATAATGCGCTGGCGATCCTGCGCGACGATGCCGGAATGGTCCTCATCATCAGCCGGCCCTTCGCCAGATATGGCGGAACCGACCAGGTCGCGATCGCCGCGCAAACCTATCATATCGGCTTTCTGCTGCCCGAGCGCGCCGAGGTCGACGCTGTCTACGCCACGCTCAAAGCGGCTGACACGCCGTTCTGGCACGAGCCGCGCGATATTCACGGCGGCTATGTCTTCTACTGCACCGCGCCCGGCAACATCCTGGTCGAGGTCGGCTGCCGACCGCTCTAGAGTTGAATGCGACCAAGCGGGGAGGAAGGTTTCAGCCCCTTCCAGCTGAAGGGCTACGCATTCACGCGTCGCGCGACGCTTCTTTCTCCCTCTCCCCCTGTGGGAGAGGGAAGGGGCCCGTGCGAAGCACGGGAAGGGTGAGGGGGACTCTCGATTGATGTCCCAAACCTCATTCCCCCTCATCCTTCCGTCGCTTCGCTCCTCCCTCCTTCTCCCACAGGGGGAGAAGGATTTCTGCGCAGCCTGCATCCAGCAGCCTTCAAGGAGGAGCAGACCCGCCAAAACGAAAAAGGGGCGCCCGGTCACCCGGACGCCCCTTCAAATCTCAACCGATCCGAAGGATCAGTAGCTGTAATACATGTCGAACTCGACCGGGCTCGGGGTCATTTCCCAGCGCGCCACGTCTTCCATCTTCAGCTCGATATAGGATTCGATCTGGTCCTTGGTGAACACGTCGCCCTTGAGCAGGAAGTCGTGGTCGGCCGCCAGGCACTCGAGTGCCTCGCGGAGCGAAGCGCAAACGGTCGGAACCTCGGCGAGTTCTGCCGGCGGCAGGTCGTACAGGTTCTTGTCCATTGCCTCACCCGGATGGATGCGGTTCTGGATGCCGTCCAGGCCGGCCATGAACAACGCCGCATAGCAGAGATACGGGTTGGCCATCGCATCGGGGAAACGCACTTCGACGCGCTTCGCCTTGGCGCCCGCACCATAAGGGATGCGGCACGATGCAGAGCGGTTGCGCGCCGAATAAGCGAGCAGCACCGGCGCTTCGTAACCCGGCACCAGCCGCTTGTAGCTGTTGGTGGTCGGGTTGGAGAAGGCGTTGACAGCCTTGGCGTGCTTGATGATCCCGCCGATGAAATACAGGCAGGTGTCGGAAAGCCCCGCATAGCCATTGCCGGCGAAAAGCGGGGTCGAACCCTGCCAGATCGACAGATGGGTGTGCATGCCCGAGCCGTTATCTTCCTTGATCGGCTTCGGCATGAAGGTGACCGTCTTGCCATAAGCCTGGGCCACGTTGTGGCAGACATATTTGTAGATCTGCATGCGGTCGGCGGTGGTGGTCAGCGTGCCGAAGGTCAGGCCGAGCTCATGCTGGGCAGCCGCGACCTCATGGTGGTGCTTGTCGCAAGGCAGGCCCATTTCAAGCATGGTCGAGACCATCTCGCCGCGGATATCGGTTGCCGAATCGACCGGTGCCACGGGGAAATAACCACCCTTGGCGCGCGGACGGTGGCCCAGATTGCCGCCCTCATATTCCTTGCCGGTGTTGGTCGGCAGCTCGATATCGTCGATCTTGTAATAGCTGGTCGCGTAGCTGTTCTCGAACTGGACGTTGTCGAACATGAAGAACTCGGCTTCCGGGCCGATATAGACCGTGTCGCCGATCCCGGTGGTCTTCAGATACGCCTCGGCGCGCTTCGCGGTCGAACGCGGATCGCGGGCATAGAGCTCGCCGGTCGAAGGCTCGACGATGTCGCACACCAGGATCAGCATCGGCGTCGCCGAGAACGGGTCGGTCCAGACCGCGTCGAGATCCGGCTTCAGGATCATGTCGGATTCGTTGATCGCCTTCCAGCCGGCGATCGAGGAGCCGTCGAACATGAAGCCGTCAGTCAGCTCGTCCTCGCCGACAACGCCCGCGACCATCGTCAGATGCTGCCATTTGCCCTTGGGATCGGTGAACCGCAGATCGACCCACTCGATCTCCTGGTCCTTGATCATCTTGAGGACGTCATTCGCCGAATTCGCCATATGCCCCATACCCTTTCGTTTTCGATTGTCTGCCCGACAGAATCGGGAATCATGTTGTCACCCGGACGCGCGCGTTGTCACAATATGTTGCGCCGCGTCAAATAGCGTCTTCATTCCGCTCGCCGGTGCGGATGCGCAGAGCCGTCTCCACCGGAATCACGAAGATCTTGCCGTCGCCGATCCGGCCGGTCTGCGCGGCGGCGGCGATCGCCTCCACGACACGGTCGGCCAGGGCGTCCTCGACGACCACCTCGAGCTTCACCTTGGGAAGGAAATCGACGACATATTCCGCGCCGCGATACAGCTCGGTATGTCCCTTCTGGCGACCAAAGCCCTTGGCTTCGGTCACGGTGATGCCGGATACGCCCACTTCGTGAAGCGCCTCCTTCACCTCATCCAGCTTGAACGGCTTAATGATGGCTTCGATCTTCTTCACTTGGGTACGCCCCCGATAGTTGATGCATACGACTGCCCTGTCGGCCACCCTTACAACAAGCGTGCCAGCCGCGCGAGCCGCTACCAGCCCTAGCCGAGGGCAGCTGGCCGCGTAAACAAATGCCTAACGTCCATGCAGGCGGGCAGCTGCTGCCCTATTTTGCGGCAGTCCGACGCGCAGAAGGTATCAGGGCTCGCGCAGGAATGACGCCGGCACATGATCGGTCAGCCACACGCCATTGCCGGTCAGGAAAAAGGCGTGACCCCCCGCCGCCATGTCGCGCGCCCGAATCGTCAGGATCATCGCCTTGCCGCGCCGATTGCCGACGATCGTCGCGGTCGCTTCGTCAGGCGAGAGATGGACATGATGCCGCCGCATCGGGCGCAGGCCGTCGGCACGGATCGCCGGCAGGAAGCGCTCGACGGTGCCATGATAGAGGAATTCGGGCGGATCGACCTGCGGCCAGTCAAGCGCGACCTCGACTGAGTGCCCCTGCCGCGCCCGGATGCGGCTGCCATCGGCCGACATCTCGTACCGCTGCTTGTCGCTCGTCTCGACGATCGAGATCAGCCGCTCCCAATCGCAATCGACCTTCTCGGCGGCGAACGCGGACAGAACCACGTCGGTATCGGTCCAGCCCTGTGCATCGAGCGTCAGCCCGGCAGCATCGGGGCGATGCCGCAGCCAGAAGGAAAGGGTTTTGGAGATGTTTTGGTCGGTAGCCATGGGCGCGCCTTACAGCGCTCCTGGTAGGAAAGGGAACAGTGATGGTTTGGCCAGGGGCCCTCCTGGAAGCAATGTTTAAACTGGAAGCGCTCTTGGCTCGTCAGCCACAGTTCCGTGGGTAAGCAGCCCGCCTATGTCCGTCATGACGCGCCGTACGAGCTGACTTTGCCGATTCACGCCGATCTTTTCATAGATCGATTTGAGATGGGTTTTAGCTGTGTTTTCTGTGATTCCGCGGGCCTCGGCGGCCGAAGCAACGGTAGCTCCCATGACGATACGCGCGGCAATTTCTGCTTCGGCGACGGTCAAATTATAAATCGACGCGATCCTCTTCACCGAAGGGCTGGTGTTCGGGCAGGAGTCTCCCACGAAGAGTATCGTTCCTGCGCGTCTGCCCTGACCCAAAGTTTCATTGTGCCCCGGAGCAAGCGGCTCCGCGACGACGGCGATAGGGTTCACGTCATTCGAACGGGAAATCGAAACCGCATCGCCGGCGACCAAATCCTTTCCAACGCCGGTGCGCGCCGCGCGATAGATCAAGCTGCGCAGCTTTTCGGCCGGCCTTGTCCGGGTTGCGCGCACACGGCCTCTGGTCGCATCGATCCCGTCGCCCGCCGTCAACAAACGATCCGCGGCCCGGTTCGCGAAGCGGATCTGACCTTCCGGGCCGGTAATGATGACACCCCGTTCCAGCTTGTCGAGCGCAGCGGTCAGGTCGTCACTATGCGCGCGCATCTGTTGCAGCTGGCGTCTCACGCGAAAAGACCGCGCCAGATGAACGAGAAGCCGCCGAAAAACGCCGGTATCCGCCACGGAAAACGGACGGCTCCTGCGGCCGAGCATGATGATGTCGGTCTGTTCCGGCTGCCGCTCGAGGACAGCGCCGATCGTCTGATGGCACGCGAACGCGATATAGAAACCTTCCCAGACGCGACTGCGGCGAAGCACCTCCTGGCCGCCGATATCGCTGACGGTGACTGGACGGCGAAGGGGTAGCCTGGGTGCAGCGGCAACCCATGGATTATCGTCGGGATTTGCCAATGGGCCTGAAAGCAGGGCCACCGCGGCGGGATCGAGCCGGTGGCCGCTCAACTCGAAATTTCCCCGGCTGAACATTGTCCCGATCAACAGGCCGCTTTGCCCGACAACATCGCTCACCAGGTCGAGCGCCGCGTTCCAGCTGACGTCATCGGCCACGCCCTCATGAAGCGCGCCGACAATGTCCAGGATGTCGGTCGTGGTCGGCCGCATGCGCCAAATTCCTCGCTTGGCCAGTACGATGCGTCTCGCCGGGGAAAAAGTACAGCCTCCCCCGTTCGGGTGAGCCGGGGCGCGCGGCGAGCCCCTACGGACAGGTTCCCCGTACATCCAACATTGGAGGTTTATATGTTATCCCCGACAATCACCCGCAAAGCATCATCGACCGCTTTGCTCGCGCAAAATCTGAATGACCGCGCGAGAAAATCGGTTCTAGAAATTGCCGACCTCGTAACATCTGTGTTCGGTGAGGCGAGTGACGCGATCAAGAAGAAGGTCGCTGCCCTTGGCGGAGCGCCAGGCAAAGCATTGGGCAGGGTGGAATTTGGAGCCGGCAATGGCTTTCGGCAAAAATTCGAGAACGGCGAAATCTTCCTTTTGCCGCCGAACGCCCCCTGCTGGGTGCACGGCGCCATCCTGGCCGAGTATGACGCGCTGGGAGCGGAGGGCGGTTTTCTTGGCTACCCCGTGACCGATGAGCGCCCGACGCCGGATGGAGCTGGTCGCTACAATCATTTCGCTAACGGCTCCATCTACTGGAGTTATGCTTCGGGCGCACACGAAATCCATGGCGCAATTCGCGACAAATGGGCCTCGCTCGGTTGGGAGCAGGGGTGGCTCGGATTTCCGCTCGAAGGGGAACGTCCGTTCACCGAGGACGGCAGGATTTCACGTTTTCAGAACGGTGCGATTTACTGGTGGCCGGATATCGGCGCCTTCGATGTCGGTGCGGTGACCCTGCGGTACAGGGGCATCTATTGCTTCGGCGAGTCCGACGAAGCGTCGTCAGCCGACGAACCCTATGTGGTGATGGGCGCGGTGCCGGTCCCCGGCGCCTCCAGCGCGGCGCCGTCCGCCATCCGGTCGCCGATCTACGATGATGTCGATTCCGGCAATGAGCGTCCGGATGACATTGAAGTCTATCGTGGAAATCCTTTCGGGCTGGCCCTGGGGGTCGCTCTGATCGAACATGACGAAGGCAATCCCGACTCCTATCTGGGTCTGGTCAAGGCCGGTGTCGATCTGGCCGGCAAGGGCGTGTCCGCAGGATGCAGCGCGCTGTTCGGAGCGGATGCCGCGCAGGTCTGCGATTCGATCTGGAGCGAGATAGCGCCGAAGATCGTTTCCACCGTGAATGATCTCATCGGATCAGAAGATGATTTGATCGGTAAAACGACTCTCTACATTTCAGCAAAGCAAATGGTAATGCTTGTCCATCAGCCCTGGTACCGGTTCTGGGGCATTCGCTATCACTTTGAAACTGAATTGCTCACCGATGGCGATGCGTCTTATAAGGCATATTTTTCGGTCGATCCTGCCTGAGAATGGCGTGATCTGATACTCGAAGAGTATCTCCGTTTTTCGAAAGATGTTTTTTGTGAAGCAGGTCTCTCAGCCGCTTTATCGGCACCCGCCGATAGTGCGGCTGAGACGACGGCTTTATTACCCCGCATCCTCGCAAATGCGCACGGCCCGCCGGCCCGGTTTCGGCATCGCGGCCTCCCGAATCACTGCTGAACGGTTCGACGTGGCGCAGAGCAGCCATTCGCCAGTTTGCGCTGCGGCGTAACGAAGGTAGGTTTATGGGATGGAGCCTCGCTATCTGCATTTGCGACCAGAGGGCCCGCCGCCAGATTTGGTGGCGGCACCATATCGAGCCATCATCATCGCCGATCAGGCGGTCGGCGACGACTGGCTGCGTCGCATCGCTGAGTGGATTGTCGCGATCGGAAGCCTCTACGTGGTTGCCTGGGGCGTCGATTGCGAGAAGTGGCACGATGGCGTCGATTGGGTCAGTCTTGAGATGTTCGAGTTCGGCGACATTCCCGACGATCGCTTTGTGATGACCACGTGGCACAGTGAGGAACCGATTTCGGAAGCCTTCTGGTTCGCCGAACATTGTGCTTTTCACCCGGACGTCGAGCTATCGGAAACGATTATTCTCCACGTCGCCGCAGAAGCGCGCGCGACGGCCATGTTGCAGACATATCGCGATAGCCAAATAATGGCCGATGACCTCTGATCTTTGGCCCGGTTATCGGGGCGATATCAATCGGCCGGTGCGCCAGCTGGATCGGCAGGCAGAGCTGAAACAACGCCGCGGTGAACTGAACGCCGGTCATCACCGTGTCCCTGACGAGAAGGGGAGATGTGCCCCGAGTGAACGCCGGCGGAGTGAGGGCTTATGACCTTCGCCCGCCGCCGCGTGGCAAAAAGCTCATGAACGTTACCGCCCCGGCGCCGGCGATTATCACGGCGACCGGAAGGTTGCAGACGACGCTCATGAGCGCTGCGGTGACCATCGGGAAAAGGCCCAGTATCCCGATGCAGAGGCGGGTAAGCATTGGGTCCTGACGCCGGCTATTATGGACAAGGCGATGGCTGGTCTGGGGCATGATGATGAACCTGGATTGATCACGCGATCCGACAACGGGGGCGCGAAAGCCCCGGACGCGAGCGTCGGGTCCAGTGGACCGTGACGCCCGCGCCGCTTCTTGTGGTGCGTGGTTTGAGGGATCAGAAGCGATAGGTGATGCCGGTCAGCACCTGGTGACGGTCATATTTGCCGTCACCATTGCTCAGATCGGCATAGCGATATTCGACCCGGGCGGAGACATGATCAGTCACCATGCGCTCGACACCGCCGCCGACCAGCCAGCCATCGCGATCCTCAGACGCGCTCGTGGTGAGCGTCGGCGAAACGATCGTCGTCTTGACGCGATCGTTCGTATAGCCGGCGCGTCCATAGACCAAAGTCCTGGGCGTCACGAGATAGCCGGCGCGGGCGGTGAAATCGAACGAGCGCTTCGAATCGAGCATGACGCGGTTCGCGCCGGTGCCGCTGTTCACGGTATCGCTGGTGCCGAAATTCGCGCCCATCTCGGCGCCGAGTACGAACTTTCCGAATTCCTTGTCATAGGCGGCATAGCCACCGACAACGGCCGAATCCTTCGAAGCGTCGGCCGACACAACACCGAGATCGGTCTTGGGATCGCGCACCTTGTTCTCGGTCCACCCTGCCTGCACGCCGACCGACGGGCCGTCGAAGCTTTGCGCCTGCGCTACACTCGTCGCAGACAGCGTGGACAGAAGGGCGAACATCGAGATCGAAACAGTCTTCATCTTACTATACCTTGATATCACGCACTGATTGCATGTGAATTTCGAAGTGCGCGGTTGAACAATTGGACTAAACATTCATCTTGTGTGCGTGTTACTCAGGGTACTGCAGTCTCCTTCTTCGTCGTTGCTTGAAATCAGTGAGCGCCACTGGTGTCGATCGGGCCCTTCGGCTTCGGAACCAGCCAGATCAGGGTGGCAGCAAAGCCCAGGCAGAGCGCGATCACACCGAACATGTTGAGCGTGGCGAGCATCACGCTCTGCCCCTCCACCACCATCGACAGCAGGGTGACTGACCCGTCATGCGGCATGCCGGCTTGGTCGGCGGCCTCGATCAGATGCCGGCCATTGCTCATGGCGCCGGCAAGCTCGGTCTGGTTGGCACGCGTCGCATTCGACCAGCCACTCTGGATCAGCGAGGTGGCGAAGGCGCCGGCCAGGGTCCGCATGAAGTTCGACAGGCCGGCCGCATTGGCCTGCTCGTCGGGCCTGACGCTCGCCATTGCGAGGCCGGTGACGGGTACGAAGAACATCACCATGAAGACGCCGGTGAGGAGCGTCGGCCAGGCCATCTGCGCGAAGGTCACATCGGGGGTGAATTCCCACATCCGCCAGACCATGATCAGCCCGAGCCCGACGACGCCGGCACAGACGATCAGCCGCGGATCGAACTTCTCGCAGGCCTTGCCGACGAACGGCGCCGAGAAGACCGCGAGGATTCCCATGATCCCGGTCGCATAACCGGCCCAGGTGGCGGTGTAGCCCATGTTGGACTGCAGCCAGAGCGGCAGGATGACGATGCTGGCGAAGAAGCCGCCAAAGCCGACGGCATAGGTCAGCGCCGCCCCGACAAAGCCGCGATGCCGGAAGATCCTGAGGTCGACGATCGGGTTCTTCTCGGTGAGCTCCCAGATCAGGAAGGCGACGAAGCCGATGGCCGCGACGATCCCCAGCGTGCGGATCTCGGCCGAGGCGAACCAGTCATGGTTTCGGCCCTCGTCGAGCATGATCTGCAGCGCACCGACCCAGATGATGAGCAAGGCGAGACCGACCTTGTCGATAAAGGCCTCGCTCTTCGGGTCGGACTGGCCCTTCATCAGATTCATCAGGACAAAGCCGCCAGCTGCCGCGATCGGCACCTTGATGAAGAAGATCCATGCCCAGCCGTAATTGTCGCAGATGATGCCGCCGAGGATCGGCCCGGCGACCGGACCGACCAAGGTGGTCATCGCCCAGATGACGGTCGCCAGCGTCGCCTTCTCCTTGGGGAAGACGCGGAGCAGCAGCATCTGTGACAGCGGCATGATCGGGCCGCCGACCAGACCGAGCAGCACCCGCGTTCCGAGCAGCATGCCGAGCGAACTCGACAGGCCGCACAGGAGCGACACAGCGGCAAAGCCCAGATAGCAGGTGATGAACGTACGCTGCGCGCCGAACTTCCGCGCGAGCCAGCCGGTGAGGGGCACGGTGATCGCCTCGGCGACCGCATAGGAGGTGATCACCCAGGTGCCCTGGGACGACGACACGCCGAGATTGCCGGCGATCGTCGGCACCGAGACGTTGGCGATGGTGGTGTCGAGCACCACCAGAAAATTACCGAGCCCGATCAGGATCGCGGCGATGTACAGCGGCACCCCCGTCAACGGGGCGGAGTCCGGCTGTGCTTTGAGGGCTGCTGCCATGGCTTTCTGCTTTCCTGAGTGGCGGAGGTCAGCCGGCGATCTGGACGTCGACGTCCATCGACAGGCCGACGCGGAGCGGATGTTGCGCCAGCTCAGCCGGATCGAGCCTGATGCGGACCGGCAGGCGCTGGACGACCTTGATCCAGTTGCCCGTCGCATTCTGCGCAGGCACGATCGCGAACGCAGCCCCGGTGCCGCCGGAGAAGCCCATGACCGTGCCGTGATAGACGGTTTTCGCGCCATAGAGATCGGAAGTGAGCTCGACCGGCTGGCCGGGACGCACCTTGGCGAGCTGAACTTCCTTGAAGTTCGCATCGACATAGGCTGCCTGGACCGGCACCACGACCATCAGCATCGCGCCCGGCTGGACGCGCTGGCCGACCTGGACCTGACGCCGCGACACCACGCCGTCGACCGGCGCGCGCAACACGGTGCGCGCGAGATCGACCCGCGCCTGATCGAGCGCGGCACGTGCCGCGAGCACTTCCGGATTGTTATCGACTGACGCGTCGGCGATCAGGACGCGGTTCGCCTCGCGGGTGCCGATCGCCGCATCGCGCGTCGCCGCCGCCTGCGCGCGGGCGGCCTCGGCTGACCGGAGGTTCGCCGCCGCCGTGCTGAACGCATTGCGCATCGTGGTCAGCTCCTCGCCGGAGACAGCACCCGAATTCGCCAGGCCTTCGCGGCGGGCGAGGTCGATCCGCGCCTTCTCGGCATCGGAACGCGCAGCGACGAGCCCGGCTTCAGCCTTCATCTCGTCCGCATGCCGCGCCGAAATCTGGGCGCTGAGCCCGGTGTCGTTCGCGACGAGCCCACGCACCCGGCGGATCGTGACCGCGAGATCAGCTTCGGCACGCGCCACCGCGATCCGGGCGTCGGTATCGTCGAGCCGGACGAGAATGTCGCCGCGGCGAACCATCTGCGCATCCTGGACAAGGACTTGGCTGACAGGGCCGCCGATCAGCGGCGTCACCTGAGCGACGTCTGCGCCGACATAGGCATTGTCGGTCTCGACATGGTGCGATCCGACCATTGCGTCATAACCGTAATAGCTGCCGCCGATCAGCGCGATCGCCGCGGCGAAACCGCCGAACAGGCGCTTGCGCTTGGCCTTGGTCTTTTTTGCTTCGAGTTCGGCCTGAGCCGGATCGACGTCGAAATGATGTTCGATGACTGACATGAATTGGGTCTCCTTTTATGAATGGAATCCGCCACCAAGGGCGCGGATGAGCGTGACATCGAGGGCGAAGGCACGGGTCTCGAGCTTTGCGACGTTGAGGCGGGAATCGAGCACGCCCTCCTCGGCCGAGAGCACATCGAGATAGGTCGACAGCCCTTGGGAATAGCGAAGCCGCGCAAGGCGATTGGCTTCCTCGAAATCGGCCAGCGCGCGGCGCGAATTCTCCAGCCGCGCGGCGAGCCTGGTCTTGCTCGTCAGTGCGTCGGCGGTCTGGTGCAGCGCCTCGATGACCTGGCGATCATATTGGGCGATCGCTTCGTCATATTGGCCGCGGCTGGAGCGGTACTGGCCCTGGAGCGCGCCGCCATGGAAGAGCGGCAGGCTCACCGCGGGGCCGGCATTTCCAAAGCTCGAGCCTCCCTTGAACAGATTGGCGATGCCGAAGCTTTCGAAGCCGGCAAGCGCACTCAGGCTGACATTCGGGTAGAAATCGGCACGGGCGACCTTGATGCGCTCCGCCGCGGCGTCAGCGCGCGCGCGGGCGGCGGCGATATCGGGCCGGCGGCCGATCAGGTCGATCGCGGCATTGTCTGGAGTGCCCTGCGCCGCGAGCGCCGCGATCATCGGGCGGGTGATGCTCCGGCCGCGGTCAGGCCCGGAGCCGATCAGCGCGGCGAGCGCGTTTTTGGCGAGCTCGATCCCTTCGTCGGTGGCGGCGAGGTTCGCATTGGCCTGTTCGAGCCGACCCTTTGCCTGGCGCAATGTCGCGTCGGCATCGAGGCCTTGCTCGACGCGCTGCATGACGAGCTGCAGCGTCTGGGTGCGGATGACGACCGCGGCCGCGAGGCTGTCATGCTGTGCATAGAGCGCGGCCAATTCGGCATAGCCTGAGGCGATCCCGGTGGTGAGCGCCAGCCGCGCCTCCCCGGCGTCATAGCGTGCCGCCTGCAAGTCCAGCTTGGCGGCACGCAGCGCTGCGCGGTTCTTGCCCCAGAGATCGAGGTCGATCGAGATGCTGAGGCCCGCCATGCCGCTGTCGTTCCAGCCGCCGGGCACGAGTTGCGCGGGAACGCCGTTGTTTTTGCTGAGCTTCCCCTCCTGGACATTGCCAACGGCATCCACCGTCGGGAGGAGCGCAGCGCCCGCCTGCCGGGTAAAGCCTTCAGCGGCCCGGATGCGCGCCGCCGCCACATCAAGGTCAGGCGAATTGGCCAGGGCTTCCTCGATCAGCTTTGAAAGCTGCGGGTCCTGATAATGCTGCCACCAGCCTTCTCCGGGCCATTCCGAACCGGTTCCGGCGAGCGTGAGTGATGCGGCCGCGACGGGAGCGGTGCGGCCGTTGGACATCGGCCCCAGGTCCGGAACCGACGCACAGGCGCTTGTGCAAAGCGCAAGCAGAAGAGCCGCGCGGCGAGGCCGCGCGGGAATGAAGCGGATCATGTCCGAATGTCCTTTGTTTCTGAACGGGTGTTTTGAACTGGTACCGTACGGTCTAGTCCAATTTAGAATTGCTTGTCAACGACAAAAATGGACCGTACGGTACCGTTTAGATTTTAAGGAGTTAGCGGACGTGGCGCGAATGAAGTCGGACGAGAAGCGCCGGGAGATCGTGCGAGTCGCATCACTGGCATTTCAGGAGCTCGGTTATGAGCGCACGTCGATGCTGACGATCGCCGAGCGCCTGCACGGCTCCAAGCAGACGCTGTATAACTACTTCCCCTCAAAGGAAGATTTGCTGCGCGCTGTGCTCGATTTCGACGTGGCCGAGGTCAGCGACAAGGCGATGGCGACCTTCTTCGCCGAGCCCGATCTCCAAAAGGGGCTGGCGAAACTCGGCCAGATCTATCTCGAACGCCAGCTCGGTCCGCTGGCCATCGCCAACATTCGTACAGTCTCAACGCAGCCGGCCGAATCGCGGATCGGCGAGGAGTTTTACCGCAATGTCCTGTGCGCAGCCTGGAAGCGCCTCGCTGACGCGTTCGAGGCACTGATGGGGGAGGGGAAGCTCAGGCGCGCAGATCCCTGGCTGGCAGCCATGCATTTCAAAGGCCTGATCCTGCAGGACCTGCTCGAAAGACATCTCCTCGGTGCCGCGACGGCGATAGATCAAGCCGAAGTCGCGGCCGCGGCGCAGCAGGCGGCCGATGCTTTCCTCATGATCTACGGCCCGCGCGAGTCCGCGCCCGCCGCGTAAGCACCGCGGCGCCGGCGTGGGCGCTGCGGTGAGCGCCAGACCGACCGCTCAAACAATTCCGTACCTGCTGGTCCATTTTCCGTTGACGTCCGTTAATTAATGGACTAGACCGTACGGTACCAGATCAATGAAGCTCAAGAAATGAGTTCGGGGCTGGCAGGCCGCCCCCCCCACCCGTCGGCCGCCAGTCCCGGCCCTGCCCGCGCTCTGTCAGTGCGCGGGCAGGGCTCCCATCAGGAGCCAGAGAACACCGAATGCGCTCACGTACCGAAAGAAAGAAAAACGAGATTATCCAGGTGGCAGCGGAGCTTTTCGACGCATTGGGGTATGAACGCACATCCATGTCCGCAATCGCGGCCCGCGTAGGTGGATCCAAGGCGACGCTTTACGGCTATTTCGAATCCAAGGAGGAGCTGCTCCGCGCGATCCTTGATCGCGACGTGAATGAGGAAGCCGACCGCCTGATCCAGGAGCTTCTGTCCGAAAAGGACTTGCGGAGCGGCCTTATCCGCCTCGGCATCGCCTATCTTGCCGGTCAGCCGGCGCGGGCGGCGAGTATCCGGACCGTCGCCAACCAGCCGATCGCGCAAGCGTTCTACGAGGACGTGCTTCGTCCGGCATGGCAGCGCCTGGCCGACCGCTTCGCGACGATGATGAAGGAGGGCAGGCTCAAATTCGCCGATCCCTGGATCGTGGCGATGCACTGGAAGGGTCTCAACGAGTGGGACATGCTCGAGAAATATCTTCTCTGCGCGCATGTCGGGCCCAATGCGAATGACATCATGAGCGCCGCAGCCGCGGCGGCGGACGCATTTCTCAATCTCTATGCCGATCCATCCGAAGCCAGGCAGGTGCCGGCAGGATGAACAAGGGCACGGTCACCTTCGCTGTCGAACCGAACGCCAGCAATCATCTCGCCTGGATGAACGCGATTCTCGGCTTGCAGCGCACGCTGATGGCCGCTGAACGCACGGCCGTGACGCTGATCGCCTTCGGCTTCACGGTCGCGCAGATTTTCCAGAACATGAAAGCGATCGTGCCGCCGCAATTCCTGATTCTCGGGTCGCATCTTCCCCGTACCGTCGGGCTCCTGATGATCGCGGCGGGAGTCGGCTCACTCGCGCTCTTCACCTGGCAGTATCTCCGCGCGGTCGCCTATCTCGCGGCCGAGCCGTTTGTCGGCATCTCGGTGAAGATCGGGAATCCGCTGCATCAGCTTACCTGCTGCACGGCCTATGCGATCATGCTTCTCGGGACGCTGGGTTTTGGCTCTGTGCTGGTAAGCTTCTGATCCAGCATGAAAGGTCGAACCCGCGAGGCAGGGCCTTTACTGAAATGAAGCTGAGTGATTACCAGCGGTTCCAGCTTCAATCGACGTAACGAGACAGTGCCGGCGCGGCGCAACTGTGCTCGGGCCAGCGCTTTACGCCGCCCCGATCCGCTGCAGCTTCGCCAGCAACGTCGCCTCGTCGAATGGCTTGGTGACATATTCGTCAGCACCCGCGTCGATGCCCTTGTGGATGTCGGGCGCGTCGGATTTGGAGGTGCAGAACACCACTTTCGGCCCCACACCGCCCTCGAGCTGCCGCAGTGCCGCGACGAACTGGACGCCGGTCATCACCGGCATTTCCCAATCGAGCAGGATGAGGTCGGGCATCGATGCCTGGCAGCGCAGGAGCGCTTCCTGGCCATTCTCCGCCTCGGTCACCACATAGCCGAGATTGGCGATGATGCGACTGGCGACCATCCGCATCACGCGCGAATCGTCGACCAGCAGGCAGCGCGGCTGGCGACCCGGCGCGGCGGGCGCCGTGGGTGCGGGCGGCGCCGCGGCCGCTGCCGGCGATTCGGACTCCGCGGGCAGGGGAGCGGTTCGGCCGAGAGCCTCCGGGCTCAAGCGCTTGATCAGACCCTTAATGACTGCGGCTCCCTTTGGCTGAGGACCTGGCTCGCAGCGGCGACCACTGCCTGATCCGCTTCTGTCATGCGGACGTGAATATACGGCACCCAGATCTCGCCGAACTCGGCTTTCTGATACCACACGTCGATTACGTCGTACGAGGCCCAATAGCCGTCCGGCTGACGCAGCCGCAGGCCTTCGCCGATCCGGGGGACCGATGCGAAGCGCAGCCCGACCTGGGTCTGGTGGGTCTCGTTCTGAACTTCGATCTCAATCAAGGACTGCTGCCTCCTGTACGTGGAGATCACCATAGCCGGCAATTCTTGCCGAAAAGCGAATGACGGGGCCGCAGTGGCCAAAAATTCGTGTTTTCATTGGCGATTCGTCGCAATTCAACACGCGGCCGGCCTCGGCTACGATGGTAGGGTGCCACCGCCCTCCGTTAACGTTCTCGCCGCGCTAGGCGATTCGCGCTCCGCGCGCTTTTTCCGATCGGCGCGGCCCCAATGGTGCGACAAAACTCTCCAACAAAGCGCGGCCACGCTGTCATATCGTCGCTCTCCAGAAACCGATCGCGGGGAGTTCCGGTGGGAGTTTCGGGGACACTATACTTAATTGTTTGGGCCTTGACTGAACGAGACGCCGATCATCAGTCCGGCCATTCCCCGGATTGCCAGTCGCGGGCGGTGTGGATCAGGCGCAGGGGTGGCTGATATTGGCTATTTCGGCGACAGTCCGCAGCCCTAACAATATCAAGCCACCCCCGGATAGGCATGACATAATTCACCGGCCCCAAGCGCCCGTTTCCACCCATTTCCCCTCGTAAAACCCCACATCGCGCACCGCATCCGCCCTCGAATTATGTCACAACTAACGCCGCCGCAGCCCGCCAAACCCGCCCGCCGGCCCGTTGATTCAACCCCACCGCAGCCCGCGCTATCCACCCCTCATGACCGCAGGACGCCCCACCACTTATCGCCCCGAATATGCCGAGCAGGCGCGCAAGCTGTGCGGCAACGGTGCCACTGATCGCGAGATCGCCGATATCCTCGGCGTCTGCGTGCGCACCTTCTACAGGTGGCGCGCCGAGTATGACGCATTCGCCGAGGCGCTCACCGCCGGCAAGGAATTCGCCGACGATCGGGTCGAGCGCGCGCTGTACGAGCGCGCCTGCGGCTATGAGTATTCCGATGTGAAGATCTTCCACCCCAGCGGTGCGAAGGAGCCGGTGATCGTGCCGGTGACCGTCCACGTCCCCGCCGATGTCGGTGCCGCCAGGCAATGGCTCGCCACGCGCCGGCCGCCTGCGCCTCCCGAGCCCCCTGAGAATACGAGCTTCGTCGAGCGGTTCCGCAAGGCAATGGCGCGCGTCGAGGAGGGCAGAGCCCAAGACCAGGCTGCCAAGGCCAGACACTTCGCCGACCGGGTCGAGGTCCGGGTCAGCGAGGAACTCGCCCGACGCGGGCTTCAGGCATGAGCGTGGCTGATCGAGCCCGATGGGGCATGCCGTGAAAATCTCTCGTCGGCCCGCCGCCTGCGGATTGCACCGAGGGTCGTCACCCGGTGTCCGCCCGCAGCACCTCGAGCGCCGCGTCGGGTCGGGCCAGCACGATCAGGCGCAATCCGCAGGCGCGGGCGCGATCGATCGCGAGATCGGTCGCGGCGGACAGGGTCACCAGCATCGGGCAGCCGGCCAGTGCCGCCTTTTCCACCAGCTCGTACGAGCATCGCGACGACAACAGGGCGAAGCCGCCGCCCCAATCCTCGCCGGCCCGGCGCATCGCCCCGATCAGCTTGTCGAACGCATTATGCCGGCCGACATCCTCGCGCACCGTGACGATCGACCCGTCGGCACGGCAGCGCGCGGCGGCATGGACGGCTCCTGTCGCGCGGTTGAGCGGCTGATGCTCCCGCAACGCAGCGATCGCCTTGAAGATCGTCGTTTCGTCGATCTCGCCGCCGCCGCTGACGGCGGGCAACGGCCGCAGCGCCTGTTCGAGATTCTCGATGCCGCACAGCCCGCACGACGATTCGGACACCCGGTGCCGGACGCGCTCGAACACCTGTTCGGCACAGCGCGGCGAAAGCGTGACACGCAGGATCTCGCCGTTTTCCGTGCCGTGGTGATCCACGTCGATCACGTCCCCGGTCTCAGCGATCAGCCGCTCGCTGAGCGCGAAACCGACCGCGAAATCCTCGAGATCGGCGGGCGTCGCCATCATCACCGCATAGCCGATCCCGTTGAACTCGATCGCGATCGGCCGCTCCACCGCGACCGCGCGTGCGACCATGGTGCGTGCACCGTCCGGCTTTATGCTGTCGAACGCTGAATCCCTGGCGCCGCCGATCGAGCCGTCCCTGATCGAACCTGGCCTGTCGTGCACGCGCTTCTCCTTCAGCGGAAACGCAGATGAGGATTCAGGCGTAGGGCGGCCGGTCGAGCCCGGCTGGGCTGGTCGTGAAGATCTCGCAACCCGTCTCGGTGATGCCGATCGAATGCTCGAACTGCGCCGAGAGCGAACGGTCGCGGGTCACCGCGGTCCAGCCATCGTCAAGCAGTTTCACATCGGGGCGGCCGATATTGATCATCGGTTCGATCGTGAAGATCATGCCGGGGCGGAGCTCGGGGCCAGTGCCGGGCTTGCCGACATGGACGACCTCGGGCGCGTCATGGAAGAGCTGGCCGAGGCCATGGCCGCAGAAATCGCGGACCACGCCAAAGCGGTGCTTTTCGGCATGATGCTGAATGGCGTGCGCCACATCGCCCAGGCGGTTGCCGGGTTTCGCCTGCTCGATGCCGAGCATCAGGCATTCATAGGTCACGTCGACCAGCCGCTTCGCTTTGATCGGCACGTCGCCGATCAGATACATCCGGCTCGAATCGCCGTGCCAGCCGTCCAGGATCGGGGTCACGTCGACATTGACGATATCGCCCGATTTCAGCGTCTTCTCGCCGGGAATGCCGTGGCAGACGACATGGTTGATCGAGATGCAGCTCGAATGCGTGTAGCCGCGATAGCCGAGCGTCGCCGGCACGCCGCCGCGCTCGGCGATGAAGCGGTAGATCATCTCGTCGATGTCGCTGGTCGCGACGCCGGGCACCATGTGCGGCACGATCATGTCGAGCGTCTCGGCGGCGAGGCGGCCGGCCTTGTGCATGCCGTCAAAGGCAGCGCGGCCATGAAGCTTGATGGCGCCGGTGCGGCCGGCGGGCGCGTCCGGGGTTACGGTTACATAGTCGGTCATGAGAGGCGATATAGCGAGCCCGGCCGGGCTTTGCGAGACCCGCGCGAAGGGCTATGCGAAGTCATGAACGAGCGTATCTGGACAGCCGCCCTCGCGGTGATCGGCGACGAAATCCTGTCCGGCCGCACCCAGGACAAGAATATCGCTCAGGTTGCGGCCTGGCTCAACGTCCAGGGGATCCGCCTCGCCGAAGTGCGTGTCGTGCCCGACAAGACAGCGGCGATCGCCGAGGCGGTTAACGCGCTCAGCGCCCGCTACGACTATCTCTTCACCACCGGCGGGATCGGCCCGACGCATGACGACATCACCGTTGATGCCATCGCCGAGGCGCTGGGCGTGCCCGTGGTGTACCATCCCAAAGCGGTCGCGATGCTGGAGCAGTATTACGGCCCGCGCGGCGGGCTGACCGAGATTCGCAAGCGGATGGCGCGGGTGCCCGAGGGTGCCGATCTGATCGAGAATCGCATGTCGGGCGCGCCTGGCATCCGAATCGGCAATATCTTCGTGATGGCGGGGGTGCCGCATATCACCGCAGGGATGCTGGATTCGCTCACCGGCACGCTCGAAGGCGGGCTGCCCGTGCTGTCGCGCACGATCGGCTGCTGGGCGCTGGAAAGCGAGGTCGCGCTGCTGCTCGCCGATGTCGAGCACGCCTATGAGGGCGTCGCGATCGGCAGCTATCCGTTTTTTCGAGACGGCCGCACCGGCGCCAATTTCGTGGTCCGCGCAACCGATCAGGCGCTGGTCGATGCCTGTATCGACGATCTCACCGCGCGGCTGGAAGCTGAGGGAAGGACAGTGGTTGCGGACGGAATCTGATCCGCATCCGTTTTCGCCCGCGTACGCCCGGAATGGGAAAACAATACGTATGCGAAACAATCATTGCCATGACCGGTGGCGCCGGGACTTCAGTTGCACAAGGCGCCTGTCGATATGGAGCAGCAAGAAAAGCTTCATTATTCATTCGGCAACGAGTAGCCACTATTGATCAAGATGATGGCGCGTCCTCAAAAGAAGGTATAACCATTCTGGGGATAATTCGTTAACGCTAATCAACGGAGAGGCCGGTGGTTCCCACCATCCTTATAGCTGATGACCATCCCGTCTTTTCGGTCGCGCTCGGGATGGCTGCGCGTCAGGCGATGCCGAGCGCGATGACCGAGCATGCCACGACGATCGCGGACGTGTACGCACGCGCGAAATCCGGCCCGCTAAAGTTGATCCTGCTCGATCTCATGATGCCCGATGTTCAGGGCTTTGCCGGGCTCGTGATGCTGCGCCAGCTGCAGCCCAACGCAGCCATTGCCATCGTCAGCAGCAACGATCAGCCTGCACTGATGCGGCGCGCGGCGCAGCACGGCGCCAATGGATTCATTCCCAAAAGCACCCCGATGAGCGGGATGATCGATGCCATCTGCGTCCTGCTCGCGGGCGGGCAGAGCTTTCCGGTCGAAACCTTTGCCGATGAGGACAAGGATGCCGAAGCGCCGGCCATCGCGCAGCGCATCAAGGAGCTCTCGACTGCGCAGCTGAGGGTGCTGCAAATGGCGGCGAGCGGGCGGCAGAACAAACAGATCGCCTATGAGCTCGGGGTTGCTGAAACCACCGTGAAGACTCACCTCGCCCAGACCTATCGCAAGCTCGCCGTGACCAACCGAACCCAGGCGATTCTCGCCCTTCAGACGCTCGACATAGCGCGCTGACTGCGCGCCATCGCGATCGCGGCGATCGTCTCGTTGCCGCATCGTGCCAGCGGCGCTGACAAGTCCGGCAGGCTGTTGGCAGCGCCAAATTCCACGGCACCACAGGACTTTGCCAGCCGGCGCGCGCCGATTCCGTCCGCCGCTCCGCGCAAGCTATGCGCCTCGGCACGCGCCTTGGCGCCTTCATGATGGTCGATCGCGGCCACGATCACCTTTACCCGGTACGCGATGTCGCCCGCCATCAGCCCGAGGATCATGTCGCTTTCATCGTCCCCGAGCGCGGCCCGCAGATCCGCCAGCTGAGCTGAGTCGATCAGGGGCGCCTGCTCGATGGGACTGTAAAATGTCATGCCTGGAATCCTCCAGCGTACCGCAGCGGAACTGACTGCACGATGGACTCCGGCTCGGCGCCAAGCCAGTCGTGAAGCAATTTATCGAGGGCCGACAGAGTGACCGGTTTTGTCAGATGGCCCTGCATTCCGGCATCCATGCAATTCTGGATATCGGCGGGATAGGCGTTCGCGGTCAAGGCGACGATCGGCAGTTCGGCGGCAGTGACGCCCGAGGCGCGTATGAGGCGAGTCGCCTCCAGCCCGTCGATGCTCGGCATCTGCATGTCCATCAGGACCAGTTGATAAGGCGTGCCGGCTTTCGTCGCCTCCGCGATCATACGGATCGCCTCAGCGCCATCGTCCGCGATGTGCGGCTCCAGGCCGAGCCGGCCGAGCATCGTCTTGATCAACATCTGCTGGATCTGGTTGTCCTCGGCGATGAGGATCCGCGCATCGGGCTGAACCTCTCTCTTGTCCGCGCCGATCAGCGCGTCGATCGGCCTGCGATGTTCGATTGCCGCTGCCGTGGTCGGCCGCAGCGGCACGCGCAAGGTCACGACCGTACCTTCATCGGGCTTGCTGACCAGGTTGAGCGATCCCGACATCATCAGGGCGAGCTCGGTCGAGATCGTCAGCCCAAGACCAGTGCCGCCATGCTTGCGAACGGTGGAGCCGTCCGCCTGAACGAATTGTCCGAACACCGCCATCTGGCGATCCTCGGCGATGCCGATGCCGCTATCCTCGACCTCGATGACGAGCTCGGCGCCCTCCTCGACCTGATCGACGAATGCACTGACGCTGACCGATCCCGCGTCAGTGAATTTGACGCCATTGCCAACCAGGTTGAGCAGGATCTGCTGGAGCCGAAGACCGTCGCCGACCACGAATGTGGGAAGTTCGGAATCGTAGCGCGCGCTAAGGTCGATGCCCTTTCGCCCGGCGAGCGGCATCAGCAACTGGACACAGCCATCGACCAGCTGGCGAATATCGACGGCTTCCTCGGTGAGCGAGACATGGCCCGCCTCGATCTTCGACAGATCGAGGATATCGTTGAGCAGACGCATCATCGCCGCGCCGGAATCCGCGATCATCTGAAGCTTCTGGCGCTGCGCCGGGGTCGGATCGTCAGCGAGCAGCAATTCAGTGAAGCCGAGCACGCCGCCCATCGGCGTGCGGATCTCGTGGCTCATATTGGCGAGGAAGGTGGATTTGGCGAGGACAGCGACCTCGGCATTCTGCCGCGCCGCGTCGAGCTCGAGCTCGAGCCGCTTGCGTTCCGAGATGTCGCGGACCGAACAGATAATCTCCTGCGGCGCGTGCGTCTCGGCGTCGCGGACCAGGCCGCAGTTCGCCTCCATCCACAGCCAGCGGCTGGGCTCGGACAGTGATTGTGAGCGATAGGTGACGACCATGCGCTCGACCTCGCCCGATGCCAGGGCGCGATGGGCCGCGAGGACATTGTCGGTATCGTCGGGGTGGAAGCCCTGGAGCATCGATTGGCCGATCAGATGCCGGGGCTCGACGCCGAGCAGGTCGCCGACTGAGGGCGATGCGTAATGGCAGATGCCATCCAGTCCGAGCCTGAAGACGGCGTCGGTGGCGTTTTCAGCGAGTAGCCGCAGCTGCTCCTTTTGCGCGGCCAGCGCAAACTCGGCCAGCTTGCGATCGGTGATGTCGATATTGACGCCGATATGGCCGACCCGCTCACCGCTTTCGGAGAGCGCGGGTGCAGTGATGGCCTGCGCCCAGCGCACGTCGCCATTACGATGGAGAAAGCGGAACTCGGTGCGCAGATCATTGTTTCCGGCAACGACGTCCGCGACTTCCGTTGTCAGGCGGGCACGGTCGTCAGGGTGGACCGTGGCGCTCCAGTCAATGCCAACCGCTTCATCATCATCCAGGCCGGCGAGCGCCATCCAGGCCGGGTTGACGTACGTGACATTGCCCTTGATGTCGGTGCGGAAGATGCCCGCAGGGGACAAGGCGGCGAGTGCCTCGAACAGGCGCTTGCTCTCCGCGAGATCGGTCGAGGCGCGGCGCTGCTCGGTTATATCGATGACGGCGCCGATGAAGCCGAGCAGTTCGCCTTCCTCGCCGAGCTCGGGGCTGTTGACGATCCTCACCCACATGTCGCTGCCATCGGCCGCGCGGAAAATGACTTCGCGGATCTGGATCTCGCCGGGCTCCGAAAGCGACGACGAGCTTTCGTCGCAGGGGCAACCCGCCAGCGCGCGCTTCCAGCCGTCGCCGAGCGTCTCTTCGACCGTCAGCCCGATTTTTTCGGCCCATGTCTTGTTGAGATAGGTGACGCTGCCGTCCGGCGCTGCGCGATAGATGCCCACCGGCGCAGCTTCGGCCAGCCGGCGGAAGCGTGCCTCGCTCTCCTCAAGCGCGCGCCGCGCGGCGACGCTGGCGGACGTGTCGCGGATGCTGCCGGTCGTGCCGGCAAACGCGCCATTCTCGTCGCTCACCCGCCGTAACACGACTTCGACATGGCGGCACTCACCGCTGGCATGGAAAAAGCGCTGATGGAGAGCGGTTTCGCTGATCTCACCGGAAACGATTTTCGGATATAGCTGCCGTGCGGCCGCGAAATCATCCGGGTGGAGAAGTTTCACGGTCGGCCAGCCGATGCTTTCCTCGACTGAATAGCCGGTCAGTTCGGACCATGCCGAGTTGAGGAAAATCCACCGTCCCTCGGCATCGGTGCGGAACACCACTTCGCGCATGGACTGCAGCAAGGTAGCCGCAAATTTATGGCTCGCGGCAAGCTCGTCGCGAATGCGGTCGCGGCTGGCAAGGGCCGAGGCGATCGGCAACCAGATGCCGAAATTGGTTGCGAGGAACAATTGCACGATGTGCACCCGCTCGCTCGGCGACACCGGGATGAGGAAGATCGGACCTGCCCCCCGTCCCGTGGCGGCCACGGCGACGAGCGCGATCATCCCGAAGGAAGCCGCTGTGCCCGCAACGCCGAGCCGGAATGCCGAAACGATCATGATCGGCGTTATCAGGAACAGGAGCGGGAAGCGCGACTGGCCGAAAACCAGCGTCGCGGTCGCGGCGCTGACGGCCAGGATCAGCACAGCTTCCGGTATCTTCTCCTGATCGAACGTCGCCCGCATCCGCCAGGCATCGATCGCTGCGAGCACGATGGGGCCGGCGATCAACATACCGAGGCCGTTCGCTAGCGACCGCGTCGTCCATGCCGACACATAAACAAGGCTGGAAGGGCCTGCGAGCCAGACAGCTACGGCGATGCTCGACAGCAACGGCGCGATGCCCCCGCAAACCAATCCGAAGCGGACGAGATCTCCGAAATGGGCGATGTCGGGCGTGTGCCGCTGCCAGCGCAATAACAGCCAGGTGCCGAACAGCGCCTCGCCGCAATTGGCGAGGGCGAGCACCACGGCGTTTCCGGTGAGGTCGCCGAGCGAGAAATTGGCAAGAAGATAGCCGGCAAAGGCGGCGATCAGCCATTTGGCCGGATGGGATGTACCGCGCCGCAAGAGGGTGACGGCAAGCAAGGCGTTCGGCAACCACAGCGCGCCAACCCGGCTGCCATCGCGGGTCAGCATCACGCCGCCCCAATCCAGCAGAAAGATCAGCAGACCGAAGGCGGCGAGACGGAGCGCGCTCCACATTGCAGCGGTCGCGTCTTGGGCCTCCAAGCGCAGCGGCATTCGTACGTCCCCCCCAGGTGAGACGAGATACGCCTTTCCTGGTTAACGGATGATTATCACGTCGCTGGCGTTAGCCGGCGATCCGGAGGCCCTGGTCATAGACCTGCTCGTCGGGCGCGACGCAACGATTGCGCAGCGCCGCCGCAACCAGTTCGGGCAGCATCCGGTTGGCGTCGAAGACGTCGTGGTTCTGCCATTTGAGGAACCGGCGGACGCGATGCTCGGCATGCTCAAGCGCAGCGCCGCTGTCGGCGACGGCGGAAACCTCCGCGAGAACGGCAAACTGGATATGCGTTGGCGTGATGGTCGCGCGCGGCGACGGCAGCCAGGCTGCCTCGGGCTGGATATCGAACAACAGCGGATCGCCGTCATAGCGAATGGATTTCGCAACGCGGATCTTGACGTCGCCGTCTTCGCCGCGCCGGGTGGCTACATTCCATTCTACGGCCGCCTGCTGCAGATTGACCGGGCGGATGGCGCAACGCGCGACTACCGCGTCGATGACATTATGCCGGTTCGAAGCTGAGACCGTCCGATAGGACTGCACCTTGAGTACCGTCAGGATGCGCTGGCGAAGCACGTCGATCCACTGCTGTGCGGCGCGCTGTTGCCAGAACAGCTCCCGGCCCTCGAACGTCAGTTGCATGATTTTCTCCCTATTTTCTACAGGTTGTGAGTGTGCGGCGCAAAGTGCGTCGAAGGCGGATGGGCGCGTCATTTGATGTTCGACACGAAAGACGTGGCGAAGGCGGTGCGGAGCGTGGCGAGGTACCTCATCGTCCGAACAGCCCGAGCGAGGCGAAGTCGGTCTGGTCGAACTTGAAGCGGATCGAGACATAGGGGCCGTTGTGCGTGTCACGTGCCCCGGCGAAATCGCGATCGGCGAAGCCTGCGAAGTTCCAGCCGGCGGTCACCAGCATGCCTTTTGCCGGGTGAATGCCGATCGTCGGTCCGGCCGCATAAGCGAAATTGCCATGGCCGACATCGCCACGCACCGTCGCGCGGCCGCCGATCTCGAAGATCTCGCCAAGGCCGAGCCGCGCATCCACGCCGACGAGGGTGGTGAGGCCGGCGAGGTCGAAGGAGTCGATCCGGTCGAACACATAGCGGCCGCCGACGAACAGGCTGATCTCGCTGCGCTGGAACAGGCCGCCCTTGTCATGGCCATATGGCGACCAGTCCATCGATACGCTGCCGACAACGCGGCGAGACCGGGCATTGCCATCGACGGTCAGCAGGCCACCACCCACCGGTCCCGCGGTGCCGGCGACCGCGCCGGTAACGCTGTCTTCGCGCCAGTCGAGCTTCCCGAGCACGGCGATGCGGCTGTCGATCGGGCGCGATGCGCCGGAAATCGCAGCATTGAACGAGGTGGTTGCCGTGCCGATCGGGCTGGTAGCGTGCGTCCAGCTCACCAGGGTGCCGAATGCCTGGCCATCGCCGAGCCGGCGGATCAATCCAGCGGTGAAGCCCATGCGGTCGCCGAGCGAACCGAGCCGATATTCCGCCCGTGCCGTGCCGCTCCAGTTCTTGCCGCGATAGGTCGCGCCGAGCGTGATGGCGGTGAAATCCTCGGTGACGGTGTTGCCCGAGCCGATGAACCCGCCCGACGCGGCTGGCTGCGCGGGGTTGACCAGCGTGTTCGGGTCGATCCCGCTCAGCGTGCGGTTGCCGTCGAGCGTGACATCAACCGACCAATGTTTGCCGACCTGCAGCGACTGGGCCAGGCCATAGGCGGCATAGGCGCGGCGGCCATATTCGCCGGTCGATTGCCCGGCGATGGCGGTGGTCAACCGCGCGCCAGCCCAGGGCTTCAGGTCGAAGCCGATCCGGGCAGTGCGAGCGTCGACTGCTTCGCCGTGCGCGATTTCGTAGGAGCCGACCAGCGCGACGGCCGGATCGATCTGGAAGCGGGCGCCGACGCGGTGCTGGGCCGGGAAGTCGGCGCTCTCGGCATGGCCGATCGCGAAGCTGGTGGAGGCGTCGAGCTCGAGCCGGTTGTCGAACAGCCGCTGCGTCGCGCCAGCTTCGACCAGGTTCGATTGCGCATCGGGAACCGTCCCACCGCTATCCTGAGCGTGGGTCACGCCAATCCGAAGGTCGGTCTTGCCGGTACGATATTCGAGCTGCGCACGCATCGCGATGCGGTTGGCGCTGCCATCGAGCGCATTGTCGCTCCACGCGCTACCCGAGGCGGACAGACTCTTGGTCAGCCGCACGCTGGCGTCGATGCCGAACTTGCGCCGTCCGCGCTCGGCGAGATTCTGTTCGCTGACGCCGTAGTCGGCCGCCTGCTGGCGCGCATAAGCGAGGACATCGAACTTGCTGTCGTGGTGCTCGACCTCGACCTGCCATGCGGTATCGACGCCACCGGCGCCATCGGCATGGCTCGCCGCGACTTCTACGCGTACTTCGTTGCCCTTGCCGATGCGTACCCGCGCGTCGGCGGCGGCGACCGTCGTGTGCCTGGTATCGCCGGCATCGCGGATCCCGGTCACGCCGATCCGCACCTTGTCGTCAGTGGTGCGCCAGGTTGCGCGCGCGCCGGCATTGATCTCGCCGCCGTTCAGGCCGTCGACTTCGTAGTTGATCACGATGAACTGCGGGTCGAGGTTGCTGGTGCGGCTCAGCACCGGCGAGGAGAAGCGCAGCGTGCCCGCGGTATAATCGATGTCATAGTCGATGAAGCGCGTCAGGCTGCGCTGCTCGAGGATCTTCTCCGAGCGCAGGCGGTCGCGCACTTCGATCACCACCTGCTCGCTGTTGGCGACGACATCGCGTGCGCCGAGCGAATAGGGGCCGGTCAGGCCATTGCCCTGGATCTCCACGCGGTGATGATTGGTCGCGATGCGCGCCGCAAATGCCGAGGCGTCCACGTGCTTGCCGCGATACTGGGCCTTGAGGCCGGTAGCCGACCGGGAATAATAGCCGAGATCGGTATCAGTGAAGCCAGTCTCGAAATCGCCGAACAGCGCATAGAATTGGCGGGTCTCGATCTTGAGATACAGCTTGCGGGTCGAAGCCGCACCGAACCGGCGCTCGGCCTGATCGGCATAGACGGTGTAATAGGTGCTGGGGTCGATCGCGCCGGAAAGCGTCTGGTCCTCGCGGCGCTTGGCGCTGTCATAGGCGAGCGTCAGAAGCCACTGTCCAAGCACGCGACCCTTGGCGTAGAGCGCAACCCGGCCGTCCAGGTTGAGGCCGGCGCCGGGCGCTTCGAGCGCTTCGAGATGCTTGCCCAGCGTACCGAGTCCGGCGCGGCCTTCAGCGAGACCAACGATCGTCCAGGGCTGGTCGCCGGGAGCGAGCCAGCCATCGATGCGCTGGCGACGCACCTGGTCGCGGTCGCGGAAGCTGAAGTCCATCGTCACCGCGCCGCTGGTCGTGGTCGGCGCGAGCGCGATATAGGCGATGCCGTCGTCCCCGGCGACGCGCCAGGTCGGGGCAGCGCGCTCGAGCCCGGAAAGGACCCGGGTCTGTTCCGCGTCGATAGCAACGGCTGGCTGATAGGGCTGTGAAAGCTGGAATGTGCCGACGGTGCCGGCATGGACCGGGCGCCCGGCGCGATCGACCATGCGAACCGCCAGAACCGGCCGGTGAACGCCGTCAGCGAGGAGGCGCGATTTGTCGAGGAGGAATTCAGCGCGTGCTGCGGTCGCGACGAAATGCACGTCGCGGTCGAGCTTGGTGACCAGCGCGCCGGCGGCATCGCGGACTTCGGCCGACAGATGCGTCGTCTCACCAACCAGCGGAACACCACGCCACAAGCTGACGGAGAAGGCGCCGCCGGCATCGGTCCGGTGGCCATCGAAGGTGATCAGATCGACCGGCTTGCCGTCTGCGAACAACGTCACCGTCTGGTTGGGCAGGTGACGGATCGCGACGCGCACGGCGGGCGCGCGGGGGTTGGTGTCCGCTTCAGGGAACAGCCACGCGACGCTCGGTCCGCCACCAGTGAACCAGTCGCGCTCGGCGCCGGCAGCTTCGCGATCGGTCGCCGGCACTGGAATGGCCGGGTCTGCTGCGTTGGCGGTGGCGCTGTGCTCGGGAACCACGACATGGAAATCGGCGACCACGAGCGATCCGCCCTGGCCTTCGACGAAGCGCGAGATCGCGCTGCCGGCGCTGCGCGTGCTGCGCGCGCAATCGACGGCGTGGGCGCCTTCCGGCAGCGAGCCGGTGTCGAGCTGTACGACATGGGTCTCGGGCACCAGCCCTTCGAAATGGTAACGGCCGTCCGCGTCGGTGACCGTGTAGCTGCCGTCTTCGAGCAGCACGCGCACACCGCCAACGCCGTGTGCGAAAGGTGGGCGGGCATCGCAGCCCGCATCAACGACGCGCCCGACCAGGGTCATCCGGTCAGCGATGGTTTCATGCGTGATGCGCACTACGGCATTGGCCAGTGCTTGCGTGCCGCGCGAGTCGATCGTGTGGGCACGGTTGATCGCCTGACCGGCGGCCGCGTCAGGGCGGACCTGCAGCGCATAGCTGACGGTGTGTACCGCGGCGGGCGCCATGGTGCCGAATGCGATGGTGATCTGGCGGCCGTCGGCGGTGATCGAGACCATGCCCGGTGCAGCATGTCCGTCGACGCGGACGCTATCGGGGCGCAGCCGCATTTGCGGCGGCAGCGTATCGATCAGCGAGACGTCGCGCTTGGCATGCTGCGCGTCGGGATTGGTGACGACGAGCTTGTACAGCACGAGATCACCCGGTGCGGCGGTGCCGCGCGAGGCTGTTTTCGTCAGATTTACGCCGCCTGTGGGGCGATCGACCGGAACGTCGATGCGCACCGCTCCCGGATCAGCGAGCTGAAAGACCTTGCCATAGGAAGACGGGTCGATTGCGAGAGCGCCGCCATCGGGGCGGGTCAGGCCGACAAGCTGGGCCGGCGTCAGCACCGATGGGGCGGTGTACGGCGTGGGGGGTACGATCTTCAGCTGGTAGTGGCCGGGGACGACGAAGGGGAAATGATATTCGCCGGCGGGCATCGGATAGCTCGCGCCGGCGGCATCGCGCACCGTCGCGCCGGTGATCACCGTCGCTGGCCAGGCCGTGACTCCGTCGGGCGCCAGCACGTTCGCCGGTGCCCCGGTATCGCTATTGATCAGGGTCACGCTCGCGCCCGAAACCGGGGTGCCGTCCTCGCTGTCGAACACCAGGCCGAAGGGATCGATCAGCACGTCGAGGGTGGCGGTCGCGATCGGCGTCTGGGCTCCATTGCTGGTGCATTCGACCAGGACGGTCTCATTGGGGTCGAGCGTCAGGACGCAATCGCCGATCACTCTCGCCGGCGGCGATGCGCGGGTTCCGATCGTGCCGACAAACTCGCCCGTATTGGGCCCGGTTTCGAAAACGGTCAGCGTCTCGCGGTCCCCGCCGCTGGTCACGATGACGGTGGTGAGCGAATCGATCGCATTTGGATCGCGATTGAGCGCTGGTGCTATGAGCTTGAAAATCAAGGGTTCGCCGACATGAACCGTGGTCGTCGGCGTCAGGCCGATTGACGTCACGGCCTGCGCATTCGGGTTGAATGCGGCGGCGGTGAGCGCATCGCTGCGCTGGCACAGCGGCGCGCGAATTACGGTGGTGGGGCCGCCTGCCGGATTGGGGCGATACGTCGTGAGCGCGACCGGGCTGGTCACGATGTCGACATCGACCCTGTTCGAGTCGAGCGAATATGCAGTTCCACCCACAGTCCAGTCGACGCGGGCGATATTGGTGATCTGCGGTGCAGCAGCGGCGTGAGCCTCAGTGCCGAATGCACCGAGGATCGCCAGCGCGACCACGAGAAGCCAGGAAAGGTAGGGAAAGCGGTACATTTTGGTGGCTTCACCGGCGATCCCCCGGAGAGGGGATCGCCGGTGAAATCGACTCAGTTGATCGTCACGCGGAAGACCAGCGTGCGGGTATCAGCCGCAACAACGCTCGCCAGAGTGCCGCTGACCGTGGTGGTACCGGCATTGTAAGCGCCGCCGGCGACGCCGTCGGCATTACAGGTCGGGCCCGTGACGGTGCCGTTCATCAGGATGCCGAAGCTCGCCTGATAAGTCGTCGCCGCAGGCAGGATATCCGTCAGTGCGACACTGGTCGCAGTGGCGCTGCCAGCAGCGTTGGAGACCGCGATACAATATTCGACAACCGCGCCCGGGATCATCTTGGGGTTGGTTACGCCGTTGAGCGGATCGCTGATCACGCGGCTCGTCTTGGTCGCACTCAGCGCCGCGGCGAGAACCGTGTAGTCGTCCTTGGCGGAGAAGGCCGCATCGCGCGAGGCGTCGGTTGCACCGGCACCGTCTGCGAACACCGTATCCATCGACGCCGTATTGGCCGTCGCGGTCTGGACAAGAGCGATACCCTGGCTGGCTGCGGTACCGCCTTCGCGGCCGGTTGCAGTCAGAGTAACAGCAGCAACGTCATTGGTAACCCGGGCGACCGGGATGTCGGCAACCACGAAGACAGTCTTCGCGGCGTCCGCTGCCAGTTCGTCGAGATAGGTCACCAGTGTATCGGTACCGGCATCATAAACACCGTTGGCATTGGCATCGACATAGATCTTCACGTTCGTCGCGTCGAAATTGTCGGTGTTCGAATGCGCGCCGGCACCGCCGACTTGCTGTGCGGCCGTCAGCGCGAAATCGAGCGTGGCGTTCGACAGGTTGGTAACGGTAAAGGTCGTTACAGCGGCGAGCTGGCCAGGCGAGACCGAGGTGGTCGTGCTGCCGACTTCAGCGACCGTCACATTGACCTTGCGGTCGACCGTGAAGGTATCCGAAGCGGAAACTGCGGTCTGGGCAACGCCACCGACCTGGAAGTTGACCTGTACAGTATTGGTGATGGTGCTACCGGCAGTAGTTCCGGCGGCATAGGCAGGTGTTGCGGCGAGACCGGCGAGCACGAGTAGGCTCACCGCACCCAGCCGGTGGCTGGCACGTGTCATGACATTTTTCCTTCAGTTGTTAAACGAGACGCGCCTAAACCCCCGCCGGCGCGCCGTGGCGGAAAGCGGCTACCGAACCATGCCGCGATATTTCAGAGTTCCCGAAGTGCCGGGAGCGATTGTTGCGAGCGTCCACCGCAGATTCGTCACATCTTCGGGACGGGCGGGGCGGCTCTGACCGTTGGGCGCCGTCACGCTGAGCGCGGTGAGCTGCCCGTAATGTTTGCCGCCATCGACCGACATTTCGGCACCGGCGGTGCTTTCGCCGGCATAGGCGACATTCGACGGAACCGGGTTGGTCACGACGAAATGATCAGCGGCCTTGGCGCCGCTGTTCCGATAATTCGTCTGGAACAGCAGGCGGTCACCTGGGACGACGCTGTCAGGCGTTTTCAAAACGGTCTGCTGACGGCCATCGACCATGGCGATCTTCTCGACCATCACATTGCTGGTGAGCTGAACAGGGCTGGCCGGCGCGGTAGCGATCAACGCGACCGGTGCGCAGGCGAGCAGGCAAAAACGAAGTGATTTCATCATGATGCTCCTTAATTAATCTTGACGGTGAAAGTTACGGTGCGGGAGGTGCCGGGTGCCTGGGTGCCGAGGCCAACGCCGATACCGGATGACGAGGCCGAGCCGGCGTCGCCATCGGCCGCGTCGGTCAACGCCGTGCCGTCAAGCGTCAGGCTGCCGGACTGATAGGTTGTGCCGTCGGGAATGGTGTCGTTGATATGCACGCCACCGACGCTGACGCTGCCGGAGACCGCCGCGACGAGGTGATAGGTGATCGCCGCGCCGGGCAGGCCGCGCGTGCCGCCGAAGGGATCAACCACCGTCGCGCTTTTAGTAAGCACGACTGTCGCCTTGGCGACAATGAAGCCGCCTTTGGCATCCGCGTTTGCACGCGTCGCACCGACAACGGCGTCACCCCCGTTGACACCCTTGCCGGCGAACACAGTGCCCGGATCGCCGCTGCCGGTAACGGCAAGGGCGGACAGGCGTACCTCTCCGCGACTGGCATCAGCTGCCGTCGCGGGAATATCGGAGAGAACAAGAACAGTATAGGAAGCGTCGGGCTCGAGCACCGGCCCGGCATTGCCGTTGGCGACCAGGAGATCGGTGCCGGCCTCGTAGATGCCGTCGCCATTGGTATCGATTGCGACCAGCGTGACGGCTGGATTGAAGGCATTGCCGTTGACCGCGAGGGCCGAGAGGTTGAACGCTTCCGGGCCGTTGCCGGCGTTGGTGACAGTGAAGGTGCGGACCTGGTTCTTGGCGTCCGCGGCGACGCCGGCGTCGTTGGCATCGCGCGATGCGACCGTGACATCGAGCACTTCGTCGACGCGCATCGACACGGTGTTCGAATTGATCGTCGTGGTGGTGGGGCCGATGTCGTAGGTCGCCGTCGCCGTATTGGCGACAATCGAGCCGGCGCGCACGCCGCGCGCATAGGCCGGCGAGACGACGATGACGGCCATTGCCGACGTTAACAGGAGCCCGGCAGCCTTGCCGAGCGGTGATTGCCGACCAGCGGCATGTGTGCGTTGCGTGTTCATGCGCCTTATGAATCGGGAGCGAAGTTAACGGTCCCTTTCACTTTTGGCTCTCTCATCCAAAGGGACGAGAAAGCCTTCCACTAGGTATCATCCCTTAAGAGTAAAACCGGCTCTCCCGGCGGTTTTTCGATTTGCGCGCGGAGTGCGCGCTGACGGCCCGTTCGAGCGAGTCGCGCTATCATCGAAAGGTTCGTGGAAGGCCCTTTGGGCTTCCGGATCGGGCGGGTCGCCATTGTTGCAACATGACGCGCATGTAACTTGATTTCTGCCGCAAAAGGCCCAGCTAAGGCCCGTCGTGGCGCTGCGTGTCCTCCCCCCGGGCATTCGCATCGCTGCGGCACCACAGCGTCGGGCGGCGCGATATTCCACGGTACGGGATGGGAAGACCAGCATGATCGATGGGCGTTTCGCGACACGTGACCGCGCCATGTCGGCGCCGAATGTGCCGGAGCCGATCTCCCAACCGACCCTGGTCTCGCAGCACTACGGCGGTGCTTCGGGCGACCTCAGGCGACCGCTTGCGTTGTGGGTCTATGTTGCGCGCGGCCTGGGCAGGATCATCCTGTCGGTGCTGGCGCTGCCGTTTGTCTGAGCAACGGGATTATCCCGGCATCGTCTCGAATGCCTGTAATCCCTCGGGCAGGATGACCCAGTCCGGGCGGTCTCGCAGAAAGATCGCCATTGTCGGCTTGAAAAGACCTGGATCGTCGAGCGACCCGGCATAGATGGTGTGCGAAGTGTCTACGCCCACGATACCGCCAAAGACGAGGCTGCCGCAGGCGGCGCACCGGTTGCGCACCGCCTCGCTGCCCCGGAAGGATGTTGAACGGGCCTGCAGCGTTTCGCCGCTGAAGCGAAGCTTCTCGCTCGCATATCCCAGAAATGGGATGAATCCCGAGCCGGACGCCTTGCGGCAATCGGCGCAGCAGCAATAGCCCGCATGGAGCGGCTCGCCCTCAGCCTCATATCGTACCGCGCCGCACAGGCAGCCGCCGGTATATCGGGAGATTGCTTCAGTCATGCGCGGATCCTAATTTGCCCGGGGAAGACGGCGCAAGGGGCGCGTGCTCACTTCGCCGCTGATAACGCCTCAACCCCGTTGATCTGTTCGATCAGAGCGCGGTGTGGCGGCAGATCATGCGTCGCGCGTTCGCCGAAGTGCTTGATCCGGGCGAAGATCTTCTCCGCGGCATTGGTGTTGGGGAAATCCGCCCGCCCTGGCGACAGGTCGGTTTTGAACTCCATCCCGTAGAGGATGTATTGATAGTTGAAGAACGCGAAGGACTCGAGGTCGAGCGTGAAGTCGAAGCGCCCCGGCGGACGGTGGCGCCATTGCTTGAGCAGATCGCGGAGCCGTTTGGGGATCGATACGGGATCGGCATTTTCGCGCCAGAAGGGCTCGGTGCGCTGGCTCAGGCAATAATGCAGCTTCAGGAAATTGACGATATTCTTGTAGCGCGCGGACATCAGCTCGTTGAAGCGCCGCGCGGGCGCCTCGACCGGACCGTTATGCGGAAACATTTCGGCGATCATGCCAATTGCAGCTTCGATCAGCACCACGCCGGTCGATTCAAGCGGCTCCAGAAAGCCGCCGGACAGGCCGACCGCGACGCAGTTCTTCACCCATTGCCGCTCGCGATAGCCCGCCTCGAACGCGATATTACGGGTTTTGATCTCCCCGCCGTGCGGGCCGATATAGGCGTTGAGGATCTCCGCGGCACGATCATCGTCGATATGGTCGCTCGAATAGACGCAGCCGATGCCGCGCGCACCGTTCAGCCCGATATCCCAGATCCAGCCCGCCTCATGCGCGGTGGCGATGGTGTAGCTCTCGATCGGCGCATCAGGTCGCTCATAGGGGACTTTGCAGGTGAGCGCGCGGTCAGTGAACAGGATCGGGCGAACTGATTTGAATGGGGCGTGCAGCGCCTTGCCGATCAGTTCGGCGCGAAAGCCGGTGCAATCGATATAGAGATCGGCGTCGAGGCGGCCGTGCTCGGCGGTAACGATATGGTCGATTGCCCCCGTCGCGCTGAGTTCGACATGGCCGAGCATGCCTTGCAGATGGACGACGCCGAGCTCTTTCGCCCGTTCGGCGAGGACCTGGGCGAGCCTCACCGCATCGAAATGATAGGCATAGTTGAGCGGCCCCGAGAAATCGCCTTCGTCGGGGCGTTTGGGTCCGCGCTTGGCCTCGGCGACGCGGTTCTGGATCGTCATCGCCTCGGCAAAGGGTCGGCGGGTCTTCTCGTCCTGGAGCAGCCAATAGGGGACGAGGTTACCCCCTTCCGCATGAAAGGGCGCCTCGAACGGATGGAAGAAATGCTCGTGCGTGCCTGCTTCCGGCGTGCGGACCCAGTCGACGAAGCGAATGCCCTGTTTGAAAGTCGCTGAAGTCGCCCGGATGAAGCGGCTCTCGTCAATGCCGAGGAATTTCAGCGTGGTGCGGATCGTCGGGAAAGTGCCTTCACCAACGCCGACAATGCCGATGTCAGGCGATTCGAGCAGGGTGATCTCGAGCCGGCGATTGTCGGATATCTCGAGGAACCGCGCGAGATACGCCGCGGTCAGCCATCCTGCGGTCCCGCCGCCGACGATCAGAATGCTGCGTTTGCCATCCATTGGGCGGACCCTAGCCGGTCCTTAGCCGCGAACGAACAGATTCTTGAGCCACAGTGGCCCGGCCTTGGCGGCCAGCCGCCAATCACCGTCATCGTCGGCGCTGTCGGGCGTATAGGTCCATGGATTCAGGACCTTGATCCGGCCCGTCTTGAAGGCGGCCGGGTTGCGGGTCGCGATCGTCAGGCCATGCTCAACCGCAGTCGCCGCGAGCAGGCCATCCCGGGCATCGGCATAGGACAGCTGGCGGCGGCGCCGCACCACGGCGGCATCGACCGGCAAGATCCGCCCTTCAAAGGCGGCCATCACCTGGTTGTCGATCCATTCGCGCAGCGCGAGCCCCGCTGCCTTGTCGCCGCGCGCCACGCGTGCCGCGCCATTGTCGAGCTCGAGCACGGTGATAGCGGAGATGAACAGGTTCTGCCGCGCGAGGCCGGAGGCCCAGCTCGCGAAAACAGGGTCGGTCCGCCCGGCGCGCGCCTTGCGCAGCTCGAAGACGACGCCGGTGTCGAGCAGATACATCAGCCGATCGCCTCATGCCGGTTCCAGACATTGTCCGGTCGCGAATCCGCAAGGTCGATATCGGCAAGGCCAGGCATCGCCAGCAGGTCGATAATCGTCTCGGTCTGGCCGGTGAGCTGGCGAAATGCATCGATACTCATCAGCACATGGGTGGGCTTGCCACGGTCAGTGATGAACACCGGTTCGAGTCGCGCTGCGCGCTTCGCTTGGCTCACATCCTGGTTGAATTCGCGGCTGGCAATAACCTTCATCGCGTCCTCTTTTCTGAGCCTAGGTACCTACATTATGTGTCACTTGTTGTAGGTACATTACTACGCTGTGACGAGTCTGCAACAAGGAGAATGTGATTTCCGGGAAAGTGACAACGTGGGCCACCTCGGCAGTGCTTTTTGGTTGCGCGTTCCGGACGAATTCGAGTCCCTGAGGCGAGGCCGCAGTATCAAAATCGCGGGAATCGACCGAAAAATAGGGGGGAGGATCTATGGCAGACGGCGTTATCGACAGCATGTGGTCGACGATTGGGGGGATCCTGTCGGCGCACGGCCCGGCGGTTCAGGCCACCGCGAAAAGCTACACGCCGGGCGATTTCAGCGTGCATTTCTTCCTTCAGCTTGCGGTGATCCTGCTCGCCTGCCGCGTGGTAGGCTGGATAGGCAAAAAGGCGCTTGGCCAACCTCAGGTGGTTGGTGAGATGATCGCAGGCGTGGTCCTCGGGCCATCGCTGCTCGGCCTGCTCTTCCCGGACATACAGGGCGCGCTATTCCCCAAGGAAACGCGCAACGTCCTTTACGCCGGCGCGCAGCTCGGCGTTGGACTTTACATGTTCCTGGTTGGCACCACGCTGCAGATCGACAAGTTCAAATCCAAGGCAAGGAGCGCGATGGGCGTCTCCTTTGCCGGCATCGCCGCACCTTTCCTGATCGCGCTGCTGATAACCCCGTTCCTGCTTGGCGTGCCGGGGTTGTTCGCGAAGGACATCTCGACTGCCAATGCCACTCTCTTCATGGGCGCCTGCATTGCGCTGACCGCCTTTCCGATGCTGGCGCGGATCATCAACGAGCGTGGTCTTGCCGATAGCGCGCTCGGCACGCTGTCCCTGACCGCCGGCGCCTTCGACGACGCCTGCTCATGGTGCGTGCTGGCGCTGGTCCTCGCGACCTTCGGTGCTGGTCCCGGTGTCGCGGTCCTCGCGATCGGCGGGGGCATTGCTTACGGTGCCTTCATTCTGATGTTCGGCCAGAAACTCCTCGCGCCGCTCGGCCGTGCTGTCGAGCGCGCCGGCGAGATGAGTGTGACTGTCCTCGCCATCACTTTGATGCTGTTCTGCATGTCAGCGTTCCTGATGGACGCGATCGGCATTCACGCGATCTTCGGCGGCTTCATCCTCGGTGTGGTCATGCCGCGCGGTGTCTTCGCGCAGGAGCTCAAGAAGAAGGTCGAGCCAGTCGCCGTCGTGCTGCTGCTGCCGATGTTCTTCACCTATTCGGGGCTCAACACGCGCATGGACATGGTCAACTCGCCCAGCCTGCTGCTGATCGCGGTCGGCATTCTCGCTGCCTCGATCCTCGCAAAGGGCGGCGCCTGTTATCTCGCCGCGCGCCTCGCCGGGGAAGACAATCGGACCGCACTCGGCATCGGCGCGCTGATGAACTCGCGCGGGCTGATGGAGCTGATCATCATCAATATCGGCCTGCAAAAGGGCATCATCGGCCCGACGCTCTTCTCGATGCTGGTGCTGATGGCGATCGTCACGACGATGATGGCCGGCCCGCTGTTCGAGCTCGTCTATGGTCGGCAGGCGCGTGCGTCGGGTGAGCTCGGCTCGATTGACGGCGGTCTGGTTCCCGAACCGGCCTGAGGTTCCTCCCCTGGGGCAGGCAGTCCAAGCCGGACCGCCTGCCCCTTTTTGCCTGGTGGCAGATATCCGAAACGAAGGGATTTTTCGTGAGCAACACGATACGGGCGGTTGCGCTCATGGCGCTTGGCGCCTGCGCCCAGGCCGCCGGAGCGCAGGAGATCAAGCTGAAGCCGCTGGTCGACGCGCGCTTCCGCTACGAGCATGTCGATCAGGACGGGATCGCTGATCAGTCCGATGCCGCGACATTGCGCATCCGTAGCGGCCTGCAGGCAAGCAGCGGCCCATGGTCCGCGCTGGTCGAGAGCGAGGCGACGATCGGGATCGACAATCATTATAATGACGGCCTCAACGGCCGGCCGCTGCCGCTGGTCGCCGATCCGCAGAATATCGAGCTCAACCGCGCGCAGCTTCGCTACGCCGATCACCATGTCACCGTCACGGCCGGGCGGCAGTTGCTCGAGCTTGCCGACCAGCGCTTCGTCGGGCCGTCGTCCTGGCGGCAGAGCCAGCAGACCTTCGATGCCGTGCGGGTGACCTGGGCTGGCGTGCCCCGGCTGACCGTGGACGCGGTGTATTCCTGGAGCGATCGCACCGTGAACGGCATCGACGGCAAGGGCGCCCGGCCGCAAGCCGTGCCGGGCGACAATTGGTTCGGGCTGACGAGCTATGCCGCGCCGATCGGCACGCTCACTGGCTTTGCCTATCTGGTCGATCAGGATCTGGCGGCGGTGCAGGGCTTCCGCCTGTCGAGCCAGAGCTATGGCGCGCGCTTCGCCGGCAGCCGGCCGATCGCGAAGGGCTGGAAGCTCGGTTATGCCCTCAGCTATGCGCGGCAGAGCGATTATCGTAATAATCCAAGTAATTACGCTGTAAATTATTATCTTGCCGAGGCCTCGCTGACTGGCGAGGTGCTGACGGCGACCGGCGGATATGAGGTCCTCGGCGCGGACCAGGGTGCGGCGCTGACGAGTTTCCAGACGCCGCTCGCGTCCTTCTTCCGCTTCCAGGGCTGGGCGAGCAAATTCACCACGACGCCGCCCAATGGCCTGCGCGATCTCTACGGAATGCTGGGTGCGAGTTGGAAGACCAAAGGGCCGGTCAGCGGCTATAGCCTGAGCGCGACCTGGCATCAGTTTGAGAGCGACCATCTCGCGCAGCATTATGGCAACGAGATAGATCTGCTCGCCCAGGCGAAGATTCATCGAACGACCGTGGCGGCCCGGCTGGCGCGATACTCGGCCGATACGTTTGCGACCGACACAACCAAGGTCTTTCTAACGCTCGAATGGTCGCTTTCCTGAGGCGGCAGGCGCCCACTGGGCGCATCTGTTGGAGAATTATGTCACACATCCAACAGGATCGCTCCTGTGAGCGAATATTAAGTGTCTGATATTACAACATAAATTATCCAGGGATTGTGTCGCAACCCCCTATAGGTGTGACAATATTCTATCTGGCAGGGGCGGAACCCTTCACGCGTGCGCCACTCTGGTGGCGCGGCCGTGTGATCGCTCCCAATATAGACTGACCTCCAGTCAATCACTGCGATAGAGCTGAATAACAGTAGGTGCCACGTTGAAATTAGACTGACTACAGCAGAGTCGTATCGGCTCCGTACCATTAACTCTCCTCAATCGCCGCCGAAACGAAACCAATGGCTGACTTGATCGTTCGAAGCGTACTCAAAAAATCTGGAAAGGATTTGCTCATGAGTCGCTTGAGTCTATTAGCACGTGGCGTCACTATGTCGGCGCTACTCGCGCTCTCCACCACGCCCGCACTTGCTGGACCAGGCAAGGCCGAGCGCGCTCGCATCGCGATCGCCGAGGCTCGCGCGAAGGTCGAGGCAGGTGCGCGGATCGGTGCCGGTGGCGAAGCGCCCGCACTTCATGATCGCGCCAAGATCGCACTCGCCAACGCCGAGGCTGATCTGGCGAACGGCAGGAAGGACGAAGCGATTATCGAAGCGCAGCACGCGTCCGAGCTCGCCGGCATGGCGGTCGTCGCTGCTGACCGCAACAAGGTGGCGGCCGTGCGCGCGGACCGCGACAGCGCCGAGGCCGCCGCGGTGCAATCACAACAGGCCGCCGCCGCCGCCAATGATCGTGCCGATGCAGCCCAACAAGCCGCTGCGAACGCGACTGCCGAGGCGACTGCGCTCCGCAATGCTCCGCCGCCCGCGCCAGTCTATGTCCCGGTGCCGACGCCCGCTCCAACGCCCACCACGACCACGGTCGCCACGACTGAGCGCACTGTCGTTCGCGCTCCGGCCGCCACGCACCGGCGCGTCGTGAAGCGGGTCGTCCGCAAGCCTGTGCGTCGCCCGATTGCCGAGAAGACGGTGACGACGACGGTGACGACGCACTAAGCGAAGCTTTCCGGTCCAGGGCGGCGGCTGTCGCCCTGGACGGATTGCCCTTCCCTTACAGATCCCGGCGTTCGAGCCGCTCCAACAGCGCGAACAGCTTGTCCGCCGCAGCCTGCACTGCGGCTGGGTCCGATACGCCCGCCACTGCAGTCGGCGGCGATACCGTCACCTCGACCAGATTCGTCACCTCGTTCGGGTCAGCCTTGAGATCGTACATCTCCCACTCTTGCGGCTCCTTGCCCGACGGATCGAAATAGCGCGCAAGCTTGAAATCATGGGTGCGCACGCACCGGACATGATTGGGCTGCTTCACCGATCCGAGAGTGAGATTTTCGACTGGGCCCTTGCCGCCCTTACCGCTGATCACGGAGGCGACCACCTCCTGATAGACGGCGAACTCCTCATAGCTGTGCTTCTCCTGCGCGGTCCGTGAAGGGGGCAGGGGTGCGGTGATCTCGTCGTCAGTGATGAACAGCACGCCCTCGCGCACGCAGCCATCAGGCTCGATGATCGGGATCTCGAGCGGCGTGTCGCTCATCGCGTTGATGATGATGTCCGACAGATCGACACCGGGCAAAGGCGGTACCGGTCGGCTTTGGGCGAGCTTCGCGCTGTACTGCCGGCGCGTGGCGGCATCGACGCCGGCAAGGCCGAGTACCGTGGGAAGGATGTCGATATGGCTGGTGAGCGCGTCGAGTTGCGCCGGCTCGGGCGCGACAACGCCGTCCGCGGTCGGGGCGGTCGTGTCCTCGGCCTGGGGGAATTGCACGACCACCGGCACATGCAACGCCTCCTGATAAGCGGTGTGCCATTTCTCGATCATCATCCCGTGCGCAGCGGCATATTCGCCGTGGTCGGCGAGGAAGACGACTATGGTGTTGTCGGCCTGGCCGGATTCCTCGAGCGCATCGAGCACTGCGGTGATGTGGGTGTCGACCACCGCGTGGAGCCAGCCATAGAGCTGGATGAACTGCAGGCAGTTGGTGTCGGGATCGTCGGAGAGCTGGAGCGGCAGGCAGCTCTTGAGCGACTGGGTCACCGCAGCCTGCATCTCCTGCTCGCGGAAGGGATTGCCGGGAAGATCGATGTTGACGCCGCCCTCCGGCAGCGCAGCGGTCGCGCCACCGACGATGGTGTTGACGAGATTGAACCCGCCCTTTGCGGCGAGCGCCAGCCCGACCTTATAGGCCATCTCATATTGGCAGCTCGGCTTGGTCGAGAGATCTTCATTCTGGGTCGGGGCGGGGCCGGCGCAATCCTGCGGAAAGCCGAGCGGGTTGAGCGGAATCTGGATCGACCCCGCCACTGGCGGCGGCGTGATATCGCCCGCCAGCGGAACCGTCAGCGGACCGAAGATCGACTGAGTCGTTGGGGTGAAGGTCTTGGGCCCGATGGTGATGGATTGCGGATTGTCGGCGGGCAATGCCTGAGCGATCACGCCCGGATAGGTCGCGATGTCATGCGGATTGGTGAAGGACGCGACCGCGAACCAGGGTGGAATGCTGCTCGTGTCGGGGCCGGTCGTCGCCGGATCCTCGACTGCCATCTGGGCATAGACCCGGTTGTAATTGGAGGCGAGGCCCTGGCGGCGGATGAAGGCGCAGGCGCTGTCAGTGAAGCCGGCATCGCGGTACACGCCGAGATTGTTCGCCTGGGCACCGTGCGGCTCGGGATAGCTCTCCTCCCAATTGTCGAAGCCGTAGCGCTTCAGCGAATGCTCGGGCGGATTGGAGACGTGCCATTTCCCGAAATAATGGGTCGAATAGCCGGCTTCACGCATCCAGGTGCCGAGCGTCGGAATGCCGTCGGCATCGAGCCAGGGGAAGTTGGCGCTGTCGCCGTTCTTGAACAGGCCGTCAGTCTGGGTGACGCCGGTCTTGGTGCCATATTGGCCGGTATAGATGGTTGCGCGGCTCGGCGTGCAGGCACTGGCGGCAATGCTGTGGTTGCGCAGCACCACTGAATTCCGGCGCAGGCGGAGCAGACCGGGGAAATATTTGGCGTAGGCATTGTCCGCGCGGACCTCGCCCTGGAAGCCGAGGATCTGCTTGAGGTCCTCCACGAAGCCGCCCTCGGCGCCATAGGAGAAGCGCGGGAAGCGATATTGGTCGCAAGTAATCAGCAAGATGTTCGGCGGCGGTGGCGGCGTGGGCGCCGGCGTCGGTTTGGTGTAGCCGCTATCGTTCGTGCCCTCAGTCATTATCCCCACCCCTTTTGTTTAAAGCTCAGGGGACAAAATGCGCGGGGCGGGACGGCGAAGGCAACCCGATCGACCAGGGGATTGCGCCAGACTTGTGGCTTCTCCTGTCGTGCTCCGTCCTCAACTTTACACTGCTTAACATTCGCCCGGAACGGGCGAAACACGGAGCAGGCAAAGTCTCCCTGCCGTCACGCACCGGGTCGGCGCTAAGGAGATCAACGACATGAACGATATTCCGGAAAACAGCACGAGCATGCAGAGTCCCGCCGCAGGGCGCGGATGGTTGCGGCGCACAGCGCTGGCAGCTGCGCTTGTCGCAAGCGGGGCGGCACTGCCGGTCCTCGTCGCATCTGCGCAAGGTGTCGGCATGGGCATGCATGGCATGATGCACGGCAGCTCGGGCGACATGCATGCCAGGGCTATGGGCCATATCACGCAGATGCTCGACGCGGTCGGCGCGAGCAGCGACCAGAAGACGAAGATCGGGTCGATCCTCCACACCGGTTTCGAGCCAATGGCCAAGCTGCATGAGGACATGGGGGCTACCCACATGACCCTACACCAGATCCTCGCTGCGCCGACGGTCGATCGGGCAGCGCTGGAGCAGCTTCGGGCGGCGGAGGTCGCGAGGATCGACAGCGCGAGCCGCGCCGCAACCGGGGCAATGGCCGATGCCGCCGAGGTGCTGCGGCCCGACCAGCGCGCCAAGCTGGTCGAGATGGCGGCGCAACACGGCCACGGTATGTGAGGCAGTGAGCGCCCTTCTGCCCCTCTCCTTTTCAGGAGAGGGGCAAGCTGCGCAGCAGCGCGGGGTGAGGTTGAAGGCGAGGCGCTCTTGCCCTTGGTCGCCCCGCAGTTCACCAACGGCTATAGAGCCGCCCCTTTTCTCCCATTCGAGGCAGCATCACACGCTGATGTCCGACAGGATTCTGATCATCGATGACGATGTCCGGCTGGCGGACATGCTGAGCGACTATCTGTCGGAGGGCGGGTTCCTGGTTGAGGCACGTCGCACGGGCACGGCGGGGATCGCGGCGGTCATCGATGACGGGGCCTATAATGCCGTGATCCTCGACGTCATGCTGCCCGACATTGATGGGCTCGAAGTGTGCCGTCGCCTGCGCGCGCAAAGCGATGTGCCGATCCTCATGCTGACCGCGCGCGGCGAGGATACCGATCGGATCGTCGGGCTCGAACTCGGTGCCGACGATTACCTGCCCAAGCCATTCAATCCGCGCGAGCTGCTCGCGCGGCTCAAGGCGATCCTGCGGCGGCGGGGTGATCCCAACAGCGGCCCCAACAGCGGCGATACGGCGAGGCTGCGCTTTGGTCGACTGGAGATCGATGCCGGGTCACGCTCGGTGCGGGTTGATGGCGAGGCGAAAATACTGACCTCCTACCAGTTCGATCTGCTGCTGGTCCTCGCCCGACATGCCGGTCGGATCCTGTCGCGCGAGCGGTTGATGGACCTTGCCCGGGGCGAGGAGCTCGAGGCGTTCGACCGCTCGATCGACGTCCATATTTCCCGCCTGCGCGCGGTGCTTGAGGACGTTCCCGCGCAGCCGCGCCGGATCATCACGGTGCGCGGCGCGGGCTATGTCTTCGCCAAGATCCAGGACCAGGGCTGAGATGCGACAGTTCCGCCGCCGCCTGTTCTGGCAGGTTTATCCGACAGTGCTGATCAGCGTCGCGCTGGTGGCGATCCTGGGCGCGATCGTCTGGCATCTCGCAGGCGTGGCGCCGATGGGATCGGTGCTGCGCATGCCCGGCCCGTTCATGCACCGGTTCCAGATCCATAGCCTCGGCATGCTGATCCTGGTTGCCATGGTGGTGGGGATCGGCGCCTTTCCGGTGATTTCGCGGATAACCCGGCGGCTTGAGGCACTGCGCGGCAGCGTCGAGGCATGGGGCGGCGGTGACCTGACTCGGCGCGCGGTGGTCGATGGCGGCGACGAGATCGCGGCGGTCGCTGCCAGCTTCAACGCAGCGGCTGACCGGACCGACGCATTGCTCGCAGCCCACAAGACGCTGCTGGCGCATGCCAGCCATGAGCTGCGGTCTCCGCTCGCGCGGCTGGCACTGGCGGTGGAGATGCTTGCCGATGCTTCGGGCGGCACCCTCGTACCGGTGATCCGAGGTGAGATCGCCGAGCTCGATACGCTGGTGGAGGAGATCCTGCTGGCAAGCCGGCTGGATCATGGCGCCGATATTGGCCAGTGCGAGATTGTGGATTGCCTGGCGCTGGCGGCTGAAGAGGCGGCACGTGCTTCGGTGCGGGTGCGCGACGTCCCGCCGGGCTCCCCCGCCTTCGAGATTGCTGGATCGCCGACGCTGCTGCGCCGCCTGATTCGCAACCTGATCGAGAATGCCATCAAACATGGCGCCGCCCCCGTCGAGATCGCGCTTCGGCACGATATGCTGGATAGCGAAGCGGCGATCGTCATCGAGGTGCGGGATCATGGCCCGGGCATCGAGCCGGAGCTGCACGACCGGGTATTCGAGCCCTTTTTCCGGCCGGCGGGATCGAGCGAGATGGCGGGCAGCTGGGGGCTTGGCCTCTCACTGGTACGGCAAATCGCCGAGCGTCATCGCGGGCGGGTAACCTGTTCCTCGCCTGGCCAGGGCGGCACCATCTTCATCGTGAAGCTGCCGGTTGGTGGCTGATAGCCACCTGCCGCGCAGCTCTCGAGCAGGGCAATATGGGCCGCGTCGACCGTTTCGAACAGCTTTTGCGCGTCGCAGGGTTTCTCGACGAAGCGGAACACGCCGCCGCGCATCGGCCCCAGCGCATGCGGCACGGTATCCATGCCGGTCAGGATCAGGACAACGAATTTGCCGCGATGATGGGATTGTAGTGTCTTAAGCACTTCGAGCCCGCTCAGCCCGGGCATGTTGAGATCAAGCAGCAGCACGCCGGGCTCCAGGCTATCCGCCTCGGCGAGAAAGGCTTCGCCGCTATCGAAATCGCGGACGGTCTGATCCGGACGGAGCTCGAGCAATCTCCGGATAGCCGTGCGAACGCCTTCATGATCATCGACGAGATATGTGGTGCGCGCCATTTCGGCATCTCCCCAGCGGCGCTGGCTAATGTTCCGGCCCGGCCGTTTCCTGGGGCCTGACCCGCGCGGAAAAAGCGCCTTTTCCGCAGATAATCTCTTTTTCACATCCTCCGTGGTCAGGTCTGGAGTTTGCAATTTCTCCAAAGCATTTAACTATCGATGCGGAGATTCGTTCCACGTCTGGTTAATATTGCGAAAGGTATTGCGCGATATAGATAAATTCCCGTGCCCTACCCGTAGAATTACGGAGTTTACCTTTTATTTGCCACGTACTTGGGCGATCTGCCGCGCCAGTCCGCGACCGGCCAAAAAAGCAATCGGAAGGCAGGTCGGATCAAGGGCCATCACTGTGAGAAAGACCTGGCCATCGCCACGCGCTGCGAGACAAAGGTCTAACAGACGTTGAGGCGCGCTGAGAGCTGACTCATCTCCAGTCGGCGCCAGAGTCGTCGAGCAGAGGGTGCGGCTATATTGGTTACCGCAGGTCCGTCACTCGACTCCAGTCGTGTTCGTGTTCGGCGAGGTGTCCGGTTCGCCGATCTGGCCAGGATTCACGACATGGATCAAGCCGCCCGGCTGGAGGATCAGGATCCAGTCCCGGCCATCGACGCAATGCGCGACCCATGTCGGGCGGTCCCTTACCTTCGCATGGACGGCCGAACTGGTGATGTGCTGGCAGGGAACGTTGGAATCCTGGATCGCGCGCATGAACACCATATCGCGCTGGCCGCTCGGCAAAGCTTGGATCTCTTCGAGATAATTGCCCTCGGCTACGGGCGTGGGCGCGGTGTCGTTCTGCGGCGTGGTGGGGCCGCATGCGCTCAGCAGGAAGGGGAGCAGGACGGTTGCGATGGCGGGGCTTTTCATCGGCGGGACTCCATGGGGCTGGCCGCACTCTGCCGGATTTCGGCGCGCTTCTGAAGAGCAAGTTTCGCGGGCAACGAGCGCAACGAGACTCCGGGTAGCGCAGGTTTCGGCGCGGTTGAATCGACAGGCGGGTGCGCCTGCATCTGTTGGGAATGTCATGCGGGGCGCTGACATTTTTCATCTGTACCGAACATTGTACAATGTTTGTGACAGAGCGCTGCGGTTTAAATTAGCATTGACTAATCGATTAGTGATGGCTAATTGAAAGCCATGATCCAGACCACCAGCATCGATGCAGTCATGCGGGCCCTTGCCGACCCGACCCGTCGCGCCGTGTTCGAGCGCATCGCCGGGGCAGGGGAGATCAACGTGCTCGAGCTGACCCGCACTAGCGGAGTCACTCAGGGTGCCATCTCCCAGCACCTCAAATCGCTGAAACAGGCGGGCCTCGTCGCTGATCGGCCTGAGGGCCGGAAGATTTTTTACCGGGCAAAGCCTGAAGGCCTCGCCCCGTTGTTCGACTGGCTGAGCCATTATGACGCCTTCTGGCGCGACCGCTTCGCCAATCTGCGTACTTTGCTGAAGGAGATCGATCCATGAACGACGCCGCATTGCAGACCCGCCCCCAGATCATGGTCGATGAGGTCTTCCCCCATGCCCCCGAGACGATTTGGAAGACACTGACATCGGCTGAGCTTATGGCTCGTTGGGTCGGGATGGTGCCGAGCGGGTTCGAGCCGGTGGTCGGCAATCGCTTCACCTATCGGACCACGGCGGCCGGGGAATGGGACGGCACGATCCAGTGCGAGGTTCTGGAGGTGATCCCCAACGAGCGCTTCGTTTATTCCTGGCGGGGCGGGCACGAGGGCAATGTCGGTTATGGCGCGCCGCTCGACACGCTGGTTACCTTCACGCTCGAACAGACCGAAGGCGGCACGCGGTTGCGCCTCGTCCATTCGGGCTTCGTCCTGCCCAGGAACGAGACTGCGTATCGCGGCATGAGCGCCGGCTGGTCTCAGGTGGTTTCCCGCATCGCTGCGATCGCCGAGGAGTCGGGCGCGGCAACGCAGCACTGACACGAAGATGGTTTGAACAGCAGGAGCAATGCCATGCAGGATGAAGGTCTGAAGACCCGGCAACCGATCGTGTCGCCGGAGACGTGGGAGGCTGCGCGCAAGCAGCTGCTCGTGAGGGAAAAGGCCGTGACCCGCGCGCGCGACGCGCTGGCCGCGGAGCGTCGGCGGATGCCGTGGATGGCCGTCGAGAAGGCGTACGTATTCGAGGGACCTGAGGGCAAAGCAAGCCTGCTCGATCTGTTCGAGGGCCGCAGCCAGTTAATCGTCTACCGCGCCTTTTTCGAACCCGGTGTGTTCGGCTGGCCCGATCATGCCTGTCGCGGCTGCTCGCTGGGGGCCGATCAGGTCGGCAATCTCGCGCATCTGAACGCTCGCGACACGACGCTTGTCTACGCCTCGCGCGCACCCCAGGCCGACATCGCCCGGCTGAAGGCGCGGATGGGTTGGGAGATGCCCTGGTACACCATCACCGACAGCTTCGACGCTGATTTCGGTGTGGATGAATGGCACGGCCACAATGTGTTTATCCGTGATGGCGATCAGGTTTTCCGCACCTACCTCATCAACAGCCGCGGCGATGAGGCGATGGGGAGTGTGTGGAACTATCTCGACGCGACGCCGCTCGGCCGCCAGGAGACATGGGAGGATTCGCCTGAAGGCTATCCCCAGAGCCCGCCGTACAAATGGTGGAACTGGCACGACAATTACGGGGCCGAGGCCGCGCCGGACCCGAAATGGGTCGAGGTCTCGGATGCGGGAGAAGCCAGCTTCCGGGAGCTCGAGGCGGGCGCAAAGCCGTGAGCGACGTGGGTGGAGAGGAAGGGGCCGGCGCTGCTTCTTGGCTAAGTCTCGCCGCCACGCCCGTTTTCGCTTTCATGGCGCTGCAGACGGCAGCGCATGGGGGCGCGGCCGATATTCTTTGTTCGGCCGCTCAGGGTGCGTCGCCGTTCAGCGGCATGGTCCCGATGTACCTGCTGATGAGCGTCTTCCATTCCGCACCCTGGGTGAAGGCCGCCCGGCGCGTTACCGCAGGGCGGCGAGCTGATCGACCAGCCGGGCATTGGCGAGCGTGGCTGCCTTGATCGCACCCTGCTCGTAAATCCCCGGCCGGGCGGTAAAGGTGAAGGTCTTGGCCTTGCCGAATTTCATTCCGCCCATGCCCCGCATCGCAGCGAAACCGCCAAGGATGTTCATCGCTTTCTGAACGCCGGCACCCTTGGTGGTATCCTGCATCACGGCGAAATCACCCTCGACGGCGACCGGCTGCTTGAGCGTGATCGTCGCTGTCTTGCCTTCAGGCGTAACGAGGTTGAGCTTCGAAAAATCGTCCACCACGGACATACCCGAGGTGACCTTGATGCCGCCGCCGAAGCTGAAGGCGCCCGGCTTTTTCGCGTCCGAGAAATCGATGAGATAGACCACGTCGATCACCGCCTGGCCGGTCGCCTTGGCATGCTGGCTCATGCCATATTGCGTGTTGCCCGCTGACATGGACATGCCCATTCCGCTGAAACCGCTCGGTGCCACGTCGCCGGGGAGCATGACCAGGCCGGGGATCGCGCCCGGCTTGTAATAGCTCGACTTGCCGGTGCTCTTCTTGTCGAGCTGGACGTTCGCATCATAGGGCGATGCGATCGGCTTGACCCGCGCAAAGGCAGCGCTGGAGAACATTGGCGCACTGTCAGCGACGGTGAAGCCCTTTGCCTCGAGCTGTGCCTTGAAATCGGCATAAGCGGCGTCAGTGATGGCCTGCATCATCGCGGGCGTCACGCCCTCGAGGACGCTCTTCGCCTTGGTCGTGCCGCCGAACGCGCCGATCATGCCGCCGGTCGCCTTGGTGTTGTCGACCGACTGGAAGATGAAGCCGATATTGAACGCTCCGATCACCACGGATTGGGTTCCGTGGACCGCCTGGGGCGACGAGATCTTGACCGGCTGATTGTCCTCGGCCGCGGCAAAGGAAAGCGGCTGCATGATCGCGAGGCCGGCGATGAGCGTGGTCGCGAAAGGGTGGTAAATCTTCATGGTGAGTCTCCTGATGATGGTGAGGGGTGCCGGCGATGGACCGGGCTATTGCTTGCCGAAGGCCGCGACCCCGAAGATTGAAAGGCCGGTTCCGGGCGAGATGTTGTAGGTGATACCCGCCTGCTGGGCGCCGCTGCCGAACAGCGATCCGTTGATGTTGGCCCCGCATCCGGTCGTGCAGATGCCGGTTGCCGCGACCGTGACCGTCCCGTTGATCTGCCCGGCGGCCGAATAGATGATCGAGCTCTGCGAAGGGCTGACCGTGCCGCCGGTTGATTGCAGCGCGTAGGAAACGCCGCCGATCGCCACGAGCAGGTCGACGCCCACACGGGAGGTGGCGAAGTCGAGGCTCAGCGCGCCGCTGAAGGTGCCGGGCGCGAGCGAGCCGTCGCTGATCACCGGTTTGGTCGCGCCGAGCAGCGTATATTGCGCGCTGCCCGTGAGAGGCCGGTTGGTGAAGGGCGTGCCGACCAGAGTCACCACACCCTGGTTTGCCGAGAGCGCGACCGGGGTCACGCCGTTCGGCGTGCCGGTGGGCGTGCCGTTCGCCCAGCGCGTCCAGGCGATGACTGAGGTGGATGTCGTCGCGGTGCCGAAGTCCACCGCCTGCGCGGTGCCGCGGCCGGCGACGATTGGCCCGGCGGCATAGCTCTCGATCGAACCGTCGGCATTGGCGACGACCGTGACATTGTCGGTCTGGAAGACGTCGTTGCCCTTGGGTCCGTTGCCGAGCAGCGTCACCTTGGCGGGCAGGGGGGTGGTGCCAGGCGGCGGTGTCGTTGTCGTTGTCGCCTTGCCGAGGATTGCAGCACCGTTCAGGATCGAGGTGCTGTCGCTCACCTGGACCAGCCCCCAGCCCACACCGAAGGTTGCCGCGCCGGCTCCGCCCGAGATGAAGTTCGCGGTCATTTTGCAGGCCGCGGTCGAGGCGCAGAGGTTTGCCGTCACTGCAGTGAGCGGTGCGTTGCCGTACAGCGAGAGGTCGCCCTTCGTGAGGGATGTGTTGGTCAGCGCCGGATTGGCGCTCCCGCCGGAACTCGAGAAGGAGAAGCTGGCAGGATCGGTGCCGTTGATCTGGCCGGAGATGATCCCGTCAAAGCCGAATTTTGGCGAGGACCCGAAGCTCACACCCAGGTTGATGACGGTCACCGGGTCATCGAAGGTGCGGGCGCCGCCGGGGAAGGTGGGCTCGGTCGCAGCGAGTACCGCATATTGCACCGTGCCCGAGGCCGGCATTGCCGTTGTCGGCGCCTGCGAGACGAAGTGCATCGCGTCGTTCGGGCCGAAGGTCAGCGTTCCGCTGCTGCCGCCGGTGAGGAAGGTGCCGTTGCCGAAGCGGCCAAGGATCCAGCCGTTGCCTGAGGCGAACTGAGTCAGCACCGCCGTGCCGGGCGAGCCGTAATAATCGAGCGAGGTCGGGTGACCGCTCGCATCGGTCTTGACGTTGGGCGTCCCGGGGTCAGCGGGGCCTCCCTTGTAGAGCCCGGACACTGCGGTTGGAGCGCCTACGGTCACGCTGTTGCCGATGCCGGTCGTCGGCGGGGTTGGTGTTGGTGTCGGGGTTGGAGTGGGTGTCGGCGTGGGTGTTGGGGTCGGCGTTGGCGTTGGAGTGGGCGTTGGCGTTGGAGTGGGCGTTGGCGTTGGCGTTGGAGTTGGAGTTGGAGTCGGAGTGGGGGTCGGAGTTGGCGTTGGGGTCGGCGTTGGAGTTGGCGTGGGTGTCGGGGTTGGAGTCGGGGTTGGAGTCGGAGTCGGAGTCGGAGTCGGCGGGGGAGTCGTCAGCCTGAGAAGCAACGCCGGGAGATTACCGCCGCCATTGCCGCCGCCAATCAGCCCGATCAGATAATTGTAGAGCGTGTTGACTCCGCCCCCCGGGAGCCCCGGGATCGACGGGTTCTGGACCAGCCCCGGCGGCAGCGATATGGGTGCGACACGGACAGGCGGGACTGCCTGCGGGCCGGAGCGGAACAGGGCGATCGGGGTTCCGCCGGGGCTCGTGCCAAAGGGTTCGCCGATGCCGAAGGTCCGCGTTGCGCCGGCCAATGTCACCGATACCGGGCCGCCCATCGGAAAGCCGGTCACGCCGCTCGGGCCGACCGTGAAGCCGGCGCCGCCGCCGAATGTCGCCGAGCCGCCCGGAAGGTTGACCGTGATCGGGCCCCTGCCGTTTACGATCGTCACCGCACCCGCGAGCACCGTGAGCCGTCCGTTAGCGCCGATCGAGAACCGCGCCGGCCCGACGAACGAGACATAGCTGCCATCGTCGAGCTGGACCTGGACGGTGCCGGTCGTGGTAACGATCTCCTGCCCGGCCGGCAGGTTGCCCGCCGCGATGAGATGGCCGTTGGCGTCTGTGGCAGCCGCGAACAGGATGGTGGCGGCAAGAGCCGGCGGGGCGCTCAGCGCGGTGCTGGCGATCAAGGCGGCGGTGATGGTATTGCGGACAAAGCGTTTCATGAACGGCTTCCCTTTGCGAATGGCTTAGAATTCGGCCCGGACGGCGACGCTCGCGGTGAAGCGGCGATAGTCGTAGAGCGCGATGTTGCTGAAGTTGCGGGTGTAGGAGACGCCCGGGCGCAGCGTGAGATTGCGTGCGACAAGCAGCTTCATGCCGAGGGAGAGGTCGATCTCGGCGTCACGCCGCTGCTTGAGGAACAGTGGATCGTCGGCATCGTGGAAGCGCCCTTCGACACCGGCCGAGGCGACCAGCGCGAGCTGCTGCGACAGCGGTTTCTCGATCGCGCCGCGCAGCGAGACAAAGGCGTTGGAGAGATTGTCCGACGCGGCACCGCGCGTCTGCTCCTTGCCGCCTGCCAGGGTGATGGCCGTGGTGCGATCGGCAAAGGTCGCGCTCGCTGCGAAGCGATCGGCGTCGCGCAGCGGATCGGTCGGGTAATCGAGCCGGTACCATTGCGCGGCGAGCGACAGCGCCCGGCCTTCCTTCAGCCGAAAGGTATATTGACCGATCACGCCAGCCGCCGAGCGATAGCGCGATCCGCCGAGCCAGAATTGCTGATATTGGCCGCTCAGCGACACCACGTCGCGATTGCCGAGCGTGTGGGCGATGCCCGCGGTGCCGGTGGCGCTGATCTGGTCGAAGTCGGGCATACGGGTGTTGAAGCGTCCGTCGCCGAGCGCGCTCACATAGAGCGAAGTCTGCGCCGATAGCGGCGCCCGCAGGCTCAGCCCGCCGCTCGCCCCGAGAAAGCCGCTGTCCTGCGACCGTGCCGTGCCGGACAAGGTGGCAGGCCCTAGAAAGGCGAGGAGGGGCAGGGTGATCGAGTTCAGGCTCGTCGCAACATTGATGTTGCTGTCATAGCCGCCCGACGCTTCGACGAAGCCCGAGACATTGGGCTCGCCGCCGCCGCGCACCTTGTCGAGATCGCGCACGATGCGGCTGAAGCGCTGGCGCACGGGATCCGGAATGCTGGGATCGGCGAGCACCGTATCGAATTGAGCGCGTGCCGATTCGAGATCGCCCATTCGGGCATAGGCGCGGGCGATCTCTGAGCGTGCCTCGGCATTTTCCGGCTGCACCGCCAGCACGCGCTGGAAGGCGAGGATCGCTTCGAGCCCGTGCCCGGCATCGGTTGCCGCGACGCCAAAAGCATAGTCGAAATCGGGATCGCCCGCCCGGGCCGAAAGCTGCGGCGCCAGCAGGGCATAGGCATCCGCCATCTGCCCGTCTTTCTCCAGCGCCAGCGCATGCTTCACCAGGTCGTCGACCTCAGCCCAGGCGGGTGCCGCCATGGCGATGGCCAGCAGGCCAAAGCCCGCCGCCCTGATTGCTCGTTTTGAAAATGCGCTCACTGGCCGCCCCCAATTGAATAGGCGGCCCGGTTAGCTCGGGAGGGTCGTTACCGTCGTCTGACGAAAACTGACTTCGTCATGGATGCGCGGCATCCCAGGCGAGAGACACGCGGCGGCCCATGATCGGGCGCTGGTCCGGCGGCACTGGCCCGGGGTCGCGCGCCTGCTCGAGTTCGAAGCGCTCGGCCAGGGCTTCGCTGGCGGCGCGGGACGACGCCAGTGCCTCGCCCTTCCGCCCGCTCGAGGCGAGGGTCGCGGCGCGGATATCGAGGATCACCGCACGGTGAGCGTTGCGCGCCGGGACCGACGCCAGCAATTTTACGGCCTCTGCGGAAACCGCATCCGCCTCAGCCAGCTTGCCGGCGCGGCGCAGCGCACCCGCCAGTGCCGCGAGGTCAATGGGCACTTCGAGATTGTCGTCGCCGCCGAGCACCTGGCGATCGACCGCGAGCGCGCGGCGTTGGTCGGCCTCAGCGCCGGCGAGGTCGCCGCGCGCCTCGCGGATCCTTGCGCGGTTCATATAGGCTGGAGCGACATCGATGGTCGGTTTGGGGAGTTTGTCAGCGATCGTGATCGCATTGGCGATCGCCGCTTCCGCTTCGTCGAGCCGGCCGAGCGAGACGAGCACGGCGGCGAGGGCGCTGTGGTCCGGCAGCCGGCCAGGCTCCATCCGCTTTTCGGGCGTGGTCAGCTCAAGCGCGCGGCGGTACATCCGCACCGCCTCCTCGTCGCGGCCCTCGTCGCTCACCAGCACGGCATAATTGTGCAGGACGCGGGCATATTGGCGACCGGCGGTGAGGCTGGCCTTCTCCAGCACGTCGAGCGCGCGGCGGTAATTGTCTTCGGCGAGATCGAAGCGCCCGAGCCGCTTCTGTACCGCGGCGAGCGACGAATAGGCGGTGCCGATCCCCTCGGGGCGGAGCGGCGTTGCGCTGAGCCGCAGCTTGAGCGCGCTTTCCAGCGCTGCTTCGGAATCGCGGTAGCGGCCGTTCGCATCGAGGATGACCGCGTAATTGGCGGTGGCATTGGCAACCGCGTTCGCATCGAACGGCGTGATCTCGCGCGCCTTGGCAACGCTCTGCTGCATGTCGCGAGCGGCGCCCGCATAGTCTGCCATCAGATACAGCGCCGATCCGGAGCGGACCAACGCGTCGAACTCGTAGGCCGGCCCGAGCTTCATCGCTCTGATCCAGGCGAGCGCGCCCCGACCCAGTGCCAATCCCTCGGCGCCGTCGCCGGTGTTGAGATAATGCGCCGAGGCGGCGAGGAGCAGGTCGCTGATCTCCCCGTCGGTCAGCGGGCCGAGCGCGGTGGCGACGGCGCGGGTCTGGGCGGCGGTCTTGATCGGGTCGGTTGGATCGATCACTGCCTTGACCGCAGCGGCATGCTCGCCGCCCCAATCCTCAACGATCTTGCCGCGGCTCGGCGCTGCGGCCTGGTCGGCAGCCGCGTGGGCGCTGCCCGGCACCGCGCAAACCCCCATCAGCAGTGCCAGCAATATCGTCCGCATTTCCAACCCCCCGAGAATGCGTATATGGCTTGGCGGATGCCGCAAACCCTTTTCCGCATGCTGCTGTTGTTCCTGGCTGTGGTGGGTGTGGCAGCCCCGGCACAAGCGCGGCTGATCGGCGTCGCGATCGGGGTCTCGCAATATGCTGACGCCCGTCTGGTGCGGGCCGCGCTGCCGGGTGCGGCAGTCGATGCCGAGGCGGTGAACGCGGCGCTGAAAGCGCACGGTGCTGCGGCCAGTGATGCGATTCTGTTGACCGGGGCTGATGCCACTGCCCCTGCTATCCGCTCGGCGATCAGCCATCTGGTCGCGACCGCCGGCACTGGCGACCGGGTAGTGATTTACCTGTCCGGCCATGGGGCGCAGATCCCGGCGCGGCCCGGCGACGCTGGCGAACCCGACGGCCTCGACGAGATGTTCCTCGCCGCCGACGCTGCCCCCTGGAATGCCGCGACGCACAGCCTGCCGGGCGCGGTGAAGGATGACGAGTTCGGCGGCTGGATCGATCAGCTGCGCGCCAAGGGCGCAAGCGTCTGGTTCGTGGCCGATGCGTGCAACGGCGGCGGGCTGGCGCGCGGCGGTGCGCAGGACGCTACCGCGCGCGTGCTCGATCCCGCTTTGCTCGGTCTGCCCGCAGCGCTCAGGGGCGGCCGGTCGGATGCCAGCGGCCTTGCCGATGCCAGCCCGATGGCGGGGGCTGGCAAGCTCGTGACTTTCTATGCGGCGCCGGCCGGCGGGATCGCCTGGGAGCGGCCGCTCGTTCAGGAGAACGGCCCGCCGATCCGGCGCGGCGTCTTCACCTGGAGCCTGTTGCGGGCGCTTGGCGGGGTGCGAGCCGAAGCGAATTTCCTCACGCTGGCGGCTGCGACCGACGAACAGCGCCGCACGCTCGGCCCGCCCGGCGGCCCGGCCTGGATCGGCGGCGATCTCGACCAGCCGATGCTCTTTGCGGGCAGCGGTGTGGACCTGTTGAGCCACGCCCGTGCCGCCAGCGCGGCGCCGGTCCGACTGCGCATGGCAATCGGCCCAGCCGGCACCACCTGTCCGGGCGTTGACCCGGATCCTGCGACGCTGGCGAGCCCGCCTTCAGCGGCACTGCACATAACCGGCTGCCGGCGGGTGATGGTCGACCTTCAGTCGAGCGCGGCTATCCCGGTCACGCTGCGCCCATGGTACCGGGATGCGTCCGGAAGCTATGTCGCGCTGGCCGGGACCGGCGGCGTCACGCTCGCCCCTGGAGGCGCCGGGCGCTTCGGCTTTACTGTGACTGACCATGATCCTGACACGGGCCAGGCACTGCCGAGCGGGACTGAATATCTGCTGCTGATTGCCGATGACGGATCGCAGGGGGCGATGGTCGTGCCGCTGATGACGGGGAACTGAATGCGCTTTCCTTCCGCCCTGCTGCTGCTCTTCGCGGGGCTGGCCGCATCCCCGGCCATTGCCGCGCCCGCCTGCCCTTCGGGCACGACGCCTGCGGGCTATCGCCAGGAGAGCTATTGCACGGCGCAGATCGCGCTGAGATCGACCATCTCGCGGTCGCTCGGCCTGCTCGAAACCCGGATGGCGGCGGGCGACGGCGCCTTTGCCGCGCAACTGCGGACGGCGCAGGATCTGCGCGACCGGCGCGACAAGCTGGCAACCAGCGAACGCGACGCCCTTGCCGATAACAGCCCGGACGGCCGTGTTCGCTATGCCCGGTTCAGCGCCGAGGCTGCGCAGGTCGCGTCATCGCTCGCCGCGATCGAGGCGGCGATCCGGCGCGACCATCCGCGCTGGCTCGATCTGGCGCGCCCGACACCGCTGACCGAGGCCGAGACGCTCAGGCTGCTTCGCCCGGGCGAAGCGATGGTCTTCTGGTATCCGACCGAGGACGCGACTTTCGTCTGGGCGATCGATGGCAAGGGTTCCCGCTGGGCTCGCATCCCGATCGGCGCGACTGCGCTTGCCGCCCGTATCGCGTCGTTCCGCGCCAGGCTCGGCGTTGACGGCGCGACGCGCTCCGCCCGCGCGGACCGCCCGTCAGCCCGGCCCGCCTTTGATCGTGCCGATGCGTCCGCGCTCTACACATTGCTGTTTCCCGACACGGTCGACCAGATCGTGCGGGGCGCTCGTGCCGTTATCCTCGTGCCGTCGGGCAGCCTGACCTCCTTGCCCTTTGCGGCATTGCCGATGGGCACGGCCGCCACATCGCCCTGGCTCGGGCTCGCCAAGCCGCTTTCGTTACTGCCTTCGCCGGCCGGGCTGCGGACCTTGCGCGGCCATCCCGCTGCAGCCAGTGCCGCGATCGCCTTTGCCGGTTTCGGCGCACCTGCGCTTGGTGCCGCGAATGAAGGGCAGGCGCGGGGCCTCGACGGCGTCTGGCGCGGCGGCATGGTCGACGGCGCGGCTTTGGCAAATTTGCCAAGCCTGCCTCAGGCGGCGGACGAACTCTATGATCTCGCCCGCGAGTTGGGAGCACCAACGAAGAGCGTCACCGTCGGTGCGCGCGCGACCGAAACCTCGGTCAAGCAAGCCAATCTGAGCCATGTCCGCGTGCTGGCCTTTGCCACCCACGGCCTTGTCGCCGGCGACATCGGCGGGCTCGCCGAACCAGCGCTCGTCTTCACTCCGCCCGCCACGCCCAACGACAGCGATGACGGCCTGCTGACCGCCAGTGAGGCAGCGCGGCTGAGGCTGTCAGCGGACTGGGTGATCCTGTCGGCATGCAGCACCGCGACTGGGAACCGGGTCGGTGCGGAAGCGCTGTCCGGCCTCGCCTCAGCCTTCACCTATGCCGGCGCGCGCGCCCTGCTCGTGTCGCAATGGCAGGTCGGTGACGACGCCGCACGGCGCCTGACGACCCTCGCGGTGCGCGAACGCACGCTCGGCCGCGCCGAGGCGCTGCGGCGGGCAATGGTGGCGGTGGCGAACGATCCGGCCCACCCCGAATGGGCGGACCCATCGGCCTGGGCAGTCTTTGAGCTGGTCGGGGAAGGCGGGCGCTGATCCCGCCTGGGTGATCTGTTTTGAGTGCTCGACGCAGTGGCGGAGCCCATGGCCAGGTGCGACGATTGCGGCTTCCTAGTTCTTTCCCTGTTCCTGGCCAATTAACAGGGAAAGAACAGGGAAGATTTTATTTTTGGGCCCGATTTTACCCCTTTTGTTGGATTTTTTTAGACGAATTTAACGCGCTTATTCAAACCCTTGAAACCCGCTTTCCCTGTTATTCAATAACAGGGAAGATCCGCGCGCGGAACAGGGAAGGCCGCACCCGTAACAGGGAAAGAACAGGGAAGGGCGAAGCACCGAGGTTTCGACCGTCATGTGAAAGAGCCGGCCGGAGTTTTTACGCTCCGTCCGGTTTGCACATTGCAATGATCCGCACTGCGGTTGAATCGATCGATCAAGCCCGGAGCTATTTTGGGGGCGGGCCGCGAAGCCCGCCCCGTACACCTCACAGGCCGTCGACGCTCTTGCTGACCAGGATATTCACCGCAACGCGGCGGTTCTGCGCCTTGCCTTCGGGCGTGTCGTTGCTCGCCAACGGGTCCGCCTTGGCCATCCCCGTCGGGGTCAGCATGCGATAGGGTTTCCATCCGCAGGCCTGCTGAAGATAGTTGATGACGCGACTGGCTCTCTTCTCGCTGAGCGTCTGATTGAAGTCGTCACCGCCGGTCGAATCCGTGTAGCCGACCACCAGCATCAGGGCGTTTTCGGTTTGCTGGGCTGCGGTTGCCGCGGCACAAAGCTCGGCCTTGTCCTGAGCGGAAAGCTCCGACCTGCCGACATCGAAGTGCACATTCGTCGTGCCCTTGATGTTATATTTGTCGATGTCGCCCATCCGGCCGCGCAACGCCTCGGTCGCCGCGGTTTGTTCATCGAAGCGCTGGTTGGTTCCGTTGCGGATCATGGTCGCGGTTTTGAGATCATTCTTTCGCAGACTGATCTGGCTCGCGACCAGCTCGCCGCCCGATTGGGCATCCTGCGCCTGCAACGTCTTGATCGTAACGGGCAGCCCGTTGAGCAGTGAGTCCGCAGCGAGCTTCTGATTGCCCGCGAACAGCCCGCCTCCGGCCTTGATCCGCGTCGCCTCATTGATGGCAACGGTCGTACTAATGCCGTCGGCGCTCGTGACCTTCATCGTGTCGCCATGGCGCGCGGAGATGATACCCTTGATTTCAGGCCCTGCGACCATCGGACCCGTCGGAGCACCTTGTACGACGATATCGGGATTGGGTGAGTTCTGCTGCTGCTCCTGCTGCTGCGCAAACGCACTGCCTGACGCTGACGCGGCCAGCATGGCAACCAGGAAGCGAACTCCCGACCTTTTGGAAATGACATGCATTGAGGCGAACTCCTCTGAACGGCCCCCGCCGGCTCGCCTTGCGTGTTCAGGTCAAGCTGTCCCGCAGATGAACAGACTCGGCAAGGCCGCTCCCCAAGCGGGTGGTTCGAGCGCGTCGCGGGACGAACCGATGCAGATCACGCCGCTGAACGGCCCTTTTCGCCGCGCGAATGGTGCGTTCCGTCGGTGCTAGTTGCTCAGCACCGTGACGTTGGAAGGCACCGTACCCTTGTTGGTGACCTCGATTCTGTAGGTGCCGGCACGGCCGACGCTCCAGCGGCACATCGGGTAATAATCGCGCTTATGGTCGGCGCAGACCGCCCCGCCGGCGCCATTGCTGACCTTGAGGTCGATATCGCTGTCACCGTCGCCGACGGCCGAGACGATCGCCATTTCGCCGCCGCGCGCCTTGGCTGACCAGGACAGTACCGCGCGGGGCGCCAGCCGCCGCTCGAGCGCCAGCGGGCCCGCGCCCGAGGGTCCGTCGACAAAGCCGCGGGCGACTGAATCCCGCACGGCCGCCGCGGCCGTAGCAATCCGCGCATCCCCCGGCGCCATCCGCATCGCCTCGTCGGCCAGTGCCGCAGCGGGGGTGGTCGCAGTGTCGTCGGCGGGCAGCAGGGCGTTGCCGCTGATCAGCCCGGTGCGCGCGCCACTCGCCGCGACAACCCGCGCCGCCGCCAGCATCGCATCCGCATCGCCGGCCTGGCGCGCCCAATCGGCCAGCTGATAGCCAAGGCGCAGTTGCTCGATCCGGTCGACCGGCGCAGCGCCGATGAGCAGGAGGGCAGGGAGGAAGATCAATCGCCGCATGGCGATACCTAACCCCGACAGGGCCCGATCCCAAGCATGAACTATCCTGACATTCGCCCGCGGCAGGGCCGGCACCTTTGACATTCGGCCAAGGCACGGACCATGTAGCGTGGTGACCGAGACCCTAATGGACGATCCGATGCAGGCCTTCCGCGCCCTCCTGGTGGGGCGTGCGGCGCTGTTGCTCGAGGATGAACCCGCCGTCAGCGCGCATATCGAGCATATTCTGCGCGACATCGGCTTCGCGCGCGTTGACTGTGTGGACAGGGGCGAGGCGGCTGTCGCGCTCGCCACGTCGCGCAGCTACGACGTGCTGATCCTCGATCGCATGACATCTTCGCTCGACGGCCTCACCGCACTCGCCCGTATCCGCGAGCAGGATACAGGCGCGGGTGTGCCCGCCCTGTTCCTGACCGCGCTCGGCTCGGAGCGGCACCGGCTAGAAGGCCTGGCCAGCGGCGGCGACGATTATCTGGTCAAGCCGGTATCCGACGAAGAGCTGCTCGCGCGGATCGCCGTGCTGTTGCGCCGCCGCAGCTGGGCCCGCGACGATGGCAGCGACACCGTCACCGTCGGAGACATGGTGCTGAGCAAGGGCGCGCTCCGGGCCACGCTCAAGGGCCATCCGATCGATCTGACCGCCCGGGAGTTCGCGATCCTGGCATTGCTCGCCGACAATGCCGGGCTGCCAGTCACCCGATCGATGCTCTGGTCGCGCTGCTGGTCGAGCTATAATTTCCAGCCGGCCAATTTCGGCAACACGATCGACGTGCATATCTCGCGCCTGCGCCGGAAGCTCGAGGCGGCGGGAGCGGTCGCGGGCATCGACGCGAGCGACCTGATCGTCGCCGTCCGCACCCAGGGAATCATGCTGCGAACCGCGCCCCGGCCATGACCCGTGCCGGCTCGGCGCCAGCGCGCCTCGCGGTGCTTATGGTTCTGTTCTCGATTGTCGCGCTGGGGCTGTCGTTCGGCAGCGCGGCGCTGCTGGACCGCGACGCGCGGCGCCTCCGTGCCGGCGAGGCGGCGCGGTTCGACATGGAGTCGCTCGTCGAAAAGCTGAAGGGCGCGGCTGATGACCCGTCGGCGGGCCCCTTGCTGGCGGCGGCGACGGGCCAGATCGCGCGTTATTCCGGACGGGCTTCGGGCCGTGTCGTCCTGTTCGTTCCCACGAACAAGCCGGCCGCGCCGGGCGCCGCGACCTGGCCGGCGCGGCTGGTGCCGCTGAAGGACGATCTCCTCCTGATGCCGGAGGGAAGCGGAGAAGCCGTCGCGGTGGTGCGAAATCTTCCGGCGGGGCGGTTGCTCGTCGCCCGAGACGTGCAGGCGACCGGCCCATTGCGATCCTCGCTGGTGCGCTACGCGCTCATCACCGCCATCCTGCTGCTTGGCCTGTCCGGCATTGCGGCATGGCTGGTCGGTCGGCTGTTCAGCGCCAGGATCGCCGAGCTCAATACCGTGTGCAACGCAGTCGAAGCGGGGGACGTCGCCGCGCGTATCCCCGCTGTCCGGGGTAATGACGAACTCGCCCTGCTCAGCCGACATCTCAACCGCATGCTGGCTGAGCTCGAGCGCCGCATCGGTGACCTGCGCGCCTCGTCGGACCGGATCGCGCATGATCTTCGTACGCCGCTCGCGCGGCTCGGCTCGCGCTTGTCCTTCATGGCCGATCTGCCAGCCGAGCAGCACGCGGCGCAGATCGCCTCGGCACAGCGCGAGATCGGCGATCTCATCGAGGCCTTCAACAGCCTGCTCGACCTGCGCGAGATCGAAACCGAGAGCGGCCTTGTCCGTTTGGTGTTCCCGCTCGCCGATGCGGTCGAGGAGGCGATCGAGCTCTATGAGGCGGTCGCCGAGGATCAGAATGGCATCACGATCGAACGGCGGCTGGGCGATGTCGCAATCGAAGCCGTGCCCACCCTCATTACGCGAGCCGTCGCCAATCTGATCGACAATGCATTGCGGGCATCGCCGAGCGGCGGCACCGTCATCGTGGTCGTGTCGCGCGACGGTGCCGAGGCGGTGGTGGAGGTCCGGGATCGCGGTGCCGGGCCGCCGGCGACGGTGATCCGCGCGCTCGACGATGATCTCGGCCAGGTGTCGAGCTGGGGCGGGCATGGCATCGGCCTCTCGATCGTGAGCGCGGTCGTTCGCCGGCACGCTGGCCGCTTCGATCTCACCCGCGATGGCGCCGAGACCGTGGCCAGCCTCCGCTTTCCGGCAGCGCCAGCCATCGGCGGCTGACGGCCGCCGCGCCTCGCGCGCATGTCTTGTCATCTTTCGTCAGGCGACGATGCCTTCGTCGCGGCGGTATCGCCCTGCGCAAGAGAATGCGCGTTTGGGAGGGCGATCATGCGGTACCATAGAATGTTCAGCGTCGGCGTGGCGATGACGGCGCTCGCCTTTGCGAGCAGCGCTGCCAGCGCTCAGTGGAATGCGGCAAACGACGAAGCCAATCGTCAGCGCATGATGGCCGAGATGCGCGCCTCCGACGCAGCCAATGATCGCGCAAACCAGGAATCGCAGCGCCGCTTCAACGACAATGCGGCGCGCGCTTCGGCATCGAGCAGTTCGAGCGGCAGCAGCACTTCGTCGAGCTCGTCCGGAAGCAGCTTCTCCCCCAGCATCCGCAGCTCGGCCCCATCCGGCCCGCGCAGCATCGTCGCGACCTATAGTTTCACGGTCCATCGGCAGGAATCCCCGACCACATTGGTGGCGCGGCTCGAACAGGAAGCGCTTGGCGGCAACGCGCTTTCTGCCTTCAACCTGGGCCGCATCCGGTACACCGGGTTCGACGACATTCCGCGGGACGATGCGGCGGCAAGGCGGTGGTTCGCTCAGGCCGCCAAGCTCGGCCATGCCGGCGGTCAGGGGCAGCTCGGCTATATGCTGCACGATGGCATCGGTGGCGCCGCCGACCCAATCGCCGCGCTCGACTGGCTGAAGAAGGCGGCTGATCAGGGCGACGGCTATGGCGAAGCGCTGTACGGCTTCTACCGGATCAGCGCTGCGCCGACCGACCGGCCTGTCAATCTCGGGCCGGAAATCGCCTATCTCACCCACGCCGCCGATCAGGGCCAGCTGGTCGCGCAGGCGGCGCTCGGCATGGTCGTCTATGGGCTGGGCCACGGCGCCCCCGCGGACCCGGGCAAGGCGGCGCACTATACCCGCATGGCCGCCGAACAGGATTATCCGGAGGCCGAAGCCGAGCTCGCGAATATGTACATTTATGGCAAGGGCGTGCCCAAGGATGACGGCCAGGCTGTAGCGTGGCTGCGCAAGGCCGTTGCCGCGAGCAATGCCCAGGCGCTCAGGCTGTACGGGCGCCTCATGCTCGAAGGACGCGGTGTCCAGCAGGATCCGGCGGCCGGCGCGGCGCTGATCAAGCGCGCGGCGGATGCCGGCGATATGCCGGCGGCGGGCCTTTACGGCGTTTTGCTGCAGCAGGGCTTCGGCGTCGCGAAAGACGAGGCCGCGGGCGCGCAGCTGCTGGAGAAAGCGGCCGAAGCGCATGACGGCGATGCAGAACAGAATTACGCGGTCGCCTTCTTCAACGGCCAGGGCGTTCCGCAGGACGAGGCAAAAGGCGTGGCCTGGCAGAAGCGCGCAGCGGACGACGGCAATATCGATGCGATCGCCACCTATGCGGTTCGCCTGAGCACCGGCCAGGGCGTGGCGAAGGATCCGGTGGCGGGGGTGCGCTACGCCCGGATCGCAGCGGACGCCGGCAGCGCGGGGGGCCAGGCCTGCCTCGCCTGGGCCTATCATGACGGCGCGGGCGTACCCAAGGATATGGCGCAGGCGCGGGAGCTGTTTCTCAAGGCAGCCGCCCAGGGCGACGCGGGCGCGATCGACGCGCTCAAGCTGCCGGAACTGGCTGCGATTGCCGGCTAAGGAAACCGCCTTGCCGCAAAGCTGATGCAGATCAGGGACCGAGATCCGTCCCGCCTGCATATCGTCTCCCCTTCTAGCGCGAGGGTCGCGTGGTGGCAGGGATTTGATGATGTTGCAGCATCGCAACGCATGCTCCTCCGAACGGCGAACCTGCGCGTCACGATCTCGAAGCGTGGAGCCTTGATTGGTTTTGGTCGTTTCCCCCCGCGCAACCAGGAGCTGAAAAATGGCGGATGAAGGCGACACCGTTCATTATGACGGACCAACCGGCGGTTGGGGCTCGCTCAAAGGCATTGCGGAGACCTTCGCGCGGGAACTCACCGCACCCGGCGCGCTCGATACCCTGCGCCGCCAGAACAAGCCCGGCGGGTTCATGTGCGTCAGCTGCGCCTGGGGAAAGCCCGCCAAGCCCCATCTGTTCGAATTCTGCGAGAATGGGGCCAAGGCCACGCTGTGGGAGCAGACGTCACGGCGCTGCACGCCCGACTTCTTCGCCAAGCACAGCGTCTCCGAGCTGAAAACATGGCGCGACCATGATCTCGAGCAGGAGGGCAGGTTGACCCATCCGATGCGTTACGATCCGGCGAGCGACCATTATGTGACCTGCAGCTGGGAGGAAGCGTTCAGCACGATCGGCGCCGAGCTGAAGGCGCTCGAACCGCGCTCCACGATTTTCTATTCTTCCGGCCGGGCCAGCCTCGAAACCTCTTATCTCTATGCGTTGTTCGCGCGGCTCTATGGCCACAACAACCTGCCCGACAGCTCGAACATGTGCCACGAGACCACCTCGGTCGCGCTCAAGAAGCTGATCGGCGCTCCGGTCGGCACCTGCGTGCTGAGCGATTTCGAACAATGCGACGCGATGTTCTTCTTCGGCCAGAACACCGGCTCGAACAGCCCGCGTTTCCTTCATTCGCTGCAGGAAGCGGTGCAGCGCGGGTGCCGGATCGTGACCTTCAATCCGGTTCGGGAAAAGGGGCTGGAGGTCTTCATCAATCCCCAGAACCCGGCCCAGATGCTGACGGGCAAGGAGACGAAGATCTCCTGCCAATATCATCAGGTCCGCCCCGGCGGGGACATCGCCGCGCTTCTCGGCATGTGCAAGCACATCCTCGCAGAGGAGGACAGAAGCTGGCGCGAGCAGAAGCTGCATGTGCTCGACGTCGATTTCATTGCCCAGCATTGCTCCGGGTTCGAGGCGTTCAAGGCCAAGGTCGAGGCGACCGGCTGGGACGAGATCGAGCGGGAATCCGGGCTGGCACGCACCGATCTGGAGGCGGCGGCGCGGGTCTATATCGACTCCAAGAAGAGCATCGGCGTCTATGGCATGGGGCTCACCCAGCATGTCCATGGCTTCGAGAATGTGGGCATGCTGGTCAACCTGCTGCTGCTCAAGGGCAATATCGGGCGCGATGGCACCGGCATCCTGCCGGTGCGCGGTCATTCCAATGTGCAGGGCCAGCGAACGGTCGGCATCAGCGAGAAGCCCGAGCTCGTGCCGCTGGACAAGATCGCCGAGCTTTTCGGCTTCGCGCCACCGCGCGACAAGGGTCTCAACACCGTCGATGCCTGCAAGGGCATCGACGACGGCAGCGTTAAGGCCTTTATCGGCCTTGGCGGCAATTTCGTACGCGCCATTCCGGAACGCGAGAAGATGGAAGCCGCATGGCCGCGGATGCGCCTCACCGTGCAGGTCGCGACCAAGCTCAACCGTAGCCATTTGATCAACGGCGAGGTCGCGTTCCTGCTGCCGTGCATCGGGCGATCCGAAGAGGATCTGCAGGAGAGCGGCCCCCAGGCAGTCACGATGGAGGACAGTCTGAGCTGCATCCAGGGCTCGCTCGGCAAGCGCAAACCCGCAAGCGAGCATCTCCTCTCCGAGCCGGCGATCGTGGCGGGCATGGCCAAGGCGACACTGCCGCCCAACCCGAAAGTTCGATGGGACGAATGGGTCGGCGATTATGGCAAGATCCGCGACCTGATCGAGCAGACCTATCCAAAGCAGTTCAAGGACTTCAACGAGAAGCTCTTCAAGCCCGGTGGCTTCTACCGCGGCAACAGCGCGCGCGAACGCGTGTGGAAGACCGAGAGCCACAAGGCCGAGTTCACCGTCCCGGCAGTGATGACAGGTGCCGGCGTTGGCGATGCGGAGGGCCGCTTCCGCCTGATCACGATGCGGTCGAACGACCAGTTCAACACCACGATCTATGGCTATAGCGATCGGCTGCGCGGGATCGAGGGAACGCGCGACGTTCTGCTGATCAATCCGCGCGATCTGGAGCGCACCGGGCTGCGCGAAGGGCAGAAGGTTGCTCTCGTCAGCGATGCGGAAGACGGGGTTCACCGCGAGGTGGGCGGCCTGACGGTCACGCCGTTCGATCTGCCGGACGGCTGTGTCGGCGCCTATTATCCCGAGATGAACCCGCTGGTGCCGCTCTGGTACCATGACGAGCAGTCGAAGACGCCAGCCGCGAAAGCGGTGCCGGTCCGTATCGTCGCATGATGAAGGCGCGGTCGGCGTTTACATTGCTGCTGTCCTGCACTCTGCTCGCCGCGTGTGGCGCGGAGAAGCGCTCGACTGGGCCAAGCCAGCCACAGACACCCCCCAACGGGCCATCCGACCCGCGCATCGCGCTGGTCGAGGCGAGCTTCGACAAGATCAGCCAGGGCGGGCGCTATTTCGCCTGGTATGGCTGTAGCGGATGCCATGCCCAGGGCGCGTCTGGCGCGCGGGCGCTGGATGACCCGAGCTGGAAGCACGGCGGCAGTTTCGACCAGATCTATAGCGCGATTGCGAGCCATCCCGGTATTTCGCCCCCGTACGCGATCCGGATTCCGACAGAGCAGCTCTGGCAGATCACTGCCTATGTGCGGAGCCTGCCGACGCTCGAGGCCGATCGCCGCCGGCGGCAGGACTTCGACCAGAAGGGCGAGCCGCAGGCGGGCACATGGTCGGGGCCAGTCCGATGATCCGCCTGGCGCCGCTTCTGCTGCTTCTCCTGCTCGGCGCTTGCACCGGCGTGCAATCGCCGCTCAATCCCGCCGGCGACCAGGCGCGCAGCATGGACTTCCTGTTCAAGCTGATGACCTGGATCTGCGGCGGCATGTACCTGCTGATCATCGGCTTTCTCGGCGCGACCATCTGGCGCGGGCGTATTCGGCCGGCGCAGGATGCCGCGCCGGCAGTCGAGCCACCCGACAAGGGCCTCCACCGGAGCCTGATCTTCTGGGGCGTGACCATCGTCATCGGACTGACCGTCCTGATCGTGGCGAGCTTCCTCGTCGACCGCAGTCTCGCCGCCGCGAAGGATCGCGAAGCGATTATGGTGCGCGTCACCGGCCACCAATATTGGTGGCGGTTGCAATATCGCGATCCCGCCACGGGAGGCTGGATCGAGACCGCGAACGAACTTCACCTGCCGCTCGGCCGGACCGCCAGGATCGAGCTCGGTTCGGCTGACGTGATCCACAGCTTCTGGGTGCCGAACGTCGCGGGCAAGATGGATGTCATACCAGGCCGCATCAACGTGATCGACGTGACGCCCCGCCGCGAAGGCTGGTTCCGGGGGCAATGCGCTGAATTCTGCGGTGCGCAGCATGCCCATATGGCATTCGACGTAAAGGTCGACAGTCCGGCCGGGTTCGACGCGTGGCTTGCGGGCCAGGCACGACCAGCCCTTGCCAATGCCGATGCCGCCATCCAGCGCGGCATGCAGATCGTCACGACCGGCCAGTGTGCCGCCTGCCATGTCGTTCGTGGCACGGCGGCGCGCGGCCGCGCCGGCCCTGACCTCACCCATGTCGGCGGCCGGCGATCGATCGCCGCTGGTACGATGCCGCTCAGCCGGGGGGCGCTTCAGGGCTGGATTGCTCAGCCCCAGGCGCTCAAGCCGGGAACGCTGATGCCGGCCGTGGCGCTCGAGCCAGGCGATGCGGATGCAGCCGCCCGCTATCTGGAGACGCTTCGGTGACCGGCACGGCGGTCATCGCCGTGCCCGACAACCACGAGCAATTGCTCGACACATGGGCGGATGCGCCCGGCCTGTGGGGCTTCCTCACCACCGTCAACCACAAGCGGATCGCCGCGCGCTACACCCTGACCGCAATGGCGCTGCTGTTCCTCGCGGGCATGCTGGCCGTCGACATGCGGCTCCAGCTCAGCCAGCCGAACATGTCTCGCCTCGGCCCACAAGGGTTCAACGAGGCCTTCTCGCTCCACGGCTCGACCATGTTGTTCCTGGTGTCCGTCCCCGTCATGGAAGCCATGGCGCTCTGGTTGGTCCCGCTGATGCTCGGCCAGCGCACCGTCGCTTTCCCGCGGCTCGCCGCCTTCAGCTACTGGATGTATCTTGGCGGCGTGCTGATGCTCTGGGTCGCGCATGCGCTCGATATCACGCCGGATCTTGGCTGGTTCGAATATCCGCCGCTTTCCGGCCCCGCTTATTCGCCGGGGCACCGCGCCGATGTCTGGGCGCAGATGATCACCTTCAGCGAGGTGGCCGCGCTTGCGGCCTCGGTCAACATCGTCGTGACGATCCTGAAGATGCGGCCGCCCGGCATGACGCTCGCCCGCATGCCATTGTTCCTCTGGGCGATGCTGATCGCTTCGCTGATGACCGTGTTCGCACTGCCTTCGGTCATGCTGGTGACGAGCATGCTGATCTCCGACCGGATGGTCGCGACGCATTTCTTCACGCCTGTGGGCGGCGGAGACGCTTTGCTGTTCCAGCACCTGTTCTGGTTCTTCGGTCACCCGGAGGTCTACATCATCTTCCTGCCCGCGGTCGGCTTCGTCTCGGCGATCGTCGAGACATTCTCGCGGCGGACTCTGTTCGGTTATGTGCCGATGGTCCTGGCGGTGCTCGGCATCGGCGTGCTCGCCTTCGGCCTCTGGGTCCATCACATGTTCGCGGTCGGGCTGCCCCGCCTCGGCAATTCCTTCTACACCGCCGCCAGCATGGCGATCGCGCTGCCGGCGGGCCTCCAGATCTTCTGCTGGATCGCGACGATGTGGAGCGGCCGACCGCGCTACGCCACGCCTTTGCTTTGGGTGATCGGCTTCATCGCCACCTTCGTCATCGGCGGGCTCTCCGGGATCATGACCGCCTCGGCACCACTCGATCTCCAGCTCACCGACACCTATTTCGTGGTCGCCCATCTGCACTATGTGCTGGTCGGCGGCGCGATGTTCCCGCTCTTCGGCGCCTTTTGCTATTGGTATCCAAAGGCGACCGGGCGGCTGATGTCGGAGAAATGGGGCAAGGTCGCCTTCGCGCTCATCGTCGGCGGCTTCAATATTGGCTTCTTCCCGATGCATCTGCTCGGGCTCGAGGGCGTGCCGAGACGTATCTACACCTATGGCCCCGATATGGGCTGGGGCACCCTCAACATGGTCGCCACCATCGGCGCCTTCATCTCAGCGCTTGGCGGCGCGGTCTTTGTCGCCAATGCCTGGCTGAGCCTGAAGCGCGGTGAGCCTGCGGGCGACGACCCCTGGGGCGGATCGACGCTCGAATGGGCGACCAGCTCCCCACCGCCGGTCCATAATTTCACGCATGTGCCGGTGGCGAACTCGATCTCGCCGCTCTGGAGCGAGAACGGCGACCTGCCGGTGATGACCGGGCTCCATTCCGATTGTCGCGAGGTGCTCGTCACATCAGTGGTCGATGCCGTTCCCCAATATCGGCAGAAAAGCCCCAAGCCGTCGATCATGCCGCTGGTCGCCGCGCTCGCCGTCGCGATCCTGTTCGTTGGCAGCATCTTCACACCCTGGGCCCTGGTCTGGGGCTCGGTGCCGGTGGCGGCGGCGCTGACAGGGTGGTTCTGGCCGCAGCGGCCGCGCTCCACCGATGGGCCACTCGGGAAGCGGACGCCATGAGCGGCGAACGGCCAGTGCGCTTCACGGGCGATCTGTCCACACTCCCCGACGGTGCGATGGGCCCCACCAACCTCGTCTGGTGGGGCAATATCGGCTTCATGCTGATCGAAGGCACAGCCTTCGCGCTTGCGATCGGTGCCTATCTCTATGTCCAGAGCCGCAGCGGTTCCTGGCCCCCGACAGGCGACGGGCTGCCGGGCCTGCTCTGGTCAGGCATCTTCACCGCGATTCTGTGTGCGAGCGAGCTGCCGAACCTGTGGCTTGGGCGCGAAACCCATCGGAAAAACGCCTCCGCTGTCCGCAGGGGCACGCTGGCGCTGGCGGTGATCGGGCTCGTGCTGGTCGGCATACGCTTTGTCGAGCTGGACCATCTCAACGTTCGCTGGGATCAGGATGCCTATGGCTCAGTGGTCTGGCTGCTGATGATCCTCCATACCTCGCATCTCATCACCGATCTTGGTGACACCATCGTCCAGGCGGTCTGGCTCTACACCCACCGCATCGACACCGACCAGTTCTCGGACGTCGAGGACAATTCGGCCTATTGGACCTTCGTGGTGATCAGCTGGCTGCCCATCTATGGGCTGATCTACTGGATACCGAGGCTGACATGACGGCCGATCGCATCCGCGCCTTCACCGGGCTCATTCTGCCGCCGGTCGCCTGGTATGTCTTCGAGCAGGGCCTGAGCTTCACCTTGCGCGGTTCCTGTAGCGCCGCCGGCGTTCCTGTCGGGCCGGTCTGGGGCGTCTTCAGCATAGGCGCCTGTGCGCTGGCCGGCTGGCTCGCCTGGCCGATCGCGCGAGGCGAGGGCCGCACTGACGTGTTCATCGCAAGGCTGGGGCTGCTTGCTGCGGGTCTTTTCACCCTGGCTATTACCTATCAGACCCTCGCCACGCTGATCGTGCCGCCATGCGCACATTGATCGCTCGCCTGGGATGCGCGGTCGCGGCATGCCTGTTGGCCTCGCCCGCCCGGGCGCATGGCGACCATGCGGCCCAGGCGATCCCCGGCTGGACCTGGGACCTGTGGATCGTCCTGCCGCTAGTCATCGCGGCACTGCTGTTCGCGACGGGCCTGCTGCGCCTCTGGACGCGCACCCGCCATGCGGGGCTCGGGCGACGGGCCGGGTGGTTCGCGCTCGGCTGGCTGGTTCTCGCGCTGGCGCTGGTATCGCCGCTTCACGCCGCCGGCGAGCAGAGCTTCTCGGCCCATATGCTCGAGCATGAAATGCTGATGCTCGCGGCCGCGCCTGTCCTCGTCCTCGCCCACCCGATGCCGATCCTCTTATGGGGCTTCCCGGCGCCGGCACGCCGCGCGCTCGGCGCGATCGTCGTTGCACCGCCGATCGCCGGCCTGTGGCGGATGCTGATCGCGCCGGTGACGGCAACCCTGGTCCAGGCCGCCGCGCTGCTGCTGTGGCACGCGCCCGCCCTGTTCGATCTGGCCCTGGCGCATGAAGGCTGGCACGCAGCGCAGCATCTGAGCTTCCTGCTCAGCGCGCTGTTCTTCTGGACGGCGATGCTCGGCCGGCGGTCCCGGGGCGATCGTCCGCTCGCCGCGCTCTGTCTCTTTGCCACCTCGCTCATCTCGGGTGCGCTCGGTGCGCTGATGGCCTTCTCCGAAAGCCCCTGGTATGTTGGCTATGCCCGGCTCGGCATGGCGCCCTTCGGCCTTACGCCGGCCGAGGATCAGCAGCTTGCCGGCCTGATCATGTGGGTGCCCGGCGGCCTCGTCCATGCCGTTGCCGCCCTGGCGCTTGTCGCCACGATGTTCGGGCGACAGCTCCTGTCCAGCGAGGCGGCCGATGCCGTCTAGCCTGCGCTTCGTGCTGATCCTGCTTGGTCTCGGCGTGCTCGCGGCGATCGCATCGGGCTTTCTCCTGCACCATGAAAGCAAGCAGCAGGCGCGGACGATCGCCGAGCAGATCACGCACGGCGACAGCAGCGCCGGCAAGGCGGCGATCCGCCGCTATGGCTGTGGCGGCTGCCACGTGATCAGCGGTATCGCGGATGCACAGGGCACGGTCGGCCCATCCCTCAGCGGAATCGCCACGCGCGCCGAGCTCTCGGGGGGGCTCGCCAACACGCCCGACAATATGGTCCGCTGGCTGCGCGATCCTCAGGGGATCAGGCCGGGCAGCGGCATGCCAAATCTCGGCGTCACAGAGCGCGACGGGCGGGATATGGCGGCCTATCTCTATACGCTCGAACCGATGACGCCGCCGTCCTGAACCGGCGCCGGCTCAGCGATCGATCGACTCACCCGACGCCGCGAGCCTTGCGACCGCAGCACGCAGACCACTCTCGCGGCGCGCCTTGAGAAGGTCCCGGATCTCGAGGCTGTTGAACCCGACCGGCGCAACATGACGGTCGGGCAGCGCAATCTTCAGCCGCTTGACCTGGTCGAGATGCCGCGCGTCGATCTGGTCGACGACGGTGGCGAGAGGGCCATGCACCACAATCTCCCAATCGCCCGCCTGGTCGTGCAGCGCACGGCGGAGACAGACAGCGGGCTCCCGCCACAGATGATTCACTTCAATCGTCATGCCCCGATGTTAGTGAGACAGGGCGCGGCGAGAAATAACCTCAATCAGTGGCCGCTGATCTCATAATCGATCGGCTTGAACGAACCGTTGTTCGACTGAAGAGCCGAGCATGCGGTCAGGCCGATGACAAGATCCTCGGCCGCGCGCAGGACTATGCGGTCGCCCGCCTTGCTCAGCGGCGGCTCCACGCGAAGCTCGCCCGTCTTGCCGTCAACCGGCACGTTCATGAAGCAATTGAAGGCAACGGGAATGTCATCGGGCGCGATGCCATAGGGTGCGAGTGCCTCGGCCAGATTGCCGAAACACCCCTGATGTGGGTCGCTGTCGCCATAGATGATACGGAACGTATCCTTCGAACACGGCGTGAGCAGGAAATCGTGCCGGCCGACATCGTCCTCGACGATCTCGAGCAGGACATTGCTCCTGTTCGAATAAAGCTTGTCGCCGGTCGTGAGATAGATCCGGCTCGCATAGTCCAGGGTCCGCCCTGAGGAGATGACCTCCCGAACATCGTCTTTGCGAAATGCCAGCAGGTCGGCAACCTGCTCACCGGTCGGGTCGATAACGGTGAGCAGCGCGCCCTTCGGCAGCTCGAACGCCACTCCCGAGCGCGGCGCGATCCTATGCCGCATCCTGCGCCTTCCGGCCCGAAAAGGGGCAGACCCAGTCATTGCCCACGGCACGCCCGCTATATTGGCGTGCCTCGGAGATCGTCCCATGCCGCGCCAGCATCGGGTTTGGCGCACCGGCAAGCGCGACATCGCGATCGATGATCGTCGAGCGCAGCTTGTCATATTGGCCGCTTGTCCGGAGCTGCTCGAACTGGTCGTGCAGGTTGAAGACGAGCGCAGGCCGCTGGAAACGGCGCGCCGGGCGGCTCGCCTGAGGGTGGAGGCCGACCACGAAAAAGCCCTCGCCGCCGAAGCTGAGCGAGAAATGCGGGTCATCGGGATCGTGGCTCACCCGTGGGTCCGGCGCCTGGCCAAGCCATTCGTCCTTGCGGCTCAACGACTCAAGCCGTTCCCAGAGATTCGCCTCGAAACCCTCCTCGTCGAGTTCGGCATCCTGCTCGAACAGCACGACCAGCGACTGAAACAGCTCGGGTTCGGCGCGGTAGGACTGGGCGAGATCGAGCAGGTTCGGATAGATGCGCAGATCGTCCCAGGCCGAGCGGATGTCTCGGCCGATGACGAACCGCATCCGTCCCCGGCCGAGCGCCGATTTGGCGCCGACGCACGGAAATTCGGGAGCGCGGACAAAGTCTTGAAAGGCGCGTGCGAGCGGATGGCCGGCTTGGTTCGTCGGTCTGATCATAAGGGTTCAACGTTGCTTTCAGGGGAAGGTTTCGGCACCGCAGAAGGGCAAGGGACCGAACGCCATGTGCGTCCGGCCCCTTCAATATGCGTGCTATTGCTGCGATTTCAGGCGGCGTGTTCGCGCCGCCGCGTTCAGATTTGCGCGTCGACGAAGGTCTTCGTCTCCGGTTTGGTCAGGCCGCCCGCCTTGTAGGTGGCGATCAGCTCTTTCTTGCGGGCGCGCAGCTGATCGCCGAGCGCATCCATGTCGAGCCCGGCCTTGCGCGCCTGGGAGAACATGCCTTCCATGCGCTTTTCCTCTTCTTCGACATGGTGCTCTATCTGCTCGGAAAGCACCTTCACCTTGGCATCGTAATATTCATCGTCCGGTCCGCCAGCCTCGATCTCGGCGATCAGGACCTTGGCGCCGTCATGTTCGACATAGGCTTCCTTGAGCAGATCCTCCTCGATCTTGCCCTCGCAGGCCGGATAGAAGATTTCCTCCTCGATCGTCGCATGGACGGTCAGCTCGAGGCAGATCTGCTCGGCGATCTTCTGCTTGCGTCCGTCGCCGGAAGCCTTTTCGAACTGCTCGAACAAATTCTCGACGGTGCGGTGGTCCGCTTTGAGCAGTGCGATCGCGTCTTGTTTCGTATCGGCCATTGTCTGTCTCCCAGCTGTCAGGTGAACAAACCGGGGGGGAGCGGAATCGTTCCGGAGAAGGCACGACGACATGGTTGATCGAAATCAATAACCTTATGCAAAACAAAGGATTACAACGGGGCCAGGGCGTCGGCTCATTCGTCGGCAGTGCCCGGCTCGGCCATCTTGCGATGCTGCTCGGCCAGGGCAGCAGCCGGGGTAACGTTCGCCGCCGCCACCTGGACCTTGTTCTTCCAACCCGAGACAATGCTTGCCTTGCCGGCCATCACGGCTTCCCATCCGTCCTTGGCGACATCCGCGGGATCGCTCTTCTTCGGATCCACGCCGACCGAAGTGTCCATCATCTCGGCCCGTTCGAAGAATTTCGTGTCGGTCGGCCCCGGCATTAGGGTGGTCAGCGTGACGCCTTTGGAGTCCTTGATCTCGTTGCGCAGCGCATCAGTAAAATTGTCGAGGAACGCCTTGCTGCCGTTATACACCGCCTGAAAACTGCCCGGGATGAAGCCGGCGATCGATCCGGTGACGAGGATCCGGCCATCGTCGCGCGCCACCATCTGCCGCAGCACCTTCTGCAGCAGATAGACCGTGCCGGTGATGTTGGTGTCGATCACGTGCCGCCAGTCAGCAACCTCCTGATCGAGAAAGGCATGGCCGAGCCCATGGCCGGCATTGGCGCAGAGCAGATCGATCTGCCTGCCCCGCGCGGCATCGAGCAGGCGGTCCACGCCTTCGAAGGTGGAGAGATCGGTCTCAACCGTCTCAACCGATCCGCTGGTGCCGCCAACGCCGGTGGAACCATCGACAAAGGGCGTATCGGCGACGAGCAACAGGTCATATCCATCCTGCGCAGCGAGCTTCGCCAGCTCGAGCCCGATGCCGGTCGAGGCACCGGTGACGATCGCGAATTTGTTGGCCATATTGTCTCTCCTCAGGCAGCGGCGGCGAGGCCGGGCTTCAGCACGACCTTGGTCACCTCATTCTGGTTGTCGTGGAACACCTTGTAGCCATCGGGCGCCTGTTCGAGCGGCAGCCGGTGGCTGATCAGGAAGGTCGTATCGATCTTGTCTTCCATGATCGCGTTGAGCAGGCCGGGCATATAATGCTGGACGTGCGTCTGCCCGGTCTTGAGCGTCAGCCCCTTCTCCATGAAGGCGCCGAGCGGGAATTTGTCGACGAAGCCGCCATAGACCGCCGGCATCGACACGCGCCCGCCCTTGCGACAGGCAATGATCGCCTGGCGGATCGAATGGATGCGGTCAGTGCCGAGGAAAGTCGACGCCTTGATCTGGTCGATGACGTTATCGACGAAAAAACCATGCGCTTCGAGCCCGACGGCGTCGATCACCGCGTCCGGGCCGATCCCGCCGGTCATCTCCATCAGCGCTTCATAGACCTTCGAATCCTCGAAGTTGATCGTCTCGGCGCCGAAACTCCTCGCCAGTTCAAGCCGGCGCGGGAAATGATCGATCGCGATCACCCGCTCCGCGCCCATCAGGAAGGCTGACTGCACCGCGAACAGCCCGACCGGCCCGCACCCCCAGACCGCGACTGTGTCGCCGGGTTCAATCTGGGCATTCTCCGCCGCCATCCAGCCGGTCGGCAGGATGTCCGACAGGAACAGCACCTTGTCGTCATCGACACCGTCCGGAATCACGATCAGGCCGACATCGGAGAAGGGCACGCGGACATATTCCGCTTGTCCGCCAGCATAGCCGCCAGTCATGTGACTGTAGCCGAACAGGCCCGACATCTCATGGCCATAAGCCTCCATGGCGATGTCCTGGTTGTCAGCCGGCAAGCCATTGGGGCAGGCTGAATATTGGTGCTTGTTGCAATGATAGCAGCTGCCGCACGAGATGGTGAACGGCACCACCACGCGCTGCCCTTTCTTGAGCGTTGATTTCGGCCCGACCTCGACCACCTCGCCCATGAATTCATGGCCCAAAATGTCGCCGGACTTCATGGTCGGGATATAATGGTCGTAGAGGTGCAGGTCCGATCCGCAGATCGCCGTCGAGGTGATCTTGATGATCGCATCGCGCGGATTGAGGATCTCCGGATCCGGAACTGTGTCCATCCGGACGTCATGCTTGCCGTGCCAGGTGAGTGCGCGCATCGGATCAGTCCCTTTCCTCGTTGAGCTGGTCTTCAGTCCAGGCTCCGGTGGCGATCTCGCCGGTTTCCATCAGTTGCTTGAAGCGGCGCAGGTCACGCCGCGCCTGGATCGCCGGTTCGCGCTGGAACATCTTGGCGATGAGCTTGCCGACAGCGCCCGCGGGCGGATCATAGGAAATGGTCGCGGTGACGATCGTCCCGCGCGCGCCGGCATCGCGGAAATCGATCCGGCCGCTATTCTCGACATCGGCCCCAGGCTCCGACGCCCAGGCGATGAAGCTGTTCTCGCGCTCCTCGGTGATGACCGAATCCCATTCGACGGTCTTGCCGCCCGGCGCCTTCACCACCCAGTGCGAGCGCCTGTCGTCGATCGGCAAAATGCTGACGACATTGTCCATGAAGGTCGGCAGCTTGGTGAAATCGCGCCAATAAGCGAACAGCTCCGGCAGCGGCCGATTGATCGTCACCGCGCGGCCGATCAGCGTATCGCCCTTGGGTTCGATCAGCGTGTCGGTCGCGTCCTGAGCAGCGTCGCTGTGCTTGGACGCGGTGATCGGCGCATCATCACTGGTGAGGGTGGAAACATCGTCGGCCATGGCAGCTCTCCGTCTCTTGCCGTCGGCCCCTCAATCGCGCTGAGCTCGATGTTGTTCCTATCGTTTCCGGGTCGAAACCAAATAATCCCAATAACTTAACCTTGGTAAAGTTCAGCGGCGGCCTTAGCTGGACTGCGCGACGAGCGCTTCGAGCTCAGCCGGCATGATCTCGCGCACAAGCTGATCCGTCGAGCATTGATCCGGCCGCTTGTCCGGGCGCCAGCGCAACAGCCGCGTGCCATGCCGGAAGCGCCCATCGGTGATCTGATCGTACAGGACCTCGACCACCAGCTCAGGTCGCAGCGGAGTCCAGGCGACCGAGCGTTCGGTCGCCCAGCGGCTCGGCCCACCCGGCGCCTTGCCGCTGAAGCCCGGCGATCCGACATGGCGCTTGAGCGTCTTCAGCAAGGTCGGCCGCTCAGCTGCGGGCAGCGCCGAGGTGAAGCCGACATGGTCGAGCAGCCCGGCATCATTGTAGAGCCCGAGCAGCAGCGAGGCGACGCCCGAACCGTCCGCCGTCTCGCGAAAGCCGCCGATAACGCAGTCCGCCGTCCGGTGCTGCTTGACCTTCGCCATCGCCCGCTCGCCAAACTGGTAGGGCAGATCGAGCCGTTTCGCGACCACCCCGTCAAGGGCACCACCCGCCGCCGCCAGCCATTCGCGCGCTTGGCCGACCTCAAGGCTGCGCGGTGAAAGCCGTAGCCGCTCGCTGCCCTCCTTCTGGTGGAATTGCTCCAGCAAGGCCCGGCGGTGTTCGAGCGGCTCGCCGGAAAGATCGTCGTCACCCAGCTGCAACAGATCGAACAGCATGAACTCAGCCGGCGTCTCCCGCGCCAGCCGCGCAATCCGGCTCGGCGCCGGATGCAGCCGCGCCTGCAGCGCGCTGAACGACAGCACCTCGCCCATCGGCACGACGATCTCACCATCGAGGATGAAGCGGCGGGTCGAGACCGAGCGAAGCATGTCAACGACATCTGGAAAATAGCGATCGAGCGGCTTGCCCGATTTCGACCAGATCCTGATATCGTCGCCATCGCGCACAGCTATTGCGCGAAACCCGTCCCATTTCGGCTCGAACTGCCAGCCCGGCTCTTCGGGCAACGCCGCCACAAGCTTCGCCTCCATCGGTTCGATGGGATCTTCTAGCGGATTGCCGTCAGCCATCTCCTCACAACAGGATTCCGGCGTTGCTGTTCCCGATGGGGTGGGGCCAAACTCACGCCGGATTGATAGTGCGAAGCCCCCCATCGACGTCCAGCACGATGCCAGTCGTGAAGCCGTTGCCCGCGACGAACAGGATCGCCTCGGCCAGGTCGTACGGCTTTCCTACCCGACCAACCGGCAGCATCTGTTCCGACGCGCTGAAGAACGCCGCCTTCATCGCTTCGGGCTGGGTATCCCACCACGGCGTGTCCACGACACCTGGGGAGACCGCATTCACCCGTCGCGGCGCAAGCTCGCGGGCAAGCGGTCCGACCATGGCATTCACCGCGCCGTTGATGGCGGCCAGGCCGCTCGTACCTGGATTGCTCGCGCGCGCCGATGCGGCCGACACGAAGGTGATGGAGCCATGCTCGGAAAGGGTCTGGAGCGAGGCTTGGGCAGCCCGCCACTGCACCCAGAACTTGGCATCGAATCCGCTCTGCAGGTCGTTTTCCGACAATGATGCAAACGAGCCGCCGCCTCGGCCCCCGGATGCGGCGATGACAAGATGATCGAACGATCCCACGCCAGCGTAAAAGGAGGCCAGGCTTGCCGGGTCGGCGGCGTCCACGTGAGCGGCCCTCACATCTCCGATTTCCGCTGCGGCCGCCTGCAACTTCGCCTCGTCGCGTCCGCCGATCACGACGCTGGCTCCGCGGCGCCGCGCTTCGGCCGCCGCCGCCAGGCCGATCCCTGAACTGCCCCCGATGATGACCATGGTCGAGCCCTCGACACTCATCACGCTTCTCCTTACGATACTGATCGGCTCGTATATATTACGAGACGGATCGTATTGTAAAGGTGAAGGCAATGGCTGGCGTCGCTCGTCCACTCGGAAGACCAAGGTCCGATTCAATCGACGGAGCGCTGTTCCGGGCCGCGCATGAAATTGTCGGCGCGGAAGGCTATGGCCGGTTGACGATCGAGCGGGTCGCGGCCCTGTCAGGTATCAGCAAGGCGAGCATCTACCGGCGGTTCCGGTCCCGAGCTGAACTGGCGGCGGAAGCGTTGCTCGCTGTCGTCGCCCCCGTTTCAGTCTCTGAGGACGATGAGGCTGCCGGTTCGGTCGAGCGTCACCTGTGCTACATATTTGGAGTAGTGCGGGAGCGGGCGGGCCCAATGCTCCAGGGCTTGATGGCCGATGCGCAACTCGATGCCCGGTTCCGGGAGATCTTTCGCGAGCGATTTGTTCGCGAGCGACGAAGCGCCTTTGCGCGTGTGATCGAGGCTGAATATGGGCGCCCCGCCAACCTGGAGTTGCTGCTCGACTTCGCGCTCGGCTTGATGTGGTACCGGCTCCTGGTGGGGCACGGCGCGTTAGGTGACAGCGACGCGGCGGAAGTTGCTGCGGCGCTTGGCCGTTTGATTGACGGCAATGCCGTTGCAGGGCCGTCCTAGCTGGACGCCCCTATGACTTCCCGCCACCAGTCATTTCAGCCGCTACCGTCGTCACCGCGAGTACGACCCATTGAAGGGTCGCCGGCATCACGAAGAAGATGAACGGTGAATCATAGCCGGAATACAGGATCTTTGCGTAAAAAGCCGTCGCCAGCACGAACGAAACGAGCTGACCCGCGAAAAGCCATCGAAAGGATGGGCCATCCGCACCGCGCCGCACCAGAATCCAGGGGATAGCCGTCGGCACTGATGTCCAGAGAAGAAAGAGCAATGCGAACACCAGCCCGGCCACATCCGCCTTGGGTGCCGAATCAACGAGAATGAAGATGGGCAGCACGGAAGACAGGATTGCGATGGCAAAACTGATGCCGCGAAGTGCCATGAATGGACGGTCCGGGGTTACCACGGCGATCGGGGTAGCTGCTTCCGCCCGCCCCGGGTAGCCGGTTGAGGATTGCTTACGGCACATCGCATTTCAGGGCCCCGGCGTGAACGAGCTTCGCCTGAACGGGCAAAGCTGCCAGGCCGATGACCAGTATAATGAGATAAAATGGTCTCACCCGGCGCAATTTCAGCGAGACTATTCCCACTGCGAGAAGGACAAGAAACAAGAGGTGAAGCAGAGCGAACGCCAACGGCAGCAAGCCATGGGCCGGACCGGCACAAAATATCGAAACCTCGCCATAAGTGTTCAGGCTGACGATCAGCACCATTATTTGTAAAACGACTATGAACAGGACGGTCGATGCCGAAGTGAGAAGGCTCCTCAGAGAGGTCATTCGATTGGCTTACCACGGCCCCCAGCAAACAGCCATTGGCGTGCCGTTTCCTCCTCAGCTCTTGGGCACCATCCTGGTCGCCGCGGGCGCGGAGGCGCCGTCGGCGCGTCGGGTGAATTCCATATGGGCGACTGAGACCGGCTTCTTGCCGCCCATGATGAACCAGTCCTGGATCAGGTGGGTCGCGTCCACGATCTTCCACCGCGTTCCATGGAAGTGCACCGGCTGGGTGTCGAGATTGGTCGCCTCTCGGAATTGAAAATCGATGACGCCGGGCTCGGTCGAGGGCACTGCCGTGTAGCGCGGCTGGTTCTTGTAATCGCAATAATGGTCGGCGCGCAGCTCTCCGTCGACGACATAGAACACGGTAGCGGTGACCTGCTTTCCGTTCAGCCATTCCTCGCCAAGCACAGCGGTGCCGAAGGCGAAGGGCTTGAAGACGTCGGTCATCACACCGTTGCTGAGCTGAGCGTCCCATGTCCCGACAAGGCCGTTGAGCTGGTCCATGATCGATTGCCCGACTGACGGCGGCGGTGCGGACTCATTTGCCATCGCGCCATGGTTCATCGCCTGAGCCCAGTTGGGCGACGCGACGAAACTGGTGACGCAAGCGGCCGCGAGGCAGCCAAAGGACAAGAGGTGAAAGCGGCGGAAGGGCAGCATGGGAACTCCTGGGTCGAGGTGTCGCTGTTGCCTTTTCCGCCACCCCGACAAAGCCCGACAGTGGCGTGCGTCATGGGTGCGGCCCATGACAGGAGTCATGGGATTTGGCGGCCCGCCTCTGCTAGCCTGGGCGCCCATGGTTCGGGACCGCAGTGATGATTGATCACCTCCGCCAGCGCGATCGCCTTTTGAGGATTGCCTGTCTTCTGATGGTCGCCGCGATCGGCCTCTATGCCGTCTATGCGGGGCTGTTCCAGCCAAAGCTGTTTCAGGAAACGCCGAACTGGGCCATCAAATGGTTCTCCGGCTATGCCGTCTTCATTGGCGCTTATATCGTTGCGGGATCGAGCGAACGGTCGGGCCGCCAGCGGGCGCTCGTCGCGGCGCTCGCCGTGCAGTCGGCCATGGCATTGCTGCTGGTCTGGCTTTTCCCCAGCTTCATCGTGACCTGTCTCGTCGTTGTGGTGGCGTGGCAGGTCGCCTGGGTCGCGTCGCTTCGCACCGCACTCGGGGCGGCGGCCCTGCAGGCCGTGTCACTGGCGGTCATGAAGTGCACGACGGAATCCAGCAGCACCTTCCCTTTCCTGATCCTGATTGTCGCAGTGGGCTTCCAGATGTTCGCCATAGGCGCGGCGCATCTCGCCCGCAGCGAGGCGCGCGCGCACGACGAGGCGGCGCGGCTGAACATGGAGCTCCGCGCCGCCCAGGCCCTGATGACCGAGAATGCCCGGATGAGCGAACGCCTGCGGATCTCGCGCGATCTGCACGACGTGCTCGGCCATAGCCTCACCACCCTCACCATTCATCTCGACGTTGCCCGGCGCCTGTCTCGCGGGCGGGCCGGCGAGCATGTGCAGTGCGCGCGCGACGTGGCCGGCGCGCTTCTGGAGGAGGTCCGGACGGTGGTGAGCAGCGCCCGCGTCGACCCGGTCGATCTGCGAGAGACGCTTCGTGCGCTGGCCGAAAACGTCATCGGCCTTGCCGTGGAGCTGAACCTGCCGGCCGAGCTCTTCGCGCTCGATGCGGCGCGGGCCGACGCCATCATGCGCTGCGTGCAGGAAGTGATCACCAACACGCTGCGGCATGCCGGCGCGAGCCGCCTGGTCATCACCTTGGAACAAGCGCCGGACGGCGGAATCAGCCTCTCCACTGAAGATAATGGCCGGGGAGGGCGCTTCACCGAAGGGAATGGCTTTTCCGGAATGCGCGAGCGGTTCGGGAGCCTGGGCGGCGACCTGTCGATCGCCAGCGCGCCGGGTGAGGGGTTCAGTATCCGCGGGGTCATACCCGCGGTGGGGGCCTGTCCTTGATCAGGATCTGCATCGTCGACGATCAGGCGTTGATCCGAAGCGGCATCCGCGCACTCCTCGGGCTGTTCGACGGGCTAACCGTGGTGGCCGAAGCCGGGGACGGCGAGGCCGGCGTCCAGGCCGTTCTCGAGCATCGGCCGGATGTGCTGCTGCTCGACGTGCGCATGCCCCGGATGAACGGTGTTCAGGTGGTGACCGCCCTGGCCGCGGCCGGCGCGCTGCCACCGACCCTGTTGCTTACCACTTTCGAAGACGATGCCGCCCTGATCTCCGGCGTCCGCGCCGGCGCCCGGGGTTATCTGCTGAAGGGCGTCACGCCCGAGGTCCTTGTCGACGCGATCCGGACCGTGGCGTCCGGCGGGACCTATCTCTACGCCTCGCTCGCCGCGGCCAGTGACTCCGCGGACCGCGAGGCCCCCTGGCGCGCAGAGGCCTTCGACAAGCCGGACAGGCTGACGGAACGGGAGACGGAGGTTCTGAAGCTGATGACGAGCGGCATCGGCAACCGCGAAATCGCGAAGGCGCTGGGGATCGGGAACGGCACGGTGCGCAACCATGTCTCCAGCATCTTCTCCAAACTCGGCGTGAACGACCGCACCAAGGCGGTGCTTTGTGCGCTTCGAAAAGGGCTGGTTTGAGGGCTGGGAGGGTGGGATCGCCGGTTTGCCGACAGCCTCGCAAACGGTTCCACTAGCGCTCAAATAAGGTGAAAAATCGCTAAACAATTTCGCGATCCTCCTGATCTGACTCTCCGCATGGCCTGAGCACGCATTTCTTCGTGCCAGGCCGGGGGGATGACGATGGTTGCGATTTTCACAGGTCTCGGTGCTGGTTTCGAGCGCGGTTCGGGTTCGATCCTGGGGGGCGCGGGGCTGCTCGGCTCCGGGTCGCTCGGGCGCAACAAGGAGCAGGTGCTGCTGAACGCGGCGACCGGCAATCTGTTGATCAGCCAGCAGGACGAGTTCCTGGTGGGGC
>NZ_JBFUHA010000013.1:0-132456 GCF_056402635.1 Sphingomonas sp. P3_C5
GACCATAGAGACCATAGACATGCTCGGGGCAGTCGCCCCAGCGCCCACCACTTTGCAGCGCATGAACGATGCCAGAAAGCACCCGGCGGTCATCTACCCGCGGCATCCCGCGCGTGCCGGTTGGCAACAAGGGCGCAATCCGCGCCCACTGCGCATCCGAAAACCAGAAGAAATCCGCCATCGCCAACGCCTCCTCACAGAACGCATTGAATCACAATCACACCCAATCGGGAATCCCATTAATGGGTCCGGACCCTAGTCCGGCATGACGAGTAAACTTGGTCGACTGGCCTCAGTCCTTGTCGCCCTTGAGCGGGGCGACTGCCTCTCGGCCGAATTGCATGATCAGCTCGCCGATCTCGCGGGCATTGGCCATGCTGCGGCTGCCCTGCTCGCGCAGAAACTCGCCCTGGATCTTCATCACCTCCGACAGGTCCTTCGCAGCGGCGGCCGCGCGCATTGCCGCGAAGGCTTCGCGGGCGTTGATCTCGGCCTGTTCGATCATCTTGATCCCGACATCCGAACTGCCCTTGGCGAGTTTCGCGCCCGAAGCACGTATCGCTTCGCCGGCCTTTTTCACTGGATCGACGATGTCGTCGAACGTGTCTTTCACCTTGTCAGTCGTGGTCTTTTCCTTCGCCATCATCCGGTTCCTCTGCTGCGGCCGGCTTGCGCGCCGGCTTGTTGTGGTTCGATACACAACACAGCCGCGTTGTGCGTGCAACCGCGATCCGCTGTTCTTAACGCACCCTCAATCCGTGTCGGGTATCAGGGCAGAATGATGCTGCCGCGGCCACCGGCTTTCCCCCTGCCCCCTATCGCAGCCACGCTCGCCGTGGCGGCCCTCGCCTGGTGGATGATGGCGGGCGGGGTGAGCCTTGCAGGGCTGCTTCCGCTGGTGGGCACCGCCGCGCTCGCGCTCGCCATGAGGCATCTGCTGATCCAGCTTCACGCGTCCCAGCCCAATCATGCCGCTGCGCTCGTCTTCCTGCTGCCATGCGTGCTGCTCGGGCCCTATGACGCGATCTGGGCCGCCGCCTGTGTGATGGCGCTCACCGCCGCACTCGCCCGGCACCATGCCGCGATGTTCGTCTGGTTCGGCCTTGCTGTCGGCCTTGACCTGCAGGCGGCGTTCGTTGCCCCCTTCTTCCTGGCGCTCGCGATCAACCGGCGCCTGCCACTGCGACTATGGCCGATCGCGCCCGCCGTCGCCGCCGAGACGATGCTGGTCGGCTGGCATCCTTCGGACCTCGCGACCCTCTACCGAATGGGCATCGAACAGCCCCTGTCGTTCAACGCGCCGAACCTCTGGACGATCGCCCAGGCATTGCCGCTCGGACTGCCTTTGCTCGGCCTCGCCCTCGCCGCCGCGATCGGCGCGAGTGCCGCCTATGTCGCCAATTTTTCCGCCGCCCGGCTGAGCGACCGCACCTTGATGAACGCTACGCTACTGGCCTCGCTCGTCAGCGCCGGCTTGCTGCCGGGCATGCACGCCAACGCCTTTTTCCTCGCTGACATCCTCGCACTCGCGCTGGCCCTGGTGTGGCGTGACCGGGCAAGCTGGACGCTCGCGATCCTGGTTCAGGCGGGATCGGTCCTCGCCTGGCTCGGCGCGCTCAGCGGCGTGCCCGCGCTTGCGATGATGGGCGGCCTTGCGATGCTGCTCGCGACCTTGCGGCTTGCGCGCTCGCTGCTGAAGCCGGCGGCGAACGACAATCCCGTTCTGACAGGCGCGATCTTTCACTGAGGTGAGGGAAACCGTAACTTGTGCTAGTTAATGACCGAGTCGCGAACTGGGAGTGGGATTGATGGCGGTGTTTGGTGGTAGCAATAATCGTGGTGGACGCGATGGCGGCAGCAGCCTGCCCCCGGCGCCGCAGCCTCAGTCTCAGAACGGCAAGCGCGGAATGTTCTCCGTGCTCGGCGCCGATGTCGTCATCACCGGCAATATCGCCGCCACGGCTGATCTCCATATCGATGGCCGGGTGGACGGCGATGTCCATTGCGGCAGCCTGGTTCAGGGGACGGAGAGCCGTATCAACGGCGCGGTCAAGGCCGAGACGGCACGCCTCGCTGGCTCGATCGAGGGTTCGGTTTCAGTCCGGCAGCTGACGATCGAGCGCGCCGCGCGGATCACTGGCGATGTCGAATATGAGACGATCGCAATCGAGAATGGCGCGTCGATCGACGGCCGCCTGAAGCATGTCGCGGTCGATGCTGGCAGCCGCAGCTTCGAGCGGCCTGTACCGACCTCGGCGCCCGAGATCACCTTGGTGAGCTCGAGCGAGGCCGCCGCCTGATCGAACGCGTCTGATGCTTCCCCCGAGGAGGCAAATGAGCAAACCAAAGGGCGGCGCAGCAGCGCCGCCCTTTGCTTATGGGGCTGCTGCGATATTGCCCATCGCATCCTGATAGCGCGTTGAAGCGCTGGCCATATCGACGGCGAAACCGATCCACATCGCCGACAGGACCGCGCAGGACAGGACGTAGACCAGGAAGCGCAGCGGCACGCGCCGGATGACGATCTGCACCACGCTATGCCCCGCCCGGAGCAGCACATAGGCCCAGGCGAGCGCGACCTGGATATGGTTCGCCTGGTGCGTGATCAGCAGCAACGGCACCAGCGCGAAGAACAGCACCGGCATCTCGAACAGGTTGATCAGATTCGCGGCGGGCATCTCCACGGGCGCGAAATAGCGCCGGCCACTGTCCATCGACGCGAAATCCTCGGGCGTGGGTGGCGTGCGTTTCATCAGGATGAAGCGCTGCACATACATCACGAACCAGATGACATAGATCAGCACGACCAGTGCGAAGGTCGGCCACAGGATCCCAAACGGCATGAAACCTCTCCCCTTTTCGTGCGATCATGACGAATCAACGACGGAGAAGGAAGCGATGACTGACTTGACCCTCCCGCTCGACGGCAGCTGCCGATGCGGCAAGCTACGCATCCGCGTGACCAGGCCCGCCCTGCTCACCGGCGCCTGCCATTGCACCGGCTGCCAGAAAATGAGCGCGAGCGCTTTTTCCCTGACGATCACCGTGCCGGCCGATGGTTTCGAGCTGGTCGAGGGCGAGCCGGTGATCGGCGGGCTCCATGGTGACCAGTCACGCCATTATCATTGCGACTGGTGCAAGAGCTGGGTCTTCACCAGGGTCGAGCCTGATATTGGCTTCGTCAATGTCCGCGCGACGATGCTCGACGACCATGCCGGCTTTGAACCCTTCGTTGAATTCTGGACCAGCGAGAAGCTACCCTGGGCGACCACCCCGGCGAAACACAGCTTCGCGACCCAGCCCGACTCGATGGAGGCTTTCACGCCGCTGGTCGCTGAGTTCGCCGCGCTGCAGGGCTCAACCCAGACCTGAACGCTAAGCCGTGGCGACCCGCATCCCTGCCCTTTTCCGCGCCCAGGCGAGGACGCGCAGAATCGCGGCGAGAGCGATCAACGCCAGCGTCGGCACGGCCAGTGCCGGGTTGGTCGGAAGCCGGCCGAGGTAAGAGGACGTGAATATCCCGGCGATGACATAACCACCGGTCGCATGAAGCAGCCGCCAGCGGCGCGGGCCGAGCCTGCGGGCCGAGGCATCGTTCGATGTGACCGCCATCGCCAGCACGAACAGATAGCCGATCGAGCCGCCGATGACCGTTTTCGGACTTGTGGCATGATCGAAGACGAGGACCGCGATGAGCAGCGCCCCGAGATGGACAAAGTGCGAGGCAGCGAAGCCCAGCCCGACCGAACGCCGGCGACGAAGCAGAGCGGTGCGCCAGCCACCGGGCCAGAGCCGCGCCAATGCCGAGGCTGCCCAGGCAATGACGAACCACAGGAACGAGACCCGCGCGGTCAGCCGGGCTGCCGTGGCTGCACCGTCATAGGTCCATCCGCCATGCGTCAGAAAGGCGGCCGTCGCGATCGCCATTGCAAGCCCGGTCGCAGCGGCGATCGCGAGCGGTGGAGAGAAAGCGGGCCTTGTCATACCGTCAGTATGACAACATACCAGCGGTATGGAGTCAACCGGCAATCGTCAGAAACTGGTCGCGGCCGCACGCGCGCTGTTTGCGGAGCGGGGTTTCGCCGCTGTGTCAGTGGATGAAATCGCGGCCCGGGCGGCGCTCACCAAGGGCGCGGTCTATTATCAGTTCAAGGACAAGCGCGACCTGTTCCGCGCAGCATGCGGCGCAGTGATCGACGAGATCGCCGGGCGTGTGCTGACGGGCACGATGGGGCATGTCGACCATCATGTCGACGAACTGCTGACCGGCAGCGAAGTGCTGTTCGACGCCTATGGGGGGCGCGAGGCGCGGCAATTGCTGCTGATCGATGGCCCGGCGGTGCTCGACATGACCGAGTGGATCGCAATGCAGACCAGGCTCCGTGTCGAGCTTGGCGAGCACGCGCTCTATCATCTTGCCGATGCCGGGCTCGTCGATTCAGAGCAGGTGCCGGCGCTGGCGCATCTGTTGTCCGGTGCGTTTCGCCAGGGTGTGTTGCAGATCGCAGCCTCGGATGATCCGGTCGCCACCGGTGCCGCCGTCCGTGCCGCCTATCGCCGGCTGGCGCTTGGTCTGTTGACCCGGGTGGCGGACTAGAGGCTCAGGACTCGCCGGCCTCAACCTTCGCCACGATGTCGGTCATGCTGCCGACGACGAGCAGCGAGTCGCCGCCGATCAGGCCGACCTTGGTCTGCCCATTCTCGTCAGCGCGAAGATAGGCGATGTTCGCCGCCACCACCCAATAGTCGCCGCCGCGAGACTTCAGCTCAACAAATTTCATGACGATTCTCCTGAAGCCCAAAGCTGTACCCGGCAGAGGTTAACGGCGCGGCCGATTTGGCGCGGTTGGAGCAAATTCGCTCTTTCTCTACGCCCTCGCGCGCATAGTGCCCCGATCGCGCGGAAAACTGGGCTGGAGGGAATGATGCTCATCAAAGTCACGGCTGTCGTGTGGATGGCGCTGATGGCCATTTCCTGCCTGCTCGGGCTCGCGTCTCTTTTGTTCGGGTCGCGTGACCGGATCTGGAAAGGGCTTGGGCTTTGGGGCCTGGGGCTCGGCGCTGGTATTGCCGCGGTTCTCCTGTCCTTCCAGATCCTGGAGCTTCAGGGCCGGGAGAGAGCGGCACTCATTGCAGCTGGAGAACATGTGCCCGTGAACGATATGCCGGGCTTTGGACAGGCATTGCTGGCCGCTTTCGGGCTGATGTATTTTGCAGCGCTGCTGGCAATCATCGGCCTCATCTTCACGGTCAGCGTCGTGCGGCACCGGCTCGGGAAGCGCGCGAAGTAATCGAAGGTCGCGCCCGCTCACGCCCCGTAGGCTTCAGCCTGTTCGAATGCGCTGACCAGGTCGTGCCCTTGTAAAAAGGGCCGACCTGGTCAGGCGCAATTATAACGAGCAATGCCCGCCAGCCCGCCCGGAAAACGTGCGTTCTAGATGTGCAACGCCCGGCCATAAGCGCCGAGTACGCTCTCGTGCATCATCTCCGAGAGAGTCGGGTGCGCGAACACGGTTTCCATCAGCTCGGCCTCGGTCGTCTCGAGCTGACGCGCGATGACATAGCCCTGGATCAGCTCGGTCACCTCGGCGCCGACCATATGCGCACCGAGCAGCTCGCCGGTCTTGGCGTCGAACACCGTCTTCACAAAGCCTTCGGCCTCGCCGAGCGCGATTGCCTTGCCGTTGCCGATGAAGGGGAATTTGCCGACCTTCACCTCGTAACCCGCTTCCTTCGCCTTGGCCTCGGTTAGCCCGACCGACGCGACCTGGGGCCGCGAATAGGTGCAGCCCGGGATATTGGCCTTGTCCATCTGATGCGGGTGGCCGCCGGCCATCGCCTCAACCGCGATCACGCCCTCATGGCTTGCCTTGTGCGCGAGCCAGGGGGCACCGGTGACATCGCCGATCGCCCAGATGCCTTCGACATTGGTCTTGCAATAGCCGTCGGTCTTGATGTGGCCGCGGTCGGTCTCGACGCCGAGCTTCTCCAGCCCGATATCCTCGGTGTTCGGCACGATGCCGATCGCGACGATGGCGTGGCTGAACTCCTCGGACGTTACGGTGCCGTCTTTCCCCTTGATCTTGGCGGTCACACCATTGGCGCCCGGGGTCAGGCCCTCGATGCCGGCACCGGTCAGGATTCGGATCTTCTGTTTGATCAGCGCCTTTTCCATGAAGGCCGAGACTTCCTCATCCTCGACCGGGAGGACTCGGGGCAGCATTTCGACGATCGTCACCTCGGCGCCCATGTCCGAATAGAAGCTAGCGAACTCCACACCGATCGCGCCCGAGCCGATCACGAGCAGCTTGGTCGGCATTTCCTCGGGCACCATCGCGTGGCGATAGGTCCAGATGCGCTTGCCGTCGGCCTTGGCGAAGGGCAGGTCGCGGGCGCGGGCACCGGTCGCGACGATGATGTTCTTGGCCTCGAGCTCGGAGACCTTGTCGCCCTGCTTGACGGTCAGCTTGCCTTTCGCGGTGATCGTGCCGACGCCCTCGTACACCGTCACCTTGTTCTTCTTCATCAGGCCCTTCACGCCCATGTTGAGCTGGCCCGCGACCTTGCGCGAGCGCTCGACGATCTTGGTCAGATCGAAGCCCGGCTTCTCCACGGTCAGCCCGTAATCGGCGGCGTGGCTCATATAATGATAGATTTCCGAGGTGCGCAGCAGCGCCTTGGTCGGGATGCAGCCCCAGTTGAGGCAGATGCCGCCGAGCCGCTCGCGCTCGATGATCGCGGTCTTGAGGCCAAGCTGCGCCGCGCGGATCGCAGCGACATAACCGCCGGGGCCGGAGCCGAGGATGATGAGATCGAAACTGTCAGCCAAGATGAGAATCCTTCTTCTCCCTCTCCCTGTGCGGGGGAGGGGCGGGGGAAAGGGGCAGCGACGCGGTCGGCCCGACGCCGAGTGCGGTGTTATCGAACGCGACGAAGCTGCGATCGGTCATGCGGACATTCGCCCGCCGGATATCGAGCGGCCTTCAGTCATTGGCGCGTGACGGGCGCGGGTCCGCCTGCAGATCGGCGCGCGAGGCGAGGCGTAGCGGGCGTATCGCCATATATGCGACGATCAGCATCGCGACATAGGCAACCGTCCAGATCTCATTCCTGACATTCGGCACGGCCCAGGCGGCGAGCCAGGCAATCAGTGCCGCCCCGACCAGACCCGAGGCGAGATGGAGGAGTTCGACCAACAGATGCTTCACCGCGCCCTCACGCCACCATGCCGAGCGGGTTTTCGACCAGCGCCTTGAACGCCTGCATCAGCTGCGCGCCGTCAGCACCGTCGATCGCGCGGTGATCGAAGCTGCCGGTCGCTGACATGATCGTCGCGACGCCGAGCGCATCGTCAATCACCCAGGGGCGCTTCTCACCGGCACCGATCGCCATGATCATGCCTTGGGGCGGATTGATCACCGCCTCGAACTGCTTGATGCCGAACATGCCCATATTGGAGAGGCTTGCGGTGCCGCCCTGATATTCCTCGGGCTTCAGCTTGTTGTCGCGCGCGCGCGTCGCGAGATCCTTCATCTGCTCGGAGATCGCGGCGAGGCCCTTGGTATCGGCCTCGGCGATGATCGGCGTGATCAGGCCCGAAGGCGTGCTGACCGCGACCGAGATGTCGGCGCGGCTGAAGCTGATCAGCTGATCGGGCGTGAACATGACGTTGCACTTGGGCACCTGGATCAGGCTGACGCCGAGCGCCTTGATCAGCAGATCATTGACCGAGAGCTTCACGCCGCGCGGCGCCAGCGCTGCGTTGAAATCGGTGCGGAGCTTGAGCAGCTTGTCGAGCCGGATATCGACGGTGAGATAGATGTGCGGGACCGTCTGCTTCGATTCGGTGAGGCGGCGCGCGATCGTCTTGCGAATATTGCTGAGCTTTTCGGCGGTGTGCGGAATATCGGGAATTGCGACCGGCTTGGCCGCAGCCGCTGCGGCAGGTGCCGCGGCGGGCGACGTGGCGGCAGGAGCGGCGCTTGCCGGCGTCGCGGCAGGGGCGGCGCCCGGTTTGGCGCCTTCGACGTCGGCCTTGACGATCCGCCCGTTCGGGCCGGAACCCTCGAGCACTGACAGCTCAAGGCCCTTTTCGGCTGCGATCCGGCGAGCGAGCGGGCTTGCCTTGACGCGTTCGCCTGAAGCGGGGGCCGCCGGTGCTGCAACGGGCTTGGCGGCTGCGGGGGCCTCCTGCTTCGGCGCCTCGGCCTTTGGTTCTGCCTTGGGCGCTTCTGCGGCCTTGGGCGCGGATGGTGCCCCAGCACTTTCACCCTCCTCTAGCAGCACTGCGATAGTCGTGCCGACCTTCACGCCGTCGGTTCCCTCGGCGACGAGGATCTTGCCGATCACGCCTTCATCGACGGCTTCGAATTCCATCGTCGCCTTGTCGGTTTCGATTTCGGCCATCAGATCACCCGACTTGACGGTATCGCCTTCCTTCACGAGCCATTTGGCCAGCGTGCCCTCCTCCATCGTCGGCGACAGCGCAGGCATCTTGATCTCGATCGACATGAAGCGTCCTAACCCGAATCCGTAACGGCGAGTTTCCTTCGCGCCCGACGCACGTTCGGTCAAGACCGCGCTTGCGCGCGAAGGCGGTCAAGACCGCCCTTGCGCACGGAGGTGGTCAAGACCGCGCACTTGCGAAACAACGCGGCGCGCGCCAACTAGCGTAAAGGGGAGGCCAAAGGCCATGCGCATCTATCTGGTCGTGATCGACGAAAGCCCGGAGAGCGAAATCGCACTCCGCTTCGCGGCGCGGCGTGCGGTCAAGACGGGCGGAGGCGTTGAAATCCTCGCGCTGATGCCGCCGGCCGAGTTCGTCGCCTTTGGCGGCGTCCAGGCGACGATCGAGGAAGAGGCGCGCATCCATGCCGAGGCTCTCGTTGCCGGCGCGGCAGGCACCCTGCTCGAGGAATCTGGGCTGAGGCCATCGATCACCGTCCGCCAGGGCGACGGGCCGAAGATCATCCGCGAAGTCATCGCGGACAATCCGTCCATCGCGGCGCTCGTCCTCGCCGCCGCCGCGAGTGGCGTGCCGGGCCCGCTGGTCAGCTATTTCGCGGGAGCCGATGCCGGCGTGCTGCCGATTCCCCTGATGATCATCCCGGGTTCGCTCGATCGCGAAGCGATCGACCGTTTGAGTTAGCCTAACCACCACCGTCATGCCGGACTTGCTCCGGCATCCACCTTTCCGCCAGAGTTTCACGCGTTGTCTACGCGGGACTGTGCACCCCGGAACAAGTTCGGGGTGACGGCGAGGGGTTGAAGTGGGCGGCGCTCACCTGCACCATCCGGCAATGCGTATCCTCCCCCTCGCCGCCCTGCTCATCGCCACCCCTGCCGCCGCCAAGGACGCGCCCGACCCAGCTCGACTGAAAGCCACGGTCGAGAAGCTCGTCAGCTTCGGCACACGGCACAGCCTCTCCTCGCCCGACGATCCGAATCGCGGCATCGGCGCAGCACGGAGTTGGGTGGCGGGCGAGTTGACGCGGATTTCGGATGCGTGCGGCGGCTGCATCACCAGCGCGAATATCGCGCGCACCTTCATCGGGAAGCGCGCGCCGGACGGCGTCGAGATCGTCGATGTGCTTGGCTTTCAGGAGGGCACCGAGCCACGCCGTGTGATCATCATCGGCGCACATATCGACAGCCGCGTTACCGACGTGATGAACGCGACCAGCGACGCCCCCGGCGCGAATGACGACGGATCGGGCGTGGCGCTGGTGCTCGAGGCGGCGCGGGTCCTGTCGAAGGAGAAGTTCCGCGCCACCATCGTCTATGCTGTCTTCTCGGGCGAGGAGCAGGGACTGTATGGCGGCACCCTGCTCGCCGAGACAGCGAAGCAGAAGAACTGGACTGTCTCGGCGATGCTCAACAACGACATTGTCGGCAATACGATCGGCCAGAACGGCGTGCGCGTCGCCGATCATGTCCGCGTGTTTTCGGAAGGGATCCGCGCCTCAGAAGACCTGAAAGCGGTGCAGGCGCGCGGGCAGAATGGCGGCGAGGATGACGGCCCCTCGCGCGCGCTCGCCAAGGCAGTCGACGGGATCGCGCGGACGATCCCCGGGGGGCTCGACGTAATGGTCGAGCGGCGGCCGGACCGGCTCGGTCGCGGTGGGGATCACAAGCCGTTTCTCGATCTCGGCTATCCGGCGATACGCTTCACCGTGGCCACCGAGAACTGGAACGCGCAGCACCAGGATATCCGCACCGAGAATGGGATCGCCTATGGCGACACGGTCGACAAGATGGACTTTGCCTATCTGGCCAAGGTGAGCGCGATCAATATCGCGACGATCCGCCGCCTCGCCGCAGCGCCGGCGGCGCCAGACAGCGTCACCATCGCCGGCGCGCTGGGCTATGACACGACGGTGAAATGGCATGCGGTCGAGGGTGCCACCGGCTACCGCATCCACTGGCGGCGCAACGATGCGCAGGACTGGCAGAAATCGATCGATCTGCCCGCGACAGCGCAGACGAATGTGCTGAAGAACGTACCGGTCGACGACAATTTCATCGGCGTCTCGGCACTTGGGCCGGACGGCGCGGAGAGCATCGTCACCTTCGCCGCACCTGAATGAGTATCCCGGGCTGAGACTCAGAGGAGGGCAGGTCCCCCCGGGCCCGCCCTCACTCTTCCCGTTCGCGACACGGGCTCATCCTCCCCCGCCGGGGAGGTATTCAGATCAGCGGCAGCAACCGCACGAGCAGGCGCGCGGCTTCGGATGCCATTTCCGCTTCACCGCGCGGTAGGTGCGGCGAACGGGCGCATAGGTGGTCTCGATATATTCAGTGGTGGTGGTCGTGACGACCGGCGCCGACTGGATCGTGACCGTGGTTGTCGTCACCGGCGGATACCAATAGCCGCCACTGATATAGCCGCCCGAGCTCGCATAACCGGAGCTCGAATAGTTGGTGCTGTAGCCGCCCTGCATCACTGGCGGAGGAGGCGGCGGCGGCGCATAAGCGGGCGGTGCCGGATAAGGTGCGGGCTGGTTCGACCACCCGCCCGGCCCCGGCTGCGGATAAGGAGCGCCATAGCCCCCGCCGCCACCCTGCGCCTCGGCATAGCCATAGCCGGCGCTGGCAGAACCACCGCCGCCATAGCCATAGCCATAGTCATCGGCGCTGTCATAATTGTCCCAGTCGATGCCGCTGACGGAATCATAGACGCGGCCATTCTGGTCCATCAGCACCGCATCGTCGTAATAGCGCGACCAGCTATAACCCTGTGGCGGCGTGGAGAGGCCGTAAGTGCCATAGTCGTTGATGAAGAAGCTGGGCGAAATCCAGTAATGCGGCATGATCCAGCCGCGGCTCGGGCGCCGATAGGCATGCCATCCGCCCGGCGCGTTGGCGCCACCCTGCCAATGGCCGCCAACGCTGCCGCCCCAGCGCGAATGACTTGGGCCGGTTGGCCGGGGGCCGGAATTATAGCCACCGCCGGTCCGCTGCTGATGGGACTGAACGCCATTCGGCAACTGGCCCTGCCCTCCGCTCCAGCCGCCGCCCATCCGCGGCTGACCGGGATCGATACGGTTGGGATAATTGGGGGCGGTCGGCGCGGGCGGCATGACGTGCCCATTCTGCCAGACCTGTCCATTGGACAATCTGTGCTGCGCTCCCGTCGGAGTCGCGGCGATCGCGGTAACCATTACAAAGCCAGCGATCGCTAGGGTCCGCATGGTAAACTCCTCCTGCAAGGGCCCGGATCGGCCCGATGATTAAGAGTTCAGTTACCAAATTCCCCCGCTTTTCGCGAGTCTTGGTGTGTCCCGAAACGGATCAGCCGGCGATGCGGGGCGCCAGCAGGCGCACCAGCGCCTCGCATCCAGCGGCATCGTCCGCATCGAACCGGGCCGGGCTCGGGCTGTCGAGATCGAGCACGCCGATCAGGGCGTCATCATGGATGATCGGAACCACCAGCTCGGAGCGGCTCGCGGCATCACAGGCGATATGGCCGGGAAAGGCATGGACGTCCTCGACCAGCTGGGTCTCGCGGGTCGCCGCCGCTGCGCCGCAGACCCCTGCGCCGATTGCTATGCGAATGCAGGCGGGCTTTCCCTGGAACGGGCCAAGCACAAGCTCACCCTCGACCAGCCGGTAAAAGCCCGACCAGTTGAGATCGGGAAGATATTGCCAGATCAGTGCCGCTGCGTTCGCCATATTGGCGATCGTGTCGGGCTCGTCCGCAGTCAGCGCATCGAGCGCTGCGTGGAGGTCATGATAGAGCTCGGCCTTGGAGCTGGCCGATACCGCGAATTCGTACACTGTCTTCTCCGCTACCGTCACCCCGGACTTGTTCCGGGGTCCATCGTGCCGCAAGCAATCACGCCTGCAGCATGTGCGGAACGATGGATGCCGGAACAAGTCCGGCATGACGGATAAATTGGGTCCGAGTCAAAAGACCCCAGTCACACCCAAGCCAACACGTTGCACTTCGCATCCCACGCCGTAGGAAGAGGCATGCCGCGCCTGCCCGTCACCCGCTCCATCGCCATCGACAGCGAGGAAATCGAGGAGAGCTTCACCCGCTCTTCAGGCCCTGGCGGGCAATCCGTCAATACGACCGATTCAGCGGTGTTGCTCCGCTTCGATGTGCGCAATTCGCCCAATCTGCCGGAGGCGGTCAAGGCGCGGCTCGAAATGCTCGCCGGCAGCCGGCTGACGCGCGAAGGCGTGCTGGTGCTGAAGAGCGAGGGCGCACGGTCGCAGCTGCTCAACCGGCAGGAGATCCGCGAGCGGCTGTTCGAGCTGATCCGTGAGGCAACGATCGTGCCGAAGAAAAGGCGACCGACCAAGCCTTCCAAGGCCGCCAAGGCGCGGCGGATGGAGGGCAAGGCCAAGCGCTCGACGGTCAAGAGCCTGAGAGGTAAGCCGGTCGATTGAGCCACAGACTCATAAATGGAACGGCTGAAAGTGGTGCGAAGCAGTCATTAGCCTTTTCCTCGTAGTATCGGAAAATGAGCAACGGTATGGCCATCGTCGGAGCGTTCGCGGGCGCCATAATGGCGCTCTATGGGCTGTGGCGTATTCTCAAAGCGGCGCGGCGAGGTGAAACCGTTCTTCGTGGCCATAAGGTTTACCGCAATGTAAACTCAACAGATTTTTGGATGACGACTCTTGGTGACGTTGCCTTTCTTGGGGTCGGCGTAGCACTCACCATCGATCGTCTCGGCAGGCTGCTGTAAATTCACTGCGGCATCAATCGCTGGCCGGCAACCACACGACATCGAGGTCCAATTGTGGGGCGCTAGCCGCCCTCCCGTTTGGGTTTACGACTTGGGGCCTTGGCCGCGAATCGAAAGCGTCGCGCCTCCCTATTCGCTTCGATTCAAACGCATCGCCTGATCGGTCATGACACGGGCATGGGGCGGTTCAGTTGCCCGAAAGCTCTTTGATATTGTCAGTCTCACGATGCTCTCCGCTGCGATACGGCGGCGGTCCGCGCGCGCAATTTCCCTGTTATTCCCTGTTAATTCCCTGTTCCGGGCCGAGCGGATCACCGAGGAATCTTGTAAACTATTGTAAAATATTACAAATCTAGAGAATTCGACTTGGCGCGGCGTCGAAAAAAAGAAAAAATTCCCTGTTCCTGGCGATTAACAGGGAAATTTGCGGCGCCGCGGACGTGCGACCAGGCTTGGGGTTAGCGGCGGGCCGGTGAGCCTTCTGCTACCGCGATCAGCTCACGCCTCGCCGAAGCCCGCCTTCAGGAAGCGCTCGGGCAAGGGTGCCTCAGCAATGATCGGTTCTTTGCCGTCGCGCGGCACTTTCAGCGAAGCGGCGTGGAGCAGGGTTTCCTTACCGCCCTTGCCATAGATCGGGTCGCCGACCACCGGCGCACCGAGGGCTTCGGCGGCGTGGACGCGGATCTGGTGGGTGCGGCCGGTTTCCGGCCTGAATTCGACAAAGGCGCGGCCGTCCTTCACCGCCAGCACGCGCCAGGCGGTGCGTGAGGGCTTGCCCTTGGGGTCGCCGTGCATCCGCCAGCCTTGCTCGGCGCTGCTGATCTTGGCCAGCGCAAGATCGATCAGGCCGCTTTCGCCCTCGGGTACGCCGTCCAGCACGGCGAGGTAGCGCTTCTCGACAATCCCGGCCTCGAACGCCTGCTGGAAGCGGGCATGCGCCTTGGGATTGCGCGAGAGGAGCAGGCAGCCCGAGGTATCGCGATCGAGCCGGTGCACTGCCTGGGGCCAGCGCTTGAAGCCGAAGGTGAGGCCCTCGAGATGGTTTTCGAGGCTGAGCGAGCCGTCGCGCGGGCGATCGACCGGAAGGCCGGCTGGCTTGTCGATGACGATTGCCTCGCCATCGAAGAACAGGACTTTATTTGCGAGCATTTCCCGCCCTTGCCACTCCGCGGCCGCGCATGCCAGAGCTAGGGCCGGTGAAGAGCAACACAAAGCGCACGATCGGGATCGTTATGGCGGGGCTCTGCCTCGTGTCGACGAGCGCTGGCGCCGCGCATCGGCGTTCACACTTCGCAAGAGCGGTTCACGCGGCTCCGCCCGCACCGGTCGGCATTCCCGATGCCGATGGCCGCCTGTTCGGGCATCTGCCTTATGACGAAGCGCCGCCCGCCGATCTCGAAACCGTGATGCGAGGCTTCGGGCTCAACGCGCCGTGCCTGATGCAGCATGATGCAGCAGCCGATCTCGTCCATCTGCTCAACGGCGCGAATGCAACGCCGGGTATCGCTGGAAAGCTCAGGGCGGTTTCCTGCTATCGGACCGCAGCCCATCAGCGCGCGGTGTTCTGCCATGCAGGCCGGGCCGGCAACGCCTGCCGCGATGCGGCGCTGCGTGCCCATTCAGTCGGGCCACCGGGTTTCAGCGAACATTCGACTGGCTACGCGATCGATTTTACCGTCCGGCCCGCACGGACCTGCAGGGATGTCGATCCCTGTATCGCCCAGACAGAGGCGGGGAAATGGCTTTTGGCCCATGCGCCGGATTATGGCTTCGAGCTGTCCTTCCCCGAAGCCAATGCGCAGGGCGTGACCTGGGAGCCATGGCATTGGCGCTGGGTCGGCACGTCGATCGAAAAGCCGGGGGCGGCACGGGCGCGACTGGTGTTCGCGCGGGCCCGGGCTCAGTTTCCCGCGAGCCCGGTGATTGACGGGCAACCGTCCCGGGCAGCCCAGGCGACGGTGTTTCCACCCTCGATCCTGCTGCTGCCCGGGCGTTATTGACCCGCCTCAGGCGGCGAGCTTGCCTGCAACTTCGGCGATGCGGCGGCCCTGATAGCGAGCACCGTCAAGCTCAAGGCCGCTCGGCTGGCGGCTGCCATCGCCATCGGCGATCGTCGTCGCGCCATAAGGCGAGTTGCCGTGCACTTCCTTGACGCCCATCTGGCCGGCAAAGCCGTAATCGAGGCCGACGATGGTCAGGCCGAAATGCAGCAGATTGGTGATGATCGAGAAGAGCGTCGTCTCCTGGCCACCATGCTGGCTCGCGGTCGAGGTGAAGGCGCCGCCGACCTTGCCGTTCAGCGCACCGCTGAACCACAGGCCGCCCGCCTGATCGAGGAAGCTCGCCATCTGGCTCGGCATGCGGCCGAAGCGGGTCGGCGCGCCGATGATGATCGCGTCGTAATTGGCGAGCTCGGCCACGCCTCCAATCGTCGGATGGGCGGTGTCGATCTTGAAGCCCGCCGCGATGGCGACCTCGGCCGGCGCGGTTTCAGGCACGCGGCGGATATCGACCTCGGCGCCAGCCGACCGCGCGCCTTCGGCGACTGCATCGGCCATTTGCTCGAGATGGCCATAGGAGGAGTAATAAAGGACGAGGACTTTTGGCATGGGATGTTCCTTCTAAAATCCCCCTCCCGCAAGCGGGAGGGGGGAAGAGCCGAGGGCTAGTCGTTATTCCGAATCGACCAGCACCAGCTCGGCGTCTTCGATCGCCTTGATGGTGACCGTCTGGCCGCCGTCGATCGCGGCACCGTCACGGGCGTTGAACGACTTGCCGTCGATCTCGATCGCACCCGTCGCCGGCACGAGATAGGCATGACGCCCCTCGCCCACCTCATGGGTGATCGATTCGCCCGCTTTCACCGTCGCGCCCAGCACCCGAGCGTCGGCGCGGATCGGGAGAGCCTCGGTATCTTCGGCGAACCCGCTGGCGAGCACAGCGAACTTGCCGGTGCGGTCACTCTTCGGAAAGGGCTTGGCGCCCCATGATGGCGAACCCCCAGTGCGCTTCGGCTCGATCCAGATCTGGAAGAGCGTCGTCGTCTCGGGCTCGAGATTATATTCGGCATGGCGAACGCCAGTGCCTGCGCTCATCACCTGGACGTCGCCCGCTCCGGTGCGGCCTTCATTGCCCATCGAATCCTTATGGGTGATCGCCCCTTTGCGGACATAGGTGATGATCTCCATGTCGCGGTGAGGATGCGCCGGAAAGCCGGAGTTCGGGCCGATCTCGTCATCGTTCCAGACGCGGATCGCACCCCAGCCCATGCGGCTCGGATCATAATAATTGGCGAAGCTGAAATGGTGGCGTGCATTGAGCCAGCCATGATCGACATGGCCCAGGCTTTCGAACGATCTTTTCTCGATCATCATGTGTCTCCCCAATGGGTAGAAGATTGCGTTGGAGCCAAGATAGGGACTGGGATCACGACGTAAATGGAAACACTGGAAACCGATCGTTTCCACTGCTAATTCCTCCCCGGAACGGGGAGGAACGAAGAATGCGGCTGCCGGATCTCGAAGCCTGGGCGATCTTCGCCTCTGTCGTTGAGCATCGCTCGTTCAGCGGGGCGGCCGATGCGATCGGCGTGTCCAAGGCGACCGTCTCCAAGGCAGTGACCCGGCTCGAGGCGCATCTCGGCCAGTCGCTGTTCCACCGCACCTCGCGCCGCCTGACCCTGACCGAGAGCGGCAAGAGGCTGTCCGAACATGCCGCGCGCATCCTCGCCGAGGCCCAGTCAGCCGAAGAAGCCGCGCATGATGCAGCAACCGCGCCCACCGGGCTGATCCGGGTCACCGCGCCGATGACGCTCGGCCTCGTCAGCGTGACGCCCGCTCTGGCCGAATTCCTGGCCGCTCATCCGGGGATCGAGATCGACCTCCATCTCTCCGACGCCAAGGTCGATATCGTCGCCGAGGGCATCGATGTGGCGCTGCGCATCGCCGACTTGCCCGACAGTTCGCTGCGCGCGCGCCGGCTCGGGCCGATCGCGACGTATATCGTCGCGGCGCCCGGCTATCTCGAGAAGCACGGCCGGCCGACCCACCCTGCCCAGCTCGGCGAACATGCCTGTCTCGGTTACACCAATGTCACCGGCCCGTGGCGCTTCCTTGGGCCGGGCGGTGCCGAGGTCGCCGTCCGCCCCGCCGGACCGCTCCGCTCGAACAGCGGCGACGCGCTGTTGCCGGCATTGCGGGCCGGGCTCGGTATTGGCGTATTGCCCGATTTCATCGTCGGCGGCGATCTCGCCAGCGGTGCGCTCGAGGCGATCCTGACTGACTGGCATCTCCCCCCGATTGCGCTCCACCTGCTCACCCCGCCGGGCAATCTGCGGCCGGCACGGGTCGAGGCGCTGATCGCATTTTTGACTGAGCGATTCCGGAGCCTGTGCGCAGCCGGAGAAGCCCGGAACCGAGCGCCAGCACCCTCGTTAACCTGATCCTACGTAAAATCCCTGATCAGGAAATTCCCCGCGACTCGCGGAGTCAGGCCGGTTAGTGAAGAATTAACCTTTTGCGTTCATCCCTGATCAGGTTAATAACTTGTGCAGGGTGCATCGAGCCGCAGGGGGCCTCGAAGACCGCAAGTTGACAGGGGACTGCCAGATGCGCGTGTTGCTGATCGAGGACGAGCCGACGACCGCCAAGGCGATCGAGCTCATGCTCACCACCGAGGGTTTCAACGTCTACACGACGGACCTGGGCGAGGAAGGCCTCGATCTGGGCAAGCTTTATGATTACGATATCATCCTGCTCGACCTGAACTTGCCTGACATGCATGGTTACGATGTGCTGAAGAAACTGCGCGTCGCCCGGGTGCAGACTCCGGTGCTGATTCTCTCAGGCATTAACGAAATGGACTCCAAGGTGCGCAGCTTCGGCTTTGGTGCCGATGATTATGTCACCAAGCCCTTTCACCGCGAAGAACTCACCGCGCGCATCCACGCCGTGGTCCGTCGTTCAAAGGGCCATAGCCAATCGGTCATCCGCACCGGCAAGCTCGCCGTCAATCTCGATGCCAAGACAGTCGAAGTCGATGGCAGCCGCGTCCATCTGACCGGCAAGGAATATGCGATGCTGGAGCTGCTCTCGCTCCGCAAAGGCACCACGCTCACCAAGGAAATGTTCCTCAACCACCTTTATGGCGGCATGGACGAGCCCGAGCTCAAGATCATCGACGTGTTTATCTGCAAGCTCCGCAAGAAGCTCAGCCTGGCTTGCGAGGGCGAGAATTATATCGAGACCGTCTGGGGCCGCGGCTATGTGCTGCGCGAGCCCGATGAAGTCCTGATGCACATCTCCGAGGTTGCCTGACAGACCGGAACGCTCCCAGTTACGTCCGGGGGTAGGGCCGCGGCACCGGGGGGTGCCGCGGCCCTTCGTTTGTATGGGCTATTTCGCCGACCAGACTTTGCGCCCGCCGACCCAGGTCTGCTCCACTTTCGTCGCGCGCAGGTCGCTGGGGCTGGCGAGCAGCGGGTCACGGTCGATGATGATGAAGTCAGCGCGTTGGCCCGGGGCGAGGCGGCCGAAGCGATCCTCGGCGAAACCCGCATAGGCGGCGCCAGCGGTGAACGCCCACCAGGCCTGTTCGCGCGTCACCTTCTCTTCCGGGCGCCAGCCGCCAAACGGTTCGCCGTTCGAGTCCTGGCGCGTGAAGGCAGCGGCCCAGCCGGCAAAGGGATCCGGGCTTTCGACCGGATAATCCGAACCGAAGGCAAGCGGCACATGGTTCTTCAGCATCGTCGCCCAGGCGTAGGCACCCGCCAGCCGCTCAGGGCCGAGCCTCGCCTCGGCCATGGTCCGGTCCGACGTGGCGTGCGTCGGCTGCATCGAGGCGATCGTGCCGTGCTGCGCGAATTTCGGGAGGTCGACCGGATCGATGACCTGGGCATGCTCAACCCGCCAGCGCCGATCGCCCTTATAGGTCTGCGACATCTCATCGATCGCATCGAGCACCTGGGCATTGGCCTTGTCGCCAATGGCGTGGACCGCGACCTGATAGCCGTCCATCGCGGCCCGGCTCATCTGGTTGCGAATGACATCATCCGCCATGAAGCCGGCACCTGATTGGCCGGGCGCATCGCTATACGGCGCCTTCAGCCAGGCGCCACGCGACCCCAGCGCGCCATCGGCATAGAGCTTCACACCGCCCATTCGCAGCCGATCGTCGTAAAGCCAGGGGGTCGGGCCGGCGCCACCGACACGGATCGCGGTTTCGACACCGAAGCCATAGCTCATGATCCGGATGCGCAACGCGCCGATATCGCCGGCGCGACGATAGCTCAGCCACTCGTCGAGGCTCGTCCCCATGTCCGACGTCGCGGTGATGCCGTAGCCGAGCAGGATCGATTGCGCCTTCTGGAACGCCATGTCGCGATCCTTGGGCAAGGGCTGTGGCACTGCCTTGTCGACCAGCGCCTGGGCCGCATCGACGAACACGCCGGCTGGGGCGAGGCCGATCTTCTCGATCCGGCCGCCGGGCGGCGAGACGCTTTTCGCAGTGACACCGGCGGCTTTCATCGCCGCACTGTTCGCCCAGGCGGCATGGCCATCGACACGTGCGAGCCAGACCGGGCGATCGCTGACCACGGCATCAAGATCGGCGGCGGTCGGGAAGCGGCCAAGGCCCCAGGCTTCCTGGTTCCAGCCGCCGCCAAGGATCCATTTCTTGTCGGGGTTCTCAGCGACATAGGCAGCGATCTTCGCCTTGGCCTCATCGAGCGATTTCGTGCCGGACAGATCGAGCTCGAGCGCGCGGAAGCCGAGCTCCATCACATGACCATGCGCGTCGATAAAGCCGGGGAGCAGCACCTGCCCCTTCATATTGGCGAGCCAATCGAGCTTGTCGGGCCGCCGGTCGCTCGGCTGCAGGAGGCGGACGACCTTACCTTCCGGCGAGATCAGCATGGCGTTGAAGTGGATGACATTGCCGGTCGCATCGAGGGTCATGCCGTTGACGTTATCGACCAGCGCATCGGCGAAAGCGGGGGAGGTGAGGAGGAGGGAAGCGACCGCCAAAATCAAGCCCCTCCCCTTCAGGGGWGGGGTTGGGGTGGGGGCCACAAGCGAGCGTCCGCGTGACTCCCCCACCCCCTGCCCCTCCCCTGAAGGGGAGGGGTGATTTTTGAAGCGCATCACTTCGGCAATCTCCTGATCAGCGAACTCGTATCACCTCGGCCGCCGCCCATCTTCTGAACGTCCGCATAGAATTGATCGACCAGAGCCGTCAGCGGCAGCACAGCGCCGTTGCGCTTGGCTTCGTCCAGCGTGAGGCCGAGATCCTTGCGCATCCAATCCACCGCGAAGCCGAAATCGAATTGGTCCTCGCTCATCGTCTTCCAGCGATTGACCATCTGCCAGCTCGACGCGGCGCCACCGGACACCGCCTCGAACACCTTGTCGGTATCGAGCCCCGCGATCTGGGCAAAGCGCAGCGCCTCGGCAACGCCCTGCACCACACCGGCTATCGCGATCTGGTTGACCATCTTGGTGGTCTGCCCCGCCCCGGCCTCGCCGATGTGAACGATGCGAAGTGCATAGGCCTGCATCAGCGGTTCGGCCTTCGCCATCGCCTCGGCCGTGCCGCCGCACATGATCGAGAGCTTGCCATTCTCGGCGCCAGCCTGACCGCCCGAAACCGGCGCGTCGACCACGAACAGGCCTTTCGCCCCGCCCTCGTCGGCAAGCCGCCGGGCGATCTTGGCAGAGACCGTGGTGTGATCGACGAACAGCGCGCCAGATGCCATCGCACCGAACGCACCATCCGGGCCGAGCGTCACCTCGGCGAGATCGTCGTCATTGCCGACACAGGTGAAGACCGCGTCCTTGCCCATCGCTGCCTCGGCTGGTGTAGCGGCAACTGAACCGCCATATTTGGCAGCCCAGGCTTCGGCCTTGTCTCGCGTGCGGTTGTAAACAGTGACCTGGTGCCCGGCGGCAACGAGATGCCCCGCCATCGGTGCGCCCATCACTCCGGTTCCGATGAATGCTATGGTGCTCATAGCGCCCGCGATAAGGCGTGTTTCTTCGAGGCGCCAGATAGTCTAGGCCGCGCGGCATGGCCACCGATCCCCTCCCCCTCGCCGAAGAGCTCCCCGTCACCCTGGCTGATGTCCAGGCTGCGCATGCGCGGATTGCCGATGCGATCGTCCGCACCCCGACCTTCATCAGCCACACCCTTTCGCAACTCACCGGCGCGACCGTTTACCTGAAGTTCGAGAACCTTCAGTTCACCGCCGCCTATAAGGAGCGCGGCGCCCTCAACACGTTGCTTCAGCTCAACCCGCAGACCAAGGGCGTGATCGCGGCCTCGGCCGGCAATCATGCGCAAGGCCTCGCCTATCACGCGCACCGGCTCGGCATCCCCGCCACGATCGTGATGCCGACCAACACGCCGACGGTGAAGATCACCCAGACCGAAGGGCATGGCGCGACGGTCATCCTGTTCGGCGACACCTTCGACGCCGCCTATGCCCATGCCCGCGAGATGGAGGCCGAGCACGGCTTTACCTTCGTCCATCCGTTCGACGATGTGCGGGTCATCGCCGGCCAGGGGACGGTCGCGATCGAAATGCTCGAGGACGTGCCGGCGATCGACACGTTCGTCACGCCGATCGGCGGCGGCGGGTTGATCTCAGGCATGGCGACGGTGGCCCGTGCCGCCGACCACAAGATCGAGGTGATCGGGGTCGAAGCTGAACTTTTCCCGTCAATGTTCAACCGCATCAACGGCACCGACATGCCTTGCGCCGGCGATACGCTCGCTGAGGGTATCGCGGTAAAGGAACCAGGCGAGATCACCGCAGTGATGGTGAAGGCGCTGGTCGACGACATCGTCCTGGTCAGCGAGCGCAGCCTCGAACAGGCGGTGAGCCTGTTGCTGCAGATCGAGAAGACGGTGGTCGAGGGCGCGGGTGCCGCCGGCCTGGCCGCGCTGCTGTCCTATCCGGAGCGATTTGAGGGCAAGACGGTCGGCGTGGTGCTGTGCGGCGGCAATATCGACACGCGCCTGCTCGCCAATGTCCTGCTTCGCGATCTCGCGCGCTCGGGCCGGCTCGCGCGCCTGCGGATCCGGCTTCAGGACCAGCCCGGCGCCCTGTTCAACGTCGCGCGGATTTTCGATACCGAACGGGTCAATATCATCGAGGTCTATCACCAGCGGGTGTTCACCACGCTGCCGGCGAAGGGACTGATCACCGATATCGAGTGCGAGACGCGCGACAAGGCGCATCTCGAGCGCTTGATGACGGCGCTCCGTGCAGGCGGTTATGAGGTCTCTCCGGTCGAGCTTGCCTGACGAAGCGAATCGTAGCTGCGGCGAAGCGAGTCCCGCGACTCTATCCGCGATTCCCCCGATAGGATATGATTCCGCGATGGTTGGCGCACGTCCTGCGCATGCGCGTAAAGCGCAAGACTCGCTAAAAAGACTTCGTTAACCTTCATTCATGGTAAAGCGGCTTTTCATCACGACTCAGTCGATTCATAACAGGTTCGAGCCGGGGGCAATCGCCGGCAAAATTTGGGGACCAAGGCGGTGACCGCGCCATTTCGTTTTCCGCGCTTCTTCGTGACAAGCCCGTCGCCTTGTCCGTATCTGCCGGGGCGGCAGGAGCGGAAGGTCTTCACGGAATTGAATGGTCCGCATGCCGGCGAGCTCAATGACGCGTTGGGGCGGATCGGGTTTCGCCGCAGCCAGTCAGTCGCCTATCGGCCGAGCTGCGCGGGCTGCACCGCCTGTGTCTCGGTCCGCGTCGTCGCATCCGATTTCGTCCCCAATGCCACGCAGCGCAGACAGATCCGCCGCAACGCCGATCTCGAGGTGAATGCCTGCCGCGCCTGGGCGACCGACGAGCAATATCAGCTGCTGCGCCGCTATCTCGCCTCACGCCACCCCGGCGGCGGCATGGCCGAGATGGACGAGGGCGATTATGCCGACATGGTCGAGCATTCGCCGGTCAACAGCTTCATCGTCGAATATCGCGAACCCGCCAAGAACGGCGTACCGGGCAAGCTGGTCGGCGCGTGCCTGACCGATCAGCAGGCGGACGGGCTTTCGATGATCTACAGCTTCTTCGATGCCGATCACCCTCTTCGCCCGGGGCTCGGCAACCAGATCATCATGGACCATATCCTGCGCTCGCGCAGCGTTGGCCTGCCCTATGTCTATCTCGGCTATTGGGTGAAGGGCTCGGAGCGGATGGCATACAAGACGCGCTATCGGCCGATCGAAGTGCTTGGCCCGTCGGGCTGGTCGATCCTCACCGATGAGGACATGACCTACGCGCCGCCCGCGCAGAAGAACGTCATGCTGGCAGACGAGCTGGCCTAATTTCTCGGCTATTGCCCGTTGCCGCCCACATGCAGATCCACAGCAAGCTCTTCGTCGCCCTCGCCCAGCCGAGAGCCGGCGACAGGTGCCGCGCCGGCTGAATCAAGCGCGACCGCGACGCGGGCATAGGCTTCGTCCGCTGAAAGGCCTGTACAGGGATCGAACGCCACCCAGCCTAAACCCGCGACACAGGCCTCGGCCCAGCCATGGGGCGCAGGGCGTGTGTCGCCTTCGAAGCAGACCGGGCTGTAGCCTGACACATAGCGCGCCGGCACGTTCAGCCCGCGCGCAGCGGTGCAGAATATCTGCGCCAGGTCCCTCGGCGTAACGGCCTTGAGGGCGAAGGCTTCCGCGGCGGTCCGGCCCGATACGGGGCGGCTGTGATCCAGCGCGAATTTGCGATGCAGGGCGCCGTTCAACGCATGCAACCGTTCGACCGGATCGGCGAGCGAGGCCACCGCGTCGGCGGCGAACTCGGCCAGGGCATCGTCGCCCTCGGTCAGCGCGGTCGAGCGCAGGAAGAGTGCGGGCGGCAATGGCTCGTGCGCACCGTGGACGATGCCGTTCGATGCGTTGGTCAGCACCTCACCCGCGACCGAGATCTCGATATGGTCGATTGGCCCCTCGACATAGAGCATCGTGATGCGGTTGCCGAAGCCGTCGCGGCCGGGGCGCATCCGCGCATCGCAATCGACATGGAGCTGCCAGTCCGCAACCGCCTGGTCATGCGTGTCCTCAGGCGTGAGCCGGAGCATCTGGGTGAGGCGACCCTGCGGGGCCGAGAAGCGATAGATTGTGCGGTGCTCGATCGTCAGCCGCATCAGCTGAACTTGAACTGGCGGCCGATGGCCAGGTGGAGCAGATCATTCTCGGCGATGAAGGCCTGAAGATATTGGTGTAGCCCGCTCGCAATGACCTCGCCCGACCTGGTCTTGGCAAGCCGCGAGTGCCGCATGCGCCCCATCCGGTCGGCCTCGCCGTGAAGGCCGGTGCGCTTTGCGAGGAGGTTGAGGATGTCGACCGCCTCCTCGACCGAGGCAGCGAGGCTGCGCGGCATTTCGGCGCGCGATATCAGGAGGTCGATCACGTTCGCGGGACGCAACCCTTCCGAATAGAGCCAGCGATAGGCGGTGACGGCGGACACTGTCTGGAGAATCGTTGTCCATTGATCGCGGTCGACCACGCCACCGACCTGCTCACCCTCGGGCAGCAGCAAATGATATTTGACGTCGAGCAGGCGCGCCGTGTTGTCGGCGCGCTCGACTGCCTGACCGAGGCGGATGAACCAGGTCGTCTGGTTGCGCAGCATGCGGTGGATCGCGCCCTCGAAGCCTCGCGCCTCGGTCTTCACCGCATCCACGAGGCCTAACGTCGCGGTGGCGCCGCCGGGGCTCGTACGGCTGTGGAAGATCAGCCAGGCGCGGTTGATCGCGGTCCATGCCTCGCGGGTGAGCGCGGTGCGGACGGCGCGGGCATTGTTGCGGGCCATGTCGAGACAGCGGACGATCGAGCCGGGATGGCTGCCGTCCAGCGTCAGGAAGCGCGCGACATGGCTTTGGGTGAGCGTCTCGCCACTCTTGGCGAAGGCCTCATCGGTCTCGGTGACTGCAAGCGCGCTTGCCCAGGCCGCTTCGCCGGCCGGGCGAGGCGAGAGAACATCGAGCCGGACAGTCGCTTCGACGAGGCGGGCGATGAAATCGGCGCGCTCAATGTAGCGGCCGAGCCAGTAGAGCGAGGATGCCGTGCGGGAGAGCATTACTTTAATCCTCCCCGGAACGGGGAGGACCGCGCTTGCGCGGTGGAGGGGCTTGGAGCGCGGCAATCACGCCCTCTAGCGATACAACGCGAATTGCGACGCTGAGCAGGTGGCGCAATCACTGCGCTCCAAGCCCCTCCACCAGCTTCGCTGCGTTCGAGCTTTGGCTTGCCCCCGGCAAGCCAAGATCGTCTCCGGGGGAGACGATCTCGCTCGAACGCCCTCCTCGTTCCGGGGAGGATTTGCGCCCCGCGCGTCACGACTTTTGTCCCTGAGCCATGCCGCCCATCGCCTGCGCCTGCACATTGCCGCCGTCCATCAGGACGAAGCTGTCCTTGGTGCCTCCGCCCTGCGACGAGTTCACCACCAGCGAGCCTTCCTTGAGGGCCACGCGAGTCAGTCCGCCAGGCACCACCTGAACGCCCTTCGAGCCGGTCAGAACAAACGGGCGAAAATCGACATGGCGGGGCGAAAGGCCGTCGTCGCTCAGTGTCGGCACGGTTGAAAGCGCCAACGTCGGTTGCGCGATATAGCGATGCGGCTCGGCGATCAGCGCGGCACGGAAGGCCTCGATCTCAGCCTTGGTCGCGGTCGGGCCAACCAGCATGCCGTAACCGCCCGAGCCGTCGACCAGCTTCACGACCACGTCCTTGAGATTGTCGAGAACATATTGAAGCGCCTGCGGCTCGCGGCAGCGCCAGGTCTCGACATTCGGCAGCTTGGCCTCGCTCCCGGAATAGAAGCGCACGATCTCGGGCATATAGCTATAGATCGCCTTGTCGTCGGCGATGCCGTTGCCGGGTGCGTTGAGCAGGGCGACATTGCCAGCCGCATAGGCGGCGATCAGGCCCGGAACACCGAGCATCGAATCCGGACGGAAGACGAGCGGATCGAGATAGTCGTCATCAATCCGGCGATAAATGACATCGACCTTCACCCGGCCGGCGATGGTGCGCATCCAGACGATGTCGTCGTCGACCACCAGATCGGCGGCCTCGACCAGTTCGATTCCCATCGAATCTGCAAGGAAGCTGTGTTCGTAATAGGCCGAGTTGTAGTGGCCCGGCGTCAGCACGACGCAGACCGGGTTCTGGCCCGAACCACTGGGCGCGACCGACTTCATCGTCTCGAGCAGGCGATCGGGGTAGGAGTCGACCGCCGCCACGCGGAAGTCGCGGAACAGCTCCGGGCAGAGGCGCAGCATCGCCTCGCGGTTTTCGAGCATGTAGGAGACGCCCGAAGGCGTGCGGGCATTGTCTTCGAGGACGAAGAATTCGTCGGGGCCGGTGCGGACCAGATCGATCCCGCAGATATGAGCCCAGACGCCGTGCGGCGGCCTGATGCCCGCTATCTCGGGGCGAAATTGGGGGTTGCCGAAGATCAGGTCCTCGGGGAGGACGCCCGCCTTCAGGATCTTCCGCTCGCCATAGATGTCATCGAGGAAAGCATTGATCGCCTCGACGCGCTGGATCAGCCCTTCCGAAAGGCGCGACCATTCATCGGCGAGGAAGATGCGCGGGACGATGTCGAAGGGGATGATCCGCTCGGACGCATCGCTGTCGCCATAGACAGCGAAAGTGATGCCGAGCTGGCGGAAGGTCGCCTCGGCGGATTGCTGGCGGCGGCGGAGCTCGGCGTCCGGCGTATCCTCCAGCCATTGACCGAGCGCGGCGAGTTCGGGTCTCGGCGTGGTCGAGCCACCCTTCCCCATGATCTCGTCAAACGCGCGCCCTGTCCCCATCGTTACGGTAAAGCCCCCAATATGCCGCCTTGTTCCATGCTGCGATGTTTTGCTGCGCCGCACAAGAGCCCAATTATCKGGGCGGCGACGGTTTCTGCTCAGCGGCGAGCGCGGTGTCGAAATCCTGGCGTGCCTTGGCGATGATTGTGTGGAGCATGGTGGGGTCGATGAAGGCATTCGCGTCGCCGGCGACTTGCTTCGCGTAGCGGCCGTGCACATCGGCGATGTCGGGGTGGCTCGGCAGCACGATGTCGGCGTGCATGGCATCAAGCCGAGTGAAGCTGCGCCGATAGGCTGCGACGATCCCGGGATAGCCGCGATTGCCAATCAGCTTGTTGCCGGCGACGGTGACGCTGCAGGGGAAGACGATCTGCAAGGTCTTCCCGGCTTCGCGCACCGGCATCGACCAGCTCGTGCAGCCAATGGTGTGGCCAGGGGTGAGGACAGCTGTCACCGCGACATCGCCGACGCGAACGACTTCGCCGTCGCGGATTACGCGATCGACCTTCACGGCCGGGAAGTTGGCGCGGCCATAGCTGTTATCGCCCTGATGCCGGCCCGCTTCGAGCGCGGGGCGGTCGCCGGCTGACGCGACCAGCTTCGCGCCGGTGTCCCGCTTGAGCTGGGCAAGTGCTGCGGCATGATCGAAATGGGCGTGCATGTTAAGCAGATATTTGAGCTCGCCCTTCTTCACCCCGATCGTCGCGAGGTTCCGTTCGATCTGTCCGGCTTCGGAAGCCATCGGTCCCCCGATGAGGATCGCGCCCTGCTTCGAGACAATCGCGTACACAGCGAGCCCCTTGGTGCCGACATACCAGACCGGGCCGGCGATGTGGAACGGCGCGGTGGGCTGAGACCAATCCGGCGCCGGGACCAGCGTATAGGGCGCGGGCTTCGGCTTGCTTGCGCCGCACAGCAGCGCACCAAACAGCAGGATGAGGGCGTGGCGTGTTTTCATAGCGCAGCCAGCATGCTTGAGGTCAGCACCTGCGGCAAGACCTGCGGCTCGGCGGCGCCGGGCGCGTAATAGAGATAGAGCGGCACGCCGGCGCGGTTATGCGCCTCGATGAAACGACCGAGCGCGGGGTCGCCGTCAGTCCAGTCGCCAACCAGCACCGCGACCTTGTGCGCGGCGAAGGCGCTGCGCGTGGTGTCGGTCTCGATCGCGACTTTCTCGTTGACCTTGCAGGTGAGGCACCAGGCGGCGGTGAAATAGGCGAAGACCGGACGCCCCTGCGCCCTGAGCTCTGCCAGGCGCTTTTCACTGAAGGGCTCGGCGCCGCCGGGAACCTGCGCCGTGGCCGCGGCCGGAGGGGGCGCGACACTCGCCAGCCATATCCCCGCTGCGACGATCGCGACGAGCATCACGACTGCCGGCGTGCCGAAGCCCAGCCCGCGCGCCTGCCGCCGGCCCGCTGCCCAGAGCACGACCGCTGCACCAAGCGCGACACAGAGCGCCACCGCAATCCCGTCGAGATCGATCTGATGGCCAAGCACCCAGACGAGCGCGATCGCGGTGAGCCACATCGGAATCGAGAGCAAGCGGCGGAAATTCTCCATCCAGAGGCCGGGTTTCGGCAGACGCTTGCGCAGGGCGGGCACGAAGCCGAGCGCGAGGAAGGGCAATGCCAGGCCGATCCCCAATCCGGCGAACACCGCGAGCGCCGCAGGCCAGGGCAACAGCAGGGCGGCGCCAATCGCGGTGCCCATGAACGGTCCCGCACAGGGCGTCGCGATGAAGGCCGCCAGTGCGCCGGTGGCGAAGGCGCCGCCTGCACCGCCGGCCCGATTGACGAAGCCGGGCGTCGGGATTTCGAATAGACCACCAAGGTTGAGTGAAAGCGCGACCGTCAGCAGCAGCAGCGCAACAATCGAGCCCGGGCTCGTAAGCTGGAACGCCCAGCCGACCGCGCTACCGCCCGCGCGCAACACCAGGATCGCGCCACCAAGCGCGACACAGACTGCGACCACGCCGGCCGTATAGGCAAGCGCTTCGTGGCGGGCGGATCGTTCGTCGAGATGGCCGCGCGCGAGGCTCAGCGCCTTGAGGCTGAGGATCGGGAAGACGCAGGGCATGACATTCAGGATCAGCCCGCCGAGCATTGCGCCGGCGAAGGCGATGAGGGTCGCGAGCCACACCCCACCCGGCGCGCCGGCGCTCGATCCCGACGCGGCGGTGACGGTCCCGGCGGCGGCGGTCACGAGCAAACCTTGTCCGGGTGCGATTCGGAGTACGCCGCTGAGCGGAGCCTTCGGAGTGGGACCGGCTTTGGTCTCGATGACGATGCTGTCACCATCGCGCGCCACCTTTTGCGGCGCCGCGTAATCGACCACGCCAGCGGTGATCGGGAAGAAATAGGCATCAGCAACAGGCGCGCTTGCAGGATAGGGTACCGCGATCCGCATCTGCCCGCCGGTTGCCTGGAAGGCGGCTTTGGCATCGAGCGGCTTCGGGATCGCGCGGCGCCACGCGTCGAACTGCGCGCGCGTGTCGGAAGCAATCGCACCGTCGCCCACCACCAGATCGATCGCGAGATCGGCGCTCTCGGGCACGCAGACCGTCTGGGTGCAGACGAGATAGGCGGCGTGAAGCTTCACAGGCAGCTTCGTGCCCACAGCGAGCCCCGCTGGTACCTTCAAGGTGACGAGCGGCGCATAGGGCGCTTCGTAGACATAGTTCATCAGTCCGGTGATCAACAAAGTGCCGGGGATCGGGTAGGCCGCGTCGCCCACGCTCGCGCCCTTTGGGAGAGTCCAGTCCAGCTTGGCGGGGAAGCCCGCATCGCCGGGGTTCTGCCAATAACCGTGCCAGCCCGGCTGCGGCTTCGTATCGAGCGCGAGCGTGACCTGCTGGCCGGCGGCGGGATTTGGCGTCTCGGCGACCAGCCGCATCGCCAGATGCGGGCCTGCGCCGAGGGCGCCGGGCGTATCTGCCGAGGCACTTGGGATCGCGACCAGGGCCGCGAGCATTGTCACAATCAGGTAACCCAGTGCGCGCATCGGCGATCCTTGTCGGCAATCCCGCTCTCGCTCATAGCGGCGGCGGGAGTGCATTGCATCCATGCTTAAAGGAACGCCATGAAAAGCCCGGTTTCGTTTGTCGCGTCCTCGATTCTCGCGCTTGCCGCCGCGATCGCCGTCCCTGCCGCGGCCCAGACCGCCGCCAAGCCACCGAAGCTGATCGTCGTCATCTCGGTCGACCAGTTCTCCGCCGATCTGTTCCAGGAATATCGCAGCCATTTCACCGGCGGCTTCGCGCGGTTGCTGACCGGCACCGTCTTCCCCTCGGGCTATCAGAGCCATGCCGCGACCGAGACCTGCCCGGGCCATTCGACCATCCTGACCGGCTTCCGCCCCGAGCATACCGGCATCATCGCGAACAACTGGATCGACCAGAAGGCGCCGCGCACCGACAAGCAGGTCTATTGCGCGGAGGACGAGACCGTGCCGGGCAGCACTTCCACCAGCTACACCGTCTCCGACAAGCATCTGCTCGTCCCGACGCTTGGCGAGCGGATGAAGGCAGCGAACCCGGCGAACCGCGTCGTCTCGGTCGCGGGCAAGGATCGCGCTGCGGTGATGATGGGCGGCCACCGCGTCGACGAACTCTGGTGGTGGGACGGCAAGGCATTCGTCTCCTATGCCGGCCGCGCGACCCCGGCCGTCGTCGCGCGCACCAACGCAGCCGTCGCCGCGCGGATCGCCCAGCCCGAGGCAGCGATGGAGGAGCCCGACTGGTGCGCGAGCCATGACCACGCCGTTCCGCTTTCCGCCGACAAGAGCGTCGGCACCGGCCGTTTCGAGCGCGAGGCCGGCAGCATGGCGAAGTTCCGTGCCTCGCCCGCATTCGACGCAGCGATCCTCGCGCTCGGCGCAGGGATGATCCAGGACATGAAGCTCGGCCACGGTCCGGCGACCGACATCATCTCGATCGGCGCGTCGGCGACTGATTATGTCGGCCACACCTATGGCACCGAGGGCGCCGAGATGTGCATCCAGATCGCCAATCTCGACCGGTCGCTCGGCTCTTTCTTCGATGTGCTCGACGAGACCGGCGCCGATTACGAGGTGGTGCTGACCGCCGATCATGGCGGCAACGACGTGCCCGAGCGCGAACGGGCCAATGGCTTGCCCGAGGCGGCGCGGGCCGATGTCGCGCTGGCACCCGCCAATATGGGCCGCGAGATCGGGGCGAAGCTCGGCATCAAGGGACCCCTGCTGTTCGGCGATATCCCCAATGGCGATGTCTGGATATCGATCGCGCTCGACGCGAAACAACGCAAGGCGGTGCAGGCCGAGGCGATCGCGCGCTACAAGGCGATGCCGCAGGTCGCCGCCGTCTTCACCGCAGCGCAGATCGCCAAGAGCCGCGAGCCCAGGGGGCCGGTGGAGAACTGGACGCTGCTGGAGAAGGCACGGGCCTCGTACAATCCGGCGCATTCGGGCGACCTGCTCGTCTTCCTCAAGCCGCGCGTCACGCCGATCCCCGACCCGACCAAGGGGTATGTCGCGACGCATGGCAGCCCGTATAATTACGACCGGCGGGTTCCAATCCTGTTCTGGCGCAAGGGCATGGCGGCGGCCGAGCATCCCGGCGCGATCGAGACGGTCGATATCATGCCGACGCTGGCGGCGCAGATCGGCCTCCCGATCGCGGCGCCAAAAGTCGACGGCAAGTGCCTTGATCTCGCAACGGGCAAACCCTGCCGCTGATTGCGGAGGCGCGCCTCGGGTGTTGTCGATGAAATTCCCTGTTCCGGCTCCGATAACAGGGAATTTCTTTTTTATTTTGACGCTGGCCGTAATTATTTTGCTGACATTCAGATACTTGACCGAAATTTCCTCGCACGAGCGCCTCGGAACAGGGAAATAACAGGGAATTAACAGGGAAATGCGGGCGCGGCGGCGGGCGCGGCAGCCGATTTCAACAGACCAACGATGAGAAGGAGCGGTTTGGGCTTCTGGCGTCCCTTGCATCCTTATGACCGATCCGCGGATGCGGTTGAATCGCGCGGGCAACGCCGCCGTCGATTGACTGGGTGCCGGTGATGGGCGGATGTATCGGGCGACCGACCCGATAACGGTTTCGTCACCCGACTTTGCCCTGAAAGACCCTCAAGGAGCGGTGCTTTCCGGCGTAACATAGCGGCCCATAAACAGGATCATGCCGGTGCGGTTGTCGACCAGTGCGAAGAGGAAGGGATGATCGGCGCGGAAGATGAAGGGCGGGGGTGGTGGCGGGCCGGCACGCCGGCCGGTGACGATCATGTCCATCACGACCGCCGTCGCGGCCGCGGCTTCGGTACCCTCTTCTTCGACATCGATGGTGGTCTGATGAATCACATGAGCGATCTTGAGCCCGCTCGCATTCGGGTCCCCGCCGGGGTAAGGAAGGGTCGCGATGCCGGAGAAATCGGCCTCATCACCAAAGGCCGTGGGCGCGCCCATGCTGCCGAGATCGCCCTTCAAGTCTGAGCGCCAGTCCAGATGCAGCTTCGGCAGGGTCACTATCGTTTGCCGGGACCTGTCCTTCAGATCATCCAGCCAGCGTTTGAGGTCCGGCCAGGTGAGGCGTTGCTCGAATTTGCTCAGCCCGCCTGGAGAATTGGGCAGAAATATCACCATGTCCACTTCGCCGCCCTGATAAGGCAGGCGGATTCCCTTGACGCCGGCACGCTCCAAAACGTGGAATTTGGCTTCGGCATGCATGAGGCTGGTCTGCACCCGTTTGCCATCGGCTGTCGTGAAGGGCTCAACTTTCGTCGCGGACTTGGCAAAGGGGCGCCCCCATTTGCCCTTCCAGTAGATCGCGTTGACCAGCACGGCGGCGGTGAACGAGGTCACGTCGCCCGGGTGAAGCAGATCCCTGATCTTGTCGTGGGTAGCATCTTCAACCCAGCGATTGATGGTAAGCCGCGAGGCCTCGGCGTCCTTGCCGAAATCGGTGCGAGCAAAGCCTGCCTTGGCATAGCGGGCGATATCGGCTTCGAAATCGGGCTTCACGGGCATGCCGGTCCGCAGCCAGACGGAATTGGCTGACTGGAGCTGGTAGCCGGGTCCGGAAAAATTCATTGCCGCCAGCAATTGCGCATCGGCGCGCAGATATTCGGCGGGTGGCGCGTTGAAATGCAGCGTGCGATTCAGCTCATCCGCGGTTTGCCCAACCGCGCCGCGATACGCCAGGCCGACTGCGACCGAGACGCTGGCCGGCGAAAGCAGGAGATTCTGGCCAGGCTTGATCTCGCGCTTGTAGAGATCGAGCGAGAAGGCGTTGACCCCGTCAACGGCGTTGTGCCCGTCCTGATCCAGGCTGGCGCGAACAGTCGTCGGAGGGGCGGGCGTATTTGGCGGGGACGCCTCTTGCGCCTGCAGAGAGGTGGTCATCAGCAAGCCGAGACAGCCAAGCGGAATACCCAGATAGCGATGGATCACAGCCATTCCCCCTTGTGTTCGGTATTGGAAGTGGATGGTTGGAACGTCCGAATATTCGATGAACGCGTCGCACCTCGACGTTGCGGCGAGCCGGCCTGAATGCCACGCTGAGCGCGATGACTGATCCACTATCGCCTTCGATCGATACGCGCGTACGAGAAGCGCTTGAGACCGTTTATCGCGTGTTCGCGGCGCCGGCGCCTTTGACGATCGAAGGCTGTCCCTGCTGCCTGGCAACACGCGGCGTCGACGTCTTGCTGACGACACCGCTGCGCGCGCTGACTGGCCAGGCACTGTGGTCCTATGTGTCGGGCGTCTTCTACACTGTCGGCAGCGAACGCGATTTTCGATACCTGCTGCCGCGTATTCTGGACGTCGCAATCAACGATCCCGGGAGCTTGAACGATATCGAGATCGTGCTCGGCAAGCTGAAGCTGGCACATTGGCAGTCATGGTCGACGGACGAACGTACGGCGATCGCGTCCCTTGTGGACGCCTGGTTCGAGCGCGTGCTTGCGAATGATCTGATCGAGGTGGCCGAGGGTTGGACTGGCTGGGAGGCAGAGAGCCTGCTCTGCGGCGCGGCGCGGGCGGGACTTCCTCTCACGCGGTTGCTCGCGCGCTTGCAGGAGCCCGACGTCGCGATCGTTCTTGCAGATATGAAAGAACGCGCACCCGAGTTGTCAGGATTTTGGGAGGATGCGCCGGCGGGCTTTGCCGCGCTATCGGCAATTCTCGCACGATAGAGCCAGCCGCGCGCGGCCGTTTTGCTTCGTCAGGCCGAACTGCCCCAAGTCCGTCCGTTCCGGATTGACGCCGTCCTGGTGGTGCCGGATGTATCGGCCATGGCCGCCTCCCCCGCATCGCTGATCGACCCGACGCTTCCCGAAATCAGGGGGCTTGCCGATTACTGGGCGGTGCGGACCGGGCGGGCGCAGGCGTCTGACCTGTCGGAGATGCAGTCGCGGTTGCTGCTCGACATGCTCGGGCTCGGGCTCGAGCAGACCATCACTTATCTCGGACGGGAATGGCCGGACTATGCGGCGTTCGAGGCGTGGATCGTCGAGACCGCTGGGCTGCCCGATCCGCTGCTGCTCGCGCGCTATGATGCCTGGCTCGACGGGGCGCCGGTGCCCGAGGCGATGCAGCGGCGGATCGCGGCGATCGATGCGGCGCCGCCGGTGCTCGGTGCCGACGATCTCGCGATATGGGAGCGCGAGGGCTATGCCATCCTGCGCGAGGCGATCACCCGCGAGGAGGCGCGTGCGGCCGAGGCGCTGTTGTGGCGGCAGGTGAAGGGCACGCCCGACGACCCGGCCAGCTGGTTCAACAGCGCACGCAACAACGGCATCATGGTTCAGTATTTCCAGGATCCGGCGCTCGAGCCGGCGCGGCGATCGGCGCGGGTGCACAAGGCGTTCGCGCAGCTCTGGGGCACGGCCGATCTCTGGATGACGGTCGACCGGATGAGCTTCAATCCGCCGGAGCGGCCGGGGCGGCCATTCCAGGGGCCGCGGCTGCATTGGGATGTCAGCCTGGCATTGCCTATCCCGTTTGCGACGCAGGGCATTCTGTATCTGACCGATACCAGTGCGGATCAGGGTGCGCTTCAGCTGGTGCCGGGGTTTCAGCATCGCGTCGCGGCGTGGCTCGAGGGGCTGGGGGATGCCGATCCGCGTGAGGTCGATCTCAGCGGCGAGGCGCGGACGATCGCGGCAGGCGCCGGCGACCTGATCATCTGGCGGCAGGATCTGCCGCATGGCGCAAGCCCGAACCGCGCGGAACGGCCGCGGATGGCGCAGTATATCAATATGTATTCGGCTGATCTGGAGAGCCATCCGGTCTGGCGGTAGCTGGGGAGGGGCGCGGCGAGTTCGTCGCTGTTTCTCTTCCCTTCCCCAGCGAAGGCTGGGGCCCAGTTGGGGGACGAACGTGGTGAGCGTTGCGCGCGGTTATTTTGGCCTTCCCAACTGGCCCCCAGCCTTCGCTGGGGAAGTTAAGTGAAGTGAAGGGAAGATGGGGGTTCGCCTTGCGACGTCACGGCAACCGCCTCACTCTCGTTGCGGAAGCGGCACTATCGAGTTCGGGCGAATCGGAGTACGACCAGCGGGCCAGATAAGTTGGGGAGCGGAACATGAGCTTTGCACGCATCATCGCGACCGGCGTTGTGATCGGTTTTCTCGCGCTCCCGACCATTGCCGCGGGCGATGGCGGCGGCGGCGGGGGCGGCGGCGGGTCGATGCCCAGTGCGACGCAGCCGCAATATGATGCCGCGGCGGAGTATCGCAAAGGCGTGGAGGCGCTGAAGGCCGAGAAATTCGCCGACGCAAAGCGCGCCTTCGACCATGTCCTGTCAGTGGCGCCGCGCGACGCCAACGCAAACTATCTTGCCGGCCTCGCCCGGACCGGCCTCGGCGATTACAAGGGCGCCGCCCGGCCGCTCGAAAAGGCAGTCAAGATCGACCCTTCGCTGATCGGCGCGCAACAGCAGCTTGGCATTTCCTATGCCAAGACGGGCGACAAGGCCAAGGCACAGACCGTGCTCGACGGGCTGACGGCGCGCTCCACGGCCTGCGCGCAAACCTGCCCGCAAGCGACCGACCTCACCGCTGCGATCGCAGCGATCAACGCAGCGCTCGGCACCGGCCCGCAGGCCCGGGTCGATTCAGCGCCGGGGCCGCTCTTCGCAAGCGCCGCCAGCGGCGACGCCGCCTATCTCGCTGCCGTCGCGCTGATCAACGAGCATCGCTATGCCGAGGCGATCACCTCGCTCGAGCAATCGCGGCGCGCGTTCGGGCCGCACCCCGACATCCTGACCTATCTGGGCTTCGCCAACCGCAAGCTCCAGCGTTACGACATTGCAGAAGGCTATTATCGCGAGGCGCTCGCGCTCGCCCCGCATCATCGCGGCGCGACGGAGTATTTCGGCGAGTTGATGGTCGAGCGCGGCGACCTTGCCGGCGCGCGCCGGATGCTCGCCGCGCTCGACGCCCGCTGCAGTTTCGGATGCGCGGAAGCGGAGGAATTACGCGGATGGATCACGACCGGGCACGGCAAGGCTTCCTGATTCTTGCCGCAGCCGGGTTGGTCGCCGCAGCAGCGCCCGCCGATCCGCCATTGCGCGCGGAGCGCTGGCTCGCGCCGGCGGCGCAGCTGGCGGCGCTGACCCGCGAGCCGACGGAATGCCTTGCCAAGCCGGGAAGCGCCAACGCGGCGAGATCGATCGCGATCGGCCGCGCGGCGTTCCGCGCGCCGCTGTTGCTCGGCGGACAGGCGGCACGGGCGGGCCTGTCCTGCTCGAGCTGCCACCGCAACGGCCGGGGCAACCCCGATTTCCTGTTTCCCGGCATCTCGGGCGCGCCCGGCACTGCCGATGTGACTGCCTCTCTGCTGAGCTCGCATCGGGGCGACGGCATCTTCAACCCCAGGCCGATCCCCGATCTCGCCAGCCCGGTTATCGCCCGCAAGGTGTCGCGCGACCGTGGTGATCCGGCGCTCGCGACGTTCATTACAGGGCTGATCACGCAAGAATTCGACGGCCCAGAGCCGCCGCCGCGCGTGCTGGCGGGCGTCGTCGATTATGTCCGCGCGCTATCGCCCGAAGGGTGCGGCGGCGACGCGACCGTGCCGATCACCCTCGAGACCTATTTGGGGGATATCCGCCGAGCGCTTGACGCAGCCGAGAGTGCATGGCGCGTGCGCGATGCTGCGACGACGCGGCTGTTGATCGGCGTGGCGAGATCGAGCCTCGGGGCGATCGACGAGCGTTACGCGGTCCCCCGCCTCGCCCAATCCCGCGCGCGGCTGGAAGATGCGGACCTTTCGCTTGCCGCGATACAGCGTGCGATCGACACTGATCCGGCGCGTGTCGCTTTGCGCATGGCGGCGTGGCGCGGGACGATGCCGCAATGGACGAAGCCTCTCATCGCCGGCGAGCGTGAATCGCTGTTCGACCCTGGTGTTTTGCGCGCGCATCTGGGCTGAAGGGCAGGCCGTCACCCGGAGCCGCAGGATCTTCAAGCGATGCCGGCTAGTCGCCGTTTCTCTTCAGCACTTCCCCAGCGAAGGCTGGGGCCCAGTTGGGAAGGCCAAAATAACAGTGCTCAACGCTCATTACGATCGTCCCCCAACTGGGTCCCAGCCTTCGCTGGGGAAGGGAAGAGGAAGAGGGGGGTGAAGAGGGGGCGTGCGCGCTATCGGGTCTCGAACATCCGCACGCCGGCGCCGAGCTTGTTCGCGCCCACCGCCAGCCGTTCGTGACTATAGTCAGCGACGAACGCGGGGCTGCGGGTTTCCCCAGGGGCAAGCGTCGCAACGTTGCTCTCGACCCTCAGGCCAGCCGACTTGTACAGCTTCGCCTCGGCGCCAACCACGACGAAGCCGGTCCAGTTCTCCTTCTCGCGGCCCTGGACGAAGGTGTTGCGGGTGATCAGGCCGGTCGAGCCATTGGGCAGGTCGATCATGTAATTGGTCTTGCGGCCGCCGGTATCGTCGAAACTGTTGTCCGCGATCGTGACATTGGGGACGCGCAGCTTGACGTAATGGCCGCCGCGCCCCCGCTCGAAGCGGGAGTTGGTGACGGTGACCGAGCCTTCATTGGCGAGATAGATCCCGTGGGCGCAATCGGGGCTCTGGTCGCACTGGCCGAGGCCGGCGAAGGTCGAATGGTCGATCACGATCTTCTGGCCGTTGGGTTCGCCGCCGAGAATGCCTTCCTGGCTGTCGAGGAACATCGAATTGGTGACAGTGAGATTGCCCATCTCGGTGCGGATCCCAGCGCCGTTGCCGTCCGCGACGCGCAGGTTGCGGAAGACGAGGCCGTCGACCGTCGAGCCCTGGCCGCGCAGCACGAACGCCGCCTTGCCCTCGCAGGCGGTGCCGTCAAAGATCGCGGTGCCGGGCTGGACTGCCTTGAAGGTGATCACGCCGCCGGCCTGGATGGTGCACTGGTGATAGACGCCTGGTGCGATCAGGATCGTCGCCGTGCCCATCCGTACCGATTGCACAGCCTCGTCGATGGTCGCGAAGCCCTGGCCGGTCTGCTGGATCGTGAAGGGCGCGTGGCCGGTTTGGGCGGCTGCGGGGATGGTCAGCGCGAGCGCGATGATCGGGATGATGATGTGACGCATCGGGGTCCTGGCTCCTTTGCGGGAGGAATGGACCCGGAGCGGCCGTGGCGGAAGGTAAATTGAGAGTTAATAATCCGGCGCATTGGCCAGCATGAGGCCGACCTGGCCGGTATCGGCGAACTCGACCAGCTCGACGATCTTGCCATCGGGACCAAAGCGCCAGATGTCGAGCAATTCGCTCTCGATATACCGCCCGCCGCCCGCCGCTACGCTGATCCGGATGCGCGCCGCGACCCGATCGCCGTCGACCAGCGCATCGAGCCGCTCGACTTCGGCGAAATGGAACTGGTCGATCAGTCCGCCAATCGCGGTTTCGGCGTCTTCGGGCTCGGCCGACACGCCGACCATCCGAAAGGTCGCGCCGGGTGACAGAAACGACAGGACCTCGGGAAGATCGCCGCGCTGCCGCGCCGCATAGGCCGCGTCGATTGTCTGCAACATCGTTGCCCGATCCATGATCGTCTCCCCGCTTCGAAGGCGGGGCTATTGTAGCAGGTGGGGAGGCGAGCGGCCATCATCGGTCAAACCGGAATGGATGTTTTGGGTTTGGGATGTGGCGTGGTGGGGGCATGCGCATGTCGCGTTTGACGGCCTTCAATCCTTCTCCCCTTGTGGGAGAAGGAGGGAGGAGCGAAGCGACGGAAGGATGAGGGGGAGTGAGGTTCGGGTCCCCTAACCAAGAGAGTCCCCCTCACCTTTCCCAAGCTTCGCTTGGGCCCCTTCCCACTCCCGCAAGGAGAGAGGGAGAAGAAAGAAGTCAGTCCGGGTTCGGCCGCAGCCACCGCTCCGCTGTCGGCAGGTCAATCCCGCGGCGCTCGGCATATTCCTCTAGCTGGTCGCGGCCGGGCCAGCGACGAGTCCGAATTAGCCGCGGCGCGGACCGTTTAATTGGCGTTGTGCGCCTCTGCCTTGCGGGCGCGGCGTGCGGCGGCACGTGCCTTTCGAGCCTCATGTTTGGAAAGTACCCTGACCAGGATTGGCATTGTCATGGGGCGTCGCGTGGCAATCGCACCGGCCAGGATCATGTCATCCTCATAATTGACCTGGGCTTCTACCGTGGGCGCATCCTGTGCTGCCGCCGCCAATGGCATTGCCATGCTCGCGAGCATTGTGGCCGCCAAAACCGCGCGGGCCGGAAGCCGGTACGACACGCACGTCTCTCCCGAGCACGTCGCCAGGAATGCCATGCGACCGGCATCGTCCATATCGGTGAGGTCGAATACCTGCCGCTGGCACATGCGGCAGACATCTCCATCCATGATCTCATCGAGACGGTCCACATAGGGACAGGGGCGCTCGATTTTCGGGAATATCGGCATCGTCCGCTTCCTCTCGGCTCCCGACATAGCCGATCAGGCGGGCAAAGTCAGTCCAGGTTTGGCCGCAGCCAGCGCTCTGCCGTCGGCAGATCAATCCCGCGGCGCTCGGCATATTCCTCGAGCTGGTCGCGGCCGATGCGGGCGACGCCGAAATATTCGGCCTGGGGGTGGCCGAAATAGAAGCCGGAGACAGCAGCTGTCGGCAGCATCGCGAAGCTTTCGGTCAGCGAGATACCGGTCGCGTGATGGGCATCGAGCAGCTTGAACAAAGTCGGCTTGAGGCTGTGGTCGGGGCACGCCGGATAGCCAGGCGCGGGGCGGATGCCGCGATATTGTTCCTTGATCAGCGCTTCGTTGGTGAGCTGTTCTTCGGGCGCATAGCCCCAGAGCGTGGTGCGGACATGGCGGTGCATCGCTTCGGCCATTGCCTCGGCGAGGCGGTCGGCAAGGGCCTTCAACAGGATGTCCGAATAATCGTCGATCGCTGCCTTGAAGCGGGCGAGGTGCGGCTCGATGCCGTGGATGCTGACCGCGAAGCCGCCGATCCAGTCGCCGTCATGGCTGATGAAATCGGCGAGGCACATGTTCGCCCTGCCCTCGCGCTTGGCGATCTGCTGGCGGAGGAAGGGGAGCTTCACATGGCTCTCATCGTCGAGATGGAGGATCACGTCGTCGCCTTCGCGGCGGCAGGGCCAGAGGCCGACCACGGCGCGTGCGACCAGCCATTTCTCGGCGATGATCTTGTCGAGCATCGCCTGGGCGTCGGCGAACAGGCTGCGGGCGCTTTCACCGACGATCTTGTCTTCGAGGATCGCGGGATAATTGCCGGCCAGCTCCCAGGCGCGGAAGAAAGGCGTCCAATCGATGATCTCGCGGAGCTCGTTCAGATCCCATTCGCGGAAGATATGGACGCCGGGCTGTTTCGGCGTCGGCGGCTTGAGGTTCATGTCCGCCTCGAACGCATTGTCGCGGGCGGTGGCGATCGGGACGAGCTCGCTCTGGGTCCGGCCTGCGCGGGCGACGCGGACTGCCTCATATTCCTCAGCCGTTTTGAGGACGAAGGCGTCCTTCTGGGTGTCGCTGACGAGCGTCGAGGCGACGCCGACCGCGCGGCTCGCGTCGAGGACATGGACGACCGGGCCGTCATAGGCCGGCGCGATGCGGAGCGCGGTGTGGACTTTCGAGGTGGTCGCGCCGCCGATCAGCAGCGGCATTGTCATGCCGGCGCGCTTCATCTCCTCGGCGACCGTCACCATTTCGTCGAGCGACGGGGTGATCAGGCCGGACAGGCCGATCATGTCCGCATCATTTTCGTTGGCGGCGGCGAGGATCGCCGACCAGGGGACCATGACGCCCATATCGACCACGTCGAAGCCGTTGCACTGGAGCACGACGCCGACGATGTTCTTGCCGATATCATGCACGTCGCCCTTCACGGTCGCCATGATGATCTTGCCCTTGCCGCGCGCCCCGGGCTCCTTCTGCGCCTCGATGAAGGGCAGCAGATGCGCGACTGCCTTCTTCATGACGCGGGCCGATTTCACCACCTGGGGGAGGAACATCTTGCCTGAGCCGAACAGATCCCCGACGACGTTCATGCCGTCCATCAGCGGGCCTTCAATCACTTCGATCGGGCGAGCATAGAGCAGGCGGGCTTCCTCGGTATCGGCGACGACATCGGCGTCGATGCCCTTGACCAAGGCGTGCTCCAGCCGCTTCGCGACCGGCCAGCCGCGCCATTCGGCCGCCTGTTTCTCGGCGACTTCGTCAGTGCCTTTATAGCGTTCGGCGAGCGCGATCAGGCGCTCGGTCGCGCCGTCGTCCTTGTTGAGGACGACGTCTTCGCAGGCTTCGCGCAATTCCGGGTCGATCGTGTCGTAGACGTCGAGCTGGCCGGCATTGACAATCGCCATGTCGAGCCCGGCGGGGATCGCATGATAGAGGAACACCGAGTGCATGGCGCGGCGCACCGGCTCGTTGCCGCGGAACGAGAAGCTGAGGTTCGAAAGGCCGCCCGAGATGTGGCAATGCGGGAGCTTCGCCTTGATCTCCTTGCACGCCTCGATGAAATCCATCGCGTAGTTGTTGTGCTCTTCGATGCCCGTCGCGACCGCGAAGATGTTGGGATCGAAGATGATGTCCTCGGGCGGGAAGCCGATGCCCATCAGGAGCTTGTAGGCACGCTCGCAGATCTCGACCTTGCGGGCCTTGGTGTCGGCCTGGCCGACCTCGTCGAACGCCATGACGACGACGGCGGCACCGTACTGCATGACCTTCTTGGCCTGGGCGAGGAACTGGGCTTCGCCTTCCTTCATGCTGATCGAATTGACGATCGGCTTGCCGGACACGCATTTCAGGCCGGCTTCGATGACCGACCATTTCGAGCTGTCGATCATGAAGGGGATGCGCGCGATATCGGGTTCGGCGGCGATCAGCTTCAGGAAGGTGGTCATCGCCTTTTCGGCGTCGAGCAGGCCTTCGTCCATGTTGACGTCGAGCACCTGGGCGCCGGATTCGACCTGCTGCAGCGCGACCTCGACCGCGGCGGCATAGTCGTCGGCCATGATCAGCTTCTTGAAGCGGGCCGAGCCAGTGACGTTGGTGCGTTCGCCGATATTGACGAACTGAGCGGTGGAGGGAGGAGCTGAGGCCATTGTTCTTTTCTTCCCCCCTCCCGCTTGCGGGAGGGGTCGGGGGTGGGCGCCCGGCTAATCGCGGGCGGTATCGTGGGGGTAAGCGCGAGCCCACCCCTGCCCCCTCCCGCAAGCGGGAGGGAGAAAGAAGTTACGCTGCCATTGTCATGGGTTCGAGGCCGGCAAGGCGCGTCTTTACCGGCGGCTCGGCGGGCTTGCGCGGGGGGAGGTCGGCCACCGCTTTCGCGATCGCCGCGATATGCGCCGGCGTCGAGCCGCAGCAGCCGCCGAGGATGTTGACCTGGCCGTTCGCCGCCCATTCGCGGACCAGCCCCGCGGTCGTCACCGGCTGCTCGTCATATTCGCCGAGCTCGTTGGGGAGACCGGCATTCGGATAGACCATGATCAGCGTGTCGGCGATGTCGCTGAGCGTCCGCACATGCGGGCGGAGCTGCTCGGCGCCGAACGAGCAGTTGAGCCCGATCGTGATCGGCTTGGCATGGCGCACCGCGTGCCAGAAGGCCTCGACGGTGTGGCCCGACAGGTTGCGGCCGGAGAGATCGGTCAGCGTCATCGACAGCATGATCGGCACGTCGCGGCCGAGATCGTCGGCTGCTTCGAGTACCGCCATGACGCCAGCCTTGGCGTTCAGGGTATCGAACACAGTCTCGATCAGGATGAAATCCACCCCGCCTTCGAGCAGCGCGTCGGTCTGCTCGCGATAGACCGATTTCAGATAGTCGAAATCGATCTCGCGATAGCCCGGATCGTTGACGTCGGGCGACAGCGACAGGGTCTTGTTGGTCGGGCCGATCGCGCCGGCGACGAAGCGGGGGCGGCCGTCCTTTGCGGCATATTCGTCGGCGAGGCGGCGGGCGATCTGGGCCGAGGCGATGTTGATCTCCTTGACCAGGCCTTCGGCTGCGTAATCGGCCTGGCTGATGACGTTCGCGCTGAAGGTGTTGGTCGAGACGATGTCCGACCCGGCGTCGAGATATTCGCGGGTGATCGTCTCCGGCACCTCGGGCTTGGTCAGCGCGAGGATGTCGTTATTGCCCTTCTGATCCTTGGCGAGGCCGAGATCGCCGGCATAGTCCGCCTCATTCAGCTTCCAGTTCTGGATCTCGGTGCCGAACGCGCCGTCAGTGATCAGGATGCGCTTGGCGGCTTCGGCCAGCAGTCTTTCGCGTGCAGTCATCTTCTCTTCCTTCGTCACCCCGGACTTGTTCCGGGGTCCACCGTGCCGCTTTCCCACCGGCCGCAGATTTCGCGGAACGGTGGATGCCGGAACAAGTCCGACATGACGGCGAGTTACTAAGCCGCCGCCTCGTGCGCCTGGGTCTGGGCGCGGATGCCAAGCAGATGGCAGATCGCAAAGCTCAGCTCGGCGCGGTTGAGCGTGTAGAAATGGAAGCCGCGCACCCCGCCCGCATAAAGCCGGCGGCACATTTCGGCTGCGACCGTCGCCGCGACGAGCTGGCGCGCGGCAGGGTGATCGTCGAGGCCGTCGAACAGCCGGTCCATCCAGTCGGGGATCTCGGCGCCGCACATGCCGGCGAATTTGCGGGTCTGCGCGACATTCGAGACGGGCAGGATGCCGGGCACGATCTCCGCGCTGATCCCGGCCGCGGCGACCCGGTCGCGGAAGCGGAAATAGGCTTCGGGCGAGAAGAAGAACTGGGTGATCGCGCGGTTGGCGCCGGCATCCATCTTGCGCTTGAGATTGTCGATATCGGCCTGGACACTGGCCGAATCCGGATGGCATTCGGGATAGGCGGCGACCGAGATCTCGAACGGGTGGAGCTTCTTCAGGCCGGCCACCAGCGCCGCTGCATTCGCATAGCCATCGGGATGCGAGACGAACTTCGCACCCGCGACGGGAGGATCGCCGCGCAAGGCGACGATGTGGCGAATGCCCGCCGCCCAATATTCCTCGGCGACTTCGTTGATCTGGGCCTGGCTCGCCTCGACACAGGTGAGGTGCGCGGCGGCGGCCATGCTCGTTTCACGCTCGATCCGCTCGACGGTCGCGTGGGTGCGCTCGCGGGTCGAGCCGCCGGCGCCGTAGGTGACCGAGACGAAGCGGGGGGCGAGCGGCTCGAGCGTCTTCACCGCATCCCACAAAGTCTCTTCCATCTTGTCCGACTTGGGCGGGAAGAATTCGAACGATACCGCCGCATCGCCGGCGACATCGGCGAACAGGGGCGCGTCGAGCGCGCGGCGCGCCTCTTCGAGTTGCGAAATCGAGATCGTCATGCCGCCTTCACCTTCTGTATCGGCTGGCCGGCCTTGCGCGCGAGCCAGAGTTTTACCGTCAATTCACCGCCCTTGAGCGTTTCGGTCCGCGCTGGCATCAGACCGGCCGCATCGAACCAGGCAGCGATCTGCTCGTCCGAAAAGCCGAGCCTGGTGTGCGCGTCGCGGGTGCGCAGTTCCTCGCGGTCATGCGGGGCGAAATCGGCGATCAGCAGCCGCCCGCCGGGCGACAGCACGCGCGCCGCCTCGGCGATGGCGGCGCCKGGCTGCTGCGCAAAATGCAGGACATGGTGGAGGATCGCGACGTCGGCCGCGCCGTCGCCGAGCGGCAGGGCGTAGAGATCGGCCTGGCGCAGCTCGGCATTGGCGAGGCCGCGTTCGGACAGTTTCGCGCGGGCGAGCCGCAGCATCTCGGAGCTGCGATCGATGCCGAGCGCGTATTCGGCGCGCGCCGCGAACAGTTCGAGCATGCGGCCGGTGCCGGTGCCGATATCAATCAGCTGGCCGATCGGCGCCTCGCCGAGGATCTGGGAGATGGCCGCCTCGACTTCGCTCTCGGCGATATGGAGCGAGCGGATCGCATCCCATTGGCCGGCATTGGCCTCGAACCAGCCGGCCGCCGAGGCGGCGCGGTCAGCGCGGACGGCCGCGAGCCGGGCGGCGTCGGCGACGGCCCAATGATCGGATTCGAGCTTGCCCCAGCTGTCGAGCGAGGAGAGTATCGGCTCGACCCGCGCGGGCTTGCCGAGTGCCACGAACACCCAGCTGCCTTCCTTGCGACGTTCGGCGAGGCCGGCGTCGCAGAGGATCTTCACATGGCGGCTGACGCGCGGCTGGCTCTGGCCGAGAACCTGGGCGAGCTCGCCGACCGACAGCTCCATCGAGCGCAACAGCGCGAGGATTCGCAGCCGGGTCGCGTCGGCAAGGGCACGGAAGATGTCGAGGGCGATCGTCATTGCGCATATAGATATAAAGATATCTTTATATCAGGTCAACGCAGCTCTTGCGCTCCCTTCGCCTTGCACGCTGCGCGGCGCATGGGCTAGCGTCGCGCCCAAGAGCTGAACGCCCCAATCTCCCAGGAGAAGCCTCATGAAGAAACTCGTCGCCCTTGCCCTGATTCTCGGCCTGGCCGCGTGCAGCCAGAAAGCGCAGAACGAGGCGGCCCAGGCTGCCGACACGATGGCGGCCGATGCCAATGCGACGATGGGCGAGGCAGTCAAGGATACCGATGCGGCCGCCGACAAGGCGCTCGGCGCGGGCGAGGCTGCGGTCAACAGCGCTGCCGCTGCGACCGATGCCGCGCGCGGCAAGGCCGGCGAAGCGTTGAAGGACGCCGGCAACGAGATCGAGGATTGATCCGGGCGGCGAAGGGACTTTCAATGAAACGTCTTGCGACGCTCCTTCCGGCGCTGTTCCTTGTCGGCTGCCAGGGCGCCGACTCCACCCCTGGGGCGGCCACTCCGGCGGAGGCGGAACAGCTGAATGACGCGGCGGCGATGCTCGACGCCAACAGCGTCGACATCAACGCCGTCACCGCGAACACGACCGACCAGGACCAGCCGCAATGACCAATTTACGTCGCCTCGGCGCGACCAATCTCCACATCGCGCCGCTGGTGCTTGGCGGCAATGTCTTTGGCTGGAACCTCGACCGGGCGGCGAGCTTTGCCGTGCTCGATGCCTTCGTTGCCGGCGGGGGCACGATGATCGACACAGCTGATGTTTATTCGGCCTGGGCGCCCGGCAACAAGGGCGGCGAATCCGAGACGGTGATCGGCGAATGGCTCAAGGCATCCGGCAAGCGCGACCAGGTCCAGATCGCAACCAAGGTCGGCATGCTGCAGGGGCCGAATGGCGAGAAGCTCGCCCCCGCCCACATAGCCGCCTCTGCCGAGGCTTCGCTGAAGCGGCTGGGCATCGAGCGTATCGACCTGTATTTCGCGCATCAGGACGACGAGACCGTGCCACAGGAGGATGTGCTGGCCGCTTTCGGCAAGCTTATCGATGCGGGGAAGGTCCGTGCGCTCGGTGCCTCGAAGTTTCATGCGGCCCGCCTCAAATCCGCGAATGACGCGGCGAAGGCGCATGGCCTGCCGCACTATCATGTGCTCCAGCCCGAATATAATCTGATCAGCCGGCACAATTTCGAAGGCCAGCTCCAGGATTATTGCGTCGAGCACAATATCGGCGTTGTGCCCTTTTACGGGCTCGCCAATGGCTTCCTCACCGGCAAATATCGCAGCCCCGCCGACTCCGGCAAAAGCGCCGTCCGTGGCCCAAGAATGGCGGCCTATTTCGAGGGCAAAGGCCCGGCCGTGCTGGCGGCGCTGGACAAGGTCGCGGCCGAGACCGGGGCGTCGGCGGCGCAGATATCGCTGGCCTGGCTCGCGGCACAGGCGGGCGTCACCGCGCCGATCGCCAGCGCGACCAGCGTCGCGCAGGTGGAGGAGCTGCTGGGGTCGATGGACCTGACGCTGACGCCGGACCAACTCGAGGCGCTGGACGTGGCGGGGGCCTGACCGACATGCGGAGCCGGGGCTCGCAAACGCCGGGCCTCGGTCCTGCGACATGGAAGACCATGCTGGCCGGGCTGCTGCTCGTCACCGGCGCGGCGGCCCTTGGCCAGACGGCGCCGCCGGTGGCGACAGCGGACAGCACGCCCGTCGCCACCTCCTGGCAGCATGCCGGCAGCGACATTCCCGCCGATCCGGCCTGGCGCACCGGCACGCTCACGAATGGAGTGCGCTATGCCGTGCGGCGCAACCCCAAGCCGGCCGGCGCTGCCTCGATCCGGATCCGCATGGATGTCGGCGCGCTGATGGAAAGCGATGCGCAGCAGGGCTGGGCGCATTTCCTCGAGCATATGGTGTTCCGCGGCACCAGGACTCTGGCCGATGGCGAGGGGGTGCGGATCTGGCAGCGGATGGGCGCAAGCTTCGGGACTGATTCCAACGCCCATACGTCGCAGACCGCGACGACCTATGAGCTCGACCTGCCCAAGGCGAATGGCGCCGCGATCGATAGCGCGACCAGCATCCTTGCCGATATGATGCAGAATGCGACGATCGATCCGAAGTCGGTCGAGATCGAGCGCAAGGTGGTGCTGGCCGAACGGGCGCTCCGGCTGACGCCGCTCAGCGAGAAGTTCCGCGTGGCGAGCGAGGCGGTCGTGCTTCCCGGGCTGCTCGCGGGGCGGCGCAATATCGCCGGCAATCCCGAGACCCTCGCCGCGGCGAGCGCGGAGGGGCTGCGCAGTTTCTATCACCGCTGGTATCGGCCCGAGCGCGCGGTGGTGGTGATCGTCGGCGATGCCGATCCGGCCGAGCTCGAGGCGGCCGTCAAAAAGGCGTTTGGCGGCTGGCAGGCAAGCGGTCCGCGCCCGTCCGAGCCCGATTACGGGGCGCTCCAGATGCCCGCGCTGCCGGTCGCGGTGGTGAGCGACCCGCAGGCGCCGAGTGCGCTCCAGCTCATCTGGCTTCGCGCACATGACGAGCGCCCCTGGACTCTGGCCCGCGTCCAGACTGCTTTTGTCGAGGAGGCAGCGATCGGCATTCTCGAGCGGCGGCTCGCGACCGAGGCGCAAGGCGGCGGCGCGATCCTGTCTGCCGGGGTACGTCAGGGAAGCAGCCAGCATTCAGTCGATCAGACCATGATTTTCGGAATGCCCAAGGCCGGCGACTGGCATGCGGCCCTCGACCGGGTGTTCGCCGTCCTGAACAGTGCGCTTGCCGAGCCGCCGTCGCAGGGCGAGGTGGACCAGCAGCTTTCGCGGATGCGGGAAAGCTATGCCGGATCAGCAACCAGCCGCGAGACCGAGGGCTCGGCGGCGCTTGCCGAGACCTTCATCGACGATGTCGATAGCGGCGATGTCAGCGCGAGCCGAATCTTCTACCGCAACGCCTTCAACGCGATGCGGCCGACGATCAAGCCGGCACTGATCGCGGCAACCCTGCACCGGCTGTTCGCCGCCGATCCGCGCCTGATCCTCGCGAGCAAGGATGCGGTGGCCGGCGACACCGCCGCCGTCGCGACCGCGCTTGCCGGTGCACGCAAGGTCGCGGCTTCCGCGCGGACCGAGGTCAGGAGCGTCTCGATCAGTGAACTGGCGCTGCCCGGGCCGGCCGGCAAAGCGGTGGTGACCATGGCCCTCCCCGCTTTCGGTGCCGAGCGCGTGCGCTTTGCCAATGGCGTCGAGCTGGTGCTGAAGAAAACGGCGATCGAGAAGCGGGCGATAAGGGTCCAGGTTCTGATCGGGCACGGCGTGCTCAACCAGGGCCAGGACGAACCCGTGCTTTCCTGGACCAGCGGCGCGCTGCTGGAGAGCGGCCTTGGGCCCTTCACCGCCGACGAGCTGACCAAATTGTCGGCCGGGCGCCAGACCGGTTTCGCGGTCCGCCCCACCTATAAGGGCCTGGTCCTCGCCACGCGCACCGACCCGAATGACCTGCCCGATACGCTGCGCCTGATGACAGGGCTGCTGACTCAGCCGCATTTCGCGGCGACATCGCTGCAGCGCCTCAAAAGCTCGTTCGATGCGAGCTATCAGACGATTTTCGGGCAGCCGGGCTCAGTGCTCGGCGCCTTTGCCGAACGCTATGACTATCGCGGCGACAAGAGATTCCAGGGCATCCCCGATCCCAAGCAGGTGAGCGGACTGACGCTCGACGCGTTTAAGGCCTATTGGTCGGCGAAGCTTGCGGCAGGTCCGATCAGGATCATCGCGGTCGGCGATTTCAATCGTGATGCGCTGATAGCCGCGGTTGGGGCGAGCTTCGGGGCATTGCCGCCACGGCCTGACCATCCGCCAACGCCTGCGCAGCTCGACATACGCCCCTCGGCACCCGAGGCTGCGCCGATCATCCTCAACCATCGTGGCGGTGCGGGACAGGCGATCGTGCTCCGAGTGTGGCCGACGACCGGCGTCTATGGCGACATCGCCGAGAGCCGGGCGTTGCGGCTGGCCGCCTCGATCATCGAGACCCGCTTGGTCGAGGATTTCCGCGAAAAGACCGGCGGCACCTATTCGCCCTTCGTTGCCAGCGGCCAGTCCGAAGACCTCGCGCATTACGGGACCTTCAGGGCGGGCGTTCAGCTCGACGTCGCGCGCATCCCCGACTTCGAGGCGGCGCTCGACAGCGCGATCGCCGATCTGTCGGTACGCGGCGTCGATGCCGATGCACTCAATCGCGCCAAGACACCGATGATCAGCGGATTTGCGCGCGCCAAGGGCAGCAGCAACGACTTCTGGCTCGGCTATCTCTCGGGCAATCTCGACGACCCGCGCGTCACCAGCTCGTTCCTCGGCATCGAGGCCGGCTATGCCGCCATCACCCCGGCCCAGGTGCAGGCCGCAGTCGTCAAGTATCTGCGGCCGGGCGGCAGCTATGAGCTCCGCGTGCTGCCCGAGAAATGACAGCGGCCGTCGAGGTCGTGGTCGCGCTACCCGAGGACAGGGTGGCGCTCGCCAATATGATGCAGCTCTACGCCCATGATTTCTCGGAGCTCTGGTCAGGAGAAGCGCGCGGAGAGCTTGGCGAGGATGGCCTTTTCGCCGCTTATCCGCTCGATGCCTGGTGGCGTGAGCCGGACCATGTCCCGCTGCTGGTGAAGGCAGACGGGTTTCTTGCGGGCTTTGCGTTGCTGAACAAGGCGTCGCACACCGGCGCCTTGCTCGATCGCAACATGGCCGAGTTCTTCATCGTCCGGAAACACCGCCGCAGCGGCGTCGGTACCGCCGCGGTGCGCATGATCTTCAGCCGCTACCCCGGCCGGTGGGAAACCGCCGTGGCGCGCGCCAACCATGGAGCGCTCGCCTTCTGGCGCACCGCAATCCAGCCGCTCGCCGAGGAGGTCGAGCTGGTCGATGTCGAGAGTCCGCTATGGAACGGGCCCGTGCTGCGGTTCCGCGTTATCGGCTGAAGGCGCTCAGGCGGCGCATCTGGAAGCCCTTCCGGGCTACGCTGCCGATCCTTCCCCCGGAGCAATATGGCTGCCGATGAACAGGATGAGCCCAGTGCGCTCATCGCGCAGCAGGAACAGAAAGGGCTTGTCCGCCCGGAACTCGAAAGGCGGTGGCGGGGGTGCGGTGGGAATGCAGCCGACTACCGCGGCCATCGCCGTGGCGGCTGCCGCTTCGCAGCCATGTTCGTCCACCGTCAACACGGTCCGGTGCACGACGCTGGTGAATTTCAGGCTGGGCATTTCGGGATCGTCGGGAGCCGGCAGCACCGCCATTCCGGAGAAATCAGCTGCGTCTTCGAACGGCAGCGACAAGCCCATCGCCCGAAGCTGCGGGACGAGATTGGCACCCCAGTCGATATGCATTCGCGGCAAGGCAAGACGTGTGTTGCGATGCTCGGCTGAGTCGAGATCCTTCAACCAGGCGGCAAGCCGATCATGATCGAGGCCGGCCTCGAACTCCGGCAAGGCAGCGGCATCGTCCGGTAACAGGATCACCATCGACACATTATGATCGTGATCATCGACGTGGAAGGGCAGTGCGATAGCCTTCACGCCGTCCCGCTCCAGCACCGGGAACCAGGAGCGCTGATGCATGAGCCGAACCGTCGCAACGCCGCCGTCAAGCAACGTGAACGGCGCACTCTCCGTATCCTCGGGCTCGAACGGCGAGTCCCATTGCGCCTTCCAGTAGAGCGTGTTGACCAGGATTGCCCGTGTTTCGGCAGTGACGTTGGCTGACGATAGCAACGGATCGATCAGCCCGTTGGTCTCAGCGGCAACGGCCGCATTGATCTTCGCCAGCGCCGCCGCGGGATCACAGCGATAATCGACGCGCCGGATCCCGAGCGCCTGCTCAGCCGCCGCGTCAGCAGCATAGTCGGGCTGAAGGACCATGCCTTGCTGCAGCCACAGACTGTTGACCAGACGGAGGTCGGCGGATGTGGGAACGATGAAGTCAATCCTCTCCTCGGGGTCGAGCCATGACAGGTCGGGCTCCTCGGCGGGCGGTATCCTCAGCGCGTCGACCAGCGCGGCACTGGCGACATGGTGCTGGATCGGGTCCTGCGCGAAATGGAAGACAGTCGCGATCTCCGTCGCGGTCGGGCCGACCGCGCCGCGATAGGCCAGGCCAAATGCCAGCGCGACGCTGAGCGGCGACAGGCACCGATTGCCCGGTTCCGCATCGGCACGCCGATAGAGATCGAGCGAGAAGCGGTTGATACCGGCGACCAGGTCCGGCGCAGGACCCTCAGATTGGTCCGTGTGTCCGGATCTCGTCATGATCATCCTCTTGGTTCAGCCCCCGCCCCTGCCAGCGCTTCACGCACCCGGGCAAGCGCCGCCTGTTCAGGCTGTTCTTCGCCGAGGAGCGCGAAAGTGCCGTTCAGCGCGAACTCGCAATGCCCGTGCACCACCGCGACAAGCGAGCGGGCGAGCGCCGATGCCCGATCCCGCGTCTCGGGTGGCAGAACCCTGGCGATTTCCTCCTCGACGATGCCGGTCAGGCCGGCGCGCTTGCGGCGATAGTCGTCCGGCATCTCCATGCCGGCAGGCAAGCGGTGATCATAGATCGCCATCCACAGATTCGGGTTGCGCGCGGCGAAATCGAAATAGCCGGCGACCAGCGCCGCGATCCGATCCTCCCCCGCCCCCCTTTCCGACTGCGCCAGCTTGTCGCGCAGCCAGGCCGCCCAGAGTGTGAAGGTGCGGCTGTTGATCGCCAGCAGCAGCGAATCGAGGTTGTCGAACACATTGTAGATCGTGCCGATCGAATAGCCGATCCGCTTCGCCACCTCGCGTGCCGAGAATCGGGCATAACCCAGCTCCGCCATCAGCTGGTGCCCTTCAGCGAGGATCAATTCCTCAAGCTGCTCACGAGAATGATCAGATCTCCGTCCCATGGGCACCAAATAGGGATAAAATTGAACACCGTCTAATATTTTTATTGAACAGTGCTCAATTTTATGTCATCCAACGCTCAGCCGGCGACTCGCCGGTGTTAAATGGAGTTGTTTCGATGCAACCCGTGTACGTGACCGCGGCTGCCCAGTTCCTGCCGGGACCGTCTGTCGGCAATGACGCGATGGCCGACCATATCGGCCGGCTTTCGCCCGAGGCTGAGCGATTCGGGCGGCTGACCTTGCGGCAAAACCGAATCCGCACGCGCCATTATGCGATCCGGCCCGACGGCAGCAGCGACTGGACCGTCGCGAAGCTCGCAGCCGAAGCAGTGCGCGGCGTGATCGCGGATGCCGAGGTCGATCGGGAGCGGATCGGCTTCCTCGCGACCGCCACCACGCAAAATGATATGATGGTGCCAGGCCTTGCCTCGGGCGTGCATGCCGAGAGCGGGTTGCCGCCGATCGAGCTCGCCAGCCTGCAGAGCGTCTGCGCCAGTTCGATGATGGCGCTGAAGGCAGCCGCGCTTCAGGTCGCGGCGGGCGAGCATCGCGCGGCGATCGCGGTCGGCGCCGAATTCTCCAGCCGCTATTTCCGGCCCGATCATTATCACGGCACCGATACGGTGCAGCCCGACGGCACCCTGCCCGGCGATGCCGAGTTCCTGCGCTGGACGCTCAGTGACGGCGCCGCCGCGCTGATGATCGAGGATCGGCCGGCCGCGCACGGCCTGTCGCTCCGGATCGACTGGATCTCGCTGCGCTCCTTTGCCGACCGCTTCGCGCCCTGCATGACCGGCGGCGCGGGGCGCGGTGCCGACGGGTCGCTGACGCCCTGGAGCCTCTATCCGGGCGGCGCGGCGGCAGCGGCGCAGGCGGGCGCGTTCCAGCTGCGCCAGGATGTCGACGCGCTCTATCGGATGCTCCCGGTGTGGATGGGCGAGTTCATGCGCCTGGTCGATGACGGGCGGATCGATCCGCAGGCGGTCGACTGGTTCCTCTGCCATTTCTCGGCGCACTCCTTACGCGAGGAGATGGTGAAGCTCGCTACCAAGGCCGGCTGCATGGTCCCCGAGGAGCGCTGGTTCACCAACCTCTATGACAAGGGGAATGTCGGCGCCGCGGCGCTGTTCCTGATGATCGACGATCTGATGCGATCGGGCCGGCTCGCGCCGGGCCAGCGCATCCTCTGCGCCGTGCCCGAAAGCGGGCAGTGCATCATGGCCTATGCCGGCCTTACCGTTGTGGGAGACACGCAATGACTGCAATCACGATCGAGCGAAATACGCTGACCGAGACAACCCAGCGGGGCCTCGCCCGGGCCTGGATCGAGTTCGAGAGCGCCCTCGTTCAGGTGCCGCTGATCTCGCGGATGCTCGGCCACCGCCTGCGGATCGAGGATTATCAACGGCTGCTGGTCAATCTGCGCCAGCAGGTGGTCGAGGGCAGCCGTTGGATCAGCCGCGCCGCCTCGAACCTTGGCCCCGAACGGGAGGAGCTGCGCTCGCTCTTCGTGCGGCATGCCGTGGCCGAGCACCGCGATTACCGGCTGCTCGAAGAGAATTATGTCGCCACCGGCGGCGCGATCGGAGACATCCGCTCGGCCCCCAAGAATATCGGATCGGAGGCGCTCTCCGCCTTCATGTACCAGGCCGCGTCGCGCGAGGACCCGATCGCGCTGCTCGGCGCGATGTTCATCATCGAGGGGCTGGGCGAGCGGCTGGCCGGGCCCTGGTCGGCGGCGATCAGCGAGCAATTGGGGCTTGGCGACGAAGCGGTAAGTTTCCTTGCCTATCACGGCGCCAATGACGGCGATCATCTGGACATGTTCGACCATGCGCTTGCGCTGGCCGTCACTGACGCGCGCACCGGCGACGAGATCGTCCGCCATGCGCGGATCGTGGCGCGGCTCTATCGCCTCCAGCTCGAGGAGATCGATAATGTCTGAGCGGTTTGGGTTTAAGCCGCATGATCCCCGTGATCCGGATCCGGGCATGGCAATGATGCTCGATCGCACCCTGCCGATCGATCCCGCCGCCAAGGCTGCGTTGATCCGCGACCAGGCGTGCCGCAGCCGGCAATTCCTGTTGCCGGTGGTGCGACCACTCGCCCGGGCGATGATCGTGGTCGCGCAGCTGGTGCATATCGTCAGCCCGCGCTGGCCGCATGCGCCGCGCTTTCTGCACCGGTCGATCGCGTTCGGGATGAAGCACTTCCTGACGCCTGATGCGAACCGGCTGATCCTGCGGCATTTCCATCTCGGTGCGCAGGTGTTGCGCTTCATCTCGGACAATGCGACGCCCGGCTTTCACCCCGATCTCGAGCCGATGCGGCCGATGCGGGTCGAGGATGTGGCCGACAATCTGTTCCTGAAGCACGACCTCAACATCTACAATTTCCTGATCCTGCTGAACCGGGAAATGGAGCGGCGCGGCGCAACTTTGAGCAAGGTCGATCACATCGATTTCTCGGCGATCCAGGAAGAGATCGCGCTCGATCCGCTCCCCTCCGGGCGGCTCAACGTGATCGACCTGCAGACCGCGATCGAAATCTATACGCCCGCTTATGCCCTGTTGCTGACGGATCGCGCTTTCTGGCGCGCCTCCAACTCATTGCAGCTCGATGAAACGATCGGGCTTTACGCGGCGCGGCTTACCGGCGAGGATCGGCATCTGGCGATGATCAACAACCGGCATCCGCTGGTGCCCTTTTCAACGTTGAAGGCCGGGTTCCGCTTGATGCTGCACGGCCTTTCGACTGAAGTACTGCATGGTTTCCTGCGCGAGATGAAATCGCGCCAGTCCGTCGCCGCCTGAATTTTAGCAGCCTGAATCTTACCTGGGAGCAATTTGAAATGTCGGCACCCGATTTCTCGCTGCTGACGAAACGGCGCTACGGTCCGCTCTTCGTCGTCCAGTTCCTTGGCGCCTTTAATGACAATGTGCTGAAATTCGCGATGCTGCTGCTCGCCAATTTCACCATCTACAAAACCGACCCGACAAGCGCGGCGCAGCTCGCCACGCTCGCGACGGGGCTGTTCATCCTGCCCTATTTCCTGTTCTCGGCGATGGCCGGGCAGATCGCCGACGCCTGGGACAAGGCAAAGCTGGTGCGCGCGGTCAAGGCCGCCGAGATCGTCATCATGGGCATCGGACTGGTGGGCTTCTGGGCGCAGTCGATCCCGCTGCTGCTCACTGCCTTGTTCATGATGGGGATGCATTCCACCATCTTCGGTCCAGTCAAATATTCGATCCTGCCGCAGCATCTGCACGCCAATGAGATCATGGGCGGTACGGGGCTGATCGAGGCGGGAACCTTCCTCGCGGTCCTGGGCGGACAGTTGCTTGCCGGCGTGGTGCTGCCGTGGGAGGCAGGGCTGACCGCCTGCGCGCTCGCGGCGGTGGGATTTGCTGCAAGCTGGGCGGTCCCGCCAGCGCCGCCGACGGCGCCCGGTCTGCGCATCGACCGAAATCCGTTCCGCAGCACCTGGACGGTGCTGCGGATCGCCCATGCCGGCGAGGGCGTATGGCTCTCGATTCTCGGCATCAGCTGGTTCTTCGCGGTCGGCGCGGTGCTGCTGTCGAATTTCGCCCCGCTGGTCTCGGGCGCGCTCGGCGGCGCGCAGGACGTGGTCGTGCTGTTCCTGATCGTCTTCTCGGTCTCGATCGCGATGGGTTCGATGCTCGTAAACCGGCTTCTCAAGGGCGAGGTCTCGGCGCGCTACGTGCCGATCTCGGCGCTGGTGATGTCGGCGGGCATGATGGCGCTGTGGCTGACCACCGGGAGCTTCGTCGCGCACGCGACCGGCGTCCACTGGACCGAATTTCTCGGCAACCCGGCGACCTGGCCGACGCTTGCAGCCCTGGTGGTCATTTCCTTTTCCGGGGGCATGTTCATCGTCCCGCTCTACGCCATCCTGCAGACCAGGAGCTCCCCGGACCAGCGATCGCGCATCATCGCCGCCAACAACATCGTCAATGCGGCGGTGTCGGTGCTCGTGGTTGTCGTCGTTCTGATCCTGCAGGCGCGCGACGTCGGCGTACCGGGCGTGATCGGCACGATGGGTTTCTCGACACTGTCGATCGCCCTGATCAGCTGCTGGCTGCTCCCCGAGACCGTGATCAAGTCGGTGATCCGCGGCGTGCTCACCTTCCTTTACCGGATCGAGCTCAACGGCGCGGAGAATATGCCGCAGCCCGGCGAGCGCGCGGTGGTGGTGGTGAACCATGTCTCCTGGCTCGACGGCCTGCTGCTCGCTGTGTTCCTGCCGGGCAAGCCGGTGTTCGCAGTGCACAGCAAGGTGGTGAAGCTGTGGTGGATCCAGCCTGCCCTCAAGCTGTTCCGCGCCTTTCCGGTCGATCCGACCAACCCGATGGCGGCCAAGGCGATGGTCAAGGCAGTCAAGGCGGGCAACACGCTCGTGATCTTCCCCGAAGGACGGATCACCGTCACCGGCGCGCTGATGAAGGTGTTCGACGGGCCCGGCATGGTCGCCGACAAGGCGGACGCGCCGATCGTGCCGGTGCGGATCGACGGGGCGCAGTTCACGCCCTTCTCCTACCTGAAGGGCAAGGTACGGCTGCGCTGGTTCCCGAAGATCAGCCTGACCATATTGCCGCCGCGCCGTTTCGCGATCGAGGGCGAGATGAGCGGCCGGGCACGCCGCGCGATCGCCGGGCGCCAGCTCTATGACGTGATGAGCGACATGATCTTCGCGACCTCGGACATCGACCGGACCTTGTTCCAGGCGCTGCTCGACGCGAAGGATGTGCATGGCGGCCGCGTCGGTGTGGTCGAGGATGTGAAGCGCGATCCGCTGACCTACAAGAAGCTCGTCACCGGCAGCATGGCGCTCGGCCCGGTGTTCGAGGGCGTGACCAGGCCCGGCGAGGCGGTCGGCGTGATGCTGCCCAATGTGTCGAGCGTGGTCGCGACTTTCTTCGCTCTGCAGTCGATCGGCCGGGTGCCGGCGATGCTCAACTATACCGCGGGGCCGGCGAGCCTGAAGGCGGCGTGCGTGGCGGCCGAGATCCACACGATCATCACCGCGCGCGCCTTCATCACMCAGGCCAAGCTGCAGCCGGCAATCGACGCGCTCGAGGCAGCGGGGCGCAACATACTGTGGCTGGAGGACGTCGGGGCATCGATCACTCTGGGCGCAAAGCTGCGGGCACTCGTCACCGCGCGTTTCGCCGGCCGGCTGCACCGCGCCCGCGGCATCACGCCGGACAGCGCGGCGGTGATCCTGTTCACCAGTGGATCGGAAGGCCTGCCAAAAGGCGTGGTACTCACTCACCGCAACCTGCTCGCCAATTGCCTGCAGCTGGCGGCGCGGATCGACTTCAACGAGAGCGATCTGGTGCTGAATGCGCTGCCGGTGTTCCACAGCTTCGGCCTGACCGGCGGCACCCTGCTGCCGATTCTCTCCGGCATTCGCACCCTGCTCTATCCGAGCCCGCTGCATTACCGGATCGTGCCCGCGCTCGCCTATGATTCGAACGCGACGATCCTGTTCGGCACCGATACGTTCCTCGCCGGCTACGCGCGGATGGCGCACAGCTATGACTTCTATTCGGTCCGCTACATCTTTGCCGGCGCCGAGCGAGTGCGCGACGAGACGCGGCGGGTCTATACCGAGAAGTTCGGGCTGCGCATTCTCGAAGGCTATGGCGCGACCGAGGCCGGGCCAGTGATCGCGGTCAACACGCCGATGTATTTCCGCGCCGGGAGCGTCGGTCGGCTGTTGCCGGGTGTCGAGGCGAAGCTCGAGGCCGTACCGGGCATCGAGGAGGGCGGCAGGCTCTCGATCCGCGGGCCCAATATCATGGCCGGCTATATGACCACTGACGTGCCGGGCGCGCTCAAGCCGCCAGCTGAGGGCTGGCACGACACGGGCGATATCGTGACCATCGACGAGGGGGGTTTCGTCACAATCCGCGGCCGCGCCAAGCGCTTCGCCAAGATTGGCGGCGAGATGATCTCGCTACCGGCTGTCGAGGGCTATGCTGCCGCGCTTTGGCCGGGGTCGGAGCATGCGGTCGTCACCCGGCCGGATGCGAAGAAGGGCGAGCAGCTGGTGCTGTTCACCACCCGCGCCGATGCGAAAACCGCAGCGCTTCAGGCCTGGGGCAAGGCGAACGGCGTGGCCGAAATCGCGATGCCGCGCGAGATCAGGATCGTCGAAGCGCTGCCGGTGCTGGGCACCGGCAAGCTCGACTATGTGACGATGACGACGCTGGCGGCCGGGTGATCGATGGCGAGCCCGTGTTTCAGGGGGTCGACGAAGCAACGGCACAGGCATCCGCTACGGCACGACGGGCCATCACAATGCCAAATCCAGCCGTGATGTTGGGCTGGTCACCCTCAAGCGGAATCGCTGTTGTCTCGAGCGCATGGCGGATTTGGGTGGGCGTCGGACGTGGCGTACATGACATCAACAGCGCCGCGATCGCCGCGACGTGTGGCGCGGCAGCTGACGTGCCACGAAAGGGGTTCAGTCCCGAATCGCTTGGCAATGTCGTGGTCACATTATCCGCACCGGTGAGATCCGGCTTGCTTCGGAGTTGGCCACCGGTCGAAGAGAGATTGCCCGGCGTAATTTCCCGGCCCAACTTATCATAGAAGATTCGCCGGGGTCCGTCTGAACTGAATACCTCAATGCTGTTCCTGGAGTCTTGGCGAAATGCGGCTGCAGGGGAAGGGACGCTCATCGCGCCGATGGAGAATGCATTCGCGGCGCCGGCCGCGTTGTGGCCCCTAACATTGCCCGCGGTGCTGTGGCGCAATCGGGACCGTCCTGTGTCGAGATGGAGGAAGCGCGGTGCCGCTGCCGCCTCCTTGACGATGACGATGCTTTGCCCGCTCCGCACTGAGCCGATCGCCTGATAGGGTGGTTGGCCACCAGTCCGGCTGGTGGTCGAGGATCCGACGACCTCTCCCCTGGAGTTCACGACGAAAAGATCGTAGCCGTTCGTCGAGCCGACTAGCGGATCGGACCAGAATAAATCGACACGCCCGCCGAAAGACGCGTCATCAACAGTATTCAGTGTGATGCCGCCGCCGAAATCGAGCAGCCGGGCGTTGGCCCCGGCCGCTCCAAAAGCCGGGCCGGCCGGACCGCCGTCCTTGAAATCGCCCTCCCATGTGCCCGAAGTATTGTGAAGCTGATTCCCGGAATTTCGTGCCGAAGAAAAATACAGAACGCCCGCATCGGAAACCTCGTTTACCGCCCTGCTGATCGCATCGTCCTGGAATGGCGCCTCGTTGAAATAGGTCAGATCGTCTACGATGATATCGCAGCCTTCCCGCTGAAGTTTGATGATATTCTCCGCCATGTGAGCGTTGCCGCCCAGCCCGGTTGCGAAATATAATTCGGCGTCCGGCGCTATCGCATGAATGATCTCGAGCATGGCGAGGCCCTCACCTTCGCCCGCGCCGTCTTCGTCAGTCACCACGTGGATTTTCTGGCCACCAAGAAATCGGATCGTTCCCTTGGATTCAGCGCTATGATCATCATTGTCGATGCTGTCGGAGAGCACACCGATCCGTACGCCGCGCCCGGTCAGGCCAAGCTGAGCGGCCAAATCGGCAGTGTGGGCAATCACTCCTTCGCCAGCAATATCGATCACATTGGCTTGTGCCTTGGCAGCGGGCGCAATGGAACGAATTTCCGGGCGGCCGGCAAGTGTCGTCAGCGCCTCCAGTGGTATCGACGCGCGGATTGACTGGAAACGCTCGGAAGAATTGATCACGTGGCCATTCAGACCATTAATTGCTTCCAGCAGATCCGGCGTGACCGGGGCGTCAATGTCAACGACGACTCCTTCTGGAGCCGCCGTGAGTGTGTCCGCCTGCAATTTCGGCGCAGTGCTTACAATCGAGCCCGATGCCCTTTGTTTCAACGTGTCAAGCAATTGCGATGAGAGCTTTTTCTCGGTCTCGCTACGGCCTGCCTTGGAATCTTCGACATCGCGGATTTGTGGGATCGTGATCGTGTGTACCTGTGTCGAACTCTGCGCCAATACATTCGACGACACCGACAAGGCCAGGATGGGGATCGCCCTGCGGATCGCGAGCAGCAGGCCGGGGGAGGCGCCCCGGACTATTTTCTCGAAGGGCCTGTCGCGGCGTTGTTCCAGCTGCCTCTGGCGCAGATGATTCTTGAAGAGTGCGGGCGACGATGCAATCCGCACACCGATCCTTTTTCCGGCCATCGAAAATCTCCATCCGTGTAGAAGGGGAGGATGGAGCGGACGGTGCTGCTTTGCGCGTGACGGTCGTCACGCAAACGATTCATTTCGGAGGCTCAGGCACGATTCGAGGTCATGGACGAACCTGAAGAGGGGCGAACGGCTGGTGCTGTTCACGGGCCGCACTCCACGCGTTGGGCAAGGCAAACGGCCTCACCGAAATCGCGATCCCGCGCGAGATCAGGATCGTCGAGGCACTGCCGGTGCTGGGCACCGGCAAGCTCGATTATGTGACGATGACGGCGTTGGCGGTGGAGTGATCGACTAGCCTAGTGGCATATGGATCAAATCCACGGCAGCTCGCGGACGGCGACTATCCGCGACACGGTCATTCCAGCCTCAAGGGCAGCAGTGGCCGGTGCCGCGAGCGGCTATTTCCCGGCATCGAAGGTCCCCGCCTTGATCGCAATCGGCCGCGCCGTCGGATAGAATTGGACGAAGGTCGTCTCGACCGCGGCGTGCTGCTGGTGGCAGGCGTAGCAGCTTGCCGTCGGCGGCAGGACCCGGGCGGGCCTGTCACCATTGACCTCGAAAAAGCCCCAGCCGCCCGGGAAGCGCTTCGCGTCGCGAACATGAAGTTCGAGATACACGCGCTGCTCGGTCTGGAACTGTCCCGTCTGGTTGATCGAGCCCCTGGTCGCGCCACGACGCCCTTCCTTCACGAATACCGTGCCCTGTGGCCAGTGGCCGGTCGCCTTGAAGGCGCGCCAGGATGCCGGGGCGACAAAGACATTGTCGAAAATGTCGTGCCCGGCGATCGCCTCGTCGCCATAGTTCATATTCAGGCCCGAGGTCAGGAAGACCCAGTCGCGATAGTCGGTCGGCACCACGAGCTCGCCGGCGCCATTATAGCGTGGCGCGTCGCTGGCGTTGGTGGCGGCGATCAGTAGCAAAGGCGACAGCGGCTTGAGCGCTCGCATGAGGCGGGACATGGCAACTTCTCCGGCGCAAGCGGCGGGGCGCCGTCTGCACATTGAAGGTGTCATCGCTGCCGTTCCGTGATAATTCATTCATTATACACTTCACTCTTGCGGATATCGGGACAATTATCGATCGGACGGCAGGCTGAACCGAGGGGGTCCGCGGGGTCGATCGTGACAGCGATCCCCGGCTCACAGATAGGCGGTCACCGCCGGCTCCTCCCACCAGAGATTGTCGCGGCCGTTCGCGTATTTGACTGGGGCGTTCGCCATCTCCTCGGGGGTCGCGTCGTCGAGGCAGTTGATCGAGATGCTGACATAGTCGCCGCCGATCTCCGCGACATGGCCGTCTTCGAACGGAGAGCAGCCGCAATTACGGCAGAAGCGGTGGTGCCCGGAGAGCGTGCCGAACTGATAGTCCGACAGCATCTCCTTGCCCGACAACAGGCGAAAGGCGTCCGGCTTTATGTTGATGCCCCATTTGCGGCGTTTGGTGCAGATCGAGCAATTGCACTTGCCGGTCCCCGCTTCGAGATCGAGATCGACTTCGAAGGCGACCGCGCCGCAATGACAGCTGCCGTGATAGGTCCTGAGCATGATGGGTCTCCCTTGCGTTGCTGACCTCGATATACTGCCACCCTGCTGACAGCATTGTGTCAGCAGGGTTCGGATAGAGCCGATCTATTCGCCGCGGCGGTGGAACTGGGTGACGCAGAGCCATTTCTTGCAGGTGGCACTGCAACTCCTTTCGTTTCCGCCGCTCAGCGCGAAGTTGTCCCGATCCTCACGTCGATCGGAGCGAAAGGACTATTATGACGTCTGCCGCTGCGGTTGAATCAGATCGTCATCTTCCCTCAGCGCAGTGATGCCGTTGTTGGACGTGTGACATAATTCAGGGGCGGATCCGGGCGTCGCGTTGGAGTTTCACGAGGGGGAATGCGCGAATTGGGGCCCGGCGTGTTGGAGAGTTTTGTCATGCCTCTCGGGGGTATTGCGGGCAGTTGTACAGAACATTGTACATATCGGAAATCGCAATCGTTGCGTCCGCCACCCCTTCTTGGAAACACCGCGATTTTGCGACGAACCGAGGAACACGCACGATGAGCCGTGAGTTGTTCCTGCGCTGGGCTCCCTTTGTACGGAATCTGCAAACCGCCCGGCCAGTGGAGGTTGAAATGAACGGGACCATCTATTTCAGGGCCGATCATGAGCTTGTCGGGCGCGTCATCGCCGAAAAGCTGCGTCGCAAGAATGACCGGCAGGGCTTCGACGACGGTTTCCGGATCGTCGCTCCGCGCCATGATGCCATGGCCAAGAGCGCTGCGGTATAGGCGATCGAGAATAGGGATGGCTGATACGGCCTGAGGGCTGTTCCATCCCGAAGTATATGGACGGCCCGGCCGAATTCAGTCCGGCGGCCGGAACAATCGCCTGTTGCGCCCAGTCATGATTCCAGTTTGATCTTCGCCCCAACCTCCGGAGCGATGACGGCACCCCAATCGAACAAAGCCTGAAGTGCCGGCGCGAGCAAAAGGGCGCGCTCCGTCAACTCGTAGCGGGTATCGGCGCCGTGGATCACCAGGCCCCGCGCCTCGAGGTCGCGCAGGCGCTCGGTCAAAACCTTGTCGCTTAAATTCGGAATGGCGCGGCGCAGTTCGCCGTAGCGCATCGGCCCTTGCTTCAGCCTCGCCACGATCACGGTCTTCCATTTGCCGCCGACCATATCGAGGGCGAACTCGACCGGGCATCCATAGATCTTGCTCACAGCCCGCTCCCGCTGACTTACCGGTTGGTTCGTTGCGCCGATCCAACCCCGCATCTAGCTTGGCTCAATCGCACTGGCGCGGCAAATGACGGGGATGAAATGACAAAAGAGGATTCCGCCGGGGCACTGCTCCGTGTGACGGCAGATGGCGCTTACGAATTGAGCGGAGGCGTAGCGCTGGTTGATCATCTCGGCGTCGCGATCGCACATGACGCCGTCACGCGGCTGTGCCGCTGCGGCCAGGCCCAGACCAAGCCGTTTTGCGACGACGTCTGCAAGACTAACGGATTCAGTGGCGCGAAGGACGAGCGCCGCGTTCCCGACCGCCTCGACATCTATCCCGGCACGACTGTGACGACTTATGACAATCGCGGATTATGCGCCCATTCCGGCTTCTGCACCGATCGCGTGCCGGGCGTTTTCCATGTCGGCGAGGAGCCTTTCGTCACCCCGAGCGGCGCCCGCGCCGACGACATATTGCGTGCCGCGCGGGCCTGCCCGTCAGGCGCGATCGGCATCGGGATAGGTGCCGGCGAGGATCGTGCCTGGGGCGATCCGGAACGGCCCGCGCAGGTCGAGGTTTCCCTAAACGGCCCCTATCGGATTACAGGATCGGTGCTGCTGGTCGATGATGCCGGCAATCCGGTTGAACGACCGGCGGGCGCCAGCCATGAGCATTACAGCCTGTGCCGCTGCGGCTCTTCGCTCAACAAGCCATTTTGTTCGGGCATGCACTGGTCCGTGTCGTTCACCGACCCGGTTCCCGACCCGGAGCGCGAGCCGACCCTGTTCGAATGGGCCGGCGGCTACCCGGCGCTCCTCGCGATGACCCAGCTGTTTTACGGACGGCATGTGCCGCACGATCCGCTGATCGGCCCCCTGTTCGCGAGCATGTCGCCCGACCATCCCGAACGCGTCGCGGCATGGCTGAGTGAAGTGTTTGGTGGGCCGAAATTCTATGGCGAACGCTATGGCGGTTACGAACGGATGATCTCGCATCATGTCGGCAAGCGGATCAGGCCGGAGCAGCGCGCGCGCTGGGTCGCGCTGATGGCGCAATCGGCGGATGAGGCGGGCATGCCGCAGGACGCCGAGTTCCGCGCGGCCTTTACCGCCTATCTCGAATGGGGATCGCGGATCGCGCTGGAGAATTCGCAGGCCGACGCGCATCCGCCGCCCGGCATGCCGATCCCGCGCTGGTGGTGGGTGTGCGAGGCGACGCCGGGTGCGCGCGTTTCCGCGCTCGCACCGGCCCCTGAGAAAATCGCCGCACCCGAGCCGCTCGCTGCTGGCGAGGTGCCGAGCTTTTCAAAGCATGTCAAAGCGCTGTTTCGGCCGATGGACCGCAACTCGATGAAGTTCGCCTTCGATCTCTGGTCGGCGGACGATGTAGCGCAGCATGGCGCGACGATCCTCGCCAGGCTGAAGGCGGGAACCATGCCGTGCGACGGCGCCTGGGAGAGCGACAGGATCGCCCTGTTCGAGCAATGGCTGGAGGCTGGCGCGAAACCCTGAGTCTACGCCGCCCCGCGCTCGATCAGCGCCTTGAGCCGGCCAAGGTCCTTGTTGATCCAGCGCGCGTCAGCCGCGAACCTCTCATCATCCATGTCGGGCTGGCGGAACAGGGTCAGCATCACCTCGGCGCCTTCGCCATTGGCGATCACGCGGAGCGGCACATGGATTTCAGCGCCGTCGCCGGCATCGACCACATGGTCCATCACACCATAGTCATTATGCGGAGTGAAGCGGATGCGGATCGGGCCTTCCGAGCCGGTGGCGACCCACATATCGCCTTCCTGCCGGAACTCGGAATCGGCCAGCCCCGATGCCCAGCGCGCGAAGAATTCCGGGCGCCATATCTGCTCGTACAGCGCGCGCCAGTCGCGCTTGATCGAGACGCTGAACGTGCGGGAAGGCAGCATGGCGGTTTCCTGACGGTGGCAGGTGACGGCGTTAGCGCCGCGGGGCGGTGTTGTCAGGTCATCTCGGCGCGCCGGCCTGCGGCTCACCACGGCCATTTGACTTGCCTGTAGGGAAGACGATGATCTCAGCGAAGAAATCGCTACGGAATGGCAAGGCAGGGGGCGGGGCATGGGGAGCGGATCGATCAGTTTTGGGTTGGCCCTCCTGTTCCTGGCCTGCGCCGGCTGTAGCCGAGGGGACGGAGGTGCGGCCGGCAATGATGCGACTCAAGCCACGACGCGCCCACCGGTGCGGACGACACCGATCACCCCATCGCAGGAAGTACTGACTTTCTCTTCGTCCGGAGAGGCGTGGCGGAAATGGATCGCCATTTCTCTGCCAGGCGGAAGCGATGACGGCGGCGAAGATTATGACGACAGCGAGAATAGCCACACGCCGGCGATCAACCGACTACGCGGCGACAGCTTCTCGAAATATTATTATATCGAGCGCGGCGACGCCGACGACATCAGAAACGAGGAAGGCCGGCTTCTCGCTCATATCGCGCGATATTCCGACAATATGGGGGCGAGGAAAACCGCGGCGCGCACCGCCATCTATTTTTATTACCAGCCAAACGGGCGCCTGCCGAGTTATCATCTCGTTGTTATCGAGAGTGGCGCGGCGCGCGTCTATCGCTGCGCGATCGACCAGGCGAGGCTCGAGGCCGCCGCCGGCAGGCATTTCGCCACCAGGGCGGCGCTCCTTAAAGAACAGCATAAATTTGCCAACCAAATGGTGAATCAGCTGGAGCAGAACGAGCCGGCACTGACGCGCGATCACTGCGCCGAGATCGATAATGGGGTGCGCGCCTCGGGCGAGGCCCTTGTCCAGCCAGTGCTGCGCCTTCCGTTTCCGCACATTGGCGATGTCACCGAGCTTGATGATCGAGGACTCAGGGGCGGCTGGCTCGCGAGCGGCGGCGGCGCTTACTATGGGTGGGGAAGGAAAAGCTGCTGCGCGTTCCAGTATCTCGGGGACGGCCGCGACGCCTTTATCATCGCGGATGGGCCCGCCCCCCGGCACGGTGAGGCCGTCAAGTGGCGCGTATCAGCCATCATCTATGTCGAGCCCGCTGACCTTCAGTCGTTCGATTGCACGATCAAAGGCGTCACGGCGATTGTCGCTGTCGCCGACGCCAAGTGGCGGAACGGCCGAGCCTATCTGACCGATGGGAAGAACGAGCCGATCGTGCGTTGGGGCGACAAGGCTCCGGTCGGATGTACGCCATAGGCGAGGATCCAGGCACGGCGCCTCTCCCGACCATGACCCGATCGGAAGAGGCACCGCGTCTTCACGCCGCGAACTGGTTCATCGTATTATGCGCGCCGCCCGCCTTGAGCGCGGCCTCGCCGGCGAAATATTCCTTGTGATCGTCGCCGATGTCCGAGCCCGACATGTTCTGGTGCTTCACACAGGCGATACCCTGACGGATCTCCTGGCGCTGGACGCCCTTCACATAGCCGAGCATGCCGGCCTCGCCGAAATACTCCTTGGCTAGATTGTCGGTCGACAAGGCCGCGGTGTGATAGGTCGGCAGCGTGATCAGGTGATGGAAGATGCCGGCCCGCTTCGCGCTGTCCGCCTGGAAGGTACGGATGCGCTCATCGGCCTCGTCAGCCAGCGCGGTGCCGTCATAATCGACGCTCATCAGGCGGGCGCGATCATAGGCTGACAGGTCCCTACCCTCGGCTGCCCAGGCATCGAACACCTGCTGGCGGAAATTGAGCGTCCAGTTGAACGAGGGTGAGTTGTTGTAGACCAGCTTCGCATTCGGCACGACCTCGCGGATGCGGTCGACCATGGAGGCGATCTGCTCGATATGCGGCTTCTCGGTCTCGATCCAGAGCAGGTCGGCGCCGTGCTGGAGCGAGGTGATGCAATCGAGCACGCAGCGATCCTCGCCGGTTCCGGCGCGGAACTGGTAGAGGTTCGACGGCAGGCGCTTCGGCCGCATCAGCTTGCCGTCGCGGTTGATGATGACATCACCGCTGCGCGCAGTCCCGGGCGTGATCTCCTCGCAATCGAGAAAGGCGTTATACTGGTCACCGAGATCGCCCGGCGTGTGGCTGATCGCGATCTGCTTGGTGAGGCCGGCGCCGAGCGAATCGGTGCGGGTGACGATGATGCCGTCCTCGACGCCCAGCTCGAGAAAGGCGTACCGGCAGGCGCGGACCTTTGCCAGGAAGTCCTCATGCGGCACGGTGACCTTGCCGTCCTGATGGCCGCACTGCTTTTCGTCCGAGACCTGGTTCTCGATCTGGAGCGCGCAGGCGCCCGCCTCGATCATTTTCCGCGCGAGCAGATAGGTCGCCTCGGCATTGCCGAAGCCGGCGTCGATATCGGCAATGATCGGGACGACATGAGTCTGGTAATTCTCGACCGCGTGGAGCAACCGCTGCTCCTCGATCTGGTTGCCGGCCTCGCGCGCGGCGTCGATTTCGCGGAACATCATGCCGAGCTCACGGGCATCGGCCTGGCGCAGGAAGGTGTAGAGCTCCTCGATCAGCGCCGGGACGCTGGTCTTCTCGTGCATCGACTGATCGGGCAGCGGGCCGAATTCGGAGCGCAGCGCGGCGATCATCCAGCCCGAGAGATAGAGATAGCGGCGCTCGGTCGAGCCGAAATGCTTCTTGATCGCGATCATCTTCTGCTGGCCGATGAACCCGTGCCAGCAGCCGAGGGACTGAGTGTAATTGGCCGGGTCTGCGTCATAAGCGGCCATGTCTCGGCGCATGATCGCGGCGGTGTAGCGCGCGATATCGAGGCCGGTCTGGAACCGGTTCTGGAGCCGCATGCGCGCGACCGACTCTGCGTCGATCCCGTCCCAGGCGCCTTTTTTGCCCTGGATGAGCTGGCGGGTGGTGGCGATATGGTCCTGATAGGTCACCGAAGGGTCCTCGCTATGCGTGTTGCGTTGCGAGTTCTGTAACGAGATTTACAGAGCGACGCCCATACCGAAAGGCGCGATGGCGGGTTTAGCTGTCAATATCTGCCAGTCACGATTGTAAATCTGTAAATTAATTACATTCGGCGACACCTGTTGATTCCTTCTTGAACCCACGAGCAAATACACCGTGGCCGTTCAGAACCAGCCGGCGCGCCGCAGGACCTGCACGTGGCTGCGGCTCACCGGGGCCACCAATCCGCCCTTGAGGCGGACATCGCCGCCACCGCGTTTCCAAACTACTCCCTCGATCGCTTCAGCGGCGACCCACCAGGATCGGTGCACCCGGTAGCCATGCGCCTGCGCGAGTTCGGCCAGTGCGTCGGCGAAGCGCATCGTCACCAGTTCCGTCCCTGAGTCAGTGTGGATTCGAAGATAATGGTCGTGCGCTTCCACAGCGACCAGCCTGGCGGCGCGGCGCCGCGCGCTCAGCCGTCGCCGGAAAGCCGCTTCCGCTTCTGGCAGCGGCGCCTCGATTATGGTGCGCGTCTCGATGACCGGCGGCAGACGACGCCACACCAGCATTCGAATGGCCATCGCGCCGAGCGAGATCACCAGAACCTTCCCGAGCAGGTCAAGAAACGCATCCCAGCCCATTCGTTGATGGATGAACACCTGCCCTGTCGCCAGCACGAGGAGCGTGACGAATGGCGTCATGGCCACCGAGGTAGCAAGCAACCGAGTACCGATTGTGCCGACCCGCTGCTGCAGCAGATGATCGATCAGCACGCCGATCAGGCCCCCACCGATCATGCAGATCAGCCAATAGGTAAATCGCATCATCGGGGCGACCGCATCTGTGCCGAACGGGCCGATCGCTCCCATGAAGAGGCCGATCGCGATCAGCAGCAGGAGCTCGGATCGGCCGCGATGCCAACTTTTCCCGCTCTTCGGCTCGTCCATGCCATCCACCCGGTCCCGTTCGCGCAGCGATAGCACCGTTCGCGCAAACGCCACTAGCGCTCACCGGCGGACCGGGCATTGGGGGCCAGTCCAGTCCGGAGGTTCTCCAATGCTCGATCCCGATTTTGCTTTCTCCACCGCGGGCTCGCTTGCAATGCTCGCATGGTGCGCGCTCGTGGTCGCGCTGTTCGTCGCCTCGCTGCGACACTGGGTCTGGCGCCTCACTGGCCTGATCGTGCCCGGCTTGCTCGCGATCGCCTATGCCGTGCTGCTGTATCAGGCGTGGGGAACGGCCCCCGGTGGCGGGTTCGGGTCGATCCTCGCCGTGCGCGCCTTGTTCGCCAGTGATGCAGCTTTGGCGGCAGGCTGGCTGCACTATCTTGCATTCGATCTTTTCGTCGGCACGGCCATCTCCCGGAGGGGTATCGAGCGCGGTATCCACCCGCTGCTTCTCCTGCCGTGTCTGCCGCTGACTTTCATGTTTGGCCCCGTCGGCCTGCTGCTTTTTATGGCGATCGATGCGGCGCACACTCGCATCACCAAGGGCGGCAGATCGTGAGCGCGGTCGCGATACCGCTTAGACCTGCGCGCGCCAGGATTGTGGCGGAGATGATGTCTCGGCAGCCGTCCCTCGCTGCGTATGGAGGGCTGATGCTCGGCCTGACCGCCGGCCTGGCTGCAATAGGGCTCGTCGATGCGCGTATGATCGACGGTGTGAGCATATGGGCCAAGCCCATCAAGTTCGCTTTCTCGATCGCTGTCTTCGCGCTCACCACTGGCTGGTTCTTCGGATATGTCCGTCGCGAGCGTCGTCGATCGATCGCGATGCGCGGATTGGTTATCGTCCTCATCGCCGCCGGCAGCTTTGAACTCGCCTATATCGTCTGGCAGGCCGCGCACGGTCTCGCGTCGCACTTCAATCGCTCGTCACCATATTATGAGATCATGTACGCGCTGATGGGCGTGGGCGCGCTGCTCCTAACGGCAACCACCCTCCCGCTTGCATGGGAGATCGCTCGCCGCCCGGCGCCGGGGTTGCAGGTCAGCTACGTTGCATCCGTGGTGATCGGCCTTCTTCTGTGCTTCGTGCTGGGTGCAGGCGTCGGCGGCTATATGGCGCAGGGTACGGGACACTCGGTCGGCGCGGACGCTGGCCACATGATGATCTTCGGCTGGAACCGCAGCGGCGGCGACCTGCGTATCGCCCATTTCCTGGGCATCCACGCCCAGCAGGCCATACCGATCCTCGGGCTCGCGCTATCGCCGGCGTCGCCAAGGTGGCGCGCGGCCGGGCTCGTCCTCGGTTCATTGCTCTACATTGGCATCACTCTCGCCGTTCTGGCGCAGGCGATTGAAGGGCATCCGTTGATGATCCCCGGGACGTAGCGCCCGGCGTTGCACGTTACCGCCGAACGCCCGTGCGGCAATATTCCTCGAGCCAGCTGGTTCGCTGCCGACCCGCCGACCAAAGGAGCGGAAAGAAGCTGTCGTCGAGCTCCGTACTGCCCGTGCGCTGGTAACGGCGATACACATATCCGCCCTGCCTTCCGCTGAAGCGAGCGCATTCCGGCAGAAGATGGACACCGATCGAACGGCGCATCCTGTCGCCCGTGACGTTAGGCCCGGAGCCATGCCAGATCTCTCCGGCGTGGATTACGCAGGATCCTGCGGGAACCTCAATGAAGGTCGGATCTATCGCAGCGACCCCTGCTGCCCTGGCAGCCGCACGCATTTGACCGCGATAGTCCTCCGTCGCATGAAAATCCTCCGGCATCTCGCTTAACGGCCATTGGTGCGACGCCGGAATATACTCGATCGTCCCGGCATCCCGGTGCGTATCGTCCAGCGTGAACCAGCAGGTCACCGTGGCCGGGGGATCGAGGAAGCTCATGAACGACGAATCCTGGTGAAGCGCCACCGGCTTTGCGCCGGGTGGCTTCCACCAGATCGTATCCTGTCCCAACCTCGCGCCAGACCAGCCGGCCAGAAGAGCTGCAGCTCGGCCAAGGTCCTCGGACAGCGCCAGCCCGGCTATGGTGAGATCGGACTTCCAGGCATTGCTGATATGGCGTGTCACATCAGGGAGACTGATGCCTTCCCGCCAATACCATTCGTCCGGATACACGCCGGTATCGAACCGACCGGCGAACAGCTTGGGAAAGCTCGCACGCAGTGTGTCTACTTTCTTCGTCGGGAGCAGATTCTCAATGATCAGGAAGCCCCGTTCCCGGAACAGCGCGACCGCGCCCGCATCCAGTCGGTCCGCCAGGTTCAATTTCAACGAGGCCATAGCGGACTCCTGCAATCCAACAAGAATTCTGTTATATCGTCGGTATAAGCGATATCGAAACGAAGGATTTCCGGATAATGGGCAAGATTCCCGACCTGGACAGAATTGATTTCGCTATATTGCGGCTTTTGCAGAACGATGCGCGGCTTGCGGTGAAGGAGGTGGCGGCGGCAGTCGAACTCGCCCCTTCATCGGTCCATGAACGTATCAAGCGGTTGCGGGACGCCGACATCCTCCGGGGCGCGCACGCTGAGGTTGATCCTGTAGCGCTGGGCGTCGGGCTCGAAGGGCTTTTCATGATCGGTCTCGCCAAGCACAGGCGCAGCACGGTCGATGAGTTGTTCGCCGATATCGCCGAGATCCCCGAAGTCCGTTCGGCCTTCCTCGTAACTGGCCGCTACGACTTGCTCGTCCACGTCCTTGTACGAGACACGGATCATCTCAAGAACCTCGCATTCGACCACTTCACCAGTCGAAACGTGGTCTCCCACATCGAGACCGCTATCATCTTCGAGGGACGACACCGTCACGAGGTGCCGATCTACCTCGAGGGAGCCTAGTCTGGGCCCGCGCCGGAACGGTCTCGCGCCGATCCGGGCAGATTAGCCCCGCTCTGAACCCGTTCTCTTTATTTTTGTCTGGGGATGAGGAGGACAGGTCGACGCCGTCGGGACTATACGGCCGGACCCGGTTGTCTAGAATGCGCGTCTGGTCTTCTGGAGCGTAAGCGATCGTCGGCTTGATGTCGTTGATGCCCGCGTTGCATACCACGCTCAGCCTGAACCGCGCCGCCCTGACGGAGACCATGGCGCGCCTCGTGGCGCTCGCCCCCTGCCCGGCGATCCCGGCCTCCGCCGTATGACGATCAATCGTCAATCGCCGCCGAAGGTGAACGGCGAAACGCCGCGCTCGCGCTCGTTGATCAGCAGCGCTCTTCCCATCGGCGGCGCGGAGCGCTGCGGGCAGGCTTCGCGTTGACAGGCCCGACAGCCGAGCCCGATCGGCGTCGCCTCGCCCTTCAGATCGAGGCCCCGCGCCACAGCCAGTCCGCCGCCCAGCTCGGCCGCAACGCCGAGGCCGACCGCGAACTCAGCCGTCACCGCACCGTAGCGCCGACCCTGCGGCGTCACCGTGCGCGCCAGGGTCAGCCAGCGCGCGCCGTCTTCGAGCTCGACAAGCTGGATGGCAAGCGCTCCCGGCCGATCAAAGGCATGATGCAGACGCCATAACGGGCAGCGCCCGTCCGCATCGGCCAAAGCGGCCCCGCTCGCGCCCGAGAAACGTTTCGAGGCCTGGCCAGCGCGATCGATCCGCACCAGGAAGAAAGGCAGGCCGCGCGCACCGACGCGTTGCAAGGTCGTCAGGCGGTGCGCGACCTGCTCGAACCCGGCACCAAAGCGGCGCTGGAGCAGTTCCAGATCATAGCCCGTCGCCTCGCACGCGCGCAGGAAGCGGGCATAGGGCATCATCAGCGCAGCCGCGAAATAGCTGCCGAGGTGGCGGCGGAACAGGCGCTCGGCAGCGCGATCGGCAAAGCCCGCGCCCTTGGCCAGCGCATCGATTTCGGCGCGCGCCTCGATCTGGGCGAGCTGGAAGCCGGCGGCGAAAGTGCGCGAGGCGGGGTCGAGCGTTTCGCTCAGCTGCAATTGACGGGCATGGAGATCGAGCCGCCGCAGCAGATCGGGCATCACGTCAACCGGCAGGATGCGGATGGTGAGCTGGTGCTTGACCCGCAGCCGCTCGGCGATTGCGCCGTACAGATCGCCCGCGCCGAGCCGTAGTTCGTCGGCCAAAGTCTCGGCGATCGTGTCGAGATCAGCGAAATAGCCGCGCCACCGCTCAACTTCGCGCCGCACTTCAACCATGGGGTCACTTGCCGCCGTCGGACCCGCTGCGCCGGACCCGATCCGGTCATAGGCGCGCGCGAACGCCTCGGCCCCGCCCGGAGCCCCGGCCAGCCATTCCTCGAGCTCGTTGCGGTCGATCTCGAGATCAGCGAACATCGGATCGCCGAGGCGGCGTCGCATCGCGGCGTCGCCTCCGCCAGGCTCGCCGGCGGCGAGAGCGCGGGGATCGAAATCGAAGGATTCGGCGAGCTTCACCAGTAGCGATGCGGACAACGGCCGCTGGTTGCGCTCAACCAGATTGAGATAGCTTGGCGAGATCGCCAGCACTTCGGACATGGCTGCCTGGGTCAGCCCCGCCTGCCGTCGCAACCGGCGCACCGCATGCCCTGCGAACAATTTGCGATCCGCCATCTGGGTCCCCTTTTCCGTCAGACGAACAAGTCAGCCGACGCCGATCTTGTCAACTCTTTACAGGATCACAGATGATCAGGGGCAAGACGCTACAACGCGACTTCGCCACGGTTCGCGCAGTGCTAACCGTGCCGATCGTTCCCCGCTAAAGCCGCCTGCATTGGAAGTCGCCAAAGCGACGCCTGGAAAGTTTCCTGGGGAGGAAAAGGTGCCCGCCGGGGATAGTCCCGGCGGGCATTTCTATTATGGCGCACCCCGACGGCTCCGCATATGGCGGAAGCCTGAGGGAGCCACGGCATGTCAGCAACGAAACAGAACGGCTCCAATTTCGTCATCTTCGCAGCGCTTGCCGCCAATCTCGGCATTGCGGTCGCGAAGTTCATTGCCGCTGCGATCTCCGGCTCCTCATCGATGCTGACCGAGGGCGTCCACTCGGTGGTCGACAGCCTCAATCAGATATTGCTGCTCTACGGCCAGCATCGCGGCCGTCGTCCGCCGGATGAGGCGCACCCGTTCGGCTATGGCCGCGAACTGTATTTCTGGAGCTTCGTCGTCGCGATCCTGATCTTCGGGGTTGGCGCGGGTGTCTCGATCTATGAAGGCGTGGTCCACATCTACGAGCCCGAGCCGCTGAGCGACCCGATCCTCAACTATGTCGTGCTCGGCATCGCCTTCGCCATGGAAGGCACGTCCTGGTTCTTCGCAATGCGCGAATTCGCTGCCGCCAACCGCGATGGCGGCTGGTGGCAAGCCGTGCGGAAATCGAAGGACCCGGCCGGCTTCATCGTGTTGTTCGAGGACAGCGCAGCGCTCGCCGGGCTCATCATCGCCGCTTTCGGGGTGTGGGCCAGCCAGGCGTGGCAGGACCCGCGCATCGACGGCGTCGCGTCGATCGTGATTGGCGTGCTGCTCGCACTGGTCGCTGCCTTGCTCGCGCGGGAGTCGAAGGGCCTGCTGATCGGCGAAGGTGCCGATCCGGCGATCGTCGCAAAGGTGCGCGAGATCGTCGATGCGCGGCCCGAGATCACCTCGGTCAACCATGTCCGCACCATCCACACTGCGCCCGAAAGCATCTTCGTCGCGATCAGCGCCGATTTCCGCGATGCGCTCACGATGGGCGAGGCTGAGTTGTTGATCGAGAAGATCGAGACTGAGCTGAAGGCCGCGCTGCCGATGCTGTCCTCAATCTATATCCGCCCTGAACGCCGCGAGGATGCAGCGATTTTGCAAACAACCGTTACTTGACCGGCGCGTCTGACGGCACGAGCTCGACCACGTCGAGGATCGATTCGAACTTCGGCCAGGGCAGCACCAGCCGCCACCGCTTCTCCCCGATCCGCTCGACATAGCCGGCAAGATCGCGGGCGTCGTCGCGGCCATAATCGAGCGGCTTGGTCTCGTCGCCGAACATCATCGTGCCGAGGAAGATCTGGCGCGCCGCGCTGTCAGGAAAGAACAGCCCGATCGGCCGTTGCGAGCCGCCGATCTTGTACAGGCTCGAGACTTCGCCCTCGTCGTTGATCCGACATTCATAGGGCGGATAGGCGGTGAAATCGCGCATCGCAGTGCCGTTGGCGCCGAGCTTGAACACCCGGCAGCGATATCGGCCGGGCGGAGGCGCGGCCCGATCGAGCGCGCGATCGGGTTCGAACAACGGCCCTTGCGCGGTCAGTTGGGCGGCGTGGCCGGCAGCCTGCACAGCCGCAAGCGCTGTCGTCCACGCATTGCGCCAGGTCCGCAGCCGCTCGCGATCATGCTCGGTTGCGACCCGGTGCCAGTCAGCGTTGTCCACCTTCACCGGCAGCCGCAACTCCGGCAGCGGCGTGGGCGCTTCGAGCACGAGCGGTGCCGCGGCCGGCGGCGCCGCGATTTCGGCATGCTTGTGCGCCTTGCCGCCACAGCCGGCCAGCAGCGCGCACCCACAAAGCCCAATGACCTTGGAATAGTTTTTCAAGCGACCGGTTCTTTCTTTTCCAGCGCCAGCTAACCACGCCGCGCCGGGCTTGCCAAGCGCGTCAGGCGGCGGTCCAGCCTCCATCCATCGAGAGGTTGGCGCCGGTGATGGCGGCGGCCTCGTCCCGGCACAGGAAAAGCGCGAGAGCGGCGACCTGTTCGGAGGTCACGAACTCCTTGGTGGGCTGCGCCGCGAGCAGCACGTCGTTCAGCACCTGCTCGCGCGTCATTCCCCGGGCCTTCATGGTATCGGGGATCTGGCCTTCGACCAGAGGTGTCCAGACATAGCCCGGCGAGATGCAGTTCACCGTGATATGATCCGCGGCAGTCTCGAGCGCGATCGTCTTGGTGAGGCCGGCGATGCCGTGCTTGGCCATGACATAGGCGCTCTTGTTCGGGCTCGCGACCAGCGAGTGTGCCGAGGCGGTCGAGATGATCCGGCCCCATTTCGTCGCCTTCATATAAGGCACCGCCGCCTGCATCATGTACCAGGCCGAGGTGAGATTGATCTTGATGATCGCCTCGAACTTGTCGGCCGGGAAATCCTCGATAGGCGCGACATGCTGGATGCCGGCATTGTTGATGATGATGTCGGGGCCGCCAAGCTCGTCATGGCAGCGCTTGACCATCGCGGCGATCGCGGCCGGGTCAGTCATGTCGGCGGCATCGTACAAAGCCCGGGCGCCGCTGGTCGCCTCGAGCGCGGCGCGCTCCTTCTCGATCGCGGCCGCATCGCCAAAGCCGTTGATGACGACGCTGGCGCCTTCAGCGGCGAGGACCTTGGCATAGGCAAGGCCAATGCCCGAGGTGGAACCAGTGATGATCGCGCTCTTGCCCTTGAGGAACATCGGGGGTCTCCATGTCAGGTTGAAGAATCAGGGGATCGATCGCACCGTCAGGTCGAACGCTGCGCTTTTCCCGGTCTCGATATTCGCCGCGACCAGCCGCGCGTTCGCCATCGTCTCGGCGACCGCTTCCTGGCCGGCGCGCCAATGCTCGCGCATCGTTCTCGCGGAAAATTCGAAGTCGCGCGATCCGCCCTCCCAGGCATTGGCGCGGTAGATCAGGTGGACGAGACTGACCGGCTCCTCGCGAGAGCGCTCGGCGAGCGCCAGCACGTCGGGGTCGTTGCGCAAGCTTTCGGGCAGCTTGGCGAGCACCTTGCGCGCAAGCTCGCGGTCGTGCCGCAACCGCATGACCTGATCGGATACCTGGCGCGACCGGCTGGAAAAGCGGATCTCCTTCTCGCGCGCGGCGACATCCATGATCGTCCGCGGCAGCTCGGCGGCGGCCGGGAACAGGTCGATCTGAAAGGCGAGCAGTTCGCCTTGCTGATGATCGAGCACATGAGTCAGCGGGGTGTTCGAGACGAGGCCGCCATCCCACCAATATTTTCCGTCGATCTCGATCGGCGGCAGGCCGGGCGGCAGCGCGCCCGAGGCCATGATGTGCCGCGCGTCGATCCGCGTCTCGGTGGTGTCGAAATAGGTGAAGTTGCCGCTCTCGATATCGACTGCGCCGACTGACAGCCGCACCGGACCGTTGTTCAGCAAATCCCAGTCGATCAGCGCGTCGAGCGTCTCCTTCAGCGGCGCTGAATCATAGAAGCTGAGCGCAGCCGGCGTACCCGGCGTCGCGAACATCGGCGAAACGGCGCGGGGCGAGAAAAAGCCGGGCACGCCGGTTGCCATCACGAAATTCGCCGACCATTCGTGCAGCCATTCGCGGACCTGGTCATTGGGGAAGATCGGGAAACTCGGCAGCGATCCACTCACCATGTCCCAGAATGCGCCGAGCATCTCGACTCGCTTGTGCGGCGGATTGCCAGCGACGATTGCTGCGTTGACAGCGCCGATCGAAATGCCGGCGACCCAGTCGATCTCGATTCCACTCGATGCCAGGCCCTCGATCACCCCTGCCTGATAACTGCCCAGCGCACCGCCGCCTTGCAAGACGAGCGCGACAATATCGGGGAGCGGCAGTGCCTCTGCGCGGCGGCGGCGTTTCGGCATCGGATCGGTATCGGCCATCGTTTCGGCCCATGCGCCGGGCGGGCGGCCGGATCAACGGCCGTTTGATGAATTCCCCGTCACGCTCGGGATTCACCACCCGCCGCCACCGATTTGCAACGTCCTTGCAACAACGAGGCCGCCCGCGCATTCATGCCGTACCAGCAACGAACCTTCGGGAAACACCCATGCGGCTCGACGATTTCGATCCCAACATCAATGTCGAGGATCAGCGCGGCAGGGGCGGCAGCGGTTTTGGAGGTTTCGGCGGTGGCGGTGGCGGCGGCGGACTGTTGTTCGGCCTGCTCCCGCTTGTCTTCAGCCGCTTCGGCTGCGGTGGCGTGGCGGTGGTGCTCATCCTGTTCGCTGTGTTTGGCGGCGGGCTGAACATGCTGGGCGGCGGCAGCCAGCTTTCCGCACCGACCGAGCAGGCCGGCCCGCGTCAGGCGGGCGGCACCGATGCCACGTCGAGCTGCAATATCGACGCCTCGAGCAAATCGGCGTGCAATGCCTTCAGCTCGGCCGACAAGACCTGGGCGGCGATCTTCCAGAAGAGCGGCGAGCGTTTCGTCCAGCCCAAGCTGGTTTTCTTCGGCGGCGAGGGCCAGTCGGGCTGCGGCGCCGCGCAGAGCGCGATGGGCCCCTTCTACTGTCCGCAGGACCAGGGCATCTATCTCGACACCGAATTCTTCGGCGAGCTCGCCAGCCGCTTCGGCGCCAAGGGCGATTTCGCGCAGGACTATGTGATCGCGCATGAATTCGGCCATCATATCCAGAATCTGCTCGGCACCTCGGACCGGGTCCAGCGGCAGATGGCGCGTGCAAGCAAGACCGAAGGCAATAAGCTCTCGGTGCGGCTCGAACTCCAGGCCGATTGTTATGCCGGTGTCTGGGCCGCGCAGAATCGCAACCGGATGGACCCGGGCGATCTCGAAGAAGGCATGACGGCTGCCCACGCGATCGGCGACGACACGCTGCAGCAGGAAGCGCAGGGCCGTGTGGTGCCCGACAGCTTCACCCACGGGACATCGGCTGAACGGGCAGCATGGCTCAAGCGCGGCATCGACAGCGGCGACCCGGCCCAATGCGACACGTTTTCGGGGGCGATCTGAGCCTTACGGGAGCCTGATCTTTCATCATCGGCCCGTGCAAGCACTGGCCGGGTGCGCCAATGCCTATGCATCGGTGTAATAGGTATCGACATCGCGGTGGCTTCCCAGCACATTGACGATCTCGACCAGGCCGTCGCCATAGCGGAAAAAGATGACATAGTTCCCGAATGGCGTGCTGCGTATGTCCGGCCGCAGCTCCGGGCGAGCAGTGCCCAGGATACCGGGAAGCGAGGCAAGCTGCGCGTACTTGCGGCGCAGGCGCTCAATGAATTCCACCGCGACCAGGCGGTTTCCGCTCTGTTCAGCGAGATACACGCCGATCTCTGCCAAATTCGTCTTCGCCGCGTCGGAATATCGTAACCGGCGCATCACTGGGTCTGCTTGGTATTTTCCCAGGCATCGAGCGCGGCATTCACATACGCGCCCACATCCTTATCGCTATGCGCACCACCGCGTTCGATCGACGCATTGAGCGTGTCGCGTAGCGCTTGCAGCTTGGCCTCGCGTTCTTCCACCAGGCGCAGCCCTTCACGCACCACCTCGCTGGCTGACCCGTAACGTCCGGTTTTCAGAATGGCGTCGACGAAGCCTTCCCACCGCTCTCCAATGGATACATTCATAGCTATCTTCCAGGAAGGAATGAACGAAGATGCTTCTGCGACAATAACATCAATTGCGCAATTATTGTTATTGACTCGAAGGAGGCGAACGACACCCCTACGTCAGATTTTCACCAGCATCTTGCCTTTGTTCCCGCCCGAGAAGAGCCCGAGAAACGCCTCGGGCATCGCGTCGAGGCCCTCGAACACAGTCTCCTCGCTCTGCAATTTGCCGGCCTGGAGCAGCGCGCCCATCTCGCGGTAGAAGTCCGCCGCCTGCGCCATATAGTCGCTGACCAGAAAGCCCTGGATGCGGATCCGCGCCGAGATGACGCGCAACAGATAGCGCAGCTCGGTCGGCTGGCCTGAATTATAGGCGTCGATCATCCCGCAGATCGCAAAGCGCGCATGCACGTTCGCCACCGCCAGTGCCGCGTCAAAATGCTCGCCCCCGACATTGTCGAAATAGACGTCGATCCCCTGCGGCGCCGCGTCATGCAGCTTCTTCGCCAACGACCCGTCCTTCTTGTAGTCGATCATCACATCGGCCCCGAGCGACCGGCACCAGTCGCATTTGCCGCTGCCGCCGGCTGAGCCGATCACAATCATACCCCGCGCCTTGGCGATCTGGATAACGGTCGATCCCACCGCACCCGCAGCGGCGGAGACGAATACCGTTTCACCCTCCTTCGCCTCGGCGACCGTCAGCAACCCGAAATAGGCCGTCATCCCTGGCATGCCGAGCTGGCCGAGAAAGGCCTGGGGCGGCACGCCAAGCGCGGGCAGCTTCTGCACGAACGCGGCCGGCACCACCGCCTCGTCGCGCCAACCAAACATGTGCTGGACCATATCGCCGACCGCGAGGCCAGGTGCCCGGCTCTCGATCACCTCGCCGATCGCACCGCCCTGCATCGCCTCGCCGAGCTGGAACGGCGGCGCATAGCTTTTCACGTCGTTCATCCGCCCGCGCATATAGGGGTCGACCGACAGCCATTGGTTGGCGATCCGCACCTCACCCTCGGCGAGCGGCGTGTCCGGCAGGTCGATCATCTCGAAATCGCCGGTCAACGGCATGCCATCCGGACGTGATTTCAAGCTCCAGGCGCGGGCCATAAGGCATCCTCCTCTTCGTGTTTTCGAAGATCAGGTACGCCGGAAGCGTTGCGATTGGCAACGCAAAAATCCCTCCCCGGCGAGCGGGGAGGGATTGCGACGGCGGGAGAACATCAAAAGGGAGAAATGGCGCTCATCCCGCCGCCAGCCCCTCTCCGAAGAGAGAGGATCTCGTGAACGCTCAATAGGTGCCCGAGAAACTCCTGTTGAGGATGTGCGGGCCGCTCGAATCGTCCCCGCTCGCATCCTGGCTATCGGCGCGGTGGCTGCCATCCTCGTTGAAGAAGGCGCCATTGCGTTCCTCGTCGCGCCAATGCGTCTTGGCCTCCTCGGCGGTCTTGCGGATCTTCACCTTGTCGTCGACCGACTCGATCCAGCGCGACGGAATCGAATGATGGCGCCCGCCGGCGTCGCTGTCGCCCTTGGTCAGCAGGATGCGGTCGCCGCGGACCTTGTCGACGGTGCCGACATGCTCGCCGTCTGATCCGACCACTTCCATATGCTCGGTCACCCTGGAGAGTGACCCGCGCTGAGTCTGGCGTTCGTTGCGCCAGCTGGAGAATTCATTCTCGAACTTCGACCGATTCTCGCGGCGATATTCGTCATAATCGCGGTCGAGCGCGTCGATCTGCGAACGCCGCCAGCTGTGATAATCGTCATCATGTCGGGAGCCTACGCTGAAGCGATCGTCATAGCGCGCGTCCATCTCGCGGCGGCGCTCCGCCTCTTCGTCGCCGAACCAGGAGCGGACCTCGTCGCCGGCGCGCGAGAAGAAGTCGCGATCCTGATAGTCATAGCCGCGCGGCTGCCCGCCATAGCCGCCTTCGCGATCGCGCTGCCGATATCCGCGTCCATCGTCGCGAGCGTCCTCGCGCCCACCGTAACGGTCGTCGGTTTCCGTGAAGCGCTGCCCGCCGGACCCATAGCTTCCCTGGAAGCCATTATCGCGGACATAGCGGCKGCGGCCCGAGCCACGGTTCAGATTAAACTGCTCGCGCTCGGCATAACCGGCATTTCCATATTCGCGCGGCCCATAATCACGCGAGCCCTCATAGTCACGCGAGCCGCCATAGTCTCGAGACCCATAATCGCGCCCGTAACTGCGCTCACGGTCGCGGTTCTGGCCCAGCATACCGGCTGCCTGATATTGGCGCGCGCTCGAATAGCTGTAGGCACGGCCCGATCCATAATCCTGGTCGTAATCGATCCGATCGCGGTCGCTATAATAGTCGCCGAGCCGGGAATCCCGGGGATAGCGTTCATAGCCCATGATTGCCTTCTCCTGACATTTTGTCGTGCTGCGACAGGCGGCGCGGTTGCGCGCCCGCTCGTCCGACAATAAAGGTCGAAAGCCGTGTTTGTTCCGATAGTTACGGAGACGTAGCGATATCTCGCCCTGTGCCCGGCGCGCTTGGCCGCAGACGAAGTTTCAGCGCTGGCAGGGAGCCGGTTGCATCGCCCGAAAAGGCTCGCTAGAGGCTTCGCTCTTCGGCCTGAACACCATTGGCCGAGGTGGAGCGGGGCTGTAGCTCAGATGGGAGAGCGCTGCAATCGCACTGCAGAGGTCAGGGGTTCGATTCCCCTCAGCTCCACCAGACCTGCCGGATCATCGCTTCCTCCCATGCGGGAATGACAAGCCAGAGGCCTGACCCTACACCGGCTCAATGACTGACGCCGCGCCTTCGGACCCGATCCCCGCCGCCACGCTCGTCCTGTTCCGCGAGACCAGCGGCGCGCCGGAGCTGCTGTTCGTCGAACGCGCCAAGGCGATGGTGTTCGCCGGCGGCGCGCTGGTTTTTCCCGGCGGGCGGATCGACCCCGGCGATCATGCGCTTGCGCTGACCTACCCAGGCGATCCCGACGATATCGCGGCGCGCATCGCCGCGATCCGCGAAACGATCGAGGAAGTCGGCCTGCCGATCGGCCTCACGCCGATACCGAATACGGACACGCTCACCACCCTGCGCGCCGCGCTCCACGCCGGCACGTCGCTCGGCGCGGCGCTGCACGATGCAGGCCTCGCGCTCGACCCCGGCCCCCTCGTCCCCTTCGCCCGCTGGCTGCCCGCGCATGCGCATATGCGGATCTTCGATACGCGCTTCTATCTCGCCCGCCTGCCCGCGCACGCGCCCGATCCCGTCGTCGACGATACCGAAAATGTCCGCGTCTTCTGGTCGACCGCGCAGGGCGTGCTCGACGACGCCGATGCGGGCCGGGTGCACATCATCTTCCCGACGCGGCGCAACCTCGAACGCCTCGCCCGTTTCGCCGATTTCGACGAAGCCGTGACCGACACCGCGCGCCACCCGATCCGCACCGTCACGCCCTGGATCGAGGAACGCGGCGGGGCCACCCATCTCTGCATCCCCGACGATCTCGGCTATCCCGTCACGTCGGAGCCGATCACGAGCGCGATGCGCGGCTGATGCGCGCACTGCGTCGGGCGATCGGCGGGGCGACGATCGCTGCGATCCTTCTTGCGCTGGGCCTGATGGCGTTCGCGATGCTGCGCGGCCGGCCGCAGGACCTGCCCTGGACTCAGCTCGATCTGGGCGAACCGATCGGCGTCTTCACTGGCCGCAAGCTCGCCGGCCTCACCCAGGATTTCCCGAAATGCCGGGCGCTGCTCGACAAGGCGGGCGTGCGCTACGTCATATTGCCCGAGGTCCATGCCGGCGCCTGCGGCTATTCTGACGGCATCCGTTTCGCGCCCGGCGGATCGCGCCGCGCCTCCTATGCGCCAGCGGATGTCGGCATGGCCTGCCCCGTCGCTGCCGGGCTGTCAGTGTGGGAATGGAACATCGTCCAGCCCGCCGCACGCCGGCTGCTGGGCAGCCCGGTCGTCGCGATCGAGCATTATGGCAGCTATAATTGCCGCCGCATCGCCGGAGAAAAAATCTGGAGCGAACACGCCACCGCCGACGCGATCGATATCGCGGGCTTCCGCCTCGCCAATGGCAAGCGCATCACGATCGCCGACGACTGGAAGGGCAATGGGCCCGCGGCGACTTTCCTGCACGAGACGCGAAACGGCGCCTGCAAACTGTTCGCGACCACCCTGTCACCCGACTACAATGCAGCACACTGGAACCACCTCCACCTCGACCAGGCGGCGCGTGGCGAGTTCGGCTGGCGGGCTTGCAGATAGCGGGGAAGTGTCTCTCTTTCTCCCTCTCCCCCTGAGGGTGAGGGAAGGGGCCCATCGCGTAATGATGGGAAGGGTGAGGGGGACTCTTCTCTAGGGTCACGCTTTGCCGACCCTCACTCCCCTCATCCTTCCGTCGCTGCACTCCTCCCTCCTTCTCCCAAAAGGGAGAAGGATCAGGGAAGGCTCGATCACCTCAATTCGGCAGCGCGGTCGCCTCGACCTTCTCAACCCATTTCGGGAAAAACGCCGGCTGGCGGTTCGACCAGCCCGAGGCGGTCGCAGCCGCTTCGCTGATCGACTGCAGCAATTTGCGGCGCAGATCCGGGTGGAGATGCGGCAACGCCGCCGCCGCGCAGAAAGCCGCCGGGAGCCAGGGCCGGATCTCGGCACCGATCAGCCGCTCATAAAGGAAGCGATAAGCGGAGAAGGTGGTGAGCCGCCCCTGCCCCAGATCGAAGGCGGAAACCGTCGTCAGCGGCGCCAGGAACGGTTCGATCGCGTCGAGCCCGCTGTCATCGGGGATCATCCCGCGAATATCGGGGAGGCGGGCGTAGAGCCGTGCCTGGGCCCGGATGCTCGCTGCCTCCACCACGTCGCGCGACCAGCGGCTCATCGCGTCGTCGCGATCGAGACCGATGTCGAGCGAGCGGCGAACATAGCGCTGCGTCGCTGAGCTGAACCCTGCGAATTCCTTCATTTCAGCCAAGGTCATCGCGCCATTGGCCGGCTTCATCCGTGCACCCATAACCGTTACCCCACCCCGCATTCGTGGAACCGGCTACGATGATGCGCTCAGATGGTTAACAGCACCCTTAACACCGCGTCGTCCGGCATTCAGCATGGCATCACAGTTCGTGCTGCGTTGCAACACGCGTTGCGACGAACTGAGTCCACTTGCGCATTTGAATAGAAAATGAGGTAGTTGCGCAACTATCCTTTCGGATGAGCCTCGTCACAATCTCGCGGTGAGCGAGGCGCCCCGCCAGCATCGGTTTCGGAGCGGCGCGCGTGCTGGCAGCCACGACCAACGGGCTTATCCCGCCCGATTTCAGCCGACGGCGCGGTCGCTCAGCCTTGTTTCTCGTCCTTCAGCCGCGCTTCTTCCTCGGCATCATAGCCTGAGGATTCCGGCGGCTCATGATTGTGCACCGGCTGAGTCGAAGAAGGCGGGTCTGACGCGTCCATCGATTCGTCGAGCGCCGCGTCGAGTCGCGCTTCCTTGCTCTCCGGGTTGCGCTCCAGCCGCTCGGCAATCGACGCGTCCTGGCCGGCTTCCTGGCGCGGATGGTGAATTGCCTGATTCTCTTCCGGGTCGCCTGGCGCCACCGAGAGACTGTCGGCCGCTTTCTGGTCGATCATCTGGGTATCGGTCATCGCCACTCTCCTTGGCTGTTACGATGATCAAACGACCGACTCACCTCGCATGTTCCTGTCGCCCCGTCCGATGGAGCACTTAATCTGTCGGGCGGCCGCGCCGACGCCTCAGCCGTCGAGCCGCCGCACAGAAACCCGCTGTTCGTTCATCACCGCGCGCCCGAACACGGTCATGAAGGCGATGTCGGTCGCGTCGCGTCCCACAGCGACTCTCGCCAGTTCCGCCGGCAAGGCCATGCGCGTGGCGTCGATCAGCCGCCACGCACCCTCGAGCCATAATTCGGCGACTGCGTGAAAATCGGGCGGATCGACGCCCGGCGCATAAGCCGAGACGCAGCGCGCCGGAATGCCCCCCGCCCGCGCCAGTGCCACCAGCAGATGCGCGTAATCGCGGCACACGCCCCGGCGCTCGGCAAAGGTCATCAGCGCGGTGGTGACGCCGCTGCTCGCGCCCGCCTCATAGGAAAGATGCCTGTGCACCCAGTCGCGCAGCGCCTCCGCCAGCGCTCCGCCCTCGAGCCCCGCAAACTCCTGTTCGAGAAAGCCCTCGAACCGGTCGGATTCACAATAGCGGCTTGGGAGCAGATACTGCACCGTCTCGGCGGGGAGCATGCGGACCGGCGTTGCCGCCAGAGCGCCGAGCTCGACGGCCGCGCGATCGATCGCGACCACTGCCTGATATTCGACACGGAACGACCCTTCGCCCCGCGCCCAGGTACGCTGGCCGATGCCCTGCTCGCCCGCCACAGCGCGCAGCGGTTCGGGGCAATAGACGTGCAGAGTCTGACGTTCGAGCCGCTGGTCGGCCATCGCCGCGGCCTCGACGAGCAGCAGCACATCGCAGGCCTCAGCGATCCAATAGTCGAGCGTGACGTCGATCGCGAGGCGCATGATGAGTCCTGTCGGGGGGCGATACCAGTCCCGGAAATGAAAAAGGCCCGGCAGGTTTCCCCGCCGGGCCTCTCTTCGAAGTGATCAGACTGCGTTCTAGTTCCGGTTGCCGAACAGGCGCAGGATGAACAGGAACATGTTGATGAAGTCGAGATACAGATTCAGCGCCGACATGATCACCACATGCTGCTCGGCACCAGTGCCGGCGACCTGGGCATAAAGGCTCTTGGTCTGCTGCGTGTCATAAGCGGTGAGTCCAGCGAAGATCAGGACGCCGACAAAGCTGATCACCAGGGCGAGCGGGCCCGACTGGAAGAACAGGTTGAGCACCATGGCCACGATCAGGCCAACCAGGCCCATGATCAGGAAGGTGCCGAACGCCGACAGATCCCGCTTGGTGGTGTAGCCATAAAGGCTGAGGCCCGCGAACGACGCGGCCGTCGCGAAAAAGGCCTGGGCGATCGAAGTGCCGGTATAGACGAGGAAGATCGTCGACAGCGACAGGCCCATCGCCACCGCGAAGCCCCAGAACATCGCCTGCAGCGCTCCCGACGACATTCGCGCACCGCCGAAGCTCATGCCGAACACGAAGGCGAGCGGCGACAGCTTGATCAGCCAGACCAGCGGACCGCCGGCCATGAAGATGTGCGCGGCGGGAGAGTTCACGCCGCCCCACGAGAAGGCCATCGCGACCAGACCGGTCAGCAGGATGGCCGAGAACATGTAATTATATACCGACAGCATATAGCTGCGGAGACCCGCGTCGAATGCTTCGGAGCGGGTGCCCGATGCAGTCGCGAACCGCGTCGCGCCTGAGCGTGGGTCGGACCAGTTAGCCATTGCGAAAAAGCTCCTTTGACCCGGCATCATGCCGGATAATCGGAATATCGGCGTTCGCGCGGGGCTTTTCAAGCGAATCCGGCATGAGGTGTCGTAAAGGGTCAATACACCTTTTCTTCCCTTCCCTTTTCACTCGGCAAGAACGCTGCGGGGATGACAGGAAAAATCACCGCGATAGAGTCGGCGCGATGCACCGTCTGTTCGTCGCCCTGCGTCCGCCGCCGCCCATCCGCGCCGCCCTCGCCGCAACCATGGACGGTGTGCCGCACGCCCGCTGGCAGGATGATGAGCAGATCCATCTGACCGTCCGCTATATCGGCCCGGTCGATCGCCGCGTGGCGGAGGATGTCGTCCTCGCGCTCGGCCACGTCCATGCGGCGCCGATCGAGATCGCGCTGTCCGGGGTCGGCGGCTTCGAGCACAAGAGTCGCACCGATGCACTCTGGGCCGGCGTGACGCCGCACGACGCGCTCACCGCGCTCCACCGCAAGGTCGATCATGCGCTGGTTCGCCTCGGCCTCGAGCCGGAGGGCCGCGCCTATCTCCCGCATCTCACTTTGGCCCGGCTCAGCCGCAATGCCGGTATCGGCCCGGAGATCGAGCTTTGGCGGGCCGCCCATGCCGGCCTCTCAAGTCCGACCTTCCGCATCGAGCACATGACATTGTTCGAAAGTCATCTCGGCGGCGAAGGCGCGCGGTACGAGGTGGTCGAACGCTGGCCGCTCGCCTGACGCGAAAAGCGCTTTCGTATTCCCGGTATGCTCTGCTAGCCTCGGCCCAGACCGATAACCGGCAAACGAAACAGGGGAGCGATCATGGCCACCACAGCCGCCGACATGCCGGCTCGTGCCCAAGCCCGTGCAGCGCCTTATGCCTGGTACGTGCTCGGCATATTGTTCCTCGTCTACATCCTCAATTTCGTCGATCGCCAGATCATCTCGATCCTCGCCGAGGATCTGAAGCGCGATCTCGGGCTGAAGGATGAGGAGATCGGCTTCCTCTACGGCACTGCGTTCGGCGTTTTCTATGCGCTGTTCGGCATCCCGCTCGGCCGCCTCGCCGACAACTGGCACCGCGTCAGGCTGATGTCGGTCGGGCTTGCGCTCTGGTCGGGGATGACCGCCCTGTCGGGCCTGGCCCGGACCGGCGGCATGCTGGTCGGCGCACGGATCGGGGTGGGCATTGGCGAGGCGACCGCAAGCCCGTCCGCCTATTCGCTGATCTCCGACTATTTCCCCCAAAAGCTGCGCGCGACCGCGCTCGCCATCTATTCGTCCGGCCTTTATGTCGGCGGCGGCCTCTCGCTCTTCATCGCAGGCACCATCGTCCACCGCTGGAACCAGACCTGGCCCCAGGGTGGGCCATTCGGCCTGCATGGCTGGCAGGCCGCGTTCCTCGCGGTCGGGCTGCCGGGGATCGTCATTGCCCTGTGGATCGCGACTCTCCGTGAGCCGGCACGCGGCGCCTCCGAAGGGCTGGCCCCACCCGCCCCGCATCCTGCACCCTTTCGCGCCTTTCTGGAGGATCTCGTCACGATCGTGCCGCCGCTCACGCTGATCGGCGCTGCACGTGGCGGGGTGAAAGCGCTGGCCGTCAATCTGCTCGCACTCGCCCTCGTCGTCGCGGTGGTATTCGGCCTGATCCATCTCGGCGAACCCTGGCCGCAATGGTCGGCGATCGGGCTCGGCGTCTATGCCGTCTTCTCCTGGGCAAACGCGCTCAAGCGCCGCGACCCGCCGGCATGGCGGCTGATCGTCGGCAACCCGGCCCTGCTGTGCGTTGTCGTCGCTTACGGCCTCAACGCGTTCGTCAGTTACGCGGTCAGCCTTTGGGCCGCGCCGTTCGCGATGCGCATCCTGCATGTGCCGATCGCGAGTGCTGGCGGCTGGATCGGCGGCACGCTCGCACTTGGCGGATTCCTCGGCGTCAATCTGGGCGGCGTGCTCGCGGACCGGTTGCGGCGAAACAATCCCGCCGGGCGGATCATCATGATCTTGTTCGGCGCAACCGTGCCGATTCCGTTCGTCGTGATCGCCTTTCTCAGCCTCAACGTGACCGTCTTTGTCAGCTCGCTGCTGGTCGCGTCGGTTACGGCGAGCATGTCGCTTGGAGCAGCCGGCGCGACGATCCAGGATCTCGTCCTCCCTCGGATGCGCGGCACCGCGACCGGCGCCTTCTTCATCGGCACAACCCTGCTCGGCCTCGCCATGGGGCCCTATCTCGCCGGCCGCATCTCGACGCTGACCGGCAGCCTGTCGACCGGCGTCCTGTCGCTGCTACTGGCGGCGCCGATCACCATCGCCGCAGGGGTCGCGGCATACCGGCTAGTGCCGAAAGCCGAAGCCAATCGCGAGCTATGGGCGCGGGAAGCGGGCGAGGCGATCTGAGCGTCTCAAGGTTGAATTCGAAAGCTTGATCAGCCCCTCCCCTTAAGGGGAGGGGTTTAGGGGTGGGGGCGCGCGTCTGCGCGCTCAAAAGGACTCTATCGCCAAGATCGAAGTGTCGAGCGAGGCATCGAGCCTCGCCCGACCCTGCCCCACCCCTAACCCCTCCCCTGAAGGGGAGGGGCTTGAGATCACTCTACCCCGCCGCAAAAACCCCGCAGGCAATTCGCGGCCCGCTATTCCCCGAGGGATCAGTCGTCAGATCGTCCTGATTGGCATGCACCACCAACGCCGACCCATCCGGATCGAGCAACCCGGCCATCGTCGCACCCGGAATAGTGACCCCAACCGTCCCCCGCCCGTCGGTGCCGATAATCAGGTTGGGCAGGTCACCCTCATGCGGCCCCTGCGGGTTCATCGCCCCGTGCTTCATGCCGGTCGGGTTCCAGTGCCCGCCCGCGCTGGCGAAATCCGGGCCAGTGCACTGGCCAATTGTATGGACATGCGCGCCGTGCGTGCCGTGCGGCAGCGTCTTCGCGTCGATCGTGAAGCGCAGGCCGCCGGCGACCTCGGTCGCGGTCGCGCGCCCGACTTCCGCCCCGTCGGCATTGTGCAGCACCGCCACCGCTCGCGCGCCATTCGCTAAGGGCGCACCGACCGCCATGTCATCATGGCAGGCCCCCAGCCCAAGGCCGAGGGCCGCCGCAATTCCAACACCCAGGATCCGCATGTCATTCTCCAATCTGGTGTTACAGACCCAATCCGGGCAGCCATGGCTTGATGCGGCCCGTCGGTTTGGCGACGCCGTCGAGCCGCTGCGCGCTGACGATCTTGACGGGACGGACGAGGATCTGCCCGCGCATCGCGCCAGTGCCGCCACCCGATGGCAAGGCGAGGATACGGCGCACCACATCCATTCCCGAGATGACATGGCCAAAGGCGGCATAACCGGGATATTTTCCCTTGGCGTCGAGGCTCGGCTCCGCGGCCGTGCTGATCGTGAAGTTGCAGGTCGCCGAATTGGGATTGTCGCCATGCGCCATCGAGATCGTCCCCTCGACATGGCGAATTCCGGTCTTGCTCGTCGGCTCGAGCGGTACGGGCGGCAGGAAGCGCCGCACATCAGTGCCCACTCCGCCCTGGATGAAACCCAGTTTCGGCGCGCCCTTGGTGCGCGAGGCGCGATAGAAATTGGTGCCGTCGAGCCGGCCGTCATCGACATAGGCAAGGAAGTTCGCCGTGGTCAGCGGAGCGTGACGCGCATCGAGCGCGATCACGATCGCGCCTTCCGAGGTGACGAGGCGGACCCGGACGAGGCCCGCCTGGGGCGCCATCTTGGCGGCTGCCGGCGCAGCGGAGGCAAACGCCATGAGCGCGAGGAAGGAGAGGAGAAAGGGGCGCATCGGCTTGGGCTCCGGCAGGAACGATGATGTCGGGCTAAAGGCTGGCAGCCGCACGCGCAAGCGCCCGCCGGCTGAGGCAGACGTGAAGCGCCGCTCCTCTCAGACGAACCCCATATTGCGGGTCGAGAAATTGCCGATATTGGGTAGCACCGTCGCCATCTCGCGGTCGGGCACGCCGAACCAGCGGGCGAGCGTCGCTGCATATTGATCGACCGAAGTGCTCGGCAGCAGCCGGCCCTGGCCAACCTGATCATCCGTATCGACCGAGACGTGCGGGGCGGTGCCGTAGAATTTGCCGCCCTTCACCGCGCCGCCCATGATGAAGTGATGGCTGCCCCAGCCGTGATCCGATCCGTCGCCATTGTTGACGAGGGTGCGCCCAAAGTCCGAGGCGGTGAAGGCGGTCACGTCGCGCTGCACGCCCAGCTCGACCGTGGCGACGTAGAAAGCCGCGATTGCCTCGTCGAGCTTCTTGATCAGATCGACATGCTTCTCGGACAAGCCAGAGTGATGGTCGAACCCGTCCAGAGTGACGAAGAACACCTGGCGCTTCGATCCCAGTTCTTTCCGCGCGCCGATCAGCCGGGCGACGATCTTGAGCTGGTCGGCGAGCGGGTTGGCGCCTGAAAGCTGATCGAACGACGTCTTGATGTCGACCTTGGCGAGTGCGGTGTTGACCACGCCCTCCATCTTGATCGATCGCCGCGCGAGGATCGCCAGCTCATTCTCGAGCTTGTGCTCGCTCGGCCGGGTGATCAACTGGTGGAGCGCCTCGCTGATCGCGGGCGAGCCATAGGGCAGTCCCTGGATCGCCTTGACCGCGATCGCGCCCGACGGGCTGATCTGGTATTGCAGCGCGTTCTCGCCCGAAACAAACACCGCATTGCCGGCCGCCGAAATGCAGGTGAGCAGGGCATGGCCGTTCCCGGCCATCGCCAGATCGCCCATCCGTCCGCCCCAGCCGATGGTCGAGCCCTCGCTCCCCAGCGCTTGCCACACCGATTGCTGATCGTTGTGCGAGAAGAGCTTGGGCGGCAGCGGATAGAGCGCCCGGTTCGAGCTGTTATACTGCTGGAGTGTCAGCGGCGTGATCAGCGGCCCGACGTTCAGTTGTGCGGCGAGCTTGCCGCTCTCGAACAGCAGCTTGAGCCGCGGCGCATAGGGCGGGAAGGAATATTGGAGGTCGTCGGTCAGGGTCTGCGGCGCCAGCGTCTTCAAGGGGCTCAGATATTTTCTCAGGATGCCCACCTGGCCGCGGATGGCCGAATAGCGGCTATAGTTGATCGGATCGCACGGGATCAGCGTGTTGCCGTGATCGTTGCCGCCGTAGAGGAAGATGCACACCAGCGCGCGATAGTCGTTCGCGCCGTGCGCCGCCGCTTCCGCTGCCCCCGCGAGATTGATCGCGAGCGGGGCCGCGGCGCCCATGAAGCCGAGCTGCGAGGCGCGGCGAAGCATCGTCCGGCGGCTAACGGGCTCGGTGATGATGTTGGTCATTTCTGCACCAGATATTCGGGGGCGCTCATCACGAGCAGGCAGGCGGCGGCGATCATGTCGAGCTTGTCCGAATCGGACGAGGCGGCGGTCACGGTCTTGCTCGCCAATGCCGCGGCGATCAGCGCGCAGGTGCCGTCCGAGAGCTGGTTGCCGCTGAGGTGCAAATTGAGCCAGGAGACCATAGCGGGCGGATCGTGCGCGATTGCGCGTAGCGAGACATAGGTCGGCTTGACGTCCTTATAACCCCAACGAAGCAACCATTGCAGGAAGTTGATATACCCCGCGAGGCTGGTCTCGGTCTCGATCTGGAATTCGGGCGCCACCAGGCCTGCCTTGGCGATCTCGGTGTGCGGCGGCCCGTAGCCGGGGCGGTAGAAGTTGAACACCGACGGCGATTTGAGCGGCATCTGGCCCAACCCCTCGTCGGCGCGCTCGGTACTGTAGATCTCATAGGCGCCATTGTCCGAATGCACGCCGCAGCTGCGCGCCCAGCCGAGCAGGCGAAGCACCGGCTCGCGCAGCTTGCCCCCAAGCGGATTGGCGGGCGGATCAAGCGCCTCGGGATCGGTCAGCACCGCGCGCCACACGGCCTTCAGATCGCCACGCACGCCCTTGCCATTGTCGTTGAACGCAGCGGCGACTCGCCCGACATAGGCCGGGCTCGGATTGCTCGCCACCATCCGCTGGATCATCTGGCGCGCGAAGAAGGGGCCGACATTGGGGTGCGCGAAGAGATGGTCGAGCGCCAGCTTGAGCGCATCCGGGCCCGGCGTGTCGGCGGGGATCGTCAGGCCGAGGAACCTCACCTCGAGCTGCGAATGCTTCCTGGGATCGAGCTTCATCGGATCGACGCAAAATTCGTGGCTGACCACCGGATAGTTCTGCCACGCGACGCTCTGGTGTTTCACCCGGTCCATATTGTGATCGTAACCAGTGAAGACTCGCGCCAGGTTCATGACGTCGTCCTGGCCATAGGTCTCGATCGGCTTGCCGTCCGCGCCCTTCTTGTCGGTCCCGTCCGGGTTGAGCTCGTAGAGGCCGATGGTGAAGAGCTGCATCACTTCGCGCGCGTAATTCTCGTCGGGCTGGCGGCCGGTCTTGAGGTCTTCCTTCAGATTGCCTTTGGTGTTGAGGTACATGCCCATCGCGGGGTTGAGCGTAACCCGCTCGAGCAAGTCGCGGAAATTGCCGAACGCACCCTCCAGCAGCACGTCCCACCAGCCGGCGAGCATATAGGGTGGCCAGAAACCGTCGATCGGATTGAGCGAGACGACGGTGAACTGGGAGAGCGCGAAGGCGCAGCGCTGGCGCATCTGATCGGGCTGGCCGATCAGCTGGTTCCAGATCATGTAATTGCCCGGGGTCGGATCGAAATATTTCGCATCCTTGGTGACCGCATTGTGGCCGTGCGCGTCGAGCCAGTCGATTCCCGACTGACCGCGCGGGGTCGCGAATTGCGCCTCGAGCCAGGCGTCATAGCCCTGCGCACGCACCGCGGCGATCTCTGCCTCCGACGTGCCAAATTGCGCACGCAGCAGGAAGCGTGCGGCTTCGGTCTCCGATATCGGTTCCATTATGTCATCGACCCTCTCCCTCGGAGAGTAGGCCCCACGCGCGGCGACGGGTCAAGCGACCGCTCGCGACGGTGTCTGACGCGGAACGATCGCCCCTGCCGAAGTGACGAGGTGGACCCGGACCAGGCCCGCTCAATTCACTCGATCCCCAAAAGTCGATCGGTTACGAGGATCTGCACTGTCGAGGAATAAGCGGTGCAACAAGGATGGAACCAATGGCCCCTCGAACGGCAGCGACAAGCCCAGCACAAAACAAGCACCCGCAGGTCCACCTGACTGCGCGCGAGAGTCGTGCCTTTGCGAAAGCAATGCTGAATCCGCGCGAACCCGCATCGCGCCTTAAGGCGGCGGCGCTTCGCCACATCGAATTGAGTCGCAGAAATGACTGAAGTGACGCGAGAGCGTCAAACCAGCCGCACCGGCCCCGCATATTGTCCCACCACCGCATCCTCGGTGATCAGCGTGATCCCTTCGATCATCGCCTGCGCCACCAACAGCCTGTCGAACGGGTCCTTGTGGATCGGCGGCAGACCAGCGACCGCGACAGCATGGGCGCTAGTCAGCGGCAATTCCAGATAGCCATCGTCAATCAGCGTGCGACGCACAATATGTGGATCGATCTCGAAGTCGGGGCGCCGCAACGCGTTTTTTATGGCGACCTCGGCCATGCTGATCGCGCTGAACAGGAGGATATTCTCCTCCTCCTCAATCAGCGCACGGGCCGCAGCCGACAAGCGCGGTGAATCTTCCAGAGCCCATAACAATAAATGCGTGTCGAGCAGGAGCTTCATTCGTCGCCATAGAACATGCGCTCGATCTCCTCCTGGCCCATCGTATCGAAGTCGTCCGGCACGTTGATCTTGCCCTTCAGCGATCCGATCCGGCGCTTCGCCGCCGGCTCCGGCGCATCGATCGCCGTCACCTTCACCATCGGCTTGCCCGCCTTGGCGATCACGAACGGCTCACCGTTCACCGCCATCTCGATAAGCTTGGACAGCCGCGTCTTCGCATCATGGATATTTACTGTCAGCATCACATTCTCCGGACTAGACTAAGTAAACTTAGTTCACTTGCCGCTCTCCTGCAAGCGGCCCGGAGAGGCCTCCCATACAGTCTACCGAAATTATCCAACATTGCGCGCGGTTTGATTCAACTCCAGGCCCAGCCCACCTATCAACCGCTTCATGACCGCAGGACGACCCACACTCTACAAGCCCGAATATGCCGAGCAGGCGCGCAAGCTCTGCCGGCTCGGCGTGACCGATAGCCAGGTCGCCGATTTCTTCGAGATCGGCACCACGACCTTCTATCGCTGGCGTCAGGACCATCCCGACTTTGCCGACGCCGTCACCGAGGGAAAGCAGATCTGCGACAACCAGGTCGAGCAGGCGCTCCACCGGCGCGCGGTCGGCTTCGAATATGAGGCAGTCAGGGTATTCATGCCCGCCGGCGCCAAGGCAGCGGTACTGGTGCCCTATCCTGTTCAGGTAATCCCTGACGTTCGCGCTGCGCAACACTGGCTCCGCTTTCGCCGGCCAAAGGAATGGAGCGAACGGCGCGAAGAGCCCGAGAATGGCAGTTTCGCCGAAGCCTTCGCCAAAGCCCAGGCTCGCGTGGAAGCCGGCAGGGAACGTGAGCGCCTCGAAGGCCGTGGCTGAAGCGCTGAAACCGCACCCTTCCCCAACCCCACACCCCTTGCTAAGGCCCCCCGCGACTCACGCATTCGCCTTATCGGTGCGCCCGCGCGGCTTCTCAGCCGCCTCCCCGCCGCGCCGCACGGGCCACATCAGGAAGGACCCGCTCCGCCATGACCGCAATCGGCCAGGACACGCTCTCCACCCGCGCCACCTTGAAGGTCGGCGCGAAGTCCTATGACTATTATTCGCTCGCCGCCGCGGCCGAGAAATATGGCGACATCTCGCGACTCCCCTTCTCGATGAAGGTGCTGCTCGAGAACATGCTCCGCTTCGAGGACGGCAAGACCGTCACCACCGAGGACGTCAAGGCGATCATCGACTGGCAGCAGGAGAAGCGTTCGGACCGCGAGATCCAGTATCGCCCCGCGCGCGTGCTGATGCAGGATTTTACCGGCGTCCCCTGCGTGGTCGATCTCGCCGCGATGCGCGACGCGATCACCAAGCTCGGCGGCGATGCTGCCAAGATCAACCCGCTGGTGCCGGTCCATCTCGTCATCGATCACTCGGTGATGGTCGACGAGTTCGGCACCCCCAAGGCCTTCACCGACAACGTCGATCTCGAATATCAGCGCAACTTCGAGCGCTACGAGTTCCTGAAATGGGGCTCGAAGGCGCTCGACAATTTCCAGGTCGTCCCTCCCGGCACCGGCATCTGCCACCAGGTGAACCTCGAATATATCGGCCACGGCGTGTGGGACTCGGTCGCGCCCGACGGCAAGGCGATCGCCTATCCCGATACGCTGGTCGGCACTGACAGCCACACCACGATGATCAATGGCCTGGGCGTGCTCGGCTGGGGCGTCGGCGGGATCGAGGCTGAGGCAGCGATGCTCGGCCAGCCGGTCTCGATGCTGATCCCCGAAGTCGTCGGCTTCAAGCTGACCGGCGCGATGAGCGAGGGCATCACCGCCACCGATCTCGTGCTGACCGTCACCCAGATGCTCCGCGCCAAGGGCGTTGTCGGCCGCTTCGTTGAGTTCTACGGCCCAGGCCTCGACACCATGACGCTCGCCGACCGCGCGACCATCGCCAATATGGCACCCGAATATGGCGCGACCTGCGGCTTCTTCCCGATCGATGCCAAGACGATCGATTACATGAAGCTCACTGGCCGCCCCGATGAGATGGTCGCGTTGGTCGAGGCTTACTGCAAGGCGCAGGGCCTGTGGCATGACGTGAACAGCCCCGATCCGGTGTTCACCGATACGCTCGAGCTCGACATGGGCACCGTCACCGCGAGCCTCGCCGGCCCGAAGCGCCCGCAGGACCGCGTCTCGCTCAACAAGGTCGATGAGGTCTTCAACGGCGACCTCTTCAAGGTCTACAAGAAGGAGCAGCCGGCCCGCGCGGCCGTCGAAGGCCGCCCCGACGATATCGGCGACGGCGACGTGGTCATTGCCGCGATCACCAGCTGTACCAACACCTCGAACCCCTCGGTGCTGGTCGCCGCCGGCCTCGTCGCCCGCAAGGCGCGAGCCAAGGGGCTGACTGCCAAGCCCTGGGTCAAGACATCGCTCGCCCCCGGCTCGCAGGTCGTCACCGACTATCTCAACAAGGCCGGACTGACCGAGGATCTCAACGCCCTCGGCTTCAATCTGGTCGGCTATGGCTGCACCACCTGCATCGGCAATTCAGGCCCGCTCGCGCCCGAGCTTTCCGCCGCGATCAACGAGAATGACATCGTCGCCGCCTCGGTGCTCTCGGGCAACCGCAACTTCGAAGGCCGCGTCTCGCCTGACGTGCGCGCCAACTTCCTCGCCTCGCCGCCGCTCGTCGTCGCTTATGCGATCAAGGGCACGGTGACTGAGGATATGGTCGAGACCCCGCTCGGCAAGGGTTCGGACGGCGAGGACGTGTTCCTCAAGGACATCTGGCCATCCAATGCCGAGATCGCCGAAGTCATGGCCGCGAACATCGACGATTCCATGTTCCGCGCCCGCTACGGCAATGTCTATGCCGGCGACGAGAAATGGCGCGGCATCGAGGTCGAGGGTTCGGACACCTATACCTGGCGCGCCGGCTCCACCTATGTCGCCAACCCGCCCTATTTCGAGGGCATGACCATGACCCCGGCACCGGTGATGGACATCATCGAAGCCAGGCCGCTCGCGATCCTCGGCGATTCGATCACCACCGATCACATCTCTCCCGCCGGCAGCATCAAGGCGGACAGCCCGGCGGGCAAGTTCCTGATGGAGCATCAGGTCAGCCGGCTCGACTTCAACAGCTATGGCGCGCGCCGCGGCAACCATGACGTGATGATGCGCGGCACCTTCGCCAATATCCGCATCAAGAACGAGATGGTCCCCGGCGTCGAAGGCGGAATGTCGAAGTATGAAGGCGAGATCATGCCGATCTACGACGCCGCGATGCGCTTCAAGGCCGACGGCACGCCGCTCGTGGTCATCGCCGGCAAGGAATATGGCACCGGCTCGTCGCGCGACTGGGCGGCCAAGGGCACCAACCTGCTCGGCGTGCGCGCGGTCATCACCGAGAGCTTCGAGCGCATCCACCGCTCGAACCTGGTCGGCATGGGCGTGCTCCCGCTGCAGTTCGCAGACGGCGTCACCCGCGAGACGCTCGGCCTCGATGGCTCGGAAAGCTTCACCATCCAGCACGTGGCCGACATCCGCCCGCGCCAGGATGTCGAGGTGATCCTCACCCGCGCCGACGGCAAGACCGAGAAGTTCCTGACCCGCTGCCGGATCGATACCGTCAACGAGCTGGAATATTTCCTCCACGGCGGCATTCTTCAATACGTGCTGCGGAACCTGGCGGCTTGAGCGCCGCGGCGGCGTTCCTCGCTCTCGCGATGCTCGCCGCCGCTCCAGCCCCGGCGGATTGGCGGTCTTTTAGTACCAGCGGCGACAAGGCAGTGCTGGTCGACATGGCCAATATCCGGAACGAAGGCCCGCTCCGTATCCTCCGGCTGAAGCTGGTCGACCCGGAGGCCCCCGGCGATGCCTTCACCGAGGCAGCGCTCGGCTGCGCCGCGAAATCCTTCGAAATTCGCCGCATCGATCTCGTCAAGGACGGCAAAACGGTCAGGACCGAGACGTTCGAGCCGGGGCAGAGGCCGACCCACCCGCTCGACGACGCACCAGGCATGGCACTGCTGCAACTGGTCTGCCCGCAATAAAGCCGGGCTAGCCCGATCGGCTAGCAAGGCCGGTGCCTGATTCAACCACTCCCGCATTCATGGGAGAACCATGGTGTGACTGGACTCAGCCTTTCCGCGTCAATCTACCGTCACCCCGGACTGGTTCCGGGGTCCATGGCTCCTCTTGGCCCAGGCCCGGGTTACTCACGCGCAGCGCTCGCGGCCACATGGATGCCGGAACAAGTCCGGCATGACGGCTCAGGGATTGGGGCGCCCTTCGACCGCCCGCGCCCGCGCCCGCGCGTAGAGGAAATACACCAGCAACCCGAACCCGTTCCACAACAGGAACGAGATCTGCGTAACGCGCTGCAGGCTCATGAACAGATAGCAGCACCCCAGGATAGCCGCCGGCGCCACCACCCAGGCGAATGGGGTACGGAACGGCCGCGTCGCACCCGGACTGCGCCGCCGCAGCACCAGCACGCAGGCCGCCACCGCGACGAACGCGCACAAGGTCCCCGCATTGGCCAGCGAGGCGATCACATCGAGCGGCAACAGCCCGGCAAGGATCGCGACGAACACCGCCGTCACCGCAGTGATCCGCGCCGGCGTCCCCCGCGTCGAGATCTTCGCCAGAGACTCCGGCAGGAAGCCGTCGCGCGCCATCACCAGGAAGATGCGGCTCTGGCCATAGAGGAACGCCAGCAGCACCGTCGGCAGTGCAATCGCCGCCGCGGCGGCAACCACCGTCGCCACCCCGCCGCTGCCGAGCGAGCGCAGGATCAAAGCCAGCGGTTCGGCGCTCTTCGAGAAGACAGTGTAGTGCACGGCCCCCACCGCCGCCGCCGCGACGATAATGTAGATCACCGTGCAGGCGACCATCGATCCGACGATCCCGATGGCAAGATCGCGCTCCGGATTTTTCGCTTCCTCAGCCGCGGTCGAGATCGCGTCGAAGCCGTAAAAGGCGAAGAAGATGATCGCCGCCGCGCCCATCACGCCATATTTCACGCCGTGATCGTCAGCCAGGCTGCCATAGCCGCTCGGTGCGAAGGGATGGAGATTGGCCGGATCAAAATGCGGCAGTGCGACCGCGACGAACAGCGTCAGCGTCGCGATCTTCAACACCACCAGCGCCGTGTTCAGCCGCGCGCTCTCCCGGGTGCCCAGCATCAACAGCCCGGCGACGATCGCGATGATCACGATGGCCGGCACATTGATGCCGGGATTGGCAAGATGAAGGTCGTGGTTCGCCATGCTGCCGACGAGCGACGGCCCATGCGTCAGCGCGTCGGGCAGGTCCGCCCCAAGCCCCTTCAGGAACCCCGCCGCATAGCCCGACCAGCCAACCGCGACGGTCGACACCACCAGCGAATATTCGAGGATCAGGCTCCACCCCACCACCCAGGCGAAGATCTCGCCAAGCGTCGCATAGCTATAGGTATAGGCGCTGCCCGAGGCCGGGATCATCGTCGCCATCTCGGCATAGCAAAGCGCCGCGCAAGCGCAGATCGCCCCGGCAACGGCGAAGCTCAGCAACACCGCCGGCCCGGCCCGGTCCGCGCCGACGCCGATCAGCGTCAGGATACCGGTACCGACGATCGCACCCACGCCCATCGCCACCAGATGTGGCCAGGACAAGGTCCGCGCCATCCGATGATGCTCGGGCTGATCCTCGGCGCGAACGATCGTCTTCAATCTGAACAGGCTGCGCATTCTCGTCCCCGGATTTTTATTCAACCTAGGCCGCTTCGGAGCGCGGGCGCAATGCTGGCGCGAGCGATTGCACGGCGCTACAGCCCGGCCAACAGGTTTCAGGAGAAACGATCATGGACATGACCCTCGATTTCGCGCTGGGCGAGAATGCGGACATGATCCGCGAGACGACACAGCGCTTTGCCACCGACAAGATCGCGCCGCTCGCTGCGAAGATCGATGCCGAGGACTGGTTCCCGCGCGAGCTCTGGCCCGCCATGGGTGAGCTCGGCCTGCACGGCATTACTGTCGAGGAGGAATTTGGCGGCCTTGGTCTCGGCTATCTCGAGCACGTCATCGCCTGCGAAGAAGTGAGCCGCGCCTCTGCCTCGGTCGGCCTCAGCTACGGCGCGCATTCGAACCTCTGCGTCAACCAGATCCGCCGTTGGGCGAACGCAGAGCAGAAAGCGAAATATCTCCCCAAGCTGATCTCAGGCGAGCATGTCGGCAGCCTCGCCATGTCCGAGGCCGGCGCCGGCTCCGACGTCGTCTCGATGAAGCTGCGCGCCGACAAGGTGCAAGGGGGCCATGTCCTGAACGGCACGAAATTCTGGATCACCAATGCTACCTATGCCGACACGCTGGTCGTCTATGCCAGGACCGGGGAGGGCAGCGGCGGCCTCACCACCTTCCTGATCGAGAAGGACATGCCGGGCTTCTCGATCGGCCAGAAGATCGACAAGATGGGCATGCGCGGCTCGCCCACCGCCGAGCTGGTCTTCAACGACTGCGAAGTACCGGAGGAAAATGTGATCGGCCCGGTCAATGGTGGGGTCGGCGTGCTGATGTCGGGGCTCGATTATGAGCGCACCGTGCTCGCCGGCATCCAGCTCGGTATCATGCAGGCCTGTCTCGACGTGGTCATTCCCTATATCCGCGAGCGCAAGCAGTTCGGCAAGCCGATCGGCACCTTCCAGCTGATGCAGGCCAAGGTCGCCGACATGTATGTCGCGCTCAACTCGGCCCGCGCCTATGTCTATGCCGTGGCCAAAGCCTGCGACGCCGGCAAGACGACCCGCTTCGACGCGGCCGGCGCGATCCTGCTGGCGAGCGAGAATGCGGTGAAGGTCTCGCTCGAGGCGATCCAGGCGCTCGGCGGCGCTGGCTATACCAAGGACTGGCCGGTCGAACGCTTCATGCGCGACGCCAAGCTGCTCGACATCGGTGCCGGCACCAATGAGATCCGCCGCATGCTGATCGGCCGGGAATTGATTGGGACGTAATAATCAGGAGCGGACAGGCGCCGCGACGATGGCCGCGATCCTCGACTTTCTCGGCTAGCGTAGCGCCACCTTCGCCGTCACCGACAGCCCCGGCCGCAGCCGCGCAACCGCCGGCTGGTTCGGGTCGAGCCGGATTCGAACCGGCACACGCTGGACGATCTTGGTGAAATTGCCTGATCCCGGTTCGAACGGCAGCAAGGTAAACTCGGAACCCGAACCCGGCGCGAAGCTCTCGACACGGCCACTCAGTGCATCGCCACCAAGCGCATCGACCTCGATCTTCGCCGGCTGACCGGCGAGCATCGAACGAGTCTGCGTCTCCTTGAAGTTGGCGACGACATAGAGGCCGCGCGACGGCACCAGCGTCAACAGGTGCGCACCAGGCTGAACATAGTCGCCGGTCTGCACCTGCCGATCGCCGACCACGCCATCGATCGGTGCCCGGATGACGGTATGGCCCTGGTCCTGCCGCGCGAGATCGAGCGCTGCCCGCGCCCGCGCTACCGCGGCCTCCGCCTGCGCGACCTGCGCGACCAGTACCGGCCGCCGCGCCTGGGTCACGACCGCCTGCTGACTGGTCACGTCGCGATCGGCACGAGACCGGTCGCGGGCGGAAGCGGCGCCGATCGCGGTGGCGCGAACCCGCTCGGCGTCGCGCCGGGTCGCGAAGCCCTGTGCCATCAGCGCCGCGAATCGCGTGTTATCGGCGGAAGCCCGCACATATTCCGCATCCGCCGACTGGATCACCGTCTGCGCCGCATGCACTTGCGCGGCCGCCAGTTGCTGGTCAGCATCGAGCGCCGCCAGCGCAGCCCTGGCGGTTGCGACGCCCGCCTCGGCATCCTCGAGTGCCGCCTGTGCGCCGGCAACCTTGGCATCGAATTCCTGCGCATCGATGCGCACGAGCGGATCGCCGGCGTGCACAGGCTGATTGTCTCTCACCAGGATTGCCGAGACGAGCCCGCCGACCTTGGGCGCCACCGAACTGCTGTCCGCTTTCAGATAGGCGTTATCGGTCGACTCGCTGGTCCGCGGCGAGAAGAGCCACGCGACCCCCGCCAGCGCGATCAGGATAGCCCCCGCGCCAGCAATCAGCGGATTGCGGCTGATCCGGAAGCGCGGCCGCGCCGCCTCGACAGGACGATCGATGGTAGCGGCGATGTTCACGACGCCATCACCAGCAGGGTTGAGGTCGCGGTGGCGAGCAACCTGCCCGAGGCGTCAGTCAGTTTCGCCTCTGCGAACGCAACGCGGCGACCCATGCTGACGACCACGCCCTCGGCACGCACGACGCCCGTATCCACGGTCATGCCGCGCAGATAGGAAACCTTCAGCTCGAGCGTCGTATAGGCCTGCCCCGGCGCCAGCTTCGAGTGCACGGCGACACCGCAGGCGGAATCGAGCAGCGTCGCAGCATAGCCGCCATGCACGCTGCCGATGGGATTATAGACGCGGTGATCGGGATTGCCCTCGAACACGGCTCTTCCCTCCTCGACTTCGATCAGTGCGAAATCCAGTGTCCGGCCGATTGACGGCTGATTGCCGTGCGCGATCATCGCGCGAAGCTGGTCGATGCCACTGATCGCGACGCGGTCGAGCATATCGGTCATTTTACATCCTCAAGGGAAAAGCGCTCGATCACTGAGGCGCGCGCACCGGCCAGGATCGCGTCTGATTGCGCCGGATCGGAAACCGCGCGCGCCAGCGCGACCGCGCCGACCATCTCGTTCAACATCGATGCACCCGCCCGCTCTGGATCGGCAACGCCGTGACGGCCGAGCGCGCCAGCAAGCCGCGCGGTCAGCCCGGCCACCCCCTGGCCGAAACGCACCCGCGCTTCGGGGTCGAGCCGCGCGAGATCGCCAGAAAGCGAGGGCAGCGGGCAGCCATGCTCGCGCGTGTCGCGGTGCGCAGGCGACAGGTAGAAGTCGACATAGGAAAGCAATGCCACGCGCGGATCGCCATCGGTGGCCGCCAGATCGAACCGATTGCGCGCGCTTTCGAACATCGTCTCGATCGCGGCGGCAATCAGCGCCTCCTTTGATTCAAAGTGCGCGTAGAAACCGCCATGGGTGAGTCCGGCCCGCGCCATGATGCCTGCAACCGCGACGCCGCCGGGACCTTTCGCCCGGATTTCGCGCGCCGCTTCCTTCAGCACGCGCCGCCGCGTCTCGCTCTTGTGATCGCTGTCGTACCGCATGACCTTGTCGATCTCCTTTATATGATGCATATAATATAAAGACCGCCGGAGGCAAGTGTTTCCATGTCCAATAGTGTTTCGCCTCCCGCGCCGATCGATCCGATGGCGCTGCCCGACAAACGCAAGTTCCTGATTTTCGGGGTGATGGCGTTCGGCCAGTTCATGGCGCTGATCGACATTCAGATCGTCGCCGCCTCGCTCAACGAGGTACAGGCCGGGCTCTCCGCCGGGCCCGACGAGATCAGCTGGGTCCAGACCGCCTATCTGATGGCCGAGCTGGTGATGATCCCCTTCGCCGCCTTCCTCGCCCAGGCGCTGTCGACGCGCTGGCTGTTCGCCCTTTCAGCCGGGCTGTTCACCCTGGCCAGCGCCTTGTGCGGCCTGGCCTGGAGCATCGAATCGATGATTGCGTTCCGCGCGCTGCAGGGGTTCGTCGGCGGTGCAATGATCCCCACCGTGTTCGCGACCGGCTTCGGGATGTTCTCCGGCAAGCAGCGGGCACTGATCCCGGCGATCCTGGGCATGGTCTCGGTGCTCGCGCCGACGCTTGGCCCGACGGTCGGCGGGTGGATCACGGATGCCGCGGGCTGGCGCTGGATCTTTTACGTCAATGTCGTGCCCGGCGGACTCGTCACCCTGCTCGCCTTCATGCTGATCCGCGTCGATCGCCCTGACATCAAGATGCTACGGCGGATCGACTGGGTTCATCTAGCCTCGATGGCGGTGTTCCTGGCGGGGCTGGAATATGTGCTCGAGGAAGGCCCGAAGAACGACTGGTTCGGTGACAGGACGATCACCGCCGCAGCCTGGATTTCGTTCGTCGCTTTCCTGCTGTTCCTGGAACGCTCCTTCCGCTCCGACGGGCCGATCGTGAAGCTCACGCCTTTTCGCAAACCCACTTTCATCTTTGCCTGTGTGTTCAATCTTGTGATTGGCTTCGGCATCTATGCCGGCACCTATCTCGTGCCGCTCTATCTCGGCCGGGTGCGCGGCTATAACGCCTCGGAGATCGGCACGACCGTTTTCATCGCCGGTGTCGTCCAGTTCCTCGGCGTTCCGATCGCCGCCGGCCTGTCGCAACGTGTCGACCAGCGGATCATCATCACGTTCGGGCTGAGCCTGTTCGCGGCCGGCCTCTGGCTCTTCTCCTATATGACGCCCGATTGGGGCTTTGCCGCCCTGTTCTGGCCGCAGGCGGTGCGGAGCTTCGCGATCATGCTGTGCATCGTCCCCAGCGTCGGCCTTGCCCTTACCGGCTTCGCGGGCCCTGAGCTGCGCTATGCGTCAGGGCTGTTCAACCTGATGCGCAATCTCGGCGGGGCGATCGGCATCGCGCTGGTCAACACCTGGCTCGGCGACCTGACCCGGCTCCATGCGCTGCGGCTGAACGAGACGCTCGGCGCCGCACCCCGGATCGCGACTGACACCCTCGCCGGCCTCGCCCATATGATGCAGCGGGTCACCCCTGATCCGACGCGCGCGCTCCAGATGGCCGAGGCGGTGATGGGCCGCGTCCTCGCCCGCGAGGCGCTGACGCTTGCGTTCGACGATGTGTTTCGGATCATGGCCTGGCTGTTCATTGCGGCACTGGTGATGGTGCCGTTTTGCCGCCCGCCGAAACAGGTTTCGGCCGAGCCGATCGAAGCGCATTAACCCATGTGAGCTCGGCGCCATCTCTCCTTGCCGTGAGCAAACCACGCCCGTACGAGCACATCATGCGCAGCCTGCTCCATACCAGCCAATATCGCGGTTTCGCGGTCGTGCTGCTGGTCTGCGCACTCGCGATGCGGATGCTGATTCCCTCGGGCTTCATGATCGCACCCGGTCCGCACGGCGCAACACTGGTTCTCTGCCCAGGCCAGGGCGCGATGCCGATTGCACTGCCGCATGACCTCGCGACGATGGCCATGCCGGGCCACGATATGGCCAAGCCCGCGGACAAGCATCCGGGGGACAAGCATCAGGAGAAGGGCGACAGCCCACCTTGCGCTTTCTCGCCAGTGGGCGCGACCGCCAACCTTGTGTCGGTCGCTCACCCCGCGCCGCCGACGGCGGTTAAGGCAACCGCCCCCGCGCTGTTCCGGATCTTCGTCCAACCAGGGCTCGGCCTCGCCGCCCCGCCGCCGCCAAAGACCGGACCGCCGACACGCATCTGACGATCATGCGTGCCTGCGGGCACGGTCAATCCTGTCGGACGAACGGAATTACCGATGATACCCCGAAATATTCGCATGCCATCGCGGCGTGCGTTCGCGCTTATATGCGCGGCGCCCTGCATGTTGGCGCCCGCTCTCGCGCATGCCGAAGACGATCAGTCGAAAGACATCCTAGTCACCGCGCAGAAAGCGCCGATCGAGAACACGCCTGCCACCAGGGAGACGATCACCGCCGACACCATTGCCACGACGGTGAACGCAGTGAATGTCGAGGACACGATCAAATATCTGCCGAGCCTGATCGTCCGCAAACGCCATATCGGTGACACCCAGGCGCCGCTCGCCACCCGCACCTCAGGGCTCGGCTCGAGCGCGCGCAGCCTGATCTATGCGGATGGCGCTTTGCTCTCGTCGCTGATCGGCAACAACAACAGCCTCGCCTCGCCGCGCTGGAGCCTGGTCAGCCCACAGGAGATTGCCCAGATCGACATCCTCTACGGCCCCTATTCGGCTGCCTATGCCGGGAACTCGATCGGCGCCGTCGTCAACATCACGACCCGGCTGCCGGACAAGCTTGAAGCTACGGCGGCGATAGGCACCAACGTCCAGACATTCGACCAATATGGAACGCGTAAGACGCTTCCGACATGGCAGATCGGCGGGACCATTGGCGACCGGTTTGGGCCGCTCGCAGTGTTCGCGAGCGCCGAACAGGTCACCAGCAACGGCCAGCCGCTGCAATATGTCACTGCAGCCAGCCAGCCGGCCGGCACGAGCGGCGGCTATGCCGACGTCAATCGCACGAACGTGCCGATCAGAGTGCTCGGGGCGAGTGGGCTCGAGCATCAGCGCCAGGACCATTTCAAGGTCAAACTGGCGCTCGACCTTACGCCCGATATCCGCTTCACCTATGTCGCCGGGCTGTTCCTCAACGACACCGATTCCGCCGCCGAAAGCTATATCTCGAGCGCGAGCGGCGCGGTCTACACCAGCGCCTTCTCCAGCGGCGTCTATCACTATGACGAGCGCCACTGGTCGCACAGCCTGTCCGCAACCGGCACCAGCGGTCGGTTCGACTGGCAGGTGATCGGCACGCTCTATGACTTCGATCATGACGTGCAGCGTATCCCGACTGGCACCCTCCCGGCTGCACAGGCGGGCGGCCCCGGCAACATCACCCGGCTCGACGGCACCGGCTGGAAGACGCTCGATGCCAAAGGCGCCTGGCGAACAGACGCCGATGCCACGCATATGATAAGCTTCGGCGCGCATGCCGACTGGTTCGAACTCAACAGCAACCGCTATACGACGGCCGACTGGATCAGCGGCAGCGAGGGGGCGCTCAATCTCCAGTCGAAGGGCAAGACCCGCACCGTAGCGCTCTGGGCCCAGGATGCCTGGAAGCTGCTGCCGGCGGTCACGCTGACGATCGGCGGGCGTTACGAATGGTGGAAGGCCTATGATGGCGTGAACCTTGTCCTGCCACTTTCGACCAGGCAGCAGCCGCAACTGAAAGCTGCCAATTTCTCCCCCAAGGCATCGCTCGCCTGGGACCCTGACAAGCACTGGACGCTACGCCTCTCGTTTGGCGAGGCCTATCGCTTCCCGACTGCCGGCGAGCTCTATCAGATCGTGACGAGCCCGGTGGCGAACTTGCCCAATCCAAATCTCAGACCGGAGCGCGCGCTGTCCGAGGAGCTCTCAGTCGAGCGCAAGGACGAGCACGGTTCGGTGCGCCTTTCGGTGTTCAATGAGTCGATCAAAGATGCGCTGATCTCACAGACGGGGCCGCTAGCGGTCGTGCCGGCACAGGTTGGCACCTTCGTCCAGAATGTCGACCGCACCCGCGCGCGCGGCGTCGAGTTCGCGTTTCAGCATACCGATCTGGTGCCGCGCGTCGATCTGTCGGGGAGCGTCACCTATGCTGACGCGACGACCCGTGCCGATACCGTGCTCCCCAGCGCCGTCGGCAAGCTGCTGCCTTCCGTCCCGCGTTGGAAAGCGGCCGCGGTCGCGACCTGGCGCCCGACCGACCAGATCTCGCTGACCGTGGCTGGCCGCTATGCCAGCCGAATGTATGGTGCGCTCGATAACAGTGACGTGATCGGCAATACCTACCAAGGCTTCTATAAATATCTGGTGATCGATCTTCGCGCCCAGTTCCGCGTGACGGAGCATTGGTCGCTTGGCCTTGGCGTCGATAACGTGAACAACGACAGATACTTCCTCTTCCACCCTTTTCCGCAGCGCTCGTTCACAGCGGATCTCACCATGAAGCTCTGATGGTGTGGGGCCGGAGATTCGATAGCGTATGTCCGGCCCGTATCCGCGACGGACTTTGCCCTCAAACATTTCGCTAGGCCGGCCCCGAAGAGGCAGGTGGTCAGATCACCGCTTGCTTCACAATTGGCGCATTGATACCGGTGTCATGAAGAGCTCAGCGTCAGCTGCGCGAAAAACCGAGGGAGAGATTCTGTGGCGCTGAGCCGGTGAGCGGCCTGGACAGGGTCATCGATCTGAACATCGTCCGCGACATAGGGCGCCTGACTCTGCCCGTGGGTAATGACCCGCCCGTCACTACGCTCGGCTGATCGCGGTTCTCATGCATCTCCACCAGGGAATCCCAATGCTCTGTATCTCGTTCCTTGCGCTTGCTGTCGTCGCTCCCTCGCCTGCGGCCGCCGCGCCTCAACCCCAGCTTGCCTTCCCGGGCGCGGAAGGGGCAGGGCGCCTCGCCACCGGTGGCCGTGGCGGCAAAGTGATTACGGTCACCAATCTCGACGATGCCGGCCCCGGCAGCCTGCGCGCCGCGATCGAGACCAGCGGCCCGCGCACAATCGTGTTCGGCGTTTCCGGAACGATCAAGCTCGCTACCCCCCTGCGAATCCGTGAGGGCCAGGTGACGATCGCCGGTCAGTCGGCGCCCGGCGGCGGCATCACGCTGCGCGACCACACGCTCGAGATCGCGGCCGACGATGTCGTCATCCGCTATATCCGCTCTCGACTCGGTGACGAATCGAAGACGGAAGGTGATGCGATCTGGATAGTGAAGGGCAGCCGGATCATCCTCGACCATGTCTCGGCAAGCTGGTCGGTCGACGAGACGCTTTCGGCTTCGGCCAATTACACCAAGCCGGATCAGGGCTTTTTCGATCTGACGGTGCAATGGTCGATCATCGCCAATTCGCTCACCCACTCGCTCCACGCGAAGGGCGAACATGGCTATGGCAGCCTGATCCGAGGCGGGCGGGGATCGCGGATCAGCTTCCACCATAATCTCTGGGCCAATCACGAAGCGCGGATGCCGCGGCCAGGCAATTACACCGGTCCCGATCTCGACCCTCAGGGCGCGTTTTTCGATTTCCGCTCCAACGTTTTCTACAATTGGGGCGGCAGCCACTCCGGCTACAATGCCGACACCGCCACGCTCGCCCGGTATAATTTCGTCGACAACAGCTATGTCGCCGGGCCGCAATCGGACAAGCCGATCGCGTTCAACGAATCGAACAGACTGGCCAAGGCCTATTTCGCCGACAACAGCATGAACGGCACGATCCCGGCCGATCCATGGAGCCTCGTCACCGGCGTGCAGCCGGACGGCTATCGTCTGAATGCCCCGATCGACGTCGCGCCGGTGAAGTCCGAGTCGGCTGCCGCCGCGTACCCGCGCGTGCTCGCCGAGGCGGGTGCCTCCAAAGCGCGCGACAGCGTAGATCTCGCGATCATCGCCGGCGTGCGGGATCGGACCGGGCATCAGATCGACAGCCAGCGCGAGGTGGGCGGCTGGCCGGTGCTGGCGACGGCGCCTGCGCCGCACGACAGCGATGGGGACGGCATGCCTGATGCGTGGGAGCGGAGTCACGGGCTCGACCCTAAGAAGAACGACAGCGCTGGCGACCGCGACCGTGATGGCTTCACCAATATCGAGGAATATCTGAACAGCCTGGTGCAGTAAGCCGGCTATTACAGCGGTAGCCCGACATAGTTTTCGGCGATCGCGGTCTGCATCGCTTCGGACTGGGCGAGATAGTCGAGTTCGGCGATCTGCATGCGGCGCTCGAACGCGCCGTCGCCGGGGAAGCGGTGCATCAGCTTGGTCAGATACCAGCTGAAACGCTCGGCCTTCCAGATGCGGGCGAGCGCGCGGGCCTGATAGCCATCGAGACCGGCGTCGCCGCCATCCGCGTAATGCGCGATCATCGCCTCGGCGAGATAGATCACGTCGGACGCGGCGAGGTTGAGCCCCTTGGCCCCGGTCGGCGGCACGATGTGCGCTGAATCGCCGGCGAGGAAGAGGCGGCCGTGATGGATCGTCTCGAACACGAAGGACCTGAGCGGCGCGATCGAGATCTCGAGCGCCGCCCCGCGGGTGACGCCGTGGCGCGAGATCGGATCGAACCGTTGCGCGAGCTCATCCCAGAGCCGGTCCTCAGGCCATTCCTCAAGGCGATCCGTGAGCGGCACCTGGATATAATAGCGGCTGCGGGTCTGCGACCGCATCGAGGCGAGCGCGAAGCCCCGCCCGGTGTTCGCGTAGATCAGCTCGTCATGGCAGGGCGGGACATCGGCGAGGATGCCGAGCCAGCCGAACGGGTATTCATGCTCGAACGAGCTGGCGGCCGAGGCCGGGATCGTTTTGCGCGAGGGCCCGTGAAAACCGTCGCAGCCGGCGATGAAATCGGCCTCGATCCGGTGTTCGACGCCATTCTTGAGATAAGTGACGCTGGGATGATCGCTGTCGATATCGTGCAGCGCGACATCGCCCGCCTCGAAGACAATCTCCAGGTCACGATCGGATGCCGCGTCCATCAGATCGCGGGTGAGCTCGGTCTGGCCATAGACCGTCACATGCCTGCCGGTCAGCCGGGCGATATCGATCCGGATCACGCCATTGTCGGTCGCGAGGTTGAACCCCTGCTCGATCAGCCCTTCGGCCTTCAGACGCGCGTCGAGGCCCAGCCGGGTCATCAGATCAGTCGTGCAGGTTTCGAGCACACCGGCGCGAATCCGCGACAGGACATAGTCGCGGCTCTGCCGCTCGACCACGACGCAGACGATTCCCGCAGCGCGCAGCAAATGCCCGAGCAACAGCCCCGAAGGCCCGCTGCCGATGATCGCGACCTGAGTCTTCACCGGATCCACCGACGCGATTGTATGCGCTTGCACGCGGCGGTCGAGAGGATGCAGATCATGACCCCCGGCTTATGCCTGGGGACCCGCGTCGTACAATCCAATTGCTGAAGGACCTATTTGATTTCCAGAATTGTCAGGTCCGGGCGTCGTGTAGTCGTCCTGTCGCATTGGCTGAGTTCCGCTTTGCATACGACCAAGCGCGTAGCGAACTCTCCAGCGCTAAGGTGCCAAAAATTCTTCGGCAAATTGTTGCGTAGCATAGCAAATTGCGGCACATTAAAGGCTATAAATAAATAGAGAGGGGATGACATGGCGACAGATCCGCGCGCGACGATCGATCGGGAACCGATGTCCAGGTTCCAATGGGGCGTGGTCGCGATCATGGTCGGGCTGAACGCGCTTGATGGCTTCGACGTCCTCTCGATCAGCTTCGCATCGCCCGGGATCGCCAAGGCCTGGGGAATCAACCGCGCCGCGCTCGGCCTGGTCCTGTCGATGGAGCTGGTCGGCATGGCGGCAGGCTCGCTGATCCTCGGCCGCTTCGCCGACCGGGTCGGGCGGCGCGCGACCATCCTCGGATGCCTGGTGGTGATGGCGGCGGGCATGCTCGGCGCATCGTCGTCGCACGATGTGGTCACCCTGTCGGGGTGGCGCCTTTTCACCGGGCTCGGCATCGGCGGCATGCTGGCCGCGACCAACGCGGCCGTTGCGGAGGCTTCCAACGCATCGCGCCGGCATCTGTGCGTGGTGCTGATGGCGGCGGGCTATCCGGTCGGCACGATCGTCGGCGGATCGATCTCGGCCGTGCTGCTGCGCACGTTCGACTGGCCGGCGGTGTTCCAGTTCGGCGCCGTCGCGACCCTGTGCTTCATCCCGCTCGTCCTGTGGCGCTCGCCGGAATCGATTGCCTTCCTCCTGCAGCGGCGCCCGGCGGACGCGCTGGCGCGGATCAACCGCACACTCGAGCGCATGGGCCATGCGCCGATCGACGCGCTTCCGCCGATCGAGGCGGAGGCGCCCGCGTTGCCGCTCTCGGCCTTGTTCTCCCCTGCCCTTCGCCTGCTGACCCTGCTCCTGACGATCGCCTATCTCACGCATATCATGACCTTCTATTTCATCCTGAAATGGATCCCGAAGATCGTCGTCGACATGGGCTTCGAGCCGTCTTCCGCGGCCGGCGTGCTGGTCTGGGCGAGTGTCGGCGGCGCGACGGGTTCGCTGTTGCTCGGCCTGTTGACGACGCGGGTGCGCTTGCTGACGCTCACCATCGGCGCGATGCTGTTCTCGATCGTGCTGGTGATCGCGTTCGGCCAGGGGCAGAACAGCCTCGGCGCGCTGTCGCTGGTTGCCGCCACGGCGGGCTTTTTCACCAATGCCGGCGTAGTCGGGCTCTATGCGCTAGTGGCACAATCCTTCCCCACATCACTGCGCGCGACCGCGACCGGCTTCGTGATCGGGATCGGGCGCGGCGGATCGGCGATGGCGCCTGCGCTTGCCGGGCTTTTGTTCGCGGCAGGTTTCGGGCTACCGGTGGTGGCGACATTGATGGCGCTCGGCTCGCTGATCGGCGCTATCGCGCTGTTCGGCTTGCGTGCGGGGCGGGCGCCGCTTCGGGAACAGACTGAATGAAGACTTTGAATATCGCGGTGCCGACCCCTGATGATGAGGAAGCACCACTCGGCGCGCTCGATCACCTGGTCGGCTATCACCTCAGGCGTGCGTCCAGCGCCTTTGGGGCTGACTTTGCCCGGGCGCTGGAGGGCACAGGCATGCGCCAGGTGCTGTTCGGGATATTGTCTGTGGTCGGCGCCAATCCCGGCATCAACCAGGGCGCGGCGGGCCGCTCGCTCGGCATCCAGCGCGCGAACATGGTGACGCTGATCAACCAGCTCGCCGATATCGGCCTGCTCGACCGCCAGACCGCAGCCGAAGACCGGCGCGCTCTCGCCCTGAGGCTGACGCCGGCGGGGGAGAAGGCGCTCAAGGAGTGCCTCGAGCGGATCGAAGCGCATGAAGAGCAGATGCTGACGAGCCTGACCGCCGCCGAGCGGAGGACGCTGATCGCGCTGCTCTCGAAGATCGAGGGGCGGAGGCGGTGAGGGTCAGCTGAGGGTGAAGGGGCGCGGAGACCGGGCGCTCATCTGTCAGCGTTGGTCGGGGATTGGGCGATTACGTTCCAAGCCGCAGCCTCATAAATGAACGGCAGAAATGGTCATAATTCTTTTAAAGTTGGGAAACCTTCCCAGCTGTCCTGCTGCCTCAGGCGGGCGTTGTATTCGCAGAACGACACCGGGTTACCATGAGTGTCCAGGATGTGATGGCAGCAGCTCGAGACACGGTCCTGATCATAGCTGAAGCGATCCATGAACGGTTTGATTGCGATACCGAACACGTCCTGCGGGCGAATGAGCCGTCGGCCAAGTCGGGCGATCAGGCGCTGGACGATATTACCCCGGGTACCGACCGCGTCCTGCATCTCCCGCTTTGATAACAGGGTCTTGTAGGCGACCTCATCCATGACCGCGTTCAGGTCTACATGTCGGGCGATATTCTTCACCATGCCGAAGCGCCGCGCGAACAAGGTCACCCAGCCGCAATTGGGGTGGCTGCAGGGAATCGGCATGAAATCAGCCGGCACCGCCTTCCCGCCAAGGCCGGCGATGGCGCCCTTGACGCAGTCGCTCAGCGTCAGGCGCGTTTCGGCCTGGGCGTCCAGTTCGTAGCGCCCGGAGAAAAAGGCCGGTTGCATCGCGATCAGTCGCACATTCTTGTGCTTCAGTCCCTGGCGCACGACCCAGGCGATGTCCGTCTCGCTGACATGCTTGCTCAGCGTCATCGTCAATTGCATCGCCACGCCAACGCGGTCGAGTTTGGCGATAACCGACTGGCGAACCTTTTCGGGCTTGGCGCCGCGCATCACCGGATTGGCGCTTTCGTCGCGACCATCAAACTGCAGCAGGACCAGCACCCGCTCCCGAAGCGGCGCGAGCCGCTCGATGAATCCCGGCTTGTCGAACATCAGCCCGTTGGTCGGCAGGTACACCTTGCCGACCGCTTCCTGCCCGCAGAGCCATTCGAGCAGATCCCAGAACTGCGGGTGGAGCGATGCCTCGCCGCCGGTAATCTGTACCGAATCCAGGCGGCCCTTGGCTTGCACCAGGTCGATCAGGTGGCGTTTGAAAGCCTCTATCGGAAGGACGCGGTCACCGCGGCTGTCCGAATAGCAGACCCTGCAGGCCAGGTTGCAGGCGTTGGTAACCTCCACGAGCACGGTGCAGGTCTTGTTCGTCGACTGGTCGCTGAAGTCGTGCGCCGCGGCTGGCTTGCCCGCCGGCGCGCAACTCTTGCCAGGCCCGCAGCAACTATTGACGAAGGCGGGAATGTCGAGCCGCGGCATTTCGCCATAGGCACGCCCCCAACGATCCTTGTTCGATAGCCTGTAATACGCGGCATCGCTTTCGATCAGGGCGAGGCTGTCGCCGTGCGACGAGCAGCGCTTGAGCATGACCACCCGAGAATCGCGCTCGACCACTGCGGCAGGGATATGGTCCAGGCAGGTCGGGCAAAGGCTGAGCGTCGTCTTCAGCAGCCGGTCACCGGCCAGCATCGCGAAGCGCGCGCGCACGCCGGTTTCATCGAGATCGCGAAGCGGGGCGGCGATCCGTTCGAGCCGTTCATCAAAGGTCAGCGCCTCGGGGCCTTTCGCCAAAATCGTGTCAGGCACAGGCAAGCACCCCTTCCATGACGAAGGCGCACACGCGATACGGCACCTTGCGCCGAGCCGGCCAGTGCTCGCCTTCCTCGACCAGCAGGCGCCTGAGTTGCCGGGCCGAGAAGTCCAGGTTCGCTTGATGTTCGGCGCGGCGATGAATGGCGATGATCTCGACTGCGCGCCGGCGCGGCACGAGATCGAACACCGCCTCGCGGGTGTAGCTCGTATGACGTTGCTCGTCGGAAAGGACGGCGGCCACCGCCTTGGCGGGATAGTCGGACGAAGCCTGGGCGCAGGCGTCGACATGATATTCGAGCGAGCGAGCGATCCGCTTTTCCAGCCAATGCGCATGAGCCAGGAAGTTTGCGATCCGATCGCACTTGGAATCCACATCCATGCCCGCCTCGATGCGCCACGGATCGGGTGTGTGACTGCGGATGACATGGTTGAAGATGTCAGCATCGGGGAGCTCGATCACCTCCTCGCCAAGCTTGCTGATTGCCTTGGCGTAGAGGACAATGTGTTTGTCCTCGTCGGCCAGGTGAGCGCGCATCGTTGCCGCGAGTTCTGGCCCGCTTACTTCCTCGGCATGCTCGACCGGGAAATAATCATCCACAGCATGCGGATAGGCCTCACCGCACAAATAGAGGTTGAGGACCCGGGCATGAAGCACGGGATCGGCGACGATATCGCGGTGCAATCGCTTCTTGATCGACGATATGAAGGGCATGTCAGTGAACCATCAGAAGACAGGTGCCGAAAAGCAGACCAATCAGGCCGAGCATGATGAGCAGCGCCAGCAGACAGCCGTTTATCGCCGGCCTTTCGGGGTCCATCAAACGTTCCTCCCTTTCGCGCGTCGTCCACGTCGTCGGACCCGTCGATCACCTCCAACCCGAAGCATCAGGTCGCGGCCGGCACGTGCCGAAGCGACGGCGATGCACCGGCGCGGCGCAGGTACAGCGCCGTGCCGCCGGCGATGATCATGGCCAGGCAAATCCATTGATAGGCAGAGTAGCCCGCAAAGGCCTTGGCTGTGACCCGAAGCTCTTCGGTGGCGAACCGGAACAGGCCATAGACGATCAGGTAGAGCGCGAAGAGTCGTCCGGCGAGCAGTTTGCGGCGCCACATCAGCATCAGCCCGATCCCGCACAGAAGATTGAACGCGGCTTCGACCAGTGCAGCGGGATAGCGTGACACACCATCGGCGGCGACCAGAGCGATTCCGCCGCGCATCGGAACGCCAAGGCAACAGCCCGTGAACCAGCATCCGATGCGGCCGGTCGCGATCGAGAAGGGAAGGATGATGGCGAAGCGGTCGTTGGGCGGAAGGCGATACTTCATGATCGGCTTGCAGGATTCGGCGACGATGAAGCCGACCAGCAGGGCGCCGACGATCGAACGCCCCGACCAGATCAGGGCAGACCAGTCCTTCATGGGCTGAAGCGGCCAGAGGGCGTCGCCGAACAGCACAGCGATCTTCGAGCCGACCAATGCTGCGATGAAGGTGATCGCCTGCAGGCGCCAATATGCCCGCTTTTCCGGATTGGAATAGTGCGACGTCGGGCGGAAAAAGGCGAACAGGGCGACGCCGAGCAGGATCAGCAGGGCGTATGTCGCATGAAGGCTCTGGTCGAAGCTCATCCAAAGCCTCCCAGTCGCCAGCTGACCGCAATGAAGACGGCAAAGCAAGCATAGGCCCAGAAATGCAGGCGCCGCTCGCGGCGATCGAGCGGTTTGTGGAAGCCCACCTCATCGACACAGGCGGCGCACGCAAATGAAACCAGTGCAATGGTCGCGATCTGCGTGCGGCCCGCCCAGAGGCCCCACAGCAGAATCAGCAGCGATAGTGCGGCGATGGCATGAAAAGCCTGCTCCGCCAACGGCACACGCCGCGCCTTTTTGTGAAGCCATCCGTCGTAGGCGGCGAGGGCTGAATAAGGGGAAAAGCTCGCAAGCATCCCCCATTTTTCGATACTCATTCCGCGCGCCCCCCGCCCACCGAGTTCCGAAGCGACCGTCTCCCGTCGAGGCTGAACCATCTTTGGCACAACAGGTGGCTCGGCGCATAGACGCAACTGCACAGGAGGAACCACGTCGTCAGGGCCTGGGCGCCCGGCCCACCAGTCATTCGACCCCCTCCGGGCCAATTCTGCACATAATTGAGGTTCGCGTCGCCCCGGAAACCAATGGTCGAAACCGCAATCGCTGCTCCCACGATCAGCGACTGCAGGACCAGCGCGCGTCGATCGTAACCCCACCGGCGGAGCTCGATCAAAAGCAGGACTGGCAGGAACAGGTGGAATGTGGAGAGGGCACGCGCAAAGATCGGGATGGAAGTGTCCCACAGATAGTTGGTTCCGCCGTGCAAGGTGTGTCCGGTCAGCGCCACCCAGACAACATCAGAAAGCCAAAGGGCTCCGATTGCGGGCGCAGATAGAGTTTGCGCGTTCAGCAGCAGGCGGCTGCCTGTCAAAAAGCCAATGCAGGAGAGTAAAAGGGTAAGGTCGCAAAGCTGGAGAAAATGAGCAACGCCGTAGACATTTGCGTAGGTCGGCACATAAACGAGCAGCCAGGCGATGATGAGCGCCCGTCCCGCGAAGCTGCGCTGCGGCACGAGGTCAGCGCAACCTGCCCGACGAGAACGTCTCGGTCGCAATCCCACTGCATGGAAAAACCACACTCCAACTCGAATTCGAAGCTCGGATATCCAACCCAGAATTTGGGAAAATGTTCGCGCACCTTCGATCAAGCCAGGATGCATGAACGGTGACTTTCCTACTTGATTTCACGCTTTCGCATACTTGCTTACCACCATCCCGCTTGCATAGGCCTTCGAATCAAGCAGTTCCAGTTTCTGGAAACCCATCTGCTCGAAAATGCGCGTGCCGGACCCCAGTGCGGCGGGGTTGATGTAGAACTGGAACTCGTCGACCAACCCGGCCGCAATCAGACCTGCGGCGAACCCCGCACCTCCGAATATGCCGATGTCGCCGCCGGGCTCCGCCTTCAACAGGCCCACTTCATAGCCAAGATCGCCGCCCCGTACGACAGTCCGCGGCCATGATGACGTATGCAGCGTGTTGGTCAGTACCACCTTGTCGATTTCGACGATGCGCCTGGCGAACGCGTAGAATTCGTCACCCGGAAAACGCTCGGCGGCGTTGCTCCAGTGAGTCAGATAACCCTCTTCAGCCATCTTGCGGCTGAGAAAAATGGTGTCGATCCGCTCGAAATGGGCGTTGAAGTCCCGCTTCAACTCTTCGTCCCATTTACTCTGATCGCCCCAACCCCAGAGTTGCCAATCATCGTGCTGATCAGACCCGACGAATCCGTCGACTGATATCTGCATTTGCAGAATGAGCTTTCGCATCGATCTCTCCATTCATCCGTGGGAACGTGGTGGCAAACATCTCCTCGACCCATCGCTCTATCCACGCCGCCTAGTCAGGGAAGGCGCAGCAATTGATCTGACTGGATATTGAGCAGATCGGGAACGCAGAGGTCGCCGGAGGCGTCCCGAGTGATTTTGAGAATGTCGATGCTATCGAAACGGAAGTTCCTGATCATACGGAGCTTGCCGACCTTCGCCTCACGGGTTTCGGCCGGAGGATAAGGGGGAACGCTACCCCGCCCTGCTGGAAATTCGAACAGGGGCGCTGGGATCAGTACGAGCAGATTGGCGTGCCAGGCCCCAGGGTCGGCTACCGAAGCCGGCACGCACGCAGTGCCGATAAACCGCTCATACTGTTCGAATGCGGACTGCTGCAGCATCAAAACAAGGTGCAGACCGGTGAAGTCTATATCGCAGCGATAGTGAAAATCATGGACATAGGCCTCTTTGAGTTTGGCCCGCCCCAAAGATTCCCTCTCATTACCTGCCCGAATTTCGATGAACTTGTCGGTATAAAATTGACCCTTGGCCGCAGGTTCGGCGGGGGGCGCACAACCGAATACCCCGGAGCCAAAGTCCTTGGCGAAGCCGAGGCGCGAAATCGTCCCGCGTTCCGGAGTGAAGGTTAGATGTCCACCAGTGACAGATCGTGAAGACAGCCCCGCATATGCCACAAGAAATTGCGCGGGTGCCGAGCGCTGCCCGAGCAAATTTAGGAACATTCAAATCCGATCCTTTGCAGGAAACCACAACCGAATTTCGGCCTGTCAGATTGACTGCCAATTCCAAAGCATGCGTTATAAAAGGTCCCGTTATAACTCATATGGCGGCCAAGAATTATCTATAAGAGAGGCTCTATAGTTGTGGAACCTCCCGCGCGCTGACCGTCAGCCCACAACGAAGAAGCGTAACATCACCTGATCGGAACGGCGCGCTGCCGAACAGACGAAGACGTTCCGGTTCAGCCAGGCATGGGGGCTGTCATCCGGCGCCTCGAACCGCGGCGTCGTGCGGAAATAATAGAGCGCGGGATCGACCAGTTCGCCGGCGGCGATCCGGGCGAGGATATCTGGCGGGCCGTGGCGATAGCCGGTGTTGACGATCGAGACGATCGCCCCGTCATCAGCGCGCACCGTATAGCGGGCCGACACGTCGAGAACGCCATCGGGTCGGAGTGTCTGCCAGTCCGCGCCGCCGGGGAGGACATCGCCGGAGAAGCGCTCACCGGTTATGCGGCCGCCGGTGATCGGCACGATCCGTTTTTGTCCGCCCGCGGCAGTGCCGAGGTCGAGCGGCGTGCCGATCAGCACGCGCGCTTCAAAGGCGAAGTCGACGGTTGGCGTCGGTGGCGCAAACTCCGTCATGTTCCGACACGAAGGGGAATTAGGGGCGCCACCAGCCTCTCCTCTTGTGCTCGTGCAGGCCCATCGAGCGCCTGTTCAGAAGTGCTGGCTGGGGCGGCAGGGTTCGAACCTGCGAATGGCGGCATCAAAAGCCGCTGCCTTACCACTTGGCGACGCCCCAGCAGAGCGCAGCCCTTTAGGGTCTGTGCTCCATGCCCGCAATGGTCGTGATTGCAGGTGAACCTCGGATCAGTCGAGACGATCGAGCCAGCCGTGCGGATCGGGTAATTTGCCGCGCTGGATGTCCGTCAGGGCCGCCCGCATCCGCAGCGATGTCTGCCCGGGGCCACCGCCGCCGATGGTGAAACCGCCGCTCTTCATCTTCATCTCGCCGATCGGCGCGATCACCGCCGCTGTGCCGCAGGCGAAGGCTTCGCACAGCCGGCCGCTCTCCGCATCGGCGCGGGCCTGGTCGATCGAATAGGGCTCCTCACGCGCGGTCAGCCCCATGTCGGCGGCGAGCGCCAGGATCGAATCGCGGGTGATGCCGGGCAGGATTGTGCCGGTGAGCGGCGGCGTGCCGAGCGTGCCGTCGTCGAACACGAAGAAGATGTTCATGCCGCCCAGCTCCTCGATCCAGCGGCGCTCGGCCGCGTCGAGGAACAGGACCTGATCGCAGCCCTGGCGGATCGCCTCGGCCTGCGCGACGAGGCTGGTGGCATAGTTGCCGCCACACTTCGCGGCACCGGTGCCGCCCGGCGCGGCGCGGGTATAGTCCTCCGACACCCAGAGCGTGACCGCCGGCGCGTCGCCCTTGAAATAAGCGCCCACCGACGAGGCGATGACCGCATAGAGATATTCGGACGCAGGCTTCACCCCGAGAAACGCCTCGCTCGCGATCATGAAGGGACGCAGATAGAGCGAGCCGCCTTCGATCGAGGGTATCCAGTCGATATCGGCGCGGACCAGCTCGCGGATCGATTCGAGGAACAATTCCTCAGGTAGCTCGGCCATCGCCATCCGCTGCGCCGAGCTGCGGAAGCGTGCCGCATTGGCCTTGGGCCGGAACAGGGCGGTGCCGCCATCGGCAAGGCGATAGGCCTTCATCCCCTCGAAGATCTCCTGCGCGTAATGCAGCACGGCGGAGGAGGCATCCATCATGAAGGGCGCGCGCGGCTCGACCCGGGCGTCATGCCAGCCCTCGGTCTCATTATAGCGGATCGTGACCATGTGATCCGTGAAGACGCGGCCGAACCCGGGATTTTCCAGCAGGCGCGCACGCTCATTCACATCGACCGGCGACGGATGCTGGGTGCGGACGAACGCGAGGGATGTGCTCGATTCGGTCGCTGCGCTGGTTTTGTCGAGCATGGCGTCATACACTTTGTTACAATTTCGGGGTTGAAGCCTAGTACGGAAGGCCCCAAATCCGGTCAACATGGCAGCACCAACAACGTCCGCGTCTCCGCTTTTCCTGCGGGAGCCCGAGCTTCGCCGAGGCATGGAGTTGCTCTATTTCGGCAACAGCCACTTCACCCGCGCGATCGATCGCGGCCTTGCCTCGCGGGGTCTGGGCCGGGCGCATCACCGTGCCTTGTACTTCATCGCCCGCTCGCCGGGGATGACGGTCAGCCAGTTGCTGTCGCTGCTTGCGATCACCAAACAGTCCCTCGGCCGGGTACTGACTGAGCTAACCGACCGCGGGCTGGTCGAGACTCGCCCGGGCGACCGCGATCGCCGCCAGCGCCTGTTGAGCCTCACCGAGGCGGGCAAGGCGCTCGAGAACGAGCTGTTCGAGGCACTGCGCGAGCGGCTGTCCGCTGCCTATGCCAGCGCGGGCCAGGCCGCTGTCGGCGGTTTCTGGGCGGTGCTCGAAGGCCTGATCCCCGAAGAGGAACGCGCGCGGATCGAGGGATTGCGGAGCTAGGACCCCGCCGCCGGATTCTGCGGGAAGAAGGCTGCGCGAGTCTCCGCGTCAGCCGGATAGAAGCATTCTAGCGCCAGTTCCGACACGGTGACCTCGGTTGGGGTGCCGAACATCGTCGTCGTCGAGATGAAGGACAGCACCGCGCCGCTCCCCGGCATGCGCAGGCGCAGCGGCACCGCGATGGCGCTCCCCGGCTTCGGGCGATCCTTGCCGGCCCGACCAGGATAAGCGCTCAGTTCAGCGAGCAACGCGCCCAGCTGCGGATCGCCGGTCTCGGCCTCCTGAGCGTGCAACCGGTCAAGCAGATGCCGGCGCCATTCGCCGAGATTCTCGATCCGTGGCGCCAGTCCGTCGGGATGCAGGCTCAGGCGAAGCACGTTGACCGGCGCTTCGAGCAATGCCGGCGCGACTCCCTCGAGCAAAGGCGCGAGAGCGGCATTGGCAGCGACAAGCGTCCAGTGGCGGTTAATCGCGAGCGCTGGATAGGGCTCGTGCCCCTTCAGGATCATATCGACTGCCTCGCGCGCCGCCGCCATGTCCGGCGCATCGAGCGGACGTTCCGAAAAGACCGGCGCATAGCCGCCTGCGATCAGCAGCCGGTTCCGGGCGCGCAGCGGCATGGCCAGTCGTTCCGCCAGCCGCATCAGCATATCGCGGCTGCCCACGGACCGCCCGCTTTCGACGAAGCTGAGGTGGCGGGTGGAGATATCCGCCTCCAGCGCGAGGTCGAGCTGGCTGAAGCGCCGCCGCTGGCGCCACTCGCGCAACACGGTGCCGGGTGTTTCGGAGATGCTCGTCATGCCGCTATCCTAGTCGATCCAGGTGCTGTCGCCATTACCTCCGAGGTAATCGCTTCGCATCGGGCGAGTCGCAATCCTGTCTCCGGCGCCGAGCTTGCGGCGCGACAGGAGAACGACATGCACGACAGCAGAATGATCGCCGACGCCTATCTGGCGCTGTGGAACGAAGCGGGCGACGATGCCCGGCGCGCTGCCCTGGACTCGGGCTGGACGACAAGCGCACGCTATATCGACCCGGTGATGCGCGGCGAGGGGCGTGACGGCATCGCCGCGATGATCGGCGCGGCACGGGCGCAATTCCCGGGCCATCGCTTCACCCTGCGCGGCACCCCGGACGGGCATGATGCCTTTGTCCGCTTCGGCTGGACGCTCGCGCCGGAGGGCGGCAGCGCCGTGGCGGCCGGCACCGATATCGTTCGGCTCGATGGATCGGGAAAGATCGCCGAGGTCATCGGCTTCCTCGAAGGCGCCGGCCAATGACCGCGCCTTTCGTCACAACCGGCGGCGGCCCCCAGCTCTTCGTCCGCGATTGGGGCAGCGGGCCGGCGATGCTCTTCCTGGCGGGAGCCGGCATGGACTCCCGCCTTTGGGGAGGGACGATGGCCGCGCTCAACGCACAGGGCGTGCGCACCATCGCCTGTGACCGGCGCGGGCACGGCCGATCGAGCGATCCGGGCGTGCTCGATTACGATATGCTGGCCGATGATCTCGCAGCGGTCATCGACACGCTTGACCTGCACGACCTGGTCCTGGTCGCGCATTCGGGAGCGGGTGGCGAGGCGATCCGCTATATCACGCGCCACGGATCGGATCGTATTCCGCATCTCGTGCTGGTCGGCGCGACCGGGCCATGCCCGTTGCAGCGGGCGGACAATCCCGAGGGCGTACCGCCCGCAGCAGTCGAGCAGCTCATCGCGGAGCTGGCCGGCGACCTCGCGGGCTGGATCGATCGCAACGCGGCACCATTCGCACCCGGCGTCTCGCCGCGCCTGATCGACTGGCTCGGCGGGATGATGCTCGATGTCTCGCGCCGCATCATGCTCGATTTCCAGCGGGCGATCTTCACTGCCGATTTCCGTGCCGAAGCAGCGGCCCTGCCCCTGCCGGTGACGATCCTTCATGGCGACCGCGACGCATCGGCACCGATCGACCAGAGCGCGCGTCGTTATGCGGCGATCGTCCCCGACGCGCGGCTCATCGTCTATGAGGGTGCGGCGCACGGATTGATGTTGACGCATTGCGACCGTTTCTGCCGCGATCTCATGGCCGTGCTGTGAGGCGAGCCACCGATTCACTGGCGCTGCGGAAGCGGCGCCAGCGAGCGGTTCGCCGTGTCTCGCCCCTCAAAGCGCCTTCAGATATTCCAGCAAGGCGAGTTTTTGCTGAGGGCTCAAAGTCGTCCCGAAATTATGGCCGCAATGGCTGTTGCCTGAATTGCGCTGATCGCAGCCGGTAGTGGTCCGGGTGCCGTGCCAGCCGGGCTGCGACGTGGCGAGGCCGAGATTGGCGGTGTCGTAGGCGGGGCCGACATCGAACGTCGTCAGGCGCTGGCTGTCGGGGGTGAGCAACTGCGCGAGGCTCGCGACCGAGCCATTGTGGAGATAGGGCGCCGCTGCCCAGATGCCGTGGATCATCCGCGATTCATAGGCGGGCGGATCCGTCTGGACCTTTTCCTCAGGCCGATCGGGGAAGGAATCGTCCAGCGCCTTTTTTACGCCGTCGGAGGGCGAGACCTTCGGATTGGGGGCGAGATTGGCGGCAACCGGCGTGCCCGAGCCAAAGATCGCCTGCTTCCAGGCGCCACTTTGCAGGATGGCACCGCCGACCGAGGTGCTGAGCAGGGTGAAGGACCGCTCGGTTCCCTTCAGTGGCTTGGTCAGGAAGGGAATCCAGGCGCCCGTCAGCACCCCGGATTTCGAGGTGCGATTGAGGATGTCATGCTCGCGCGAGTCCGTGCCGACATCCTGGATCAATGTATTCCAGGTCGGCTGGTCGGGGAACGCCCTGGGGCCGGGATTCTCGTTATGGCAATCGATGCAGCCGCCTTCCGCAGTGTGCATTTCATAGACCTGGCGCCCTTGTGCGGCGAGGGTGCGGTCGAGCGGCCAGGCGGCAGGCCATTTTGGCGGGCCGATCTGCTTCACCAGGTCTTCGAGTTTGAGCAAGCCGTTGAAATTGAGCGAGCTGCCTTTGAGGAAATCCCGGAAGAACAGGTGTGTGAGCGATAGCTTCGGATGGAAGGTCCCGAACACGCCGATCACTTCGCCGGTGTTGCGGGTCAGGCCGAAAATGTCGCTCCCGTTCGGGGCGAAGCCGGGCCACTGAGTCTTGTTCTGCTTGGGCGCGTCCCAGAGGAAGGGATAGCGCACCGGCGCATCGGCGGGCTGGATGTTCTCGTTGATGATATAGGTCGGCGGCCGGCCGAGATCGAGGCCGGTCAGCCGATCGAAGATCATGCTGACGGCGTCGAGCCGGCCGACGCCCCAATAGTCAGTCGGATAGGCGCCCGTTTTCAGCGCGCCTTCCCGGGCATACCAGATGTCGACAGCGACCCGCAGCTCGGCGACCTGCTTGACCGACGGCTTGGGCCCGAGCACGTCACTCGAGAAGCGGGCGAAGGCGATCGGATCGCTGCGGAGATGCTGGACGGCCGCGACCATATCCGTGAGCAGGCCGTAGAAATCGACGATCGCCGGGCCGCCATCGACCCGATATTGCTGGCCGCCCGCACTGAGCTGGCGGGTGTGGCAGGCAGCGCAGGTCATACCGGCCTGTTCCTGCCCGGCCGGGCCAGTCGTGGTGAAACCGACCGGCAGATCGCTGTCGGGGTTGGGCAGATAGCCATAGCGGGCGAATTTGTCGGCGAGGAAGGGCTGGCCGTCCGCGCTCTTCAGCGCCTTCAGCCAGGCGAGCGGGATCATCGCTGATCCCTGATCGCGGCTGTAGAAATCGGTTCGCGCCGCGCCGGTCCAGTTTATGCCCTGATCGACATAGGTGACACCGTCAGCCGCGACCTCGCCCTGCCCGGCCGTCGTTGCCGCCGGGATGGCAAGGCAGGCGGCGATCAGCGTGCCGGCGAGACTGTATTTCAGGATTGCCTTGCGCATTGCCGTCTCTCCCGGATGAGGAATTCAGGGGAGAGCATCATGTCCTCCGGCGTGAGGCAACCGGAGTTGGAACCACAATGGGCCTAGGAAGGAACGCCGTCCTAACGCGCGGCGGCGGCCATTTCGGCGTTGCGGCGGGTGGCTGCGTCGAGCGTCTCGTGCAGCAGGTGCTTCAGCACGTCGTCACGATCGAGAACGTCCAGTCCCTTGCGCGTCGAGCCGCCGGGGCTTGCCACGCGGTCAGCGAGTATGGCGGGGGAAACGTCGGCGGCGGCGGCGAGCATTGCCGATCCCTCGACTGTGGCGACGGCGAGTCGTGCCGCCTGATCAGCGGGCAGGCCGAGTGCTGCGCCGGCCTCAGCCAGCGCGTCGATATAGCGGTAGAGAAAGCCCGGGCCGCTACCGGCAAGCGCGGTGACGACGTCGAACAGGGCTTCGTCGGGGATCCATTCGACCAGCCCGAGCGGCGACATCAACGCGGATACGCGCTCGCGCAGCTCCGGATCGGGTGCCGATGCGTGCAGCCCGACCACGCCCTTGCCGATTCCGACGGGCAGATTGGGCATGGCGCGTACAATGGCCCCGGCGTTGAAGCGCCGGGCGAGCGCCGCTCCTTCGACGCCGGCGAGGATCGACAGCAGAACCGGCACGCCCGCCAGCCGATCGCTATAGCGCGTCGCGATTTCGTCGAGTTGCTGGGGCTTCATGCCCAGCATCACCAGATCGGGAAGCGGGCCCTGCGGCAGGTCTCGGGCTTGGCGAACGCCGTCGGGCAGCGCCCGGTCCGTGCGATTGACGATATCGACCTGATCAGCCGCGACGACGCCGCTGTCGATCCAGCGGCGCAGCATCGCGCCGCCCATATTGCCGCAGCCGATTAGCCAGAGGGATTTGAGGCTCACGCCCCGATCTCAGGCTTCACCCTGGGTCTCGGTCATCGCCGCGGCTAAGGCTTCCTTGGGCGTCTTGCCGCCCCACAGCACGAACTGAAAGACGGGATAGAAGCGCTCGCACTCGTCGATCGCGGATTCGACCAGCAATTCCGCGGCGCCGAGCGACATGGTGCCGCCCTCGCCCTCAATCATCGCTGCGTGGCGATAGAGCAGGATCCCGCTCGACGACCAGAGCTCGAAATGGCCGACCCAGAGCTGTTCGTTGATCAGCCCGATCGTCTCGTAGATCGCGGCGCGGCGCTCATCGGTTACGCGGATATCAGGGAAAGCGAGGAACTGAATGACGCTGTCCTCGTCGCGCCACAGCGCGCGAAGCTCATATTGAGTCCAGCTACCCTTGACCTTGGCGATGACCTCATCGTCCTGACGCTCATGCTCCCAGCCATGCGCGGCGAAATAGCTTTCGAGCATGTCGATGGGTGCAGCGTCCTCGCGTTCGTAATCGGCTTCGTCGAGCATCACATCCTGCCTCCCGCTGCCCTGGTGGCACCAGATGTGGTGCCGCCAAGGGTCGCTGCGCACAAGCGCTGCGCGGAAAGCTTCCTAGAAAAACCTGTGGAAAAGATCGTCAGACTCCTGCCTTGGGCTTCTTCGGCGCTGCCTTAGGGGCGGCCGTGCTGGTCTTGCCTTCAAGCGCATCGATCCGGGCGCGGAGCGCATCGGCATCGTCGCGTGCGGCAGCGGCCATTGCCTTGACTGCCTCGAATTCGTCGCGACTGACGAAATCCAGTCCGCCGATCCATTCCTTGGCCTTGGCGCGCGCGCCCGATTCAGCTTCGCGGCCCATGCCGGCGATCGTGCCGGCTGCGCCGTTCATGAACTTCACGAAATCGTCGAAAATCTTGTTGTCGGACTGCATTACATGATCCCGTAAAATAGCGTCTGGTCTAGATGATCTGGGTGGTCGAGGATGACGGCACAAGGGTTTCCGCCCCCGGGTTAAGCTCGGCGATCCTGTAGGTGAGGATGCCGGCATAGACCAGCCATGCCAGATACGGCACCATCAGCCAGGCAGCGCCGGTGCGAATTCGGCCGAACAACAGCGTCGTCGCGAGCGCGAGCACGAACATCACGCCGATCGTCACCAGCGACCAGAAGACCTGGTGCATGCCGAAGAACAGCGGCGACCAGATCAGGTTCGCGACCATCTGCACCGCGAAGACCGTGATCGCCGGGCCGCGCAGGCGCGATCCGCGCGCATGGATGATCATCGCGAGCGCGAGGCCAAGGAGGATGTAGATCGCAGTCCAGGCGGCAGGGAAAGCCCAGTCGGGCGGAGTCTGTTCGGGCTTGACCAGCGCACGATACCAGCTGCTGTCGGATCCGCTCGGCACCAGGCGCGCAGAGGTGAAGCCGAGCAACAGGATGAACGGAACGGTGACCACCGCCCAGCGCATGAATGCCAGCCTCAACTGCTGCTTCGATGCGATTTCCCTCAAAGTCTCCCGCCTTCCTGTTCGCGCGATACAGCGGCGCCCCATAAATCAGCCGGGGCCACGCGGCTGAATAAAGCACCGATTCTGCTATAAATGAAGAACGTGCCAATGTTTGAATCAATTGTGCAACTGCGAACAGGGTAAATCAAGCCGGATCACCGTGTCTTGAAGCGGCCAGCAGGAATTCGACATTGCCTTCCGGGCCGGTAATCGGGCTCTGGACGACACCTTCCACCCGCCAGCCTTTGGTTTCGATCCATTCGGAAACCTCGGCACAGACCCGCGCGTGAATGGCCGGATCGCGCACCACGCCGCCCTTGCCGACCTCCTCGCGCCCCGCCTCGAACTGCGGCTTCACCAGCGCCATCAGGCGTGTGTCTGGTTTCGCGAACCCCATCGGCACGTCGAGCACCTTGGCGAGACCGATAAAGCTGGCGTCGCACACGATCAGGTCGACCGGCTCCGGAATATGCGCTGCCGTCAGGATGCGCGCGCTGGTCTGTTCATGGACAATGACGCGGTCGTCCTGACGCAGCTTCCAGGCAAGCTGGTTGGTGCCGCTGTCGACAGCATAGACCCGCGCCGCGCCGCGGCTGAGCAGCACATCGGTGAAACCACCGGTCGATGAGCCGACATCGATCGCGACCGCCCCGGTCACGTCCCAGCCGAAATGGTCGAGCCCGTGCGCGAGCTTGATGCCGCCGCGCGACACCCAGGGATGGTCGCGCCCCTTCACCTCGAGCACCGCATCGTCAGGCACCGGCTGGCCCGGCTTGTCGACCTTGCGGTCGCCGAGAAACACGAGGCCGGCCATGATCAGCGCCTGGGCGCGGGTCCGGCTTTCGGCCAGGCCGCGATCGACAAGGAGCTGATCGGCACGACGCTTTGGCATTGCCTGCCCTACCAAGCCGAGTCGCGGCTTGATAGCCTCTCCCTGCAGCCTCGCGCAGCGACGAAACCGCTCCTGTCTGCGACCAGTCCAGGCCGCCCTTTCGGCCGGTCGCAGCCGGCGTGCGATCTGGCGCAACGCTATTGCCTATTAAAACAGTAGGAATAGCTTTCAAGGTCTGGAGGCGTGGTCGCACCGGCGTCCCCCTAGAGCTTCGAGCGGCCACGTCTCCTTACCCAATCAGGAGAGCGACGATGGCAAGTTTTTCGCCATACGATCCGGCTCAGCCAACGATCCTGACCGTCCCCGGCCTTGGCGGCTCGGGGCCCTCCCACTGGCAGAGCCTGTGGGAAAGCGCGCGCCCCGACACGGTTCGCGTGGAGCTCGGCATGTGGACCACGCCGCATCGCAACGCCTGGGTGACCAAGCTAGACCAGGCGATCTCGGCGGCCCAGGCGCCCGTCATCCTAGCAGCGCACAGCCTTGGCTGCCTCGCCGTCGCCTGGTGGGCTGAGCTGACGCGCCAGCCCTATGGCTGGCCGGTTGCGGGCGCGCTGCTGGTTGCACCAGCCGATGTCGACCGGCCCGATGCACAGGATGATCTGAAAGCATTCCGGCCCTCGCCGACCGCGCCCCTGCCCTTCCCTTCGATCCTGGTCGCGAGCCGCGACGATCCCTGGATCGCGATCGAGCGCGCGCACAGCCTCGCGGTCGGCTGGGGCAGCCATTTCGTCGATGCCGGCGCACAGGGCCATCTCAACGCGGCGAGCGGAGTCGGCTGGTGGACCGAGGGCCAGGAATTGCTCGAGCGCGTGATCCACGCCGCGGGCGATCGCAAGGGCCGGCCGCGCGCGCCGGGCGATGCGCGCTCGATCCTTGCGATCAACGCGACTGATGCCGCGCAGACGCATTATCTGGGCGACCGGGCGCTTTAGGGTCGCCCCGGCGGGCTCGAGTCGCAGCCAATGGGGAGCGTGACAGCGGTCGCTTTGCTGGCTGTTCCTGGCTGTTTTTCCGGAGAATTTTTTTGCTGGCTGTTATGTTGGATTTCGCGCCTGAATTTATGGCTTGTTTTCAGCCATTTATGGGCATGCTGGCTGTTATTGAATAACAGCCAGCTAACAGCCAGCTAACAGCCAGCTTTAATGGCTGTTTCAGCGAAAAATAGCCAGCACCCGCGAGCCTGTTTCGTTCATGATGTCAAAGAGCGCGGGGCAGCGTGCGAGGCGCACTCTGTCCGATGCGCGCCCTGCCATGGTCCGCTTCACATTTGAATCAGGGTGTCGCCCCGCAGCGGGATGCGAACACCTACCCAGCTAGAGTCGAGTTCGACCAGCTTTGCCCGTCATGCCGGACTTGTTCCGGCATCCACGTCTCCGCATGATCATCGCCGGTTGGTTTGCGGCACAGTGGACCCCGGAACAAGTCCGGGGTGACGGTTGGTTTAACTTGGTCGAACTCGACCTAGCTCGCCGGCTCGAGAAGGACGGCCGCACCACCGCCCGGGCTCATGCGGATGTGCAGGCTATCGCCGCGCGCCACCTTTTTCGTGATGTGCTCGACATCATTGGCCGACGCGCCGTCCTGCCAGATCGACGCGGTGTATTTTCCGGCGCCGAGCATCGAGAGCGGGATATCCACCTCGCGCGCTTCTTCGTTGGTCATTGCGCCGACATACCATGAAGTCCCTTTGCGCCGGGCGAGGACGACGAAGCTGGTGGGCGTTCCATCCACGAAGCGGGTCTCTTCCCAGGTGGTGGGCACGACCTTGAGGAAATCGAAGCCGGCGGCGTTCGCATAGGCCTCGGGCGCATCGGACACCATCTGCAGCGGACTGTCATAGACGACATATTGCGCGAGCGCCTGGCCGCGCGTGTTGCGCACCATGGGCATGACTTCGTGCACTTCATAGGATTGCGGCGTGCTGTTGCGGAAACCGCCGGGCGTATAGTCCATCGGCCCGAGCAACATGCGCGTATAGGCGAGCTTCACATTGTGGCCCGCGGTCACGTTTCCCCCGTTGAATTTATTATACTCGGCGCCCTTCACCCCTTCCTGAGTCAGGAAATTGGGATAGGTGCGCGCAAGGCCGGCGGGCGGGAAGGCGCCGTGCATGTCGAGCAGCATGCCGCGCTTCGCGGTCTCCCTGGCGAGCCGGGCGTAGAAGGCAACCATCTCCTGATCGTCGCGGTCCATGAAATCGACTTTCACGCCCTTGATGCCCCAACGCTTATAGGTATCCAGCACCGCGTCCATGCGCGGCTCGACATGCTGCCAGTGCGCCCAGAGCAGGAGGCCGACGCCCTTGCCCGCCGCATATTTCACCAGGGCGGGCATATCGATCGCCGGGTCGCTGCGGGTGATGTCCGTCTTCGGATCGGCGGCGCAGCACGGGCCGGCGTTCAGGGCCCAGCCGGCATCGATCATGAAATAGGGAAATCCCGAGGCGCCGGCGAAATCGATGAAGTGGCGATAACGCTCCATGCTCGGCTTCTCGCCGGCAGTGGGGCCAGACCACCAGTCCCAAGCGGCCTTGCCGGGCTTAACCCAGGAAAAATCGCCCTTGGGGGGAGGCGACAGGGCCTGGATCAAGGTCGATCCGATCAGGTCGCCAGCCCGGTTGCCCATCATGATCACGCGCCAGGCGCTGCGCAGGCCGTCGGGCGACACTACGGTGACGTCCTTGCGATCGAGCCGGGGCGTCATCCGCACCTGCAGGCCGCCGGCCGCGGCTTTCAGGCCGGATCCCGCATAATTTTCGATATCGGCCTGAGCGATGGCGAAATGGGTGCGGCCGGACGTGGAGGCGCAGAGAACCGGCACGTCATAGAGTTTGGCCGCGTCGAGCTGGGAAAGCTTCAGGGTGTTGAACGGCTTCTCATGCGAGCCGGAATATTCGCTGAGCTCGCAGGTCGGGTCGCCGGCGAAGCGGAAGCCGGTCTTCTCGGCCTTCAACGTGACCGGCGCGCCCTTCGGCACCAGATAGCGAAAGGCGACTCCGTCATTATAGGCGCGGACCTCGACCGCGAGATTGCGGCGGGCGCCCGAGCTTTCGCGAAAGCGGATGACCGCGCCATTGTACCAGTCGCGCGCGGCCCGCGTCTTGGTGGCGACGAGCGGCAGGTCCTGGCGGCGACTTTCGCGTTCGACGCCGACGAATTTCAGATCCGCATAGTCGCTGTCGGCGAGCTCCAGGCCGAGCGGCGATTCGCGCGAGATGACTTCCTTGTTGCGCGTGACGGAATAGCTCCCTCCATCAGGCGCGACGGTGATGCTGATGCTGGCATCGGGAGAGGCGACCGCAATCTCCGCTGCGGCCATTGCTGACAGGATCAAGATCATTTCCACTCCCACGCCCCATGCGTACCGCGCACGATTGTCGTGCCAGCGGTCGTGATTTAGGGGCCGGTCAAAGCTCTAATCGAAATTTCACCTGTGGCAACGGGTTTTCATAGACATTTTCCAGCGGGTAGCGCGGCTCGCAGAGCCAGGTCCTGAAACTCATAAAACCTCAGCTTTCGGCACGAGGGCTTAACGGCCGACATTGGTGGAGGCTGTGTGAAAACGCCCTGATGTGCTATGATTCTGGCGTTGCAGGAGGCGCCGGAATGGGACGTTTCATTGAGGGCTGTGACCGTCGGCAGAAGCTGCTTTTGCCAGATTGCGTTGATGATTACGTGTCCGAGGAGAACACGGTACGCGTGGTCGATGTCTTCATCGACGAACTGGATTTGGCGGGGCTCGGCTTCGAGGATGCAGCGTCTACGGGGCGCCCGGGATATCAT